>NZ_CP027236.1:1946410-2595213 GCF_002999235.1 Actinomyces sp. oral taxon 897 | reverse complement strand
CCACCCGCTCCACCTCGGCGGGGACGGACTCCACGGCGGCCTGGCCCGGGGCGGGCATGCCGCGTCCCTCGACCAGGTCCAGGCTGAGCTGCCAGGCGCCCGGCGGGGCGGGGACGGCGTCAATGACGTTGTCGTAGCCGTTGGCGGCCAGGAAGACGGCGATCTCCGCGTCCAGCGCGTGACGTCCCAGGGGCAGGGTCACCCGTGGCAGGAGGGAGCCGAGCTCGGCGGCCAGGCCGAAGGTGTCCCGGCGCGGGTCGCCGACCACCAGCACCTGCTCGGCGCGGACGAAGGCCGGCAGGACCTGGGCCACGGGCATCTGCGCGGAGGCGTCCAGGACCGCCAGGTCCACCACGGCGTCGGGGGTGAAGACCTGCGGCACGAGGGTGGGCGGCACGATCCACACCGGGGTGGCGGTCAGGGCCAGGGGGAAGACCCGCAGGATGTCACGCAGGGGCAGCTTGTCCTCCCGGCACAGGGCCAGGTAGAGGGCGCGGGCGGTGTCCTTGTCGGCGTCGACGCTGGCACGCACCCGGGAGGCGTAGGCGGCCAGGACCGGCCCGGCCAGTGAGGCGGACTGGGCGGTGTCGAGCCGACGCAGGGAGGCGGCCAGGGCGGTCAGCGCGTCGGCGTCCAGGCCCCCCATGTCCGGGTCCTGGCGCAGGGCGTAGGACAGGATGGAGATCCACCAGCAGTAGGTGAGCTCGTCCTCGATACGGCTGTCGGGCACCTCCCGGGCGGCCAGGTCCTTGACCAGGGGCCCCAGCCCCAGCTCGGTGAGCTCGTCCAGGACCTGGTTGGCCTCGGGCATCCTCTCGGCGCTGGCGGCGTCGTCCAGGAGGGTGCGTACACGCTCGGTCAGCTGGTCCAGGGGCATGTCGACCAGGACCGGGGCGTCCTCGGCGCGCCCCAGGACGGGCTGGAGGGCGGCCACGACCTCGTTGGTGGCCACGGCGGTGCGCTGCATGTCGTCCAGCCCCCGGGGCAGGCGCGGCCAGCCGTTGTCGGGGTCGTAGCGGCGCCAGGTCTCCCGCCGCCGCTGCACCTTGACCAGCTCACCGTGCAGGTCGCTGACGTTGCGGCCCGGGCGCACCAGGTCCTTGGCCTGCTTAATGAAGCGGCGCCGGGTGGAGCGCTTCATCTCGATGGAGCGCTCCTCACGCCACCGGCGGGTGGCGGTGGCGATGACCAGGTCCGCGGCCGAGCGCTCGAAGACCTCGGGCAGGAAGACGTCCAGGGACTCACGCACGCCGTCGAGCACCTCCATCTGCTCGTCCCACTGGCTCAGGGTGGCGGCGGGCTTCAGGCCGGTGAAGTCGCTGACGGACCGCACCTGCTCAGTGAGGGTGGGCAGAAGCTCCTCGGCCAGGCGGGCCAGGCGGGCCAGGGTGTCGGTGACCTCGTCAATGTCCGTGACGTCCAGGCTCCGCCAGGCCGAGGCGGAGAGCCGGGGACTGAGGATCCCCAGGGTGTGGGCACGGTGCAGCAGCCAGATGGCCCGGTCCAGGTCCTCGGCGCCTATGCGGCCCATGTGCTCGGGGGCGATCCGGGCGGTGGTGCGGGCCCGGGCGCGGCCGCTGGTGAGCTCGGCGAGCTCCTGGAGGGCGTCGTAGGCGGACACGCCCCACGGGTCACGCTCACGGTGGAGGGCCTCGATGTAGCGGCCCAGGCGTCTGCGCACGGCCACCAGGCGCTGGCGCTGGAGGCTAATGGACTCGGTGTCCAGGTCGGGGACCTGCACCCCCAGGGCGGTGCGGACCGTCTCGGCGGCGTGACGGCGCCAGTCGGGGTCCTCGGTGAGGTCGGCGACCATGCTTCCCAGCCCGGCCTCGCGCAGGACCTGGGCCACGGCGTGCCCGTCGGCGTTGGAGGCGGGCACGTGCAGCACGGTGCGCCCGGAGGCGGCGGCGTCGGCCAGGATGGCGGCCAGGGTGTCGGCGACGTCGGAGCCGGGGGGCGCGTCGAGCAGGAGGGAGGCGCCCGAGCTGACGGCCTCGACGGCGTCGAGCTGGGCGGGGTCGAGGTCGCCGATACCCCGCTCGGCGCTGGGGGCGCGGTCGGTGCGCACCGGCTCGGGCAGCGTCACGTCCAGGGCGGCACGGGCCTGCTCGTCACCGGCCAGGGCAGCTACCAGGGCGGAGGCGCGGGCGCGCTCCTCCACGGCGTCGAAGTCCTCTACCAGGGCCTGCCCGGGGTGGACGAAGGCCCCCATGACCAGGCGCTCGTGGACGTCGAAGGCAGGCAGGTACTCACGTCCCAGCGCACCGATACGGGCCAGGGCCGAGCGGGGGGTGAAGCCCTCCCGGGACAGGGAGGCCCGGGCGATGGCCTCCACGTTCTCCGCGGCGCCGTAGCGGCGCAGGGCGCGCACGAGGACGGGGTTGACCTCAATGGTGGGCTCCAGGGTGATGGCGGCCTCCGCGTTGGGGCCGGTCAGGCGCACGGGCCGCAGCAGGACGGGGGCGTTGACGGTCCTGGTGGAGCGTACGGGGGTGGTGCGTTCCAGAGGGGTCAGTCCGGGCTTCTTGTCCTCGGGGTCCTGGTCACCGTTCTCGGCGTCGTCCTCGTCCTTGGGGCGGGTGACGGTCTCGTTCCAGGTGGCCACGCCAATGGCCAGATAGACGGGGGCGACGCCGAACTGCCGGGCCAGGCTCTCGGTGCGGGAGGCGACCTCGCGCAGGCACTGGCGGGCCACGCTCAGGGCGGAGTGCTCACGGATGAGGTTGGTCAGGTGGGTGGGTCGGCCCGCGTAGAGCTGGGCCAGGCCGGAGGGGTGGGCCGCGGTGAGGTCCACGACGCCGTCGATGACGGTAATGTCGTCCAGGCTGGCGACGCCCCCCAGGTCCACCAGCTCGCTGCGCCACGAGGTCAGGGCCGCGTCCACGCGGGCCAGACGCACGGGATCCCCCAGGGGGGGCATGACGGGCGGCGGAGGGGCCGGGACGCCGTGGGCCGGCGTGACCTCGGCGGGGGACGGCTCACGCGGCTCGACGGGGACGTCCGGGCTCTCCGGGTCGGCGGCCCAGGAGACGGCTGGCTCGTGGACGGGTGCGCGATCCGCCGAGCGGCGCCGAAAGCGGCCGAAGAAGGAGAGCAAGGGCGTCATGCCACATAACGTACCGGCCGCCCTCGCCCAAACCGGACAGGCGCGGCCGGTTTCCGCCCCGGGGAGACACGACGGCGGGGGCTCCGCCTGGCGGGGGCACTGAGGAGCACACCAGGCTCGCCCTGGCGCTGTTCGGGGCTCCGCCTAGTGGGGGCTAGTGGGAGGCGGGGGCAGTGGCCCAGGTGCCGCTGGCCCGCGCCCGGCACCTTGGGAACGTATCGACCGCCAGGCGCAGACCGCCAGGCACCGCTGGCCCGCGCCCGGCACACCATGGCACCCGGTGGGGACAGGAACAATACGGGGGACGACCGGTCCACCTGGCCGCCGCCTCGTGGCACCCGGTGGGGACAGGGGCGGTACAGACGTAGGCTAGTAGGCCGTTAGTCCTTGGTTAATACGGGTTATGGCTCTGGGACGGGGCGAAGGCGTCCGGATACTGGGACGGGGGCTGTTGCCTGTACATGACCCGGACTAGGGTAGTGGCAGTTCTCACAATGAGGATCCTAAAGACAGGCGTGTGCGTGGAGGTGTGCGGTGTCCCTGGAGGTCGTGCTCGGCGAGCTGACGAGGGCGCGGTCCCTGGCGTTCGAGGCCGCCGACTCCCTGGAAGGCGTGGCGTACGTGCCGAGCACCGGCAGTGAGGCCACGTTCGGCAGTCCGGTCCTGGCCAGTGCGGCGCAGGCCTTCTGCCTGGAGCTCGAGGACGTGGTGCGTGGGCACGCGGCCCGGGCCGAGCAGACCGCCGAGGCGCTGGGGGCCGCGGCGGCCGACTACGCGCGGGCCGACCAGGAGGTAGAGACGCAGGTCGGCGCCCTGGCCGGGGGTCTGGGGACCGTGGCCCCCGGGATCGGCTGGGGTGCGGACTCGCCTTACCGTCAGCAGGGGCCCAGCCCCCAGACCCGGGAGGAGATATACCAGCGCCTGGCCAAGCGCCTGCGTGGTGACCAGCCGGCCGAGGGCGCGGACTTGCCCCACCGTCAGCAGGCGCCCAGCCCTCAGACCCGGGAGGAGATATACCAGCGCCTGGCCAAACGCCTACGCGGCGACCAGCCGGCCGAGCCTGACGTGGAGGGGTTGCGATGAGCACGAGTGCGTGGGATCTGGCGGGAGGCCTGGTTCCTGAGATCCTGGGTAGTCCAGGCGGGGTGCTGGAGGTGGCCGACTCCTGGCGGCAAGCCGGGGGGCGTGTGGGTGGTGCGGCAGGCCTGGTGGGCCAGGCCGCGGCCGGTACGCCCTCCTGGCAGGGCGAGGCCGCCTCCGCCTTCCAGGAGAGCACCGGCGGTCTCGAGACCGACCTGGGATCCCTCCAGACCACCTACCAGGGGAGCGCCGGGGTGCTGGAGTCCTACGCTGGCGTCCTCCGGGCGGCCCAGGACGCCGCTGCCACCTTGCGCGCCCAGGCCTCCAGCCTCCTCCTGGACGCCCTGGGCGACCCCGTCAAGGCCCTGGCCGCCATGGCCGCCCTGACCACCATCGCCAAGGCGGCCGCCACCATCCAGACAGAGGTCACCCACGCCGCCAGCACCGCCGCCGCAGCACTCAGCACCAGTGGCATAAGTAGTGCGAGCAGGTCGAGCTCAAGTGATGATACTGAGTGCGACGAAGATGATCACACCTGCGCGCGAGCTCCGCTGAAGAAATCAGATATAGCGAGGATCCGGGCGCAGATAAATGGTACTCAGGAACTACCAGGAGTTGATCAGGGCCGGATCGGTGACTGCTACTTCCTGGCCTCCCTGGCGGCCTACGCCTGGACCGACGCGGGCCGCAAGATGCTGCGCGACAACGTCAGGTGGGACGAGAGCAAAAAGGCCTTCATTGTGACTTTCTACAAGGACGGGGAGAAGAAGGAGATCGAGGTCAACGACTACTACACCGAGGGGAACGGCAGTGGCACCCCTGATCTTTTCAACGTGTACGAGCGCGCCTACGGGAAGCTCATAGGGAACGACGACCTTCCTGACGGACACTCAGAGGACGCGATGCAGGACCTGTCAGGGAAAAAGGCAAAGAATCTCAACACCTTCGGGGGCTCAGGGTTCCTGGGATGGCCGTGGTGGGACGACGACAAGTACACCGACGGCCAGTGGAAGCAGATCGAGGAGGCGGTTGATAGTCATCAGCCGGTCACCGCCTCGAGCGATGGCGGCAAGACCATCACTGCGAGGGTCGACACAAATGGTGACGGGAATGTAGACGACACCGACGCCGAGGGGAGGTACCAGATCGTAGATGGGCATACGTATGCCGTCATCGACATTGATGACCAGTACGTCACTTTATACAATCCATGGGGCGAAAACAAAGACTCGTCCGGAGACCGTATTCACGGAGGTAAAATCCGGATCACACGAAACGACTACCAGACATACTTTAATGAGACCCATATTGGTCAGATCTCATAGGCGCCGTCAATCCTGTGAGGCCGTGTTGTAAGCGAGAGGAGATGGAGCCGTGTCTGGTGGGCGTCGTGGGTTGTCGCGTCTGGTGGTGGCGCTTCTTGTCGTGGTGGGCCTGGTGGGTGCGGGGGCGGGTTACCTGTGGTGGGTGCGCCCACCGGTGCGCCGCGCCCCCCTGCCCCCAGGGATAGAGAAGGGTGAGGACCTGCTCCTCAGCCCCCGATACCACCCGCGGGCACTTCCACCGGTACCCTCAGCTTCTTTTCCCTTGGCACCCAGCGGCACGAGTGGGTCGCCTTCGTCACCTGGGCCACCAAGGACCCCACCACCAGCAGCAGGAACATAGAGCTGCGTCTGGGCCAGCCCGTCCACGTCCAGGACCTGGGAACCCTCACCCTGACCTGGGTCAGACCCGCCCCACCACCATGGGACCTGTCCGACGGCTCAGGCCCACGCCTAGGAGTAAACCTCAACCCCGACCCAGGCGTCACCATGTGCATGTACGCCAACGACTGCAACGAGTCGACTCAGCAGCCTACCGCCACCCCCACACCTTAACTCAGGCAGGCGTTATCCTGTGCTGTCACAACTATCAGGATGCGCTACCAGGCTCCGAGAGAGTTAGGCCCCCGCAAGCGCTCAAGGACAGGACCATCCCCAAGAAGACGACATGAACAGGACTGGTACCCCACACGACCCCGCACTAAGACAAGGAGGACCAGGACCCGTGCCTGGTGGGCGTCGTGGGTTGTCGCGTCTGGTGGTGGTGCTTCTTGTCGTGGTGGGCCTGGTGGGTGCGGGGGCGGGTTACCTGTGGTGGGTACGCCCACCGGTGCGCCGCGCCCCCCTGCCCCCAGAGATAGAGAAGGGTGAGGACCTGGTACTAGGACCGTCGATCCGGCTTGAGTTCATGTCGACCGGCGATCTCGACTTCTCCTCTCTTGGCACCCAGCGGCACGAGTGGGTCGCCTTCGTCACCTGGGCCACCAAGGACCCCACCACCAGCAGCAGGAACATAGAACTGCGTCTGGGCCAGCCCGTCCACGTCCAGGACCTGGGAACCCTCACCCTGACCTGGGTCAGACCCGCCCCACCACCATGGGACCTGTCCGACGGCTCAGGCCCACGCCTAGGAGTAAACCTCAACCCCGACCCAGGCGTCACCCGGTGCGCGCGCACCGACGACTGCAACGAGTAGATACACTATTAGAAAACGCCAATCCACATGATCAAGTTGTCGCGAAGGAAGATGTCTCACGGACCCAGGCGTCACAGGTACGGGGCATCCCGTGGCGTGCTGGTCCTGGTCGCCCTGATAGCCCTGGGCTGCTCGGTGGTGGGTTGGAGGATGTGGCAGGCGCAGCGGCAGCGCGAGGCTCACGCAATTCAGTGGCCCACCGTCAACAGCGTCGCCCTGCCCCCGGACGTGGAGGCAGGACAGACAATAAGCCTCGGCGGGACCGCCAACAACCTCACCAACACAAAGGCCGGAGAACTCTACGTGGGAAGCTGCCGGATAGAGAACCGCCAGTGGGTCGTGACCCTGGACTGGGAGCTCCACGACGCCGACGACGAGCATCCCACACTCCACCTGGGCGAGAGCGCGCACCTCACCGGACTGGGCACCATCACCCTCCTCAGCGTCACCCTACCATCACCAGCCCCACCAGACGACTTCCGATTCCCATGGGAACCCCCCAAAATAATAGACGGTGGCTACGACTATATCATGCTCAACCTCACCCTCGACCCCGGAGTCGTCCTGTGCACAGTGGGCGACAACCTCTGCAACGAGTCGACCCAGCAGCCTACCACAACCCCCACACCCTAACTCAGACAGGCACCTATTAAACATGGATCGGATACCGACATGAGCAAAAAGACTGCTTTTTGGTCTACGTAGGCTACAGCAGTATGATTCCGGGTTCGAGTTCGAGGTTGAAGATAGCTTTCATGTAGTCGTTCCAGGGGGTCTCCTCCCACGGGAAGGTGAATACTGGTCTTGGTCTTACTGCCGTAAGCGTGATCGTTCCGAGCCCCTCAAGGTAGACGCTTTCCCCCAGTCGCAGCTCCTTCTCCTCGTCGGCACCGCCGTCAGTACGCAGCCACTTAACATCCACCACCCACTCACGATTCTCAATGCGCGCCGCCCGGTACTTCAGGTAACCATAGTTAGTCCGCTCCGGAGGTATGCCCGGGCCCAGGGTCAGCGTCTCACCCTCCTCAATACCTGGGGGCAGGGGAACCCATTCAGTGGAAGGACGCTGCCACCATACATACAGCAGACGCCCACCCACCACCGAGCAGCCCAGGGCTACCAGGACGACCAGGACCAGCACGCCACGGGACGCCCTGTGCCTGTGAGGCCTGGGTTCGTGAGGCATCTTCCTTCGCGACAACTTGATCATGACCACCAGTGCCTGTACCTTAGATGTTTCGGAGGTTTCTCGCCTATAGTGGTTCGAGTGAAGTACTTCCCGCGGTCAGAACGCTTAGTCCTTATGGGCCCGTCTTCTGGTGCGGGCGTGTCCGCATGGATTGACATTCTGCGCCTACTCGTTGCAGTCGTCGGTGCGCGCGCACCGGGTGACGCCTGGGTCGGGGTTGAGGTTTACTCCTAGGCGTGGGCCTGAGCCGTCGGACAGGTCCCATGGTGGTGGGGCGGGTCTGACCCAGGTCAGGGTGAGGGTTCCCAGGTCCTGGACGTGGACGGGCTGGCCCAGACGCAGCTCTATGTTCCTGCTGCTGGTGGTGGGGTCCTTGGTGGCCCAGGTGACGAAGGCGACCCACTCGTGCCGCTGGGTGCCAAGAGAGGAGAAGTCGAGATCGCCGGTCGACATGAACTCAAGCCGGATCGACGGTCCTAGTACCAGGTCCTCACCCTTCTCTATCCCTGGGGGCAGGGGGGCGCGGCGCACCGGCGGGCGCACCCACCACAGGTAACCCGCCCCCGCACCCACCAGGCCCACCACGACAAGAAGCGCCACCACCAGACGCGACAACCCACGACGCCCACCAGACACGCGAATCACCTACCGTCTCAGGCGAATAATGCCGTCAGGGTCAATCATTCCAAGACGCTCACGTCGCGGGCTCCTCCTGTAATTCTCCCGCTCCCGGGCGGCGTCGGCCGGGCGGACGGACACTGCCCGGACTATCTGGCGGGTCAGCTGAGAGTCCTCTCCCCAGGTCCGGGACGCTATCTGCGAGACCTCCTCCGCCACCTCGTCCTGGGCCTGGCTCACGCACCTGAGAATAACGTCAGCCAGAGCAGGCGGATCCATGAGGTACGCCCGGGACCCCAGCTCCAGACCGGTCAGCCGACCAGCCACGTCCACCGTCACGACCACAGCGCGGTCAGGCGTCCAGCCACTCCCACTCACCTCCTTCAGGCGTGTGGTCAGGCCAGGGACCCGAGCCGCCTCGTCCTCGGCCTGCCCGGATGCGCTGCGTAACCGCTCAGCTCCACGCTCCAGGCGCTCCTGTGCGGCCCACGCCCTGGGCCATCCGTCCTGCGTCACCCGTACCACCTCCAACAAGTCGTTAATGACACGTGGAATATACTAACATTATGTGCCCGCCCTCACCTGCCTGCTGCTCGTGGGCGTCGTCCGCTCCCCGAGGCGGCCTTCCGCCCTCACCTGCCGGACTCGACGTTCGCGGCCAAGCCTGACGACGGCACCTAAGCGACCGGGGAACGCCGAGTCCGGCAGAAGGACGGTGGTGGGCTCAGTAGTGCTTTCCGTATAGCGCCTCGCACTGCCCGCCGTATTTCAGGGAGTAGTTCCTTCCCCCGCAGGACCGACCGTAGGACCTCTCATCGCTAGAGGCCGTAGCATAGAGGAGGTCGCAGGCCACCATATCCCCCCGGGAGCACTGTCCGTAGTAGTAGCTACCGCCCGTGGAACCGGAATCACGATCCGAGTAGCTGTGACCACGCCACTCCACGTCCTTGAGCTGCCCAATAATATCGGCAGCCACGAGGACCGGGGTGGCAACGGCGCTGGACCTGGTGACCGCGTCAGCGAGGTCGCTGGCGTCCTTGGGACTCATCCCCGCGTCCTCCAGGATTCTGGAGAGGTCGTCGAGAGCACGCTCCGAGGGCTGCAGGCTGAAGACGTTGACAATTGTCCCGGAGGTGGACACGTGCCAGCCTCCGTGCCTGTTCTCCACCACCACCCCGAGCCGTTCGGGATTAGCGAGCTGTCGTGAAATATTGACCGACGCCGTGTTGTCCCTGGAGGCGGAGGTCTTCACGTTCATGGTGTCGCCGTCGAATGACAGGGTGAACTCCTTGTTCTCCTCACCGGGGAACACGGTGATCCTTGACTTCCCGGGGCGGACCACGGCCCGGCCGTCTCCGATATCAGTTGAGCTCAGGTCCCAGTCAATCTGCGCGTGCTCCGAGAGACGCGACGAGTACTTACGGTCGTCACCGACCGTGACAGGCCCGTACACCCTGGCCAGGCGACGTTCCGGCAAAGAGAGCAGACCGGTCACGTCCTTATCGAACAGATCACTGGGACGACGGGCGTCGAGGACCGACTGGGTCAGGTTCCTGACCGCCTCCTCAGGTGAATGCGCCCCCTCGGCCTCAAAATCGGCCCGGTAGTCGGGGGTCTTGACGTCGTCATCCCTGGACGCCGCCTTCTGGTACTCCCACTGGGCCCAGGTCATCATAGGGGAGACGTACCAGCGCCCGTCCTCCCGGACCAGGACCAGCTCAAGCGGGATATCACCCGAGAAGAAGTCCCTCGAGACGTCGTCGTTGTAGGTGGCGTCCGAGAAGTCAAGGTCGTCAAAGAAGTCCTTCTCCTTCCGGTTCAGGCTGGAGCCCTTTGCCGACTCGTAGCGCGTGCGCAGCGTGCCCGCCAGGCTCTGGTCAACCCTGGCGTTAAGACGCCAGGAGGATATGGTGGCGATAGCCAGGTCATCCGACTTCTGGTCAACGGAGTACCGAATCTCCGAGGAGCTGACGGTAACCGACTCCAGGTAGCTGTCGACCGCGTCCTCAGAGAAGAGGCTCCCAGGATCCCCCTTGGAGCTCCTCTCACCCGACCCGGAACCGCCGTCCTTAATCACGTCAGCGGACTTCGTGACGGTATCGATCTCCTCCGGCGAGATCATCTTGCCCAAGGAGAGGATGTCCTTGCCCGGGATCGCCTCCGCAATGGAGTCCATGACCCCATCCGGGGAGGAGGCCCCACGCTGGAAGAAGTAGGAGTAGATGGCGAACGCGCTGCCTGAGACCGCGAGCACAAGAACGAGTACGGCAGCGATAACCCACCCACGCCGACGTCGCCTTCCACCGGTTGGGGCCGGGGCAGGCCCCGCCGCGACGGACGGCTGCGGCGAGACCACAGCGGTGGGCGCCATCGCCGCAGCCGACGGAGACGGCGCAGGAGCCACCGTGCCAGCCAGCTCCGGTCCCAGCGGCGCACCCGTAGCGGGTGACGGGGTCGCTGGCGCAGGCGTGAGGGCGTGGACCGCGTCAGCTGCGACAGGAGCGGAGGCCGAACCGGGTGCCGACGCCGGAGGCGGTGGGGGCGGTGCCGACGCCGGGGGCGGCGGGGGTGGTGGGGGCGCGTCCACGGCGGCAGGAGCCGGGACGGGCGAGGCCTGCTGCTCCGAGGCCCTGAGGGCCTCCTTGACCGCCGGGTCGTCAACCTTCCCCAGCCACTCCCTCAGATCCGGGTAGAGAGACGGGTTTGCCGCGAGAGACACCCACAGGTCAGGTCGCTCAGCAGCAATCCGTGCCATGTCCTGCATGGACGTCTGAGGGTCAGCGGCCTGCTGGGGAGAAAAATTGGAGATGTCAGTCATAACCTATTCTCAGTTCTGCAAGGGAGGTACATGGGGTGCACTACAGCATACGGCTCCGTCTCCTGACGCCGCCTATGCCACGCCGGTCTCCTGCCGGGGAGCGAGCTGGCCAGGCTCCCACCTCCCTGCCCTCACCTGCCTGCTCCGGCGTGACGGTCCGGTACCCGTCCTGCGAGATTCCCACCCCCTGCCCACACCTGCCTGCTCAGGCTCGCCGAGGCCGCCAGCAGCCTTGAGCGCTCCCGTCCCTGCCCTCATGCCTGCTGCTCAGGGTGTCCCCGCCTGCTGCTCGTGGGCGTCGGGCGAGCCCCTTAAGGACCCGCTGCCGTAGGCGGGGACCAGCGTGTCCGCGCCCCACTGCCACGCGAATACAGTAAGGTCCGCCTTACCCAACGAAGGCCAGAAGCTGCCGACCACACAAGGAGCCCGCTCATGTCCAGCCCCTGGGACGTCTACGACGCCCTCATTGACGACCTGCCCCAGGACGTGACCGTCGTCCTCTCCGACCGCGGCACCCGGTGGACCCGGGTCGTCAACTCCGCCGACGGCGTCGGCTCAGCCTGGTCCATGAAGGACACCAGCCGCCCGGCAATCTCCGTCGGCACCCCGGACGCGGGCCGTCCTATCCGCGACGTCGCCGCCCTGGTACGCAGCTGGAACCTGGCCGAGGCGAGCGTCGGGCAGGCCGCGATCAACTCCTGGTACTCCCGGGCCGAGGTCGCCGCCCGGAACGGCTTCGTCCCCACCGGCGCGGGACTGACCTGGCGTCAGGTCTTCGACCCTTACGCCGACGCCGTCACCGGGCGGGTCGTCGCGATTATCGGGCACTTCCCCTTTGCCCGTGCCGCCCTGCACAAGGCCGCCGACCTGCAGATCCTGGAGCGCTACCCCGAGCCGGGCGACTACCCGGACACGGCCTGCGAGTACCTGCTGCCCCAGGCCGACTACGTGTTCATCTCATCGTCGAGCTTTGTCAACAAGACAGCTCCCCGCCTGATCGACCTGGCGGTGGGCGGTGGGGCGCACACGGTACTCGTGGGCCCGTCCACGCCCATGCACCCGCTCCTGCTGGAGCTGGGGGTGGACACCGTGACCGGGTACGTCCCGGACCCCGAGGTGGGCCGGGCCGAGGTCATTGCCTCCCTGTCCCCCACCGGCCAGATAGGCCCGGGCACGCGCATGCACCAGCACCGCACCGCGTAGGACCACCACGGCGCCCCGTCGGGCGCCCACACCCAACCGTCCACGCGAGTGCCTGGTCGCCCCTCATCCCCGCCGGGACGGGCCTGGCCCGCTACCAACCGTCCACGCGAGTTCCTGGTCGCCCACGTCCAGCACGCGATCGACCGACGCCAGCCGCGCGGACACCCAGTCACACAGGACGCTTAACCATCCACTCCACTACCCGACCGCACGAGTACCTTCTCCCAGCGCAGCAAACAAGTACCGTTCTCACGGGAAACAAGTACCGTTCTCGCGAGGAATAAGTACCGTTCTCGCGGGAGGGGGCTATGAGGAGGCCTTCTTAGTGGACGCCTTCTTGGTGGACGTCCCCGACGAAGCAGTCTTCTTAGTAGTCTTCTTAGCCGACGTCCTACGGGTCGTGCGCTTCTTGACAGGCCCCTTGGCGCGCTTCTCCGCGAGCAGCTCGTAGGCCCGCTCAGGGGTGACGGTGGCGGGGTCGTCGCCCCGGCGCAAGGTCACGTTCGTCTCCCCGTCAGTGAAGTAGGGGCCGAACCGCCCGTCCTTAATGACCACGGGCCTGCCGGTAGCCGGGTCCTCCCCCAGCTCACGCAGCGGTCCGCGCGGCGCCGCCTGGCCCCGGCGACGCTTGGGCTGGGCGAAGAGCTCCAGGGCCTGCTCCAGGGTGACCGTGAAGATCTCCTCCTCGCTCTCCAGGGAACGTGAGTCCGTGCCCTTCTTGAGGTAGGGGCCGTAACGGCCGTTCTGGGCGGTAATGTCCACGCCCTCGGCGTCCTGGCCCACCACCCGCGGCAGGCTGAGCAGGTCCAGGGCCTGCTCCAGGGTGACGGTACCCAGGTCCATGGACTTCAGCAGGCTCGCCGTGCGCGGCTTGGGCTTCTTGGTCCTGGCCCGCGTCGTCCTCGCCCTGGTCGTCCTGCCGCCCGACGTCGCCCCGGCGGTCTCAGCCCCGCCAGCGCCCTCGGCCGTCTCGGGCGCCGCCCCGGAGGCCTCCGGGGCCTCCTCCTCGGGCAGGACCTCGGTGACGTAGGGGCCGTAGCGCCCGTCCTTGGCGATAATCATGTGCCCGGTGGCCGGGTCCACACCGAGCTCGCGCCCGTCGTCAGCAGCGCGGGCAAAGAGCTCACGCGCCCTGTCCACGGTCAGCTCGTCGGGGGCGACGTCGGCGGGCACGTTGGCGCGCCTGCCCTCGGCGTCCTCCAGGTAGGGACCGTAGCGGCCCACGCGCAGGGTCATGCCCTCACCGATCTCAATGGAGTTCACAGCCCGCGCATCGATCTCACCGAGGTTGTCCACCATGGACCTCAGCCCCTGCTCCGCACCGTGGACAGGACCCGTGCCGGGGCCCTTCCCGGACCCGGCCGGGGCGGCGTCAGCGCCCGCAGCGGCATTACCCCCGGCGCCCGCAGCCCCGGCCGGGCTGGCGCCCGCAGCGGCGTCGCCGGCGCCCTCCCCGTAGTAGAAACGGGTGAGCCACCCCACCCGGTCCTCCTGGCCAGCGGCAATACGGTCCAGGTCGGCCTCCATGGAGGCGGTGAAGTCGTAGTCGACCAGCTCGGCGAAGTTCTCCTCCAGCAGGCGGGTCACCGCGAAGGCCAGCCAGGTGGGTACCAGGGCCTGGCCGCGGTGGTCCACGTAACCGCGGTCGGAGATGGTGGACATGGTGGCCGCGTAGGTCGAGGGCCGACCGATCTCCCGCTCCTCCAGGGCCTTGACCAGGGAGGCCTCGGTGTAGCGCGGCGGCGGAGTGGTCTCGTGACCGGCCGCCTGGCTGCCCAGGGCGGTCAGCTCCTGGCCCACGCTCATTGCCGGCAGGCGCACGTCCCTGCCGCCCTTGGTGCCGGTCCTGCCGCCCGACTCCGACTCGTAGCGCTCGGCGTCGCGCCCCTCCTCGTAGGCGGCCAGGAAGCCACGGAAGGTAATGACCGTGCCCGACGCCGTGAAGGAGGCGGTGGTGAAGGTCAGTCCGCCGTCGCTCCTGGTGCCCTTGGCACCGGCCAGGGGCACCTCCACACGCACGGTGGCGGTGGAGCCGACGGCGTCGGCCATCTGGGAGGCCACGGTGCGCTTCCAGATGAGCTCGTAGAGGCGGAACTGGGCGCCGCTGAGCTCGTTGGCGACCTGGGCGGGGGTGCGGAAGTGGTCCCCGGCAGGGCGGATGGCCTCGTGCGCCTCCTGGGCGCCCTTGGCCCGGGTGGCGTAGACGCGGGGGCGGGCGGGCACGTACTCGGCCCCGTAGAGCTCGGCCACCTGGGCGCGGGCCGCCGCCACCGCCTGGGAGGACAGGACCGTGGAGTCGGTGCGCATGTAGGTGATAAAGCCGTTCTCGTACAGGCCCTGCGCCACACGCATGGTCTCGCGCGGGTTCATACGCAGCTTGCGGGACGCCTCCTGCTGGAGGGTGGAGGTGGTGAAGGGGGCGGCCGGACGACGCTTGTAGGGCTTGTCCTCCACCTCGGCCACGCGGGGGGTGGAGCGGCGCACGGCCTCGGCGACGGCGACGGCGGCGTCCTGGTGCAGGTGGACCGTCCCGGCCCTGCGGGCCGCGGGACGCAGCTGGCCGGTGTCGTCAAAGTCGCGTCCGGTGGCCACCCGGTGACCGTCCAGGGCGCTCAGGCGGGCGGTGAAGGCGGAGTCCTCCGTCTCGGGGGCGCCCGGCACAGCCCCGGGCGCGGGCGCGGCCCCAGACGCAGTCCCGGGTCCGACGTCGGCCCCGGGCGCGGCGCCCGTGGTCCCGGCACCCTGGTGGGCGGACAGGCGGGCCTCCACGCCCCAGTAGCCCGCGGAGGTGAAGGCCATGCGCTCGCGCTCGCGCTCGACCACCAGGCGGGTGGCCACGGACTGGACGCGCCCGGCGGACAGCCCGGCACGGATCTTGCGCCACAGGACCGGGGAGACCTCGTAGCCCACGAGCCGGTCCAGGATGCGGCGGGTCTCCTGGGCGTCCACGCGGTGGGTGTCCAGGTCGCGGGTGTTGGCTAGGGCCCGGGTGACGGCCTCGCGGGTGATCTCCGTGAAGGTCATGCGCTTGACGGGGACCTTGGGCTTGAGGACCTGGAGAAGGTGCCAGGCAATGGCCTCTCCCTCACGGTCGTCGTCGGTGGCCAGGTAGAGCTCGTCGGCACCCTTGAGAGCCTTACGCAGGGCGGCGACGGTCTTGCGCTTGTCGGGGTTGACCACGTAGTAGGGGACGAACCCGTCCTCCACGTCCACGGCGAACCTGCCGTAGGGACCCTTCTTCATGTCCGCAGGCAGCTCGGAGGGCTGGGCGAGGTCGCGGATGTGCCCCACGGAGGCGGCGACCTCGTAGTCGTCCCCCAGGTAGCCGGCGATCGAGCGGACCTTGTTGGGGGACTCGACGATGACAAGCTTGTGGGACACGGTAACCCTCCTGGGAACGTCCTGGGTGCGCCCCCGCTCCGCCGTCGGGGCCGTCGGGCGGGGCACGGACGGCTTGACTGTAACGCACGCCCGGACACGACACCCAGAGCCCGTGCCCGAGACCGAGGGGCGCGTGGCGGCGGATCCCGGGCACGGCCGGCGGGGTGACGGGGCCTAACGGGCGTAGCGCTCCACGAAGTTGCGCAGCACGTGCCAGGAGCCGGAGACGTCCTGGGCCCGGGTCCAGGCCTGGATCTCGGGCAGCGCATCGGGGTCGAAGTAGCCGTGGTCGGCGTAGAACCCCTGACGGTGGGCGAAGAACTCGCCGTCGAGCTCAGGGTGGAACTGGGTGGCGTAGAGGTTGTCCTTGACGCGCATCATCTGCACCGGGCAGCTGGGGCTGGTGGCCAGGACCACCATGTGGGGTGGCGCCACGGTAATGGCGTCATTGTGGGCCACGAAGGCGCGGAAGGCGGGGGCCATCCCGGCACAGAGCGGGTCGGCCAGACCCTGGGGGGTGAGCGTGATCTCAGGCGCGCCGACCTCCTCGGCGTAGGTTGAGTCAATGTGGGCGCCCTGGTGGCGGGCCAGGGTACCGATCCCGTAGCAGGCGCCCAGGAAGGGGAAGTCCTCAGCCACCACACGATCCAGGAGGGCGTCGAACTCGGCCTCCACACGCTGCTGGGTCGCCGACTTGTGCACCGTGGTGGTGTTGAACGGCGAGCCGCCCACCAGGATCCCCGAGTAGTCCTCCAGGTCAATGCGGGGCATGGGCCCGGCCTCCAGCCGACAGCGGACGAGCTCGGAGGCGTCCAGGCCGGTACGCAACAGGAAGGCCTCGTACTCGGCGTCTGCGGGTTCGTCGTCGGCGCGGGTCGCCAGGAGGAGGAAGGGTCTCACGCACCCAGGCTACCGGTGGCCCCGAGCGGGTGGGCGCGGCACCCGCACGCCCTTCCGGGGCAGGGCTCCTCCCGTTGCCCCGAGCGGGTGGGCGCGGCCAATACCTCCCTTTCTGCGCCCTGTGGGACAGCCACCGACTGCTCTGGCGCGAGGCCCGTCGTTACCTCATCCGCCCGAGCCCGTGGCTGCCAGTGCTGGTAGCGGGACCGCGCTCTGACGCCTCGGGCCCTCACCCGACCGCCCCTCGGGCCCCCCTCAGCGACCACCAGCGCACGCAGCCTGGCCACCCCTCGCCCGACCGCCCTTAGGCCCTCACCCGACCAAGAGTGCGGTATACATCCCACTAGAGCGCACGAATCGCCCAGGCACTACGCATCCCCACATCATCAGTCGCCTCCTATATACTTATGCACATGCGTACTCCTAAGTTCACTACTTTTCTCGCCGTCTCAGCCCTGGCTCTGCCCCTGGCCGCCTGCGGTTCCTCAGGCGAGACCACCGCCAGCCCTTCCCCCTCCTCTCCAGACTCCTCCTCGGCCTCTACGGTCGCAACAAGCGCCGCTCCCGCTGCCAGCCCGACGCCGTCGCACCCTGCCTCCTCGGCGCCGTCCGCCTCCACCAGCTCCAAGCCGGCGGCCTCCACGGCCACTCCCGCTGCCGAGGGCACCGTCATCGCGGCTATGAACGGTCGCGACTTCCCCCAGGAGGTCAACGGCTGGACCCTCGACAAGCAGAGCGACAGCAGTATCCACACCTACAGCAGCGCGGGACGCAAGATGGGGGTGGAGTTCCGTACCTCCTCCGTCTACGACCAGCGCGTGGCGGATCTGAGCGACGCCGTCCCCGCGGGTACCGGCAAGTGCGGCACCCCCTCCGCCTCCAAGAACTCGATCGTCTGCTTCCTCAAGACCGAGGACGGCCTGGTCCAGGCGACTGCGGACAGCACCAAGGTGACTCAGGAGGAGATCGTCTCCTTCGCCAACGAGCTCACCACGCTCCTGGGAACCGCGTGACGGAGGCGAATCAGGACCAGGCACCTGCCCGGACCGCGCACAGGCCCCGGCCGCAGGAGCAGGACGCGGCCGCAGGAGCAGGACGCGGACGTCTCAGGGTGGGCGTCGGCAGATTGCCGCAGGCCCCGGCCGCGGGGATGATCCGGCGTACCTCTTGACGTCGGGCTTGCGCCGCTGGTTAACCTCGCGAGCGACGCGCCACGGTCGAGTTGCACATTCTTTCTACAATCACCGATCAAAAACCGGCGGAATCACGCGGATCCGCCAACCGAGCAGGGGCCAAAAACAGGGATGAATGTGCAACGAGGACGCCGTTGCACATTCATCCTTGTCCCGGCCGCCTCCCAGACCGGGAAACCGTTGGAATACCGCCAGCACCCCGACAGCGCCCCCAAGATGAATGTGCAACTTTGCGCCACAAACCATTCCGTACGACCAATCCGTGCGGACCCAGGGGTCAGTGTCCCGGGAACTGAACGCGCCTGTCCTCAGCAGGGTCCGAGCCCGGCACCCGGCCTCAGCGCCGACGCAGGAGCCGACGAGGTGGGACGCGTCCCAGGACCCGGTACTTCAGGTGCCCCTCCACGCTCCCCAGGTGTCCGCCCAGGTCGTGAAGGATCTTTATGCGCCGCCCCGGGTCCGCCACCGGGTAGGCCAGTGCGGCGGCACCGCTGCGCGCCAGCGCCTTGAGGGACCACTTGAAGGAGACATTGAACTTGCGGGGCACGTCGTGGGCGAAGGGGCCCTTCTCGCGGTCGGTGCGGGCGACGAACAGGATCTTGTTGACGGCGTAGCCCCGCTGCTGCCAGAAGGCGCGTGAGGCCACCGAGCGCAGGCGCACCTCAATGCGCGCGTCCTGGCAGAAGACGACGGGGATCCCCTGCTGACGGGCGCGGTGGCAGAAGTCCGTCTCCTCCAGGCCGCCGCGGTAGGAGTTGTCCAGACCCCCCACACGCAGGTAGTCCTCCCGCCACACCCCGAAGTTCCCCCCGGAGACCGAGCGGGCGTCCTTGAACTCGTCCTCCCCCATGAGCGCCTCCGGGCCGTCGGGGGAGGCGGGGTCGAACCCGTAGGCCCGGCACGCGCCGGGGGTGTTAAAGCGCCTGTAGCCGAAGAACCCTCCCACGATCCCGTGACGCCTCTCGACGGCGGAGGACAGGGCCTCCACCCAGGTGGGGGTGGCGGCGTCGTCGGCGTCGCAGAAGAGCACGACGTGGGAGCGGGCAGCCAGCGCACCGGCGTTGCGTGAGCTGGAGTAGCCGGGCTCGGAGTGGATGACGCGCAGGTTCAGGCGCCCGGAGAAGGAGCGGGCCTCCTCCTCGGTGCGGTCCGTACAGCCGTTGACCACCACAATGACCTCAAAGGGCCGGTCGGTCTGCTGGAGCGTAAGCGCCTCCAGCTGGTCCTTGATCATCCCCTGGGCGTTACGGGCCGGGATGACCACGCTGACCTCGGGCGCCTTCTGGTCGTCTGCGCGCCCCGTGTCCTGCCCTGACCCCATCCGTTTCTCCCTCTTCCTCAAGCTCAGGCCTGCGTCGTGGCAGGAACCGTGTCGGAGTCTACCGGTGCCGCCCCGCTAGGGGCGTCCGCCTGGACGGGCGCCGGGCTCACGGCAACCGGGCTCACGGCCTGACCGGCGGCAGCCGGACTCTTGGTAACCCCCTGTGCGGCCGGGCCCTGCGCAACCTGACCGGCGGCCTGCCGGGCGGCGGACACCGTCTGGCCCAGGTCGCCCAGCTCGGCCAGGGTCCTGAACCCCTCGGAGATATCCAGGAGCTCGGCAAAGGTGCCGACGGCGTCCACCCGCCCGTCGGCCAGGAAGGCGATCATGTCGGCGTCCTTCACGGTGGACAGGCGGTGGGCCACGATAATGACGGTAATGTCATCACCCAGCTCAGCAATAGTGCTGGCAATGCGGGCCTCGGTCTCATTGTCCAGGGCGCTGGTGGCCTCGTCCAGGACCAGGATCCTGGGCTCGCGGTACAGTGCCCGAGCGATCCCCACCCGCTGGCGCTGGCCGCCGGACAGGCGCCGCCCCCCCTCACCGAAACGGGACCAGATACCCTCGGGCTGGTCCTGGACGAAGTCCAGGATATCGGCCCGCTTCAGGGCCCGCAGCACCCGCTGCTCGTCAATATCCTCCATCTCCTCGTCAAAGGCCACGTTCTCCGCGATGGTACGACCGGTGAGGAACACCTCCTGGGGGACCACGCCGATATTGCGCTGCCACCCCAGCATATTCGTGGACACGTCGACGCCGTCGGCCAGCAGACGACCCTGGGTGGGGGTCTGGAGCCCCATAATGACGTCCAGGAGCGTGGACTTTCCCGCGCCCGAGGAGCCGACGAACGCCACCGTGCTGCCGACGGGAACACGCAGGTTGATACCGGTGAGGATCTCGGGGCCCTGGGGGGAGTAGGAGAAGTGGACGCCGTCGACCACCAGCTCGCTGGTCAGCGCCATGGGGACCACGCCCTCGTTGGACACGGGCGCGGGCACCGCCCCCGGGCGCAGGGAGGCGAGCCTGGACTCCACGTACTCCCTGGTACCGGCCTCGGCGTGGCGGATATTGGCGACGGAGCCCATGAGCCCGGCCACCGTGGGCAGCAGGCGGAAGGCCGCCGCCACCAGGAGGGCAATGGTGGCGAGCATGTCCGAGGACACCCCGTCGCCCGCGGAGACCGCGAAGACGACCCCCAGCCCCAGCATGAACAGGATCTCCATGGTCTGCTTGGGCAGGGCGGAGACGAACCCCGACACCCGCTCGATCTGCGCGCCCCGACGGATGGGCCCGGTCATGCTGCGCATAAAGTACTCGTAGGAGTTGCGCAGCTGGGTCTCCTTAATGGCACCGAAGGCGTCGATCGCCAGGCCGTAGCTCTTCTCACTGAGCTCGACCTGCTCACGCCCCAGCCGCTGGTTGACCGGCTTAATAATCCGCAGGAAGACGACCCCGGCGACCCCCAGGAACGCCAGGAGGGTCAGGGTGATCAGCGGGGAGGAGACCAGCAGCGCCGTCACCATGAGTGCCACCGAGAATATCTGGACGAATATCCCGATGACCGAGTTGGCAAAGGCGCCGTAGGCCTGGGCCACCGTCACCATGGTCTTGCGCAGGATCACCGCCAGGCCCAGGTGGGCGTGGTGGTAGTAGGGCAGACGCATGTAGTACTCGGTCATCTCCACCTGGGCCCTGGTGCGCACGCTCGCGGTGAACCCCAGGGACCACCAGTTGAAGGCGACGGCCGCCAGGTCCTTGAGGACGAAGCCGCCGATGACCATGGCCAGCAGGGAGGCGACCAGGCTCGTCTGGGTGGTCAGCCCCAGCATCCGGGCCACGGTCCCGGCGGTGCCCTGCCGCCAGCTGTCGCCCATGGCCTGGATCAGGGGCGAGACGAGCAGGACCGACAGCGTGTCAAGCAGGGCGATCCCGATACTGCCCGCCACCGAGACGGCCAGGCGCCAGCGCTCACCGCGCCTGAAGAGCACCCCCATGTAGTGGCGGTACGCCCCGAGTGTCCTCACGACGCTCCTTTCCCGGCCGCCGTCGCGGCCCTGTGTGGTCCGGGGTGAAGAGTATCGGCTGGGTTACCGACGCCGCGACAGGAATAGGTCACAGCGGGCGCGGGGGCAAGGGCCAGGGCGCGCCAGGTCCGACGCCCCAGGTCTGAGGCGCCAGGTCCGACGCCGTCCGGGCGGTCCCACTGTGGGACGCATCTCCGGTGACCAGACAGCTGAGGCCGGGCACCTCCGGGGACCCGGCCGCTGTGAAAGGATGCCACCGTCAGACCCACGAGCGCCCCGGGCGCGCCGGGAGCGGCACACGGCAGGGAGGGACCACATGAGCGATCTGCGGGGGCGGCTGCGCCGCCTGGTGCGCCGGGGTCCGCGCGACGTCCTCTACGCCCACGCGGCCACCAACGGCGGCAACCACCTGTACCTGTGGATGCTGGCCCACACGCTGCGGCGGGGCAACCCCCAGACCTACGTCCAGGTGGTTCCCAGCCAGGCGCCGTGGGTCGCCGAGTTCCCGGCCCTGGCCGAGCTGTGTCTGCCCGGGCGCATGCACGTCACCGACCGCCGGATAGCCCGCCTGGGGGCGGGCTTCGACTCCGACTTCACCCGCTCCGACCTGACCGACTTCACCCGCGCCCGGCTGCTGTCCTCCCCGTCCTTCACCGACCGCCTGGCCGCGGCGCGCGAGGTGGTCACGCCGGGGACGCTGACGGTCAACGTCCGCCGCGGGGACTACTACGGCACGGTGCACGAGGCGGAGTTCGGGATACGGATCGTGCCCTACGTGGCCGCCGCGCTCGCCCTCCAGGCCGCCCGGGCCCCCCTGGGCCACGTCCAGGTGGTCTCCGACGACCTGCCCTGGTGCCAGGCCAACCTCGCACCCACCCTGGACGAGGCCGGGGTCACCTCGGCCTCCTTCACCCGTCCCGGCACGAACATGTTCGACGACATCGCCGCCCTGGCCGTCTCACGGCGCCTGGTCCTGGCCAACTCCACCTTCTCCTACTGGGGCGGCTACCTGGCCACGGTCCTGGGCACCGACCCCGCCGACGTCGTCGCCCCCTACTTCCACCAGCGTGCCTTCGGGCAGCGGGAGCCCTGGTTCCACGACCCCGCCTGGAGCTACGTACGCGACGTCCCGGGAGGCTGGCAGCCCCCGGCGCCCGCGCCCGAGGCCGACGCGAGGTAGGTACTCAGGGGCGCTAAAGGCCCGGGCACGCGCACGTGGGGCCGGGGCGCGTGACGCCAGGAGCGCCTGCCTGGGTAGACGCGCCGGTCAGGACCGGGGCGCGGCCGCCTCCAGCTCCCAGCAGGACCAGGACACCGGCCGGACACGCACCATGGGCCCGGTGGCGAACCAGTGGACGCGCGGCTCGGGCTCACCACGGCGCATCCCCTCCCACATGCGCGCCAGCTCCTCGTCGGAGGCCTGCGCCCCCTGGCGCCAGTGCCCCCCGTAGTGCGAGTCCAGGCCAGTGGCGGCCAGGGCCTGCGCCCCCTGGCGGAACTTACGGGCCACCTGCTCCTGGGAGCGGTAGCGGGCGTGGGCCACGGCCAGGCCGTCCTGGGCCCAGGTGCCCACGCGGGCCACGCCGTGGTTGCCGATCTCCAGCAGGGCCAGGGGGTGGGAGCGGAAGGCGACCTTGCCCAGGGGGTTGGGGGTGGTGTCCAGGAGGAAGGAGGAGGTGGGACCGACCGGCCCATCGTCCAGGAGGACCATGTCGTACCAGTCCGCGCCCACGACGTCGGCGTCCAGACCCCTCAGGTAGTGAGTCAGCGACCCCTCACGGGCGAACCACAGCTCGTCGGCGTCAAAGGGGACCACCCAGTCGGCACCCGCGCGCCAGGCGGCCCGGGCCAGGTAGGACATCTTGGCGCTCTGGTAGTAGGCGACCGTGGTGTCGCGCCCCACGTGCACCCGGGGGTCCCGGCGGGCCAGGTCGCGCAGGTACTCGTAGGTCCCGTCCTGGGAGAGGTTGTCGGCGACCAGGACGTGGTCCACCCCCTGGTCCAGCAGGTGGGTGATCACGCTCGGCAGGATGTCCTTCTCATCACGCACCATAGTGACCGCCCACACGGATCCGGTGACGCGACGGCGTAGGCGCAGGCGGGGCAGGCGCATGCCGCGCGCCACCTGGCGCATCTCCGGGCGCATCCGCGTCTCGGCCACCTGCCTGCGGTACCAGTTGAACTGGCCGACCTGGGCCCTGGCACCCAGCCGACGTCTCACGGGTCGGGGCTCCATCACTCGTCCTCCTGCTCCATCCTGCTCTTTCGGCCGCCGCGGGGCCGGTCAGCCCGTGCCGGGCGCTGCCGCGGCGGGAGGCCGCCTCCACGATACGATGCGGCAATGCCTGAGCACCGCACGAGGACCGCACCGACCGTCAGCGTCGTCATCCCCTTCTACGGGGATCCCGGCCCCGCGCAGGACCTGGTCACCTCGCTGCGCGCCAGCGCCTCCCCCCACCTGCACGAGGTCATTGTCTCCGACGACCACTCCCCCACCCCCTTCCCCGCCACCGAGGGCGTGCGGGTGGTGCGCCGCGAGCGCAACGGGGGCTTCGCGGCCGCCGTGAACTCCGGCGCGGCCGCCGCCACCGGGGAGCTGCTGCTGGTGCTCAACTCCGACCTGGAGGTCGCCCCGGACCTGCTGGACCGCCTGGTGGCGGCCGCGGCCCCCTGGATGCCGGCGCTGGTGTCCTGTGACGTGCTGGCCCCGGGAGGACGGACCTCCTGGCCGGGCCGCCACTTCCCCACCACCGCCCACCAGGTCACCGAGTGGCTGGTCCCCCTGGCCCGGTGGCGCCACCTGCCGGCCCTGCACGAGGCGGTGGGGCACGACACGCGCACGGCCTCGGGGCGGGACACCGCGGTGGACTGGGTCATCGGGGCCCTCATGCTGGTGCCTGCCGCCGTCTGGCGCGCGGTGGGCGGCCTGGACGAGTCCTTCTACATGAACTGCGAGGAGGTGGACCTCCAGCGGCGCCTGAGGGAGCTGTGCGTCCCCTCGGTGCTGCTCGGCGGCCTGTCGGTGGGGCACGAGGGGGGTGCCTCCTCGGCCCCGGAACGGCGTCGGGGCTGGCTGGTGGACGGCAGGCTGCGGTACGCGCGCAAGTGGGAGGGGCAGGCCGGTGTGTGGCGGCTCCAGGCCGGGCTGGCGGCCGCCACCGCGGTCAACCTGGTGTGGAACACGGCCCGCCGCCTGGCGGGCTCACCGGTGCGTCCGGTGGAGGTGGCCCGTGAGGAGTACCACCTCCTGACCCACCCCGAGCGGTGGGTCCCGGCGGCCAACCGCGCCCCGGCCCGCCGGTAGGGCCCACAGGCACGACCTTGTGCGTGAATATCCCCGCTTCGCACGGAACACGTCTCTGCGCGCAGAATGTCACGATACGAACAGGATATCGCCTTTATCCCGCGAGAGATCTACACCATATTCATGTGTTATAATACGCATAGCGGTCTTGCCCTGCCTCCTCCTGGTCCGGCCGGGGGTCTCACTCGCTCCCCAACCTGGTCAGCGCCGGGCCCTCCACCAGCGCGGAAGGGGTCGCCGGGGTCCACAGCCTGTTCATAGGAGGCCCGGGGACCCGTTACGATGATGTGATGCTGTCAAGCCCGCGCCTCCTCATTATCTCCCCGTCCTTCCACGGGTACTGGCAGGCCTACGAGGGCGCGTTCCGGCGTCTGGGGCACCCCACCCGCACCCTGCGCTACGACGAGCTGGGCGGCGTCCTGGCCCGCCTGGGCCACAAGGCCCGGGTGGAGCTGGTGGACCGGCTGGGCGGGGACGGACAGGCGCGCTGGGCCCGTCAGGTCAGCGCCCGGGCGGCCCGGGCGGTGCGCTCCAGCCGCCCCGAGCGGGTGCTGGTCATCCGCGGCGACGTCCTGCAGGAGGACTTCTGGGAGGCGGTGGCCGACGTCGGGGCCCGCCCCGTCACCCTCGTCTACGACGAGATCGAGCGGATGAGCACCAGCTACGAGGCGGTCATGGCCCACGGGCCGGTGGCCTCCTACTCCGCCCATGACACGGCCGCCCTGGCCGCGCGCGGCGCCCACGTCGTCCACGTACGCGACGGCTACGACTCCCACCTGCCCTACCGTCCCCGGTCCAGCGACGAGGTGGTGTTCATCGGCGCCAACTACGGCCAGCGCGGCGCCCTGCTGGCCCACCTGGACCGCTCCGGGGTGGCGGTGCGGGCCTACGGACGCTCCTTCTCCCACCACCCGGTGGACCTGGCGCGCACCTGGCTGGCCCGGCGCCCGCCGGTCCCCTCCCACCGGGACGTACCCCGCCAGGTGGCCTACGGGATCCAGGCGGGCGCGGTGGCCAGCCTCAATATCCACGACCGCCAGGACGGCTTCACCATGCGCACCTACGAGATCCCCGGCGTCGGCGGGCTGGAGCTCATTGACCGCGACGACGTCGCCGACCTCTACGAGCCGGGCAGGGAGGTCCTGGTCTTCCACTCCCCCGAGGAGCTGGTGGACCTGTGCCGCCGGGCCGCCACGGACACCGCCTGGGCCCAGGGCGTGCGCGAGGCGGGCCGACGCCGCACCCTGGCCGAGCACACCATCGACCACCGGGCCGCCGAGCTGGAGGCGCTGTGGGCATGACACTGACCGACCTGGCCGTCCCCCTCCTGGTGGGCCACGCCCCGGCCCCGCAGGCCCCCGCCGACCACCTGCTCTTCCCCCAGCGCCTGGCGCCCTGGCGCGCCTGGGAGGGCTCCCACCACCGCCTGCGCCGGGCCCGGGCCGCCGTGGCCCTGGCCTCGGGCCGTGTGCTGCACGGCGGGGCCGGGGGGCCGGAGGCGGTCATTGCCAGCCGGGGCGGGGCGCCGCGCGTGGCCGTGGTGGTGGACGCCCCCACCTCCTCCCAGCAGGCGGCCCTTATCGCCCCCCTGGCCCACCTGCGCGACGTCGTGGTGGTCTGCCCGCCCGAGGTGCTGGCGCTCCTGGACGGGCCCGACGGCGCCCGGGGGGGCACCGGACCCGCCACCGGTACCCCGGGGGGCGGCACCCCGGAGGCGAGCGGGGCGGCAGCCGCCCCGGAGACAGACGGCGCCCCCGGGACCGCCTCCACCGCCCCGGGCTGGGACGTGGTGCCCCTGAGCGCGGCCGGTGTGGCCGAGCGCCTCGACAGCGTGACCGACGTCCTGGCCGTGGGCCACTACCTGCCCCTGGGCGCGGGCGCCTACCGGTGGGCCCAGTCCCACGGGGCCCGGTTCGTGGTGGTCCAGCACGGGATCCTCACCCCCTTTATGGCCCCGCTGCCGGTGGGCGCGCACCTGCTGGCCTGGAGCGAGGCCGACGCCGCCTTCTGGGCCTCGGGCCGCCGTGACGTCAGCCACGAGGTGGTGGCCTCCCAGCTGCTGTGGCGCGCCGCCCAGGAGCCCCCTGCTGACGCCGGGTCCGACGCCGCGCCGACCTTCCTGGGCCAGCTCCACGGCGTCGAGCTGGGCCGGGCCTACATGACCGCTACCAGCCACGACTTCTGCCGGGCCACGGGCGCCCTCTACCGGCCCCACCCCGCAGAGAGGGACCGCCTGTCGCGCTGGACGCACGCGGCCTGGGAGCGGGAGGGCATGACCATCGACCGCTCCGGGACCCCCCTGGTGGAGACCCGCTCTCCCGTGGTGTCGGTCTTCTCCACCGGCGTGCTGGAGGCGGCGGCACGGGGCCTGGCGGCGTGGGTCCACGCCCCGGGGGCGCCGGACTGGCTCAGCGCCCTCCACGCCCGCTATAGCATGTCCCCCTGGGGCGCGTCCCCCACCCCCCCGCCACCCGCCACCGGGCAGGAACCCGCCCGGACCGTCGCCCTGGCTCTCACACGCCACTGAACGCACCGGCAGATTGAAGGATCCCATGAGCACGCTCATCGTCATCCCCGTCCGTGGAGGCTCCAAAGGCGTCCCTCGCAAGAACCTCCGCGACGTCGGCGGCAAGCCCCTGGTGGTGTGGACCATCGAGCAGGCCCTGGCCGTGGACGGCGCCCGGGTGGTCGTCTCCACCGAGGACCCCGAGCTCGCCCGGGTCGCGGCCGGGGCCGGGGCCGAGGTCATCGACCGCCCCGTCGAGCTGGCCCAGGACACCACGCCCACCGAGCCGGTCATCCTCCACGCCATGGACGTCCTGGCCGCCCAGGGCTACGAGCCCGAGCACGTGGTCCTGCTCCAGGCCACCAGCCCGGTACGCCGCCCGGGCACCATCGCCCGGGCCGTGGCCCAGGCCCGGGACACCGGCGTGGACTCCCTGGTCGGCGTCGTCCCCCAGACGCCCTTCCTGTGGTGGACGGCCCGTGACGGGCACGGCCCGACGGCGGACTTCGACGTCGACCACCGCCCCCGCCGCCAGGAGCTGACCGCCGACCAGATGCGCTACCGGGAGACCGGATCCCTCTACGTCACCCGGCCCTGGGTGTACCGGCAGCGGAACAACCGTATTGGCGGGCGCATCGGGCTGTTCGTCATGGACGAGGTCGAGGGCGTGGACATTGACGGACCCCTGGACCTGGCCCTGGCGGGCAGGACCCTGGCCCAGATGCAGCAGGAAGGCATGTGAGAGCCGATGAGCATTGAGCGCTCCTTCACCCCCTACATCGTCTTCGCCGAGGACCCGCTCCTGACGGCCCTGGCCAAGATCACCGCCAACAAGTCGCGCACCATCTTCCTGGTGGACGAGCACGGCACCCTGACCGGCTCCCTGACCGACGGCGACGTACGCCGCTACCTGGCCGCCGGCCACACCGACCTGGAGGTCCCCGCCTCGACGGTGGCCAACCACTCCCCCCGGTCCGTGACCGAGGGCACCCTCATTGACGAGATCGACTGGCTCTTCCGCGACGGCGTCACCCTGGTCCCGGTCCTGGACGAGCGCGGGCGCGTGGTGGCGGTGGCCTGGCCCGGCAACGACTCCTTCACCATCGGCACCCACCGGGTGGGCCCGGACGAGCCGGTCATGGTCATCGCCGAGATCGGCAACAACCACCAGGGGCAGGTGGACCTGGCCCTGCGCCTGGTGGACCTGGCCGTGGAGGCCGGGGCGGACTGCGTGAAGTTCCAGCTGCGGGACCTGGACGCCCTCTACCGCGGCGCGGCCGGGACCATTACCGCCGGGGAGGACCTGGGCGCCCAGTACACCCTGGACCTGCTCACCCGCTTCTCCCTGCCGGCCGACTCCATGGTCAGGGTCTTCGACCACTGCCGCGAGCGCGGCATCGACGTCATGTGCACCCCCTGGGACCTGCCCAGCCTGGACGTGCTCCTGGAGTACGGGGTGGACGGGATCAAGATCGCCTCGGCGGACCTGACCAACCACGACCTGCTGCGCGCCGCCGCCCGCGAGGGCCTGCCCCTGGTGGTGTCCACGGGCATGAGCACCGAGGCGGAGATCCAGGAGTCGGTCTCCCTCATCCACCGCTACGGCGCCCCCTACGCGCTGCTCCAGTGCCAGTCCGCCTACCCGGCGCCCTTCAAGGACCTCAACCTGCGCTACATGCGGCGCCTGGCGGAGATCGGGGACTGCCCGGTGGGATACTCGGGCCACGAGCGGGGCTACCACGTGCCCCTGGCCGCCGTCGCCCTGGGCGCCAGCATTATCGAGAAGCACTTCACGGTCGACCGCTCCCTGGAGGGCAACGACCACAAGGTCTCGCTCCTGCCCGGGGAGATGGCCACCATGGTCCGCCAGATCCGTGAGGTGGAGGCCGCCCTGGGATCCACCAGGCCGCGCACCGTCCAGCCCGGGGAGTTCATGAACCGCGCCAACCTGGCCAAGTCCCTGGTGGCCGCCCGCCCCCTGGTCAAGGGCCAGCGCATTACCGAGCAGGACGTGGAGGTCAAGTCCCCGGGCCGCGGGCTGCAGCCCAACGCCCGCCCCCAGCTCGTGGGCCGGGTCGCCAGCCGCGACATCGCCGCGGGGGACTTCTTCTACCCCGGTGACGTCTCCGACCACCCGGCCCGCCCCCGCCCCTACTCCTTCCGCCGCCCCTGGGGGGTGCCGGTGCGCTACCACGACTTCCAGGCCATCCTGGACGCGGGCGCCCAGCCGGACTTCCTGGAGTTCCACTACTCCTACAAGGACCTGGAGGAGGACGTGGAGGAGGTCTTCGCGGACTACCGGCAGACCCCCCTGCCCATGGGCTACACCTGCCACCTGCCGGACCTGTTCAGCGGTGACTTCATCCTGGACCTGGCCTCCTTCGACGACGCCGTCTGGGAGCGCTCCATCCGCGAGCTCCAACGCACCATTGACATCGCCCGCTCCCTGCGGCCCTACTTCCGCCAGGAGCAGGACCCGGTCTTTATCGCCACCCTGGGCGGCTTCACCAAGGAGGGCCCGGCCCCGGCCGAGAGGATCCCGGCCATGTACGACCGCATTATCGAGGGCCTGGAGCGGGTGGACCACTCCGGGGTGCGTCTGGCCCCCCAGACGCTGCCGCCCTTCCCCTGGCTGCTGGGCGGGCAGCAGTACCACAACCTGTTCATGGCCCCCGAGGCGCTGCGCGACTTCTCCCGGCGCAGCGGCCTGCAGATCACCTACGACATCTCCCACTCCATGCTCTCGGCCAACTACGCCCACCGCCCCCTGCGCGAGTACACCGAGATCCTCGCGCCCCTGGCCGCCCACCTGCACGTGGTGGACGGCAAGGGCGTGGACGGCGAGGGCGTCCAGATCGGGGAGGGGGACGTGGACTGGCCCGAGCTGGCCGGCCAGCTGGACCGCCTGGCCCCCGGGGTCTCCTTCATCCCGGAGATCTGGATGGGACACGTGAACAACGGTGAGGGCTTCTGGGTGGCGCTGGACCGTCTGGAGGCGTACCTGTGAGGGGGATGTCCTACCGGGGCGTGCCCGGGGGGGCGCCTACGGCCCTGTGGGTGGTGCCCGTGGCGGACCTGGGCGGGGTGGCCCGCCACGTGCTGGACGTGGCCGCCGTCGGGCTGCCCCGCACCCGCCTGGTGGTGCTCTGCCCCCCCGGGCCGCTGGCCGAGCGCCTGCGCCGGGCGGGGGCGGCGGTCCTGGTGGAGGACCTCGGCCCGGAGCACGGTCTGGCGGCCTCCGTGGCCGCCCTGCGCCACGCGGTGGCGACCCTGCGCCCGGCGGTGGTCCACACCCACCTGGCCTACGCCGACCTGGTGGCGGCCCTGGCGGTGCCGCCCACCTGGCCGGTGCGCCTGGTGTCCACCGAGCACGGTATCGCCGCCCCGGGCCACGACGCCGTCTACCACGGCACGGGAGCGCGGGGGCGGGCGGTCAGCCGTCTCATGGCGGCCGCGCACGCCGCGCGATGTCGACGCTACGACGCCCTCATCGCGGTCTCCCGGGCCACCGCCCAGGCCGTGCGGGACACCTGGCACCCCCGCCGTCCCGTGGTGGTGGTCCCCAACGGGGTGGACGCCCCGGGACCCGACGCACGCGTGCCGGGGCGCGTACCGGGCCTGCGCGTCCTGTCCCTGGCCCGCCTGGCCCCCGAGAAGCGGGTCACCGAGCTGCTGGCCGGCTTCTCCGTGCTGCACCGTGACCACCCGCGGGCCACGCTCACCGTGGCCGGCACCGGCCCCCAGGAGGCGGCCCTGCACCGGGCGGCGCGCTCCCTGGGCCTGGAGGAGGCCGTGACCTTCCCCGGCTACCTGGACGCCGCCACCGCCCTGGCCGGCCACGACGTCCTGGCCCAGCTCTCGGTGTGGGAGAACTGCTCCTACGCCCTGCTGGACGCCCTGGCCGCCGGGCTGGGGGTGGTGGCCACCCCGGTGGGCGGCAACCCCGAGATCCTGCCCGCGCGCTGCCTGGTGGAGGCCGACGACGTCCGGCGGGTCGCCGCCGCCCTGCACACCCAGGGCACGAGCCTGGACGAGCGCCCCCACCTGCCCGCGGACTGGCCGGGCCGGGCCGAGACGGCCGCCGCCGTGGTGGGCGTCTACCGGGACGCCTGGAGCGGGAGGTGGCAGGCGTGAGGGGGGCCACGAGCGCCGCCTGGGCCGACCTGACCGAGCCGGTGGTCGGCCTGCCCGCGCGCCTGAGCCGCTCGGGGCGGATCCCCGACTTCCTGCTGTTCGTCTGTATCACCAACAACGACTTCGAGTTCCCGGGGCTGGGGACCACCATCGGGGAGGTCGCGGCGATCCCGCTGGTGCTGCTGTCCCTGGCCCGCCGGGCCGAGCGCGGCTGGTCGCGCATTGGCGCACCGGCGCTGCTGGTGACGGCCCTGGGCGGGTGGTTCCTGCTGTCGGGCGTCATCAACCACCAGATCCCCCCGTTCCGTATCGGCCACATGGCCCTGTACTGCGCGGTCATCCTGTTCATGGCCTGCGGGCGCATTGACGTCGTGGCCGCGGCCTCGGGCATTGGCGTGGGCCTGGTGATCGGCACCGTCTACGGCTACGCCACCTTCGGCTCGGACTACCCCGGGCGCATGACGGGCAGCCTGGGGGACCCCAACGGGGCGGGGTACGTGCTCATCACCCTGGGCCTGGTCTACCTGGGCCTGGAGACCCGCCGGGGCAGGCGCCTGGTGGTGGGCCTGGCCACCGCCGTGGGGATCGTCGGCACCTTCTCGCGCACGACCTTCCTGGCCGCCGGGATGGCCGCCCTGTGGATCCTCATGCCCCCGCGCGTGCCCGTGGCCGTCAAGGGCTCCATCACGGCGGTCCTGTTCACCCAGGTCACCACGGTCGCGGAGTCCATGAAGAACCAGGGCGTCTTCGCCGACCGGCAGGGCTCGGACAACCTGCGGGAGCTCATCTACCCCCTGGAGCAGCAGATCGTGTCCTCCAACCCCCTCACCGGCCACGGCCCGGGCACGCTGACCATCCAGCTGGAGCAGCAGAGCTTCTTCTTCCACTCCAGCTACCTGCTGCTGCGGGCCGAGGGGGGCTGGATCCTGTTCACCCTCATGCTGGCCACCATGCTCGTCGTCGCCCTCAGGCTCGCCCGGCCGGCCTCGGGGATACGCAACAAGGTGCTGGAGGCCGCCCTGCTGGTGCCTCTCATCTGCGCCCTCAACCTGGGCAACGTGTTCCTGGACTTCCCGGTGGCCGTGGCCCTGGGGGCGGCCCTGTGGTGGGCCGGGGCGCCCCGGGACGGGCAGGCAGACGACCCACCGGGCCGCATGCGCCAGATCCCCGCACCGACCAGCCTGGTCCCCGTCTCCCAGGGAAGGAGGGCAGCCGTATGACCCACTTCACCATGGCCGCCAACAACGCCCAGACCGGCGGGGGTGAGGTCATGCTCCTGGCTATTGGCCACGCCCTACGTGACCTGGGGCATACGGTCAGCGTGGTGGCCCCGGCCGCGGAGGACGGCGTGGGCGCCGAGGCCGCCCGCCAGGGCTTCCCCACCACCGCCATCCTGGCCTCGGGGCGACGGGAGTACATGCGCGGGCTGCGGCGCTGGGACGCCAGCCGGCGCCAGGGCGTCCTGTGGTGCAACGGGCACGTCCCCGCCCTGGCCACCGCCGGGCACCGTGACCGGGTGGTCCACCTCCACCAGGCGCCCTCGGTGGCGCACGTGGTGGCCGGGCGCCTGGCCGGCTACGGGGCCCTGGTGACGCTGGTGCCCTCGCGCTCCACCCAGACCCGTTTCCCCGACGCCCAGATCCTGCCCAACTGGACCGACGACATCCGGGTGGAGCCCCACGTCCTGGACCCGGAGCACGTGGTCCTGGGCTTCCTGGGACGGCCCAGCCCGGACAAGGGCGTCGTGGTCCTGGCCCGGGCCCTGGCCGAGCTCGACGCCGCGGCCCCCGGGCGCTTCCGCCTGCTGCTGGCCGGTGAGCCCCGCTTCGTGGGCGACCACGAGCAGCAGGTCGTCGAGGCGGCCCTGGCCCCGGTGTCCCACCTGGTGGACCGGGTGGGCTGGGCCAGGCGGGAGGACTTCTTCTCCGCCGTCGACCTGGCGGTCCTGCCCTCGGTGTGGGCCGAGCCCTTCGGGCTGACGGCCGCCGAGGCCATGAGCGCGGGCGTGCCCTTCGTGGTCTCCGACGCCGGGGCCCTGCCCGAGGTCGCCGGGGAGCGCTACCCGTGGACCGCCCGGTCGGGCTCGGCCTCCCACCTGGCCCAGGTGGTCTCCGCGGCCCTGGCCGCCCCCGAGCAGACCCGCCGCGCCGTCGCGGCCGAGTCCCGCCGACGCTGGGAGCAGCACTTCTCCGCGCAGGCCGGACGGCGCCACCTGCGCTTCCTCCTGACCGACATCCTCCCTGTGGCCCTCAAGGAGCAGGCATGAGCACGCCGTCACGGGTCCCCCTGGCGATCGCCCACGACTACCTCACAGTGCGCGGCGGGGCCGAGCGCGTCGTCCTGGCCATGCACCGGGCCTTCCCACAGGCCCCGATCTACACCACCCTCTACCACCCTGAGGGGACCTTCCCGGAGTTCGTCGACGCCGACGTGCGCGTCAGCCCCCTCAACCACGTGGGCCCCCTGCGTCGCAACCACCGGGCGGCCCTGCCCCTGCTGGCGCCCGCCGCCAGCGCCATGCGCGTGGACGCCGAGGTCACCCTGGTGTCCTCCACGGGGTGGGCGCACGGCTTCCGCACCACGGGACGGACCCTGGTGTACTGCCACTCCCCGGCCCGGTTCCTCTACCTGCGCCGCCAGTACCTGGGACAGGGCTCACGCCTGAGCCCCCAGGCCCTGGTCCTGGGCGCCCTGCGTCCGGGGCTGCTGCGCTGGGACCGCCGGGCGGCCCGGAGGGCTGACCGCTACCTGGCCAACTCCACCATCGTGGCCGAGCGGATCGCCCGGGCCTACGGCATCGAGGCGCGCATCCTCTTCCCGCCCGGGGGGATGGACCCCCTGGCCGGGCAGCAGGCGGTACCCCAGGTCGAGGACTGGGCCGCGTCCGGCTACCACCTCCTGGTCTCCCGGCTCATGCCCTACAAGAACATTGACGCCGCCCTGGGGGCCTTCGCGGCCCTGGAGGACGAGCGGCTCGTGGTCATCGGGCGCGGCCCCCTCAAGGACCACCTGGTGGGCACGGCCCCGCCCAACGTCCGGTTCCTGGAGGGGCTGGAGGACTCCCAGATGCGGTGGGCCTACGCCCACGCCACGGCCCTGCTGGCGCCCTCCTTCGAGGACTTCGGGCTGACCCCCCTGGAGGCCTACTCCTTCGGCAAGCCGGTCCTGGCCCTGCGCGGGGGCGGCTACCTGGACACGGTGCGCGACGGGGACACCGGCCTGTTCTTCTCCGAGCCCACGCCGTCGGCCATTGCCGACGCCGTCCACCGCGGCCAGCGCGTGTCCTGGGACCGGGAGGCGATTACCACCCACGGGGCCGCCTTCAGCGAGTCCCGCTTCGCCCAGGCGCTCCGTGACGAGATCTCCCTGCTGCGTCCTGCCTCCCCGGAGGCCTAGATGAGCAGGAGGCGCTTCGACCGCTTGCTGCGGCTGGCCGTCTTCGTGCTGGACAGCTGCGTCATTATGCAGACCTTCCTGCTGGCCTACCACCTGCGGGCGTCCCTGGGGCGCCTGAACGACCCGGCCACCCTCAACCAGCTGCTGCTCCAGATCATGCCCCTGGCCACGGCGCTGTGGGTGGCGGCGATCGCGGCCCGGGGCGGCTACGACAGCCGGGAGTACGGCGCGGGCACGGTGCCCTACCGTCGGGTCCTCAACGCCTCGCTCATGGTGCTGGCGGGGATGGCGGCCACCCTGTTCCTGACCCGCACGCCCCTGTCGCGGGCCTTCTTCATCCTGCTGTTCGTCATAGGCGTCCCCCTGCTGCTGGCGGAGCGCCTGGTGGTACGCCGCCTGCTGCACCTGTTCTACCGCCACGGGCACGGCCTCTACCGGGTCCTGCTGGTGGGCTCCCCCGAGCAGGTGGCCGAGCTGCGGGTCCTGCTGGGACGGGTGACGTGGCTGGGGCTGCACCCGGTGGCCACGGTCATGCTGCCCCAGCCCAGCCCGGGCCAGGCCCACACCGGGCCCCTGGACCACACCGACAGGCTCTTCTCCGTGGCCCGCGACAACCGGGTGGACCTGGTCCTGTTCGCCGCCGGGGCGGTGCCCTCCTCCACGGACTTCCGCCGCTACGTGTGGCAGTTCGAGGGGCACCACACCCAGCTCGCCGTCGTGCCCTCCCTGGCCGACGTCGCGGCCGACCGGATACGCACCCGCCCGGTGGCCGGCCTGCCCATTGTCTACGTGGAGGAGCCGCACACCGGGCGGGCCCTGTCCAGCAGCAAGCGGGTGTTCGACGTCCTGGCCTCCGTCATAGGGCTGGTGGCCACCTCACCCGTGCTGCTGATCACCGCGGTGGCGGTGTACCTGACCGACCGCGGCCCGGTCCTGTTCCGCCAGACCCGGGTGGGACGCGACGGCAGGACGTTCACCATGCTGAAGTTCCGCTCCATGGTGCTCGACGCCGAGAGCCGCCTCAAGGAGCTCCAGGGCGGTAACACCACCAACACCGTCATGTTCAAGCTCAAGAAGGATCCCCGGGTCACGCGGGTAGGCGGCCTCATCCGCCGCTACTCCATTGACGAGCTCCCCCAGCTGATCAACATTATCAAGGGGGACATGAGCCTGATCGGGCCGCGCCCGCCCCTGCCCCGGGAGGTGGAGCGCTACTCCGAGGAGGAGATGCGCCGGCTGCGGGTCCGACCCGGGCTCACGGGCCTGTGGCAGGTCTCGGGGCGCTCCAACCTGTCCTGGGAGGAGACGGTGCGCCTGGACCTGTACTACATCGACAACTGGTCCCCGCTCCAGGACCTGGCCATCCTGGCCCGCACCATCCACGCCGTCGTGGCCTCCCGGGGGGCGTACTGAGCGTGGTCCCGCAGGACACGGACGGGGCGCACGGGGCAGTCGGGGCGACTGGGGCGGCTGAGGCTGTCGGGGCGGCTGGAGCGGGCGCGCCGGACCTGCCCGGACGCCCCGGCTTGCCCGGCCGGTCTGGCTTGGCCGGCCAACCTGGCTCCCACGGCCAGCTCGGCCCCGGGCAGGCCGAGCGGGACGGGACGGGCAGGGCCCACGATGCGGCAGGGACGCCCGGCCCGGCCTTTAACGGGGTACCCGCTGCGGGTCGGAGCGACGAGCAGGTCGCCGGGGGCTGGCGCGTCGGGCGGACGACGTGGGCGGGACGCGCCCGGGGGTGGGGGCTCGCCCTGCTGGCGACCTGGGTGGTGTTCGTCCTGACCCGCCCCGGGCAGCTGGCCGGCGGCCTGGTCATGGGGGCCACGCTGAGCTCCCCCGACTGGCTGGGCACGGCGGCCGCGCGGGTCATGGAGGTCCTGGTCCCGGCACCGGTGGCGGCCTGCGCGGCAGGCTGCCTGCTGGTCGGGGTGGTGGTAGCGGCCGTGCGAAGGCGGTGGTCGGTGCTGCCGGGCGTGGTCGTGCTCCTGTGCGTACCCATTGCCGTCACCGAGGTCCTGGTCCACCTCCTGCCCCGACCTGCCTACGGGGTCTACCCGTCGAGCAACTCCATGCCCTCGGGCCACGCCACGGTGGCGGCGTCGCTGGTACTGGCCTGGGCGCTGGTGCTGCCCCGCTGGAGGTGGCTGCGCGTGGCGGAGACGGCGGTCCTGGCGGGTGCGGCGGGCGCGGTGGTGGTCTCGCGCGCCCACGTCCTGCCCGACGTCGTGGCCGCCCTGTGCGTGTGCGGCCTGGTCGAGGCGCTCCTGGGCCGGGCAGTGCGGCCGGACGGGGCGGGGCTGGGCCAGCCAGGCCAGCCGGGTCAAGCGGGGGCCCTGGCATCCCAGGCCGCTGCAGGGCCCCGGACCAGGGCTGCTGCCAGCACGGGGTTCCAGGCATCTCAGGCTGCTGCCAGCACGGGGTCCCAGGCATCTCAGGCTGCTGCCAGCACGGGGTCCCAGGAGACCCGGCAGCCCCGCAACCAGGCGGCCCCGCCCCGACCCGGACTCCCTCGGCTCTCCGGCAACCAGACCCCGCCCCGACCCGTAAGGCTCCCCTGGCGTCCCGCCGCCCTGGGGAGGCTGCGGGCCTGGGCGTACGCGGTGGCCGTCCTGGCCCTGGGGGCGCCGCTGCTGTCCACCAGCCTGCTGTCCGTGCCAGCGCCCGGCCCCCTGGTGAGCCTGGGGTGCGCGGGGGCGGGTCTGGTGGTGGTCAGTGCCCTGCTGGTCCTGGATCTGCCTGGCCTGGGGGTGCCCGCCCCGAGGCCGCCCAACCCGCGCGACGCCTCCTGAGCGTCCTGAGCGGGCTCCTCAGAAGACCCAGCAGGAAAGTGGTTCCTGCACGTCGGAGCCCATATGGATAGCCTGTGCCTGCACCCGAGATACGAACAGTTCGTTTACGGCGAACGAGCTACATTCAGAGCTTTCGTCTCAGCGGGCCTGGCAGGTGTTGGTATCGGTGGCGTGACTGCAGGGCTTATGCGCCTTCGTCAACGATAAACAGGCTGTTCAGGGAAAGTAGAGCTAAATTGGACGGAGCAGGACCCGCCTACTACGCAGAAGAAGGAGAGCGGCCTGACCTACTGAATCAAGTAATGGACGGAACAAGAATCTGGAAACCGTAACCACAAGTTAAGGAGTACGGCCGATGATGCCGATCGACAACCCCATGGCCTTGGCGGTGGTAGAATGGATTTCTTCTCCGGCTGGGGGACGGCCTAACGGCCCTCCCTCGTGGCCCTACGCCACGATCTGCGAATTCCTTGAGGAGAACATGACCCGCCATCCCGGCCACAAGGAGTTTCCTGAGTTCACGGTGTCCATATTGATCGAGCCGATCGAGCTCATCTCAATCACCGTCTGGAAGGTCAAGGTGGACTACATCGCACGGGAGGCCGTCCTGCCCTGTCTGTGGAAGGGACGGCAGCTGGTCCTCCGAGAAGGTTACCATATCGTCGCTGTCGCGATGATCACCGACGTCCTCGTCACCAAGGTCAGGGATCCCAGACGAGAATAGTGCAGACACAAGGGGCGCCAGATGGTTCTCCGGGAAGACGACCAGGTCGTCGCGGTAGCGATAGTAACAGGCGTTCTCATTGATTACGACAAGGAAATCAAGTGGTGGTAAGACCACGATAACGGTACCGGCTCAGCAGCTAGGCGTTCGCCCGCAGCCAGGCCCGTACCGGCTTGATCGGGCGCATTGGGCGCTTCGCCCCGGACACCTGGGCCTTGGCCCGGTCAAAGGTGATCCCGTTCTGCTCCTCGACCGTCCTCAGGATCCGGGGCAGGTCACGGATATCAGCCGGGGCCGGGTCAATGGCACCGGTCAGGGTGCGGTTGACACCCTCATCGCTGAGGGGGAGCTGGTACGAAAGCGGCCCGGCAACCGGGACCCGCGGCCCGTAGAGCCGGACCTCGTCACCTCCTGACCAGAACTCCTTCGCCATCCGCGCCTCGTGGAACTCAGAGACCAGGTCCGGCGACCAGCGCACCCTGACGTCGACGTCCACGGTCGGGGCCTCACGCGAGGTGACGACGACCTGAAGGTACCAGCGACAGTCGGTAGGCGCCGCCAGCCCGATCTCGGCGGCCCACTGAGCGGCCGGGGTAGGGGGCAGGCCCTGGTAGACCGCGTCAAGAGTCTCAAAGGCGTCGTCTCCGGCAGGAATATCCCGGAACATGCCGAATAGCTCCCAGAAGGCCGAGCGATGCTCGAGCAGCACTGGTTCATTGCGTAGCCGCTTCGCCACCTGGAGCAGGGTCGCAGCGGCCTCCTCGTCGCCGTCACCGGCCGCGTACACCAGCATTACCAGGGCGTTCGCCAGGGGGTTTCCCAGGTACCACCCCCGCCAGGATATCTCCTCATTCCGCGCCGCCTGCACCGCGTCACGGACCAGGTCCGTGTTCGCCGCCGTGACCAGTGGCAGCAGCCGGTCCGCCTTGGCGCGGCTGTCGGGCCAGCTCGTCGACGCCAGCCGTTTGGCCAGCTTGTTGTCACTGCCGAGTACGTCCTCAAACGATGCCACGGCCCCTCCTGGTTCTGGTTGAGCAAAGACTATCCGTCTTATCTTCCCACACAGAATATGGGGAACGGCGTCGGCAGGACGACAGCGACATCCTAGGCGCGTGAGACGCGGGAGGCCTCCTCCACCTGCTCAGGGGTGGGACGGATACCGGTGTAGAGGGCGAACTGCTCGGCGGCCTGGAGGGCAATGACCTCCGAACCGCGCACCACCGGCTTCCCGGCCGCCTGGGCAGCCCTGATCAGGGGCGTGCACGCCGGGAAGGCCACGACGTCGAACACCGTCCCGGCAGCCTCCACCAGCTCCTCCCCCACAGGCAGGTCGTGCTCAGCCGGACCCCCGGCCATGCCCACCGGGGTGGCGTTGAGCACAAGCCCCACCTCGTCGTCAGACAGATCCGCAGGTGAGGCCGTCCAGGACCATCCGTACCGCTCAGCCAGGGCCGGGCCGGTGACCGGGTTGCGGGCCACCACCGTCCCCGGGCCGAACCCGGCGTCGGTCAGGGCCGCCACGCAGGCCTTGGCCATACCGCCCGCACCGAGCACCGCGCAGGAGGTGCGTGCCACCTGGTGGGTGTCCAGCAGGGTGCGGATGGCAATAAAGTCGGTGTTGTAGGCCACGAGGCGCCCGTCGTCATTGACGATCGTATTCACCGAGCTAATGGCGCTGGCCGACGGCGTCATCTCGTCCACGAGCGCAATAACGTCCTCCTTCCAGGGCATGGACACGCCGCAGCCACGAATACCCAGGGCACGCACGCCCCCGATGGCCGCGACAATGTCAGTCGTGGTGAACGCCTTGTAGACGAAGTCGAGCCCCAGGACCTCATAGAGGTGGTTGTGGAAACGGGTACCGATATTGGTGGGGCGGGCCGAGAGGGAGATACACAGGCGAGTGTCCTTGGAGATATCACGCATGACACTATTCTCTCACAGGCACGCTGCCCGGGTGGGCCAGAGATCCCGGGCGGGCCAGCGCTACAGGTTCCGGGCAGGCGGCGCCCACGGCCTCGGACGACGGCGGGTCGGCAGGGACGGACGAGGCCTTGGGCAGGGCCCGGGACCGGCCCGAAGGACCCCAGGACACCGGCCGTCGCCGTACCGGAACGACCGGGGGCAGCCGGGACCGGAGTCGCAACACCCCGACCAGGTAGGGGCGTGCGGGGGACGTCCGCCACGAACTCAACAGCGCACATTAGCCAGCGTGCGGGGCCCTGCCGGGACCGGAGAGCGCCCGGCTAGCCGGGCAGGCGTCGGCCGGGTGCCCGCGGGCTTGAAGCCAGCCGAGTTCATGACTTCGTCACCACCGCCGTGGTGCGGGACACCCCGTCTGACCGCCACTTTCCCGCATGGTCTCGTCCAAAGCCGGCACCGGAAAGGTATCTAGGGAAACATTTTGTGCACAGGGTAACCGATTGCACAGAAAGCGACCTGGATTGGTTACCTTCTGCGCAAAACGTCACCCTGTGCACAAAATGTTCCGCCCTGCACAAAACGTTCCCGTACACCCCCTCGCCCGCACGGCCAGGAGTCCTGGGCCCCGGGCAGGGAGAGGGCCACACAACGCTCCCACGGTAGCCGCCGCCCTGTCAGCCTGGACCCCGGGCAGGGAGAGAGTCACTCCGCCACAAACACCAGCAACGCGGTCGCGGCGACTGGGCCCCGGGCAGGGAGAGGGTCACTCTGCCTGGCTCTCGTCCACGCGACCAGCCCCCCAGCAGCACCGCGCGGCGCCAGCCCCAGCAGCACCGCAAGACACCAGTCAGGAAGGCCCCGGGCAAACCATGGATAGCGACCCCGCCATTCGCTAGGATGTGAGGTGCACCCTAGAACCATGAGCCACATCAACCAATCCTGACCTGCGCAGACACCGTGTTCCACAGGTCCTTGGACAACCCACCCACCAGAAAGGTCCCCTTATGAATACCCGTCGTCTCATTGCCACTGCCGGCTCGGCACTACTGCTTGCCACCTCCCTTCTCGCCTGCTCCTCGGACACGACCACGAGCACGCCCTCAGGCGCGACCACGGCCTCCGAGACCACAGCCTCCGAGACCACGACCTCCGAGACCACGGGCCCCGGCGCCACCACGACGAGCGCGCCCCCGACCACCCCCGCAGCTCCCCCTACCGCGGCCTACGACGCCCCGGCGGACAACCAGGTCGCCCAGCTCCTCACAGTCACCCACATCCCCGCAGGCTGCTCCTACGCATCGAACACAAAGACCGACCGCCTGTCATTTGCGACCGTTACCGACCGTGAGGCCTTCGATTCCGTCGAGTCCGTCACCGGGTACACCATCCTCCTGGAGAGCACGATCACCACCGCCGCGGAAGCCATCGCGCAGGAGGCGGCCAGGTACGAGCTGAGCACCGACGTCTTCACCACCACGGGAGAGGCGACCATTGACGGTGAGACCGCGCAGACCTACGCGGGCGCATCTGCCCTACCTGACGGCAGCGGGTACATTGCCGAGCGGGGCGCCGTCGTCACCCACAACGGGCAGACCTTCCTCGTGGCCGCCCTGGCCATGGGCAAGACCGCCCAGCCGACCCTGAGCGAGGACGAGTTCAAGGACTTCCTCAAGGGCATTGTCTGGGCCGCCTGAGGCCGGCCCCAGGCAACCCCGGCTCCGGCCAGCCCCAAGCCGCCCGCCCCGGCCTCAGGGGCTCCCACCAGCTCACCGACCCTACCAGCTGGCCCCACCAGCCCCAGGGGCTCCTACCAGCTCACCGGCACCGGCGCGCCCTCGCGGTAGCCCGAGGCCGACTGCACCCCCACCACCGCCCGCTGGCGGAAGACCGGGATGGAGTCGGCCCCCGCGTAGGTGAAGGAGGAGCGCACCCCCGCGACAATCTGGTCAATGAGGTCCTCCACGCCCGGACGCCGCGGGTCCAGGTACATGCGTCCCCCGCTGATCCCCTCCTCGAACAGGGCCTTGCGGGCGCGGTCAAAGGCCTGCTCACCCTCCGTGCGCCCCATGACCGCCCGGGTGGAGGCCATTCCGAAGGACTCCTTGTAGGGGCGGCCGTCGGCGTCGGTCTGCAGGTCCCCGGGGGACTCGTGGGTGCCAGCGAACCAGGAGCCGATCATGACGTTGGAGGCCCCCGCGGCCAGGGCCAGGGCGACGTCGCGCGGGTGGCGCACCCCGCCGTCGGCCCACACGTGCGCCCCCAGCCTGGCCGCCTCGGTGGCGCACTCCAGGACGGCTGAGAACTGGGGCCGCCCCACGCCGGTGGCCATGCGGGTGGTGCACATGGCGCCCGGCCCCACCCCCACCTTCACGATCGAGGCGCCCGCCTCGACCAGGTCGCGCACCCCCGCGGCCGTGACCACGTTCCCGGCGACCACCGGCACGTCCGGCCCCAGGGCGGCGCGCACGGCCGAGACCGCGCGCATCATGCGGTCCTGGTGACCGTGGGCGGTGTCCACCACAATGACGTCCACGCCCGCGGCCACGAGGTCGGCAGCCCGCGCGGCGGGCTCACCGTTCATGCCGACGGCGGCCCCCACGCGCAGGCGGCCCGAGGCGTCCAGAGCGGGGTGGTAGATCGTGGCGCGCACCGCCCCGGCACGGGTCAGCAGGCCCACGAGCCGGCCCTCGGCGTCCACGACAGGGGCCAGGCGACGACGGGCGGCCCTGAGCCGGTTGAAGGCCTCACGGGCGTCAACGCCCTCGGGGAGGGTCAGGAGCTCGGTGGACATGACTGAGCGGACCTGGGTGAAGCGATCGACGCCGGAGACGTCACCCAGGTCCACCACGCCCACCGGCCGCCCGGAGTCGGGGTCCACCACGATGGCGGCGCCGTGGGACCGCTTGGGGATCAGCCCCATGGCGTAGCCGCAGGTGTGGTGGGGCTTGACGGTCACAGGGGTGTCGTAGACCAGGTGGGAGGCCTTGACCTGGGCCACGGTGTCAATGACGACGTCGACCGGGATGTCCTGGGGGATGACGGCCAGGCCGCCGCGGCGCGCCACGGTCTCGGCCATGCGCTTGCCGGCCACGGCGGTCATATTGGCCACGACCACGGGGATGGTGGTGCCGGTGGCGTCGTCCGTAGTCAGGTCCACGTCCATGCGTGAGCCCACGCAGGAGCGGGAGGGCACCATGAACACGTCGTCGTAGGTGAGGTCAAAGGTGGGCTCGTTGAGAAACTGCACCATGGCAGGGTACCCGCGGCAGCGCCCGCCAGGGGGCACACTCACCGACCACCTGGGCCCTGCTGCCCCGTGCGGCCCCGTGGCACGCCCGCCAGGGGGCACGGGCGGGTGCTACGACGACCCCGCCCCAGGGTCACACAAGGTGTCCTGCATCACAATTCAGTGTGTCCGCGCACCGCTGCCAGCTGCTTTCGCATTTCCCAGCAAGTTCACAGATGATTACGGGGTCTCCTTTCAGGAGAGGGGAGTTACATATGAATCACCACCGGACGGAACTGGTCGTGAGGGTTGGGGAACCCGCTGACCGGCCAGGACCGAGACGTGCGAGGGTCCCAGGGAGCCCAAGCAGTCGCTCTGGCGAAGGAGGACCCCTCCCCTGACATGGGAACCAGGGTCGAGGACCTCATGGACGCAGAGCCCGTGGCTCGGTGCAGACCGAGCCACGGGCTCCGTCATACCCGCCTCACGCTCACGCCTGCCCCATGCCGGCCCGCACCAACTCACGCCGGCTCACCGGCGCCCCAAACCAGCTCACACCGACTTACACCCGCCTCACACCGGCGCCCAGGCGCTGGCCGCCGCGGCGTTCCGGACGCCGACCGTCCGGGACGCCGCGGCCCCAGCCCGTCCACCACTCGCAGGCGTCCCGTCACAGGACACCCATTACGAGACGCCTGTTACGGGACACCCGTCACGGGACGTCGCAGACGCCGAAGGCGAAGGAGCGCAGCGGCCCCACGGAGCCGTTGGCAATGTCCTCAATGTCCGGGCGGTCCTTGTTCCCGGTGACGCCGTTGAGCGCGTACTCGGTCCCGTCCGGGGCGGTAAAGAACAGGGTGGGGTCACCGTCGGCGTCCTTGGTGCAGCCAATAGTGCCGTGGTCCACGTTCAGGGTCCAGGTGTGGCCGAAGTCGGCGGCCGTGACCGAGGCGGGGTTGGAGGTCGGGGTGACGCTGAAGGTGGGTCCGCTGGCGGGGTACTGCTGGGAGCGCATGTGCATGCACCCCAGTACGCCGCTGACAATGACGATCCCCCCGACGCCGAGGGCGATCCGGGTTCGTGCTGGTCTGCTGATCATGATCTCTCCTTGTTGACTGTCAGGGCCATGTAGCCGTCCTCGAGGCTGGGCTCGACCGGCTGCGCGCCGTCGGGCGGGACGTCGGAGACGAGCCGGTAGCGGGTGCCCTCGGGGGTGGATGTCGCGTTGACCACCACCAGGTCGCCCGACGGCATGGTGCCCAGCGGGCCGGTCAGCCAGGTCCGTCCCCGGGCGACGTCAATGAGGCCGCTGGTCGGCCCGTCGTACCGGGTGCGCCCGTGCCCCAGCACGAAGACGTAGGGGCAGGTCTGGGCCACGTCGTCGAGGATGTGCGTGGACAGGACCACGGTGCGGTCCGCGCCCAGCCCCGCCAGAAGGGAGCGGAATCGCATGCGCTCCTCCGGGTCGAGGCCGGCCGTGGGCTCATCGACGACCACCAGCCGGGGATCGCCCATGAGGGCCTGGGCTATCCCCACCCGACGGCGCATCCCGCCCGAGAACCCGCCAATGCGCCGGTCCCTGACCTCGGCCAGGCCCACCCGGGCCACCAGCTCGCCGGCCTGCCGACGGCGCTCGGCCCGGCTGTCCAGCCCCTTGAGGACGCCCACGTAGTCGAGGAACTCCAGGGGCGTGAGGCTGGGGTAGGGCTCAATATGCTGCGGGAGGTAGCCGAGCACCCGCTTGACCGCCCGGCGACCCGCGGGGTCGGCCAGGTCCTGGCCGTCAATGTGCACTGAGCCGCGGGTGGGCTGGATAATGCCGCACAGAATGCGCATGAGCGTGGTCTTGCCGGCGCCGTTGGATCCGAGCAGCCCGATCATCCCGGTGGGCAGGTCAATGGTGACGTCGTCCAGGGCTGCCGGCCTCCCCCGGAAGTCCTTGGTGACGTGGCTGATGGAGATGTACACGAAAGGCTTCCTCTCAGTTGCTCGTGTGGTCTGGTGGGCGGGTCCGGAGCCCCAGCCGGGCCTGGGCCCTCACCCGGGTCGCTCTCAGACAAGATGGTGGTAGTGGACCGGGCCGGGCCCCTGGCTCCGGGGCCCTCCGGCCGCGTCTGGTGGAGGAGGTCAGGGCCGTCCGGGCCCTGGCCCTCGGACCCCTGGCCCCGGGTCCCTCAGCGGCGTGAGCGCCCGGCCAGCCGCGAGCCGACCACCAGGCAGGTAAGGACCAGGGCGAGCTGCCACAGCAGGGACACGGCGGCCACGACCGGCCCCGGGGCGGTGGCCAGCGGCCCGTTAACCCAGAAGAAGCGGGGTGAGACCAGGGAGGCGAAGCCCTCTCCGACGACCCCCAGGACGGTGCCCGTGACGCCGGGAACCGGTATGGTCGGGGTCGTCATGGTCAGGTAGAGCCAGGTCAGGACGGCGACCACCCGGGCGAGCGCCTGCGGCAGCACGGAGCCAGCCAGGGCGGAGACCGCCAGGGCGCACAGCACCGTCGGCACCTCCATGGCCACCGCCACCAGGAGGGCGGCCGGCAGGCCCGTCCAGCTGCCGCCGACCGTCTGCACCAGCCCCACGCCCACCAGGACCACCAGGGGCGGGACCATGACCACGGCAAAGGTCCCCAGCACCCGCGCCGCCCCCAGCGTCGTGGTCCCCACCGGGGTGGAGAGCTCCAGCTCGTCCACCCCCAGGCGGGCGGGTGCCACCAGGAGCCCGGTGAAGGCCGCCGCGTAGGCAATACCGATGAGGGTTCCCATGACTCGCGCCACAAAGACCAGGTCATCTATGCCCCCGGTGCCCGGCGCGGCGGGCGCGTCCACGCTCAGCAGGACGGCGAGCAGGGTCAGGGGCACGGTGGCGTACCACAGCGACCTCTGCCGACGGGCGGTCCGGGCGTGGACGCGCACGAGCTCCCCGAACCGCACGGCCCCTGAGTACCTCACGCTCATGACGCCCCCGCCTCGGCGGCCCCGATGCTGTGCCCGGCGTCGCCGAGCCGTCGCCAGGCGACCACCGCGAGCGCCACTGCGCCCACCAGCGGCAGCCCGCGTCGCATGGGCAGCGGCTGGACGTAGGAGTCCCACACCAGGACCAGGAGCCACGCGCTTATGACTGTAATCACAGTGGACGACGCCGTGCCGCCAGCCGCCGCGGCGAGGGCCACGGAAGCCAGGACGAGCACCGCACCGACCGGGACGACCAGGGTGACCCACCCCTCGTCATGGGGCCAGATCCCGGCCAGGTGCAGGGGCGCGAACATGACCAGGGCGCCAACCGCTCCGGAGGTGGTGACCAGGGCGGCACGGACCACCTGGACCAGGCGGAACGTCGTCGGCGTCGACTCGTGCAGCTCCACCAGCGGGTCGCCAGTGAGCGCGGCCGCCAGCGCGGCGCCCGAGCACAGCACGAGGACCTGCTCCAGGCCCATGACCAGGAGCACGGCCTGGCTGGGTGACCAGGCGGCCGCCGCCCACCTGCCTGAGGCCGCCCCGACGGCGCCCGCTGTGAGCGGGACGACCAGGGCTACGCCGGTCTGGCGCAGCTGCGCCATTATGAGCGGGAGCGTCACGGTGCCTCCTGATGGGTTGGTGTCACCCTGTAGGTAGCCGGTGGGCCCTCTCCGGTTCACACAGCTACTGTGGCGAAGGCCACTTCCAGCGTGCTCGGTAGCCGCGTCCACGGACCTGGGCGCGCCCGGAGTGCTCCTGGGGACGCCCGACGCAGGTCGTGCCTACGGCTGCTGGCAGGCACGCAGCACGGGTGCGCGGTTCGGTACGCGGCGCGGCGCGGCTCAGTGCGGTGCTGCACGGCGCGGCGTGTCACCGGGGTGCGGCCCAGTGCGGCGCGGCCCAGTGAGCGGCTCCCGGTGCGCGGTTTAGTGCGCGGGCTCACCGGGGCGCACGGGCGGTGAGCGCGTGGCGCGCTGAGAGGGAGACAGCCAGGACCAGGCCCAGGCCCAGGACCGGTGCCCCCGACAGGGTGAGGGCCTGGTGCAGGACCTCGGCGAGGGCCCCCAGCCGTACCACTGAGACCGCCGGCCCGGCGATGGGGGCCAGGACCAGCCCCACCACCACCCCCACCCAGGGAGCCGTCCAGATGGCCAGGAAGGCCACCACCCCGGCCACGCACGTCATGGGGACCAGCCAACCTGTGAGCAGCGCGCCCACCGGTCCGACCGGTGCCCACACGGACACCACCGCGCTGGCCACCACCCCGGTGGCCGCGTCGAGGGCGAGCACCGCCGCCACCCGGGCGAGCACCACGGCCTGCGGCCCCAGGGGGGTGGCCAGGCACACGGCGTCCTCACGCACCCGTGACAGCGCCGTCGTCACCGTCAGGGTGACCCCGTGGAGCATGAGGGTGGAGAACCCCGCCACCGCGACGTCGGCCCCCACGCCCACGGCGCACAGGCGCGCCAGGAGCGCTGCCGCCGACGCCGTCAGGAGCGCCAGCGGCACCACCAGCCAGGGGACGACCCTGAGCTGGGCCCGTGCCAGGGCCCAGGCCAGAGCGAGGCTGCGTCGAGCCGTCCAGCGGCGGGCGTCCAGGGTGGGTGCGGCGGTCAGCCGACGGCGCACCGTCTCAAGGTCCGGCCCCTGGCCGCCGAGCTCGTTCTCCCACCGGAGCAGGGCCTCCCGCAGGGCCTCGTTCCCGGGGCGCCCCACGCCCCGGTCCATACCGTTGTCAGGCACTGTCCCTCCTCAGTACGTCCTTGAGCAGCCGTCGTGCCCGCGACACCCGGCTCTTGACGGTCCCCACCGGGACCCCCAGGGCCTGGGCGATCTCGCTGTAGGGCAGCTCGTGCAGCCAGGCCAGGCTGACCACCTCGACCAGGTCCGGGGGCAGGGACCTGAGCGCCTCCAGGAGCTCCTCGACACCGGCCGTCTCCAGGACCTGGTCGTCCGGGCCGACGGTATCGTCCACGAGGCCCTCGACCTGGGTGTCCAGCGGCACGGCGGGCAGCACCCGGCGACGGCCCCGTGACCAGGCCTGACGCTTGGCGATCCCCAGCAGCCAGGTCAGGACCCGGCTGTCCCCCCGGAAGGCACGGGCCGACCTCCAGCAGCCGAGCCACACGTCGGCACTGACTTCCTCGGCCGTCCCCCGGTCCGTGACCCGGGTGGTCACGAAGGCGAACACGGTCGCCGCGTAGCGCCGGTGCAGCTCGGCCAGGGCGCGCTCGTCGCCCTGACCGACGGCCGCCAGGAGCGCGGCGTCAGGCATGGTCTCCACCTCGGGGCTCACCGAGACGCGGCTCCTTCCCTGTTTCCGGGCAACGGTGGTGGCCGTTCCTGGGCGACGGCGGTGGCCGCCGGCCGCAGGCACGTCCTGCTACCCGGTTCGTAGCCGCCCAGGGCCCAGCGGTTCACGGGCGGGCCGCTCCAGGGTGTGAGCGCGCCCACGGTCCGGCAGGCGCCGGGGACCAGGGCGCCCAGGCCGGGATCGTACGGGGCCAGCAGGTCACGGCGGTGCGGGGCCGCCACAGGGGCCGCCCAGGCCGGGATCGTACACGTCCACCTGGCGCCGCAGAGCTGGCACCACCTGCGCCCTGGAGCAGGTGACTACGTCCAGGGCCCGCCGGTAGACGCCCCGGGCCAGCGCACCCCGGGGCGGGAGGCGGCTACGCGCATGGCGGCCAGGTGGCGCAGCACGAGCTGTCTGCGCCCCGGGGCGGTAGGCGGCTACCCTGGTGACGTGCCCGAGCTCCTGACACCTGTCGTCGACGTCCTGGTCCAGGCGCCCGTCCTGACCGTCTTCCTGGTCATCGGGCTGGGCACCGCGCTGGGCCAGATCCCCTTCGGCCCCATCCGCTTCGGTGCGGCCGGGGCGCTGTTCGTGGGCCTGGCCGTCGGCGCCCTGGACCCCCGGCTCGGCGCGGACCTGGGGCTCCTGCGCAGTCTGGGGCTGGGGCTGTTCTGCTACACGGTGGGCGTCGGGGCAGGCAATACCTTCTTCCGCGACCTGCGCCGCCAGCTGCCCCTCATGAGCCTGTGCGTGGTGGCGCTGGTGGCCGCGGGCCTGGCCGGAGCCGGCTTCTCCCGCCTGACCGGCCTGACCCCGGCCACCGATGCGGGCGCCTACGCCGGGGCCCTGACCTCCCCGGTCCTGGACGCGGCCATTGAGGCGGCCGGCAACCAGGAGCCCGCCGTCGGCTACGCCCTGGCCTACCCGGTGGGGGTGGCGGTGGCGATCCTGGTGGTGGCCGTGGTGGTGGGGCGCTCCTGGCCGGCGCGCCGCGACCCGCGCCCGGCCAGCGCCGACGGCATCACGGCCACGAGCGTGCTGCTGCTGACCCGGGTCAGGCTCGACCAGATGGAGGCCTTCCAGCGGGCGCGTATCCGCATCTCCTACCTGGAGCGCGACGGCGTCACCCGGGTGGCCCACCCCGGTGAGGAGCTGCTGCCCGGGGACAAGGTCGTGGTGGTGGGGGCGCCGCAGGCGGTGGCCGACGCCGTCCAGGAGCTGGGCTCGGGGCTGGACTCCTGCCTGGCCAAGGACCGCACGCAGGTGGACTACCGTCGCCTGACCGTCTCCAGCCTGCGTGTGGCGGGGCGGACCGTGGGCGAGGTGGACATGCCCGGACGCTTCCAGGGGGTCGCCACGCGCGTGCGCCGTGGTGACCTGGACCTGCTGGCCCGTGAGGACCTGGTCCTGGAGCTGGGCGACCGGGTCCTGGCGGTGGTCCCCTCGGACAGGCTGGAGGAGGCCGCCGACTACTTCGGGGACTCGGAGCGCTCCATCGCCCAGATCGACGCCTTCAGCGTGGGCGTGGGGATGGCCCTGGGGGTCCTGGCGGGGCTGGTGCCCGTCCCCCTGCCCGGCGGGATCACGCTACGGCTGGGGGTGGCCGCCGGCCCCCTGGTGGTGGGCATGGTCCTGGGACGGGTGGGGCGCACCGGGCCCTTCGTGTGGGGTCTGCCCCACGCGGCCAACACCACCATCCGGCAGCTGGGGCTGCTGTTCTTCCTGGCCGCCATCGGCCTGGCCAGCGGGCCGGACTTCGCGGCGTCGGCCTTCTCCCTCACCGGGGTGGCGGTGGGTGCGCTGGCGGCCCTCATCGTGGGGGTCAACGCGGTGGTCCTGCTGGCGGGGGCGCGCTGGGCCGGGGTGAGCGCGCCCCGGGCAGCCGGGGGCCTGGCCGGGCTCGTGGGGCAGCCCGCCATCCTGGCCTTCGCCCTGTCCAGGTGCGACGACGAGCGGGTGGAGGCCGGGTACGCCACCCTCTTCGCCCTGGCGATCGTGGTCAAGATCATTATGGTGCAGGTGCTCGTGGCAGTGTAGGCCGGTAACCGCCCCACCCCACACGCCCCCCTGCCCGCGAGAACGGTACTTATTCGCCGCGAGAACGGTACTTATTGCTCGTGAGAACGGACAGCGCCCAGGGCGTCCATCGTACCCGCTGGCACCGGGAGGATCCCTGGCGAGGAAGAGCAGGACGCTGAGCGGGTCGGCCTCGCAAAGGTGCCGGGAGGGCCTCAGGGCCAGCCTACCCGTACCAGCCCCAAACAGGCCCCGCCCCAAGGTGCCGGGAGAACCCCCCGGGGGCCGCCCCGCCGATCCGGCTGGTCACTTTGACCGAAGGTGCCGGGAGAATCCATGCGGTCTATGCGGTTCGTCGCATGAACTCTCGCCCACTACGCACTGCTCGCCACCCCCGGCACCTGGTTCTGTCGCAATCCGAGGATCAGAACGGAGGGCACTTTCAGCCCCATCGGGCTCCAGGCCCCCGACCTGCGCATACACCGGGCCATCCGAGCCCGAGACGGCGTGGGACCGGCCCTGATCCTCAGATTGCGACACGAACCCGGGCACCCGCCGTGAATAAACTCGCCCGGCACCACCACCGCGTCCAGCTAGAGCCCGCACTCCCACCTAAGCGGGCCCGGGGGCACGCTGACGTGGGAGAGCTCCTGAGCCTCCAAAGGCAAGGACGGTAGCCCCTGCATGTCCATGTCGCGCACCCGAGCGCAGCTCGCAACGGTGGCCTTGGACGACGGGACCCGTCAACCCGGGTGCGGTACCGGACCACGCCACTCCCGTCCTAGACGACTGCAGGCCCGTAACACGGACAAGTACCACCTCACTCGACGCTGCCCCTCAACTCTAGGCGCGCCGGGTAGACTGCGATCCAGCTCGCTGGCAGAACGACAACCTTTCCGAGCCCATAGAACTCAATCAGCATAGAACTCAATCGGCAAGGAAACATAGTTCTGCGAGGGGCTCCTTCCACGACCCGTCCATCTCAGGGTCCTGCATCAGGGTTTCACCGACTTTTCCTGATCGCACTTTCCTCTCGATCAGGTCCAGACCTTGCAAGACGCTCATACGCACTGACTACCCAATGCCGCCTACTGTCCTCTTCTCTTAATCCAAGAGCTTTCGCCGCAACACGGGCAGAGAACTTCACCGTACACGGTGAAGCCGTGGCGCGCAGGCACAGCAGAAGATACACCTTGAGCAGGGCCTCGACATCTCTCCCAGTAGTCAGCACCCTGACAACGCGAGGACAAGCTCCCCTAGCTATGCCCTGACGCACAAGCGCACGCGGCGCCTGCACCGCCTCCTTTCGTCTCGACCTACGGGATTGGACCCGTAAGGCCTCAAGTGCATCGGACCTAAGTCCCATATTCCCCACGCCGTCACCTAATCCTTCTCGAAACTTGCCAACGAGTCGAGATGAGGAAGCAGGCGCACTCGTCATGAAGCTATACTGAGTCTTACTCATGATACTTCCAGAACAACCCACCAAGCAGGCCGAGCACACTCACCCCTACTCACACGGGACGGAGGTTAACCGCTTCAGCCCGCACCACCGCAGTGTAGCGCACCCCGTATAGAAAGGTGGACACCATGACCACGACCGAACTTATCTACATCGACGATTCGGGCGCAAAGAGCACAGGTCTTGTCGTATACGGTTGGACCACCGTACCAACCTATCATTGGAACGAGGCCCTCGGCGACCTCCTGGCCCTACGTCAACACCTTGAAGAGGCATATGCGATTCCAAAACGATACGAGCTCCACGCAACTAAGTTTGTCGGCGGCCGAGGCAATCCATCACTCGACGTCTCTTGGAATCGCGTAAAACGCAATCGGCGCCTTGTTGTCGACGAGATGATCGAAGTTATTTCTGGGTCGCCCTGGATGACTATTGGGTCAATAGCCTCAAGCGTGTACGGCACCCGTCGTCACTACCAGCACGAAAAGCTCCGTGCATACGGTGAGCTCATTAACATGCTAGACTCCTGGCTAGACGCTCGAGGCGCAGTAGGCATAATCATTATGGACGGAGACGGCAGCGACCGTAGATACACCACGGCACATCGATCACTGAATCTCAAAACTCGTAACATCATCGAAGATCCATTTTTTATCAATTCGCATACCAGCCAATGGATACAGGTAGCCGACCTCATTGCCTACTCTGCCTACCAATGCGTTCTTCACAGTCCCGCGAAAGAGTTTACCTGGGACTGGTACCCACGACTTAAAGCCCGCGACGCCTACGGCGGAACCGTAATGATCTAAAAAGCTGGACCCGCTTCCCGGCGTGCGCCGGACGGGTCCGCCTCTACATCATAGCAACCTGAAGCCATAAGCACAACCCCCGGACGCACCGGGCCGGGGACGGGGCGCCTCATCCGTCCCACCTGCCCCACCCGCCCCATGTGCCACCAGGTCATCAGGAGCACTACGATGGGAGCACGTACCAGCAAGCCATGTGAGGACGCGCAGTGAGCCAGACCAGCACCGTCACCGCCAGCACGCCGACCAGCACCGACGCCACCACATCCCCGGACCGCGAGGAGCTGACCTGGGAGCTCTTCGGTACCGCCAGCCGGGAGCTCTCCGCCCAGGTCGTGGCCTCGGGCTGGGTCCCGGACCTCATTATCGCCGTCGCCCGCGGAGGCCTCATCCCCGCCGGGGCCATCTCCTACGCCATTGGCGTCAAGGCCATGGGCTCGATGAACGTGGAGTTCTACACGGGGATCGGCGAGACCCTGGCCGAGCCCGTCGTCCTGCCCCCGCTCATGGACGCCTCGGAGCTGCCCGGCAAGAAGGTCCTCGTGGTGGACGACGTGGCCGACTCCGGCAAGACCCTCAGGATGGTCATGGAGCTCCTGCGCCACGAGGGCCTCCAGCTCGGCGGCGCCTCCGTGCCCGTGGAGGCCCGCAGCGCCTGCATCTACCTCAAGCCCCGCTCCGTCCACCGCCCCGACTACGTGTGGCGCGAGACGGACAAGTGGATCAACTTCCCCTGGTCGGTCGCCCCGGTCATTACGCAGGAGAACCTGGCGGTCCTGGGCCTGTGAGCCCGGGCGTACGACGCCCCCAGGGTCCTCACCGTATTCACACACCTGGGATCACTAGGGTGCGCCCATGAGCCCTGACCAGTCACCCACGCGGCCCGAGGCCCCGGAGCCGCTCTCCCGCCTGCGTCGGAGCGCGCGAGGGGCGGCCGTCTTCTTCCTGGCCCTGACCGCGCTGGCGGTGCTGTGGCCCTCGGGCTCCGACATTGCCGACGTCAAGGAGTCGATCGGCCCGTGGTTCCTGGGCGCCGTGGGCAAGGACGTGGCCCTCAACCTCGTCATGCTGGCGCCCTTCACGTTCTGCGCCGTGATCGGCTGGCCGCAAACACCCTGGTGGGTCTGGGCGGTCCTGGGCTGTGAGGTCAGCCTGGCCTCCGAGACCGCCCAGGCGCTCCTGCCCGTGCTGCACCGACGCGCCAAGGTCGCCAATATCCTCCAGAACAGCACCGGGGCCTGGGTCGGGGCAGCCTGCGGCTACGTGGCCGCCCGGTTCGCCCTGCGCCGTGCCGCGCGTCGGCAGGAGGCCCCGCGCGAGCAGGGGTAGTGCCGCGACGTCGGCTGCCCCAGGGCCTTCTGCCGAGGATCTCACGCGAGCGAGGGCAGTCCCGTCAGGCACCCGGGCCGCGGTCAGTGAGGATCTCACGCGAGTAACGGCCCTGGACTGCGCAGGCCGCCGCCGTAAAGGCCCGCAAGCAGGGACAAGAGGACCTCCCGCCGGAGGCCGGTTCGCCGGTGGGGGAGGGCCCGTACCACCCGGCGGACCCGCGGTTGCCGTTGCTCGCGCCACAATGCCAGTGCTTTATACCACCGTTACCCTGTCAGACGGCGCCGCCCGCGCAAGAATGAGTCCATGCCCCTCCCCGTCCGCCCTGCCTGCGCCCCCACCGAGCCGCCGACCCGGAACCGGCCGTCGTCGTGAGAGGAGTCCACGACCCCGACGCCGCCGACCGCCTGCTGAGGTTCTGGTGGACCGTCGAGCTGTTCAACCCGCAGCAGATACCAGCCCTGACGCCGGAGCCCGGCAGCGGGGAGAGGACCATCCTGTGGCGGCCGGGCGACCCCCTGCCATGGACGCAGACGCCCCAGGACCGGCTCCCGGGCGGGCCCCGGGACCACGACGCCCCTGCGCCCAGCGCCCCCTCCCCGGGCGGGCCGCCCCCCGGTGGGCCGGGCGCGCCGGACGCTCCGGTGATCTGGCGCCACGAGGTCTACCTGGGCGTCTACCAGCTGCGGCACACCTACGACTGGATCAGCCACGCCTTCGGTACCGACCCCCGGGCGTACTCCGAGGGCCCCCGCCGCTCCAGCGCCTGCGCCTTTGTGCGCGTTGACGGCTCCGGCCACCTCGAGGTGAACACGGCGGTCCTCTCCTCCGCCCTGTGGGGCGTGGGCCGCATACGCCACGACGGCCCCGACACCAGCCGCTGGGCGTCGGCGTTCCGTGAGGCGTGCAGCGAGTTCGTCGAGACCGTCGCCTCCCTCGCCCTGGGGCGCAGGGACCCGGCCAGCGCCCCCGCCCCCCTGCCGGTGGACGAGTACGCCCTAGCCGACCTCCTGCGGGCGGCGCACACCCACGTCGGGGTCACCGGCCTGCCCGCCCTGGCCACCAACGACGTCCTGATCCGGTCGGTCGCGACCCGGCCGGCCCCGGAGGCCCGACCGCTCCCGGCCGCCTACCCGCCGACGTCCGCCGCCTCTACGCCCTCGGCCTCCCCCGCGCTGGCGCCCCCGCCCCCACCCACCGCCACGGAGGTCGCTGGCTCGGACCGCCTCAACAGCCTGTTCCTGACCGGCCTGGAACGGGTCCGTCAGGGCACCGTGCGCGGCGACGTCGGCCCCGCCCTGGCCCTGTACCTCACGCCCGACGACGTCCTGGACACCACCCGCCGCTGCGACCTGGCCGCCCACCCCGAGGTCGTCACCTCCTGGGTGGCCCCGCACTACGTCCCACCGGGCCGGTGGCCCGCCGACCCGGAGCGCCCCCTGGCCCGCGGCCAGCAGCTCGCCGTCAACCGCGCCCTCGCCCAGCTCGCCGACGCCCCCGGGCTGCTGGCGGTCAACGCCCCGCCAGGGACGGGGCGGACCGCCGTGCTGCGCGACATCCTGGCGGCGAACGTGGTGGAGCGCGCCCGCCGACTGGCCACGCTGGCCAGCCCCCGGGACGCCTTTGACGGCTCGGTGCTCTCCTGGAGGACCACCGACGGCGTCAACGTGCGCCGGGTCCACCCGCTTATCCCCGAGGTCACCGGCTTCGAGATGCTCCTGGCCGCCGCCGACCTGGACACCGTCGACCGCCTGAGCGCCGGCATCCCGGACCGCCGGGGGCTGGCGGCCCGGTGGAGGGGGCGGGCGGGCTACTTCGCCCCGCTGGCCGGGGCGCTCAGTGCGGCCGCCCGCACCGCCAGCTCCCCCGCTCCCGGCACCCAGGTCTCCGCCCCCGGCGCCCAGGACCCCGCCGCGTCCCCGGGCGCGGCGAAGCCCCCCGGCCAGCAGGTGCCCCAGGGCGCCCAGGCGGGCACGCCCCCCCAGGGGGAGCCGTGGGTCCTGGCGGCGGCGCACCTGGGCAGCCGCCAGCACCGGCTCGCCTTCCGCTCGACCTTCTGGTCCGGCCGCCAGCCCCGGACGGACGGCCCGGACCAGCCCACCACTAACACCCCCGCCCAGGGTGAGCCCGCCGCCCAGGTGGCGGGGATGCAGGAGACCCTGAGGGCGTGGGCCAGCGGCGAGGCCAAGGTCGTCTCCTGGAGCCAGGCCACCGCCAGGTTCAACCAGGCCTACCAGCAGGTCGAGCGCCTCCTCCAGGCGCGGCGGGAGGCGGCCGAGCGCCTGGAGCGCACCGCGACACTGGCCGCTGAGGAGGAGCGGCTCCAGGAGCGGATCGTGCAGGCGGAGGCGGAGATCCGCCCGCTGCGCCTGAAGGAGGCGCAGGCCGAGCGCGTCGCCCAGGTGCGCGCCGACATCCTGGCCCAGGTCGCCGCGGAGCACCGTGAGTACCTGGAGAGGCGTCCCCGCTTCCTGGCGACCGCGCTCAAGGGGAGCGCCGCGCTGCGGGCGTGGCGTGAGGGCGAGTACGACCTGGAGCAGAGGCTCTCCCAGGCCACCGAGGCCAACGCCGAGGCCCAGGTCGCCCACACCCAGGCCGCCGCCGCCGCGACCTCCGCGCAGAACCGCCTCTCCCAGCTCACCTCGACCCTGCGCGCGGCCGGGGCGGAGCAGCACACGCTGCGCAGGCTGCGTGCCCGCGACGCCGGGGCCCTGGGCGAGAGCTACCCGCCCCCCGACGACGACCCCTCCCGGCGTGAGGCGCGCGAGAGACGCACCCCGTGGCTCACCCCCTCCCTGGACACGGCCCGCACCGAGCTCTTCCTGGCCGCCCTGCACCTGCACCGGGCCTTCCTGTCCAACACCGCCTCCATTATGCTCCGCAGTCTGCGGGGCACCATGGACGTCATGACCGGCAAGGCCCCCTCGGACCTGGAGCCTCGCACCGTGCAGGCCGCGTGGCAGACGCTGTTCCTGGTCGTGCCCCTGGTGTGCACCACCTTCGCCGCCGCCGACCGCATGCTCCGCGGACTGCCCCGGGAGGGGCTGGGCTGGCTGCTGGTGGACGACGCTGGGCGGGCCGCCCCCCAGCAGACGGTCCCGGTGCTGTGGCACGCGCGCAGCGCCGTCGTCCTGGGTGACCCCTTCCAGACCCGGCCCGCACCGGCCCTGCCGCCCGCCGCCGCGGAGGGGATCGCCGTCGGCTACGAGGTGTCCGCGACGTGGATCCCGCCCCGGGCCTCGGTCCAGACCCTCGCCGACCGTGTCTGCGAGCTGGGGACGAGCCTGGGGCGCAAGGACCAGCCCGTGTGGGTCGGCACGCCGCTGCGGGTGCGCTACCGCTGTGACGAGCCCATGCTCAGCCTCTCCAACGAGCTCGCCTACCACGGCCTCATGGTCCCGGGGGCGCGCCAGGACCCTCCCGACCCCCACGACGTGTTCTCACTCCCCGCCTCCGCCGAGACCAGGGTGGTGGAGAGCTTCTGGGCCGACTCCCCCGCCACCACCGCGGGGACCCACGTCCAGCCCGACGAGGTCGTGCGCGCCCGCAAGGTGCTGGACTACCTGGGTGCGCGCGGCGTGCCCATGACCCAGGTCATGGCGCTGTCCCCCTTCCAGGAGGTCGCCGAGGTGCTGGCGGACCTGGGGCGGGACTACCCGGGGCTGGGCGGCGGCACCATTGACGACGCCCCGGGCGGACGGGCCGACGTCGTCCTGCTGGTCCTGGGCGGGGACCCCCTGCGCCCAGGCGCCAAGACGTGGGCGTCGGGGGACGTCAAGGCGGCCAACACGGTGCTCAGCCGCGCCCGACGTCGGATCTACGTGTTCGGCGACTACGCGAGCTGGAGCACCTACCCCTACTTCCGGGACATTGCCGCGGCGCTCAGGCGGGTCCGGTAGGGCGGGTCCGGCAGGTCAGGGCGGATCCGGTAGGGCGGGTCCGGCGGGGTCCGGTAGGGCGGGTCCGGCAAGGTATGCGCGTCAAGGCACGTACGACGTCGGGGACGTACCTTGGTCATGGAAAACGTACCTTAGTCATGGGGGACGTATCTTTAAGGTACGTCCCCGGCACCTTCCAGGCAGCCGGTCGCCGGGCGCGGGGCGGGCAGGACGTCCCGGACGCACACCAACCGGGCAGCCAGTCGGCCCACCTGACGGCGCCGGTCGTGGGACAATGGGGTCATGCTCTTTCCCTACGCCCCCACCGCCGAGCCACTGACCCGACTGGCCGACGGCACCGTCAAACAGATCAGCCCCTTCACCGGCACGGAGGTGTGGACCGTGCCCGGCCGCGGCAACCGCCCCATCGCCCACGCCCCCACGCTGGTCAGCCCCATTACGGCCGAGGACCGCAGCCACGCCTGCGCCTTCTGCTCGGCACGCTACCTGGAGACGCCCCCGGAGAAGTCGCGCATTGTGCGCACGGCGCCCGGCGCGGGACCAGGCGGCACCAGGCAAGGGCCCGGGGGAAGCGCCACGGGCGGCACCGCAGGAAGCGGCACAGGTGGTGCCGCAGGTGACGCCGCCCCCGCCTTTGAGCGCATTGACGCCCTGCCCGCCTCGGCCTTGTTCGACACGGTGGCCGAGTTCCGGCGCATCCCCAACCTCTTTGAGATCCTCTCCTTCGACTACTGGCACACCAACCACGGCTACGAGGTGCCCGACACCGCCCGCGAGCGCATGGAGGCCTACCTGGCCGACCCGGCCGGGGCGGCGCACGTGGCGGCGGTCGCCCGCGCCAAGCTGCGCGCCAGCGGGCAGGACCCGGCCCGCTGGGAGGCCATGGACGACGCCGCGCGCCGCGTCTACCTGGCGCCCTTCTTCGCGGGCGGGCACGACGTCATCGTCGCCCGGCGGCACTTCACCGACGCGGCCACCGACACCTCGGGCCGGGCGGGGTCGGGGACCCTGAGCGTGGCCGAGCACCGGGTGTACACGCACCTGGCCGTGGCCTCCATGCACGACCTCTACCGGGCGAACCGGTGGGTGCGCTACGTGGCGGTCTTCCAGAACTGGCTGCGGCCCGCCGGGGCGAGCTTCGACCACCTGCACAAGCAGCTGGTGGGGATTGACGAGCGCGGGGTGACCAGTGAGCTGGAGCTGCAGAAGGTGCGGGCCAACCCCAACCTGTACAACGAGATGGGGGTGGACTACGCCGCCTACCAGGGGCTGCTGGTGGCCAGCAACGAGCACGCGGTGGCCTTCGCCGGGTTCGGGCACCGCTACCCCACGCTGGAGGTCTACTCCACCTCGGCCACGCCCGAGCCCTGGCTCATGGGCCGTGAGGAGGTCGACGCCGTCTCCGACCTCATCCACGCCCTGCACGCGGCCACGGGGGCGGACGTGCCCAGCAACGAGGAGTGGCACCACCGTCCCCTGGGCGTGGACCAGCCCATGCCCTGGCACGTGACGCTCAAGTGGCGGGTCTCCACCCTGGCCGGGTTCGAGGGGGGTACCAAGATCTACCTCAACACGATCGACCCCTGGGTCCTGCGGGACCGGGTGGTGGGGCGGCTGGAGGACCTGCGGGCGGACCGGCTGGTGGCGCCCATGGCCGTGGGCGAGGAGTGCCCGACGACGCCCAACCGCCTCCGCTACAACCCGGTGCTGGGACGGTGAGGATGTGCCAGTGGCGCAAGCCCGCACCAGGGCAGGGCACCTGGCAGAAGCCACGTAGTAGAGTCCACCCGTGTCACGTACTGTCATTATCGGCGGCCACGGCAAGGTCGCCCTCCTGACCGCCCCGTTGCTCGTGGCTGCCGGCCACGACGTCGTCTCCGTCATCCGCGACCCCGCCCAGGCCGACGACGTCGCCGCCACCGGCGCCACTCCCCTGGTCCTGTCCGTGGAGGACGCCGGCGTGGGGGAGCTCGCCCGGGCCCTGGCCGGGGCCGACGCCGTCGTCTGGTCCGCCGGGGCTGGCGGCAAGGGCGGCCCGCAGCGCACCGACGCCGTGGACCGGGCGGCCGCGATCCGCTCCATGGAGGCGGCGGCCGCGGCCGGGGTGCGCCGCTACGTCATGGTCTCCTTCCTCACCGCCTACGGTGAGGTGGCCGACGACCACCCGCTGCGCGCCTACGCCATCGCCAAGATCGCCGCGGACCGTCACCTGCAGTCCACCGGCCTGGACTGGACGATCCTGGGCCCCGGCTGGCTCACACTGGATGCGCCCACCGGCGCCATTACCGTGGGACGCCTCGAGGCCGGGGCACCCACCTCCGAGGCCCCGACCTCCCGCGGCAACGTCGCCCGCGTCATCGCGGCCGTGCTCGCCGAGCCCGCCAGTATCGGCAGGGTCATCCCCTTCCGCGACGGCGACACCCCCATCGCCCAGGCGGTCGCCGACGTGCCGCTGGCCTACGCCGACCTGTCCTGAGCGCCGCCCGCCCGCGGACGAACGGGCGGCGGGTGAGGGGGACGGACAAGACCGGGTACGGCACCCCTCCCCAGCTGGCACGCGGCCGGAAGGCGGGTCAGACTACTAGGGTGAATGGAGCCGTCTGCCGTCAGTCCCGCCCTCACGTGCACACCCCTGGCGTCGACCCGAGCACGGTACCGCGGCCGGGAGCGCGCCGTCCGGCTGCCCCGCGCACCCACGCCACCCAGCGCACCCCTGGCCCCGCCTCTTCGTCCGTGAGGAGCACACCATGACCTTCACCTACACCACCACCTACACCCTGGACGCCATGGCCCTGCCGCCTGTGACCGGCAGCCAGGAGCAGCGCGCCTACTGGGTGGCCCCCACCCTGCTGGCCTGGCCGCTGTCCCTGCTGCCCAAGGGGATGAACCGTGAGAGCGTCGTGTCCGGCTCGGGTGAGCCCGTGGCCGGCACCGGCCTGTCCCTGCACCTGGTCACCGCCCCCCGGGGCGGCGCCGCAGCCGTCCACGGCCGGATCCTGGGCGCCGACTCCCTGCCCGCCCCCACCATTACGCCACTGCGCGTGGTCGGCAACCTGCCCCAGGACGTGCGGGCCGCCCACCCCCACCTGGAGGGGTACATCGCCCTGAGCGCCACCGGCGCCGACGGCACCCCCCTGCTCGACGTCGACGCTGTCAAGGCGGCCCTGACCGGCCAGGTCACCATTGTCCAGTACACGGACACCGAGGCCGAGGGCACCGGGGGGAACCTGGACGCCTTCACCGGGGTGCAGACCGCCATCGTCCTGGACCACCTCTACGCCCGGTCCGCCGCCGAGGCCGAGCTGGGCGTCGTCTTCCACCACGTCCGCGACGCCAACGTCACCACCGACGGGACCACCACCAACGGAGCCGCCACCGGCAGTACGGGTACCGGTGCCACCACTCTTGCCACCGCCAGCACGGGTATCGGTACCAGCGAGACCACCACCGACGGCACCACCGGCACCACCGACCCCGCCACCAGCGAGACCACCACCAGCGAGACCACCACCAATGGCACAGCTCCTACCAGTACCGGTGCCCGCCCCTCCTTCGCCCTGTGGGCACCCACCGCCCGGACCGTCACCCTGCTGACCTGGGAGACCGGGGACCCGCTGGGGTCCGTGCCCGAGGTGCCCGGCCCGCCCGTACGCACGCCCGCCGTGCGCGGCGAGGACGGGCGCTGGTGCGTGCCCAACGCGGAGGGGGCCATTGGCGTCGGCTGCCAGTACCTGTGGGAGGTGGAGGTCTACGTGCCCTCCACCCGGACGGTGGAGACCAACCTCGTCACCGACCCCTACTCGGTGGCGCTGACCCTGGACTCCACCCGCTCGGTCGCCGTGGACCTGGCCGACGGGCGCCTGGCGCCCCCCCAGTGGGCCACCACCCCCGCCCCGAGGCTGCGCAATGACTCGGCCCGCAGCATCTACGAGCTGCACGTGCGGGACTTCTCCGCCGCCGACCCCACCGTCCCGCCCGACCTGCGCGGCACCTACCTGGCCTTCACGGTGGAGGACTCGGCCGGGGTCCGTCACCTGGCGGACCTGGCCGAGGCCGGCATGAACACCGTCCACCTGCTGCCCACCTTCGACATCGCCACCATCCCCGAGGACCGCTCCGCCCAGCGGGCCCCCAGCATCCCCGCGGGCGCTGGCCCGGCCTCCACCGAGCAGCAGGCGGCCATCGCGGCCGTGGCGGACAACGACGCCTACAACTGGGGCTACGACCCCTACCACTGGGGGGTACCGGAGGGCTCCTACGCCACCGAGGGCCACCAGGACGGCGGGGCGCGGGTGGTGGAGTTCCGCCAGATGGTCGGCGCCCTGCACGCCCTGGGCTACCAGGTGGTGCTCGACCAGGTCTACAACCACATGGCGGCCTGCGGGCAGGACCCGTTCAGCGTCCTGGACAAGGTGGTACCCGGCTACTACCACCGCCTGGACGCCGTGGGGACCGTGACGGCCTCGGCCTGCTGCGCCAACACCGCTACCGAGAACGCCATGTGCGAGCGCCTCATGATCGACTCGGTGGTGCGCTGGGCCCGGTGGTACCGGGTGGACGGGTTCCGCTTCGACCTCATGGGTCACCACCCGCGCGCCACTATGGAGCGCCTGCGCGCCGCCCTGGACCGTCTCACCCCACAGGCCGACGGCGTGGACGGGGCCGGGCTGTACCTGTACGGGGAGGGCTGGAACTTCGGGGAGGTGGCCAACAACGCCCTGTTCACCCAGGCCACCCAGGGCCAGCTGGACGGCACCGGGATCGGCACGTTCAACGACCGCCTGCGCGACGCCGTCCACGGCGGGAGCCCCTTCGACCCCGACCACCGCACCTACCAGGGCTTCGGCACGGGCCTGCTGACCCAGTCCAACGGGCTCGACCCGCGCGGCTGGAACGATCAGGCCGCGGACCTGGGCCACCGCACCGACCTGGTGAGGCTGGGGCTGGCGGGCAACCTGAGGGACTACGTCATGACGCTCTCGGACGGCTCGGTGCGACGGGGCGCGGACCTCCTCCACAACGGCTCCCCGGCCGCCTACGCCTCCGCCCCGCAGGAGAACGTCAACTACGTGGACGCCCACGACAACGAGACCCTCTACGACCTGCTGGCCTACAAGCTGCCGCGGGGTATGACGCCGGCGGAGCGGGTGCGGATGAACACCGTGTGCCTGGCCACGGTGGCGCTGGGGCAGTCGCCGGCCTTCTGGTGCGCGGGCACCGAGCTGCTGCGCAGCAAGTCCCTGGACCGGGACTCCTTCAACTCCGGGGACTGGTTCAACGCCATCGACTTCTCGGGGCAGTCCAACGGGTTCGGCCGGGGGCTGCCGCCGGCGTCGCGCAACGAGGGCGCCTGGCCCATCCAGGGGCCGCTGCTGGCGGACGCCTGGCTGCGGCCCACGTCCGAGCAGATCGCGGCGGCCCGCGCCCAGGCCCTGGACCTGCTGCGGCTGCGCTCCTCCACGCCCTTGTTCGCCCTGGGTGACGCAGCCCTCATCCGGGACAAGCTGCGTTTCCCGGGCGCGGGATTCGGGGCGCCGCCGGGGGCCATCGCCATGCTCATTGACGACACCGTCGGGCGGGACGTGGACCCGGGGCTCGACGCCGTGCTGGTGGTCTTCAACGCCTCCGGTCACACGCTCACCTGGCCCCTGGGCGAGCTGGTGGGCCGGGGCCTCCACCTGTCCCCCGTCCAGGCAGGGGGGGCCGACGACGTCGTGCGCCGCACCGGCTTTGACCGGTCCACCGGGACGGTGAGCGTGCCAGCGCGCACGGTCTCGGTCCTGGTCCAGGACCAGTAGGGCGGGGGTCGGGGAGACATCGGGCATTACGCGCCCGGCGGCCCCGCGACTCCCCGGCCGCCACGCGACCCTCCGGCAACCGCCCCCCGGCTCCGGCCGCCACGCCGCGACCCCGCGGGCCCGGGTCGAGGCCCTAGACCGCCCTCTTGGCGCCCCTGGTGCCGAGCGCCATGACGGCGGCCACCAGGGCGCCCCCGCCGCAGATCGCGAAGATCCACCGGTAGGCGGCGAGCGCGGGCAGGGTCGCGGAGCCCACCGTGGTCACCAGGGTGGCCAGGATCGAGCCGCACAGCGCCGTCACCACCGAGATCCCCAGGGAGCGGGCCAGGGCGTTGAGGCCGTTGGCCGCCGCGTTCTGCTCGCGCGGCGCGTTCGCGTTGATCACGGCCGGCAGGGCGGCGAAGCACAGGCCGACGCCGGCACCCACCACGGTCGTGCCCGCCGTGACCCAGGCGAGCGTGGAGGTGAGCACAATGCGCATCCCCCAGCCGAGGGCGGTGACCAGCGAGCCCACGGCGAGCGTGCCGCCGGCACCAATGCGGGCGATCATCCGCGCCGCGACGGGGGCGCAGACCAGCATGGCCAGGCCGGCGGGGAGCAGGGTCAGCCCGGCGAGGGCCACCGAGCCCCCGAACCCGTAGCCCGTGGCGGCGGGGGCCTGGACGTAGGAGGACGTGCCCAGGATCGAGCCGAACATGGAGAAGCCGATGAGCACGGAGGCCAGGTCGGCCAGCAGGATCGGGCGGCGCACCAGGGTCGTGACGTCCACCAGCGGCTCATCGGTGCGCAGCTGCGCCCACCCGAACGCGGCCCCCAGCACGACCGACAGCACCAGGAGCCCCAGCGTGAACGGGCTGCTCCACCCCCACACGCCGGCCTCCGACAGCGGGACGAGCAGGGCCAGGAGCGTCAGGGAGAGCAGGACCGCGCCGCGCACGTCCAGGTGCCCGGACGCCTGGGCCGGCGCCTCCCGGACCCCGGCCAGGATGCCGAGGAAGGCCGTCAGGGCCACCACGAAGGTGATCCAGAACAGCACGTGGTAGTCCACGTACTGGCAGATGACACCGGCCATGGGCAGGCCCAGCGCCCCGCCGACGCCGAGCATGCCGCTAATGAGCGCGACACCCGAGGCCTGCCGCTCGGCCGGGACGACGGCGGCGACGAGCGAGATCCCCAGGGGCACCGTACCCGCGGCCAGTCCCTGGACGGTCCGCCCGACAATGAGCCAGCCGATGCTGCTGCTCATCGCGGTAATGAGGGAGCCGACCACCATGGTCGCCAGACTCACGAGCAGCATGCGCCGCTTGCCGTACAGGTCCCCCAGCCGGCCGAACAGCGGCACGGCGACGGCCCCGGCGAGCACGGTGGAGGTGACGAGCCACTGCGTCGTACTGGCACTGGTGCCCAGCAGGGCCGGGAGCGTGGGCAGCACGGGCACGAACAACGACTGGGCCAGCGCCGAGACCAGGGCCCCGGCGGCCACCAGCCCCACGACGCGCCCGGGGTGACGGTCCGGGGGCGCACCCGCGCTCCCGTGCGTGCCTCGTCCTGACTCCTTGAGCATCTGTCTCGACAACATGTTTACAAATGTAAAGTACTTGACGAACGTAAATCAACGTGCCAGTCTGTGGCAGTGGACACGACCGAGCGCGTCGCGCAATCCAGACGAGCCCTGACCAGTGCCGTCATCGACCTGCTGCGTACCAGCCCGGACGGGCGCATCACCATTACCGAGGTGTGTAGACGGGCCAATGTGACTAGGCCCACCTTCTACCAGCACTACGCCTCCCTGGACGACCTCGTCGGCCGGGCCGTCGCCGAACGGCTGCGGGAGCACCAGCAGGCGGCCCTCGCCCTTGACGCCGACGCCCCCGACGCCGACCTCCAGGTCTCGTTCGGCCGGTTCCTCGACCGCATCTGGGGCGACCGCAACCTCGTGCGCGCCCTGCGCAACACGGGCGCCGCCCCGGCGATCACGCACCATGCGTCCGTCGACGTGCTGGCGGAGCGGATCCTCGCCCGGCTGCCCGGACCTCATGCGGCGCAGACCCGGCTGCGCGCCCGCTTCGCCGCCGCGGGCATTACCGAGCTGCTCGCCGACTGGCTGGACTCCGAGGACCCCGCCCGGGTGCGCGACACCTACGCCCGGCTCCTGCGCGACCTCACGGCCGCGGTCGTGAGCCCGGCCGAGTAGCCCGGCAGCAGCCCGACTGGGTAGCCCGGCAGCAGCCCGACTGGGTAGCCCAGCAGTAGCCCGACCGGTACAGCACGCGAGCACCACAGCTCCCGACTGGCAGCGCATGACGACAGACCCCGCCCGGGCCGGGTCGCCTGAGGCGCGTAGGGGCCAACCCGTCCCGGCCTGCCGGTCGCAGCAGGGTCACGCGGGTTCCCGTCCCGGCCTGCGCGCCGACCCGCCTCTCGCGCCCACGGCCTGACGGACAGACCGACAGAGGATATCGACCTGTTCGTGGACTCGCTGATCGGTATAGTGCAAGTGGAGTGAGACTGATTGCGGGAGCAGGAGGTCCCCTGGTGCTCGGTCCCCTGGCCTGGGCGTCGAACAGACTGGTTGCAGGAAGCCAGGTGACCGCGGTGCCCGCAGGCCCGGGTGGCACCCGATATCGATACCCGGAAAGGGTGTCTGTGGTGTCTTCTGGCGTGGATCCAGGTGGTGGGGGCGTCTGTCGTGGCCTCTCGACACGCACCCGAATAGTTTTATCCAGTTTTCTGGATAGTCTGCCGCCTGTCCGCTAACCCGTTTCCGTGTGCGTGTCGCAATCTGAGGATCAGAACGATGGGCACTCTCTGCCGCGTTGAGACCTAGGCCTCTGACCTGCGCAGACATTGGGTGTACAAAGGTGAGAACGGGGTGGGGTCGGCTCTGATCCTCAGATTGCGACAGAATCGGACGCCCGACCCCACCAGGCCCGTGCATAGTCTCCGGAGGTCCGGGTGGACCGGTTCGTGAATTCATATCGGCCTACCTGGGCGCCGGTGCCGCTGGCCCGAGGCTCTTATTTATGACGGCACACCTTCACTGCATTTTAAATTTCGATCTGGACTGCAGACACGGGGATCTCAAGCTGCGTCGCGATCGGGGTATACAGGTCCACATCCTGTGCACGAGTCCTCAGGGAGATCAGGAGTGCATACCTCACGGGCAGGTCCCGTCTGTCCTGACGACGATTGTTTTTCCACCATCCTCCAACGGGATAGACCGCCACGTGGTCACACGTAGCAAGCTCAGCCCCCGCGCCTGTCCACTGGTCCTGATGGAGGGAGCCACAGTTCCGCGCCTCCTCGCCAAGGAGCCAGCGCCGCGAGCAATGCGGCCTCACAAAATCCGCTCCGCCCTTCTCGTTTTGTGCTTGTCGATTAATTCTTGCAAGAAACTCTTCTGAATTCTCAGTAGGCCCTTGAAGATCAAAACGCAACCCGTGAGATCGGTAGGTGTACCTTCCCTTCCAGCCGCGCCGCGTGGCAGAGGGTTCGATGAAGTAGGAGAGCGTGATACGCAGGCACACATCATTTGCCCCGAGATCTTGAAGCACCTCTCGTGGCCAGGGAAGGGCATGCAGGCGAAGCTCTCGCATCGTCCAGTCCTCATCGAAGGGGTTGAACTCGCCCTGAACTATCATGGTGACCGCATCAGAGGAAGAGTGGAGTACAGAATCTTCAGTGGGAACGCCCCAGCCGTACCGACGGAGCAGTTGCACCACTTTCCGCTTCTTTCGGCCGCAAGCATCAATTCGATCCTGCATCGCCTTGGTCCACTGAGCCTCGTGAACAAGAAGACCTCGAACTGTCTCGGGCCAGTATGAGGGGTATCGGTCCATGACGAGAGCAGCAAGACGAGCCGCCTGGGCAGTCGCAGCGCTCGTTGCATTGGCAGAGGTAAGCGCGACATCACTATTAATGCCTGTTGAGCGCAGAGACAGAAGAGGGTGACTGTCCTCGATTGGACCCTTGCCGTCAGTGAGTGCGTTACCTCCCTCCATGCAGATCTCCGGCTTTATCGGCCAGGAGCTGGTCCCAAAGAGCATGGAGGTACGGCTATGCGGGGAGAGGTCACCGCGGACAGCAAGAGGTCGGTAGCCTCGGTATGTAGGATCAGCTGGCGACCAATCCATATCAGTATAGGCGCCAACTGTCAAGGCGTTCCAAGACTGACCAGGGTCTTCGATACACGAAATGTCTGAGTTGGCTAGATAGTCATCCACGTAGTTACCGACGTTCGCAGCAGAAATGACAATGAGACGGGAGACGTCAGCATCTGGTTCTGAGATAAGACTTACTGTGTCGTCATCGACGACGATATCTGTGCCCGCAGCAAGGGCATCTATGGCGGCCGACCACAGTGTCGGCTGACCCGGATCCGCATCAGACTCAGCGCTGACCGGCATGCAGTACACACGTTGTCGTAGCATCACAGTCTCCGGCAAAGATACTGCCTGGATGGTAGTGCTTGCGTTATCTCGAGGAGTGCTCGGCTGAGAAGTCGACCGTTTTCTCCCGTCCAGAATTCGCACCGATTCCAAACGATGTCGTAGATCTACCTGTTGGGTTCCTGTCAGGAGTGCATCCAAGTGGTCGCCGTAGAGCGCAATACCAGCCATAGACGTACCATGGCCTGCACGATCGATCCCGTCAGAGAAATTTCCAAGACTGTATAGATCAGAGCTCGCCACCGAACCGGAAAGGAGCCGATGCTCGCGAAATATACCGGTGTCAAGGTGGCAGACTACAGGCGCATCCGCAAGGGCTGGGCGCACTCGGCTCGCTAGATCGAGAACGTACTCCATTTTTTCGTCGTCACTGAGATCCTCAATAGTGTCAAGCATAAACGACGGCTTGCGGATCTCGGTGAGCGGCAGATCCGTAACCAATAGCGATTCGAGCTGCTTCCACGTGGCACGGACATAGGTAATACGAGAGGTACCGATCTGCGTTTGCCTATCGAGCCTCTCCAGGCGATAGGCTTTCAAAACCTTGTCAAGAAGATCTGGCTTCCCTCTTCCGATGTCGAGCCAGAGCTCCCACCAAGTGGACTTGTCACGTTCAGGGTCACCCCCGGAGGTCCACAGATCCTTCAAAAAAACATCTCGGATTCGTGAAATATTAGCGACAAGGGCATTGTTGCACGGTTTACCTGTTTTCGCTCGCTCTTTATTGAGATAGTCTTCAAAGAGCTTGAGAAATCTTGACCGAAATTTATCAGCCACCCAGATGGTGGCGGTCTCTGGATGCTCGTCTGTCGCGGGACGGGCAGACAGAAGAAGCCACTGAGGCACCCTCAGGGCATGCCTACCTCTTGCCGTTCTTGTTAAAGAATTAAGTCGGAGGTTGAAACCAGCACCCCAACCTTCAAGGACCAGGATTACGCCATTAGCGCGTAGAGACTCATCCAAGCATGCCTGACTGCGGACGGTATCTGCGGCCGCAAAGACTGTTTTTGCTTCTCCTAAAAGACGATTGCCATGCGGGTACCGGCACACTGGTCTGACGCTTTGAGTTCCTCCTCCGTGTCTGGCAAAGCCCTTTCGATCAACACGGTTCTGTACGTAAAGATGTTCAAGGTCGTCGTGCCTCAGCATACTGCTCACCTTACCTTAGGCTCGCCAATCGACGTGCCGAAAGAGCTGTTTCAATGTCCTTGCGGGTCACAGCAGTATCTCCGCGCATGAGTGCGCTCTTGGCAGCGGACTCCGCCGCCTTGACAAGGTCGGCATGGCTAAGCCCCTCGGTGAACGATACCAGCCCACCCAGCCTTACTCCCTTCACCAGGGAACCTAGACGCTTACGAATGACCGACTGCGCCTGCTGAGCGTCCGGCAAGGAGTAGGTGAGAACCGCATCGAACCGCCTGAACAACGCTCGGTCCAAAATGGAACGATGGTTGGTGGCTGCAATGACGATAGAATCGGAACCAGCGTCTTCCAGGAACATGAGGAAGGTATTGAGAATACGCCGAGCCTCTCCGACGTCATTACCTCCCCTATCTCCGCCAAGCGCGTCGAACTCATCAAAAAGGTAGACCGCGCGCTGGGAAGCGACGGTCTCAAAGATCGTCCGCAGTTTCGATGCCGTCTCCCCCATGAATTTGCTGAGGAGTCCGTCAAGACGAACTGTGCACATAGGCAGGGAAAGCTCGGAGGAGATCACAGATGCCGTCATGGTCTTGCCGGTACCGGGAGGACCTTCGAGTAGCAGTCGGTGCATGGGAGTAAATCCGTGCTCGGCCAGCACTGCTCGTTGCCTCTGCTCCTGGATAACCTGCACGACCTGCGCGGCAAGATCGGGGGCGATGACGAGGTCGCGCAGGGACACCTGAGGATAAGAGACCTCTATGAGGTCGGTGACGTCATTCTGGGAACGAGGCAGCCTTGTCACTTTGGCGAGCTGAGTCCGTCGGCTCCCTCTCGAGGACTCGACCGCCTTTTTAATATTGGCCGCAAGATGATGGTGACCTTGGCGGGCCTCGCGTGCCGCCGCCTGGAGGGCTACGGCATAGAAAGCCTCTTCGTCACCCGAGGCGTGGGTGCGCACAAGTGCGGTAACATGCGATCCCTGGCTTGCCATGGTGACCCCTCCTTCCTATCCATACGCAATGAAGGATACCATGCGGGTCGATGACGACAAAAACCACCTTAACGAGGCAGCACTCACGTACGCGACTCGGTCACTGAGGCCAGTATACAGGAACATTTTACCGAAGGCAATCGGGAGGAGCTTCGGGAAGCCTGGTCAACTCGACCTCACGCGGATGCGATAAGTTTTCCCAAATACTGCAGCACGAATAGAACAAGGTCTGGTTGTGGGGTTGTGTCTGGGGCGGGTCGAGGCCGGTAGGGGATGGTGTCTCCCTTGTATGTACGGCCCCGGAGCTTCTCAGAGATTGTGGCGGCCAACGTTCGTGGTGTCTTCCTTGTATGTATGGCCCCGGAGGTGGTCCTGTTCTCTTGAGTGTGGCTGCCTGGATATTGCCTGTGTTCTTCTTGACCTCGCCCCGGATATGTTAAGCCAGAGATCGGGTGCGTGGGCGTGCCTGACCAGGCGCCCGGCGGGGGCCCGGGCCGGTCCTCCCGGGGCATTTCTGGGGCCCCTCTGGACGTGTGCCAACCTGCGCCTGCCCAGATAACAACTACGTCACTCTCCCCCGGTGCCCCCAAGGGTCAGGCCTGCGAGGGCGTCGATAATGGTGGTACTGTCCTGGCCGGTTCAGGACCGCGGGGCTCCAACTCGACTGTCCTGGCCCGGGGAACCGATTATAGCCCCCTGGGATCTCCTCCCGCGGCCGGGGTGTGGTCTCGTCCTCCCGGCCAGGAGCAGCACCGCCCTCGACTTCACCCTCATGAGAACACACGGCGCGCTCCGTTTGTTCCCCACGAGGACCTTCCTCCCCTCATCGGTAACAGCGACCCGGCCGACAGCCCCTGACTCCCACGGGCAGAACAGCAGCACACCAGCACCACTCCCACCAGCGGCACCAATTAGGGATGCTCTATCCTCTACAATTAGAGTTTGTTCTATTCACACTATAGCGGTGCGGGGTGCTCCCTGACCCTTGAACGGCTCGCGGAAATCGAGACTCTTAAGATGTCTTAATGCACCTAGCGGTGCGGGGTGCTCCCTGACTGTTACTTTGTTCATTATTGCACTTGTCGCCTGCTTGGTCTTAATGCACCTAGCGGTGCGGGGTGCTCCCTGACTCTGTCGATTTAGGATCGTTTGGTCCGTTCAGGGTCTTAATGCACCTAGCGGTGCGGGGTGCTCCCTGACGGGGATGACAGCCCGCACGGCGGCCATGGCCCTAGCGTCTTAATGCACCTAGCGGTGCGGGGTGCTCCCTGACCCCCGCTCCTGGGAGCCGCGTGGTTGCAACGTTTCCAGGGGCTGGATCGCCACCGGCCCTGCGGGGCCCTTCCGGAGGTGGCCGGAACGGGTCCATTTCTACCACCTTTCGTTGGTATGACGCCACTCGCCACCGACGGCCCCGGGAGCGGATCCGGCGCCGGCTTTGGACGAGACCATGCGGAAAAGTGGCGGTCAAGAGGGGTGTCCCGCACCACATCGATGGTGACCAAGACCACAAGTCTGGCTGGCCTCAACCCCGCGAGCCCCCGCACGTGCGCCCCCTCCCTCACCAGATCCCCTCCGGTACAAGCCCCCGTCGTCGAGCGCGGGCGCCGTGCCGTAGATCCCCACCCGTCCCGTACAGGACACGTACAAAGCAGAGACAGGCCACGTCGTCGGACTCCATTACAGCGCGGACAGAATAGGATCGAGTGGTTTGTCCGGAGCAGGCCGGGCAGCAGGAAAAGATACCCCGCACACATGACCCGAAAACGGCCTCCCGGGTACTACCCCGTGTCGCCCTCTCGCTCCCACAAACAAAATCGTAGCACACGACCCCCACCCACACCAGCACAACCAGGAGACACCCTGTTCCCCACAATTAGATCGCGTTCCGTTCACGCTGTACGTGATCGTGTCCCTCCTGCGGGAGCCAGCCACGGACACCCGTTCTCACGGCGAACAAGTACCGTTCTCACGGCGAACAAGTACCGTTCTCACGAGCGGGGGGCGGGGCCACGTCGGCGGGGGCGCTCAGCCCTGCCCGTAGGGGTTAAGGCGCAGACGCATACCGCGCGGGTCCAGCACGAGGCCAGCACGCCCCAGGAGCTCGCCCACGCCCGCTTCCAGGGCGGGGACCCCATTGAGGCGCTCGACGACGCGGCGCGGCATGCGTCCGGTTCGCGCCGCGGCGGCACGCTCGGCCCCGGCGAGCACCGCAACCGCCCGCTCCAGCTCGTCGGCGTCCGCCGTGAAGGAGGTCAGCGTCCGCCAGTTCTCGACGGCGTAGAGAACGGGCCTCCCGTCAATGAGGACGACGCTCGCCCCGGACCGGCGGGCGGGCCGCTCGACCTTGCCAGGCACCCCGTCCGCCAGCCCGGGCGGAAGCGCGGCCTTGGGCCAGGGCAGGAGGCCCCCGGCAAGGCAGGCCGGGTCCCTGGCATCGAGGACGACGACGTCGGCCTCCGCGCGTCGCATTGCGCGCTCCCGCTCGGGGGAGCCCGGCGCGGCCTCCGCACCCGCACGTCTTGTTCGTACGAGAGCGGTGTCACCGTCTACCTCGTCCGAGGGTGTCGATCCTGACGCATCGGGGCTCTCAGCGGGGGCGGCGAGAGCGCGCAGTCGGTCCACGACGTCCGCGGCAGCGAGCTGGGCCGGGCCGAGACCCTCGACGAAGGGCCCGCGCAGCAGCGCCCCGACGTCCTCCATGCGCCGCAGCACGGGCGCCAGCGGCGTCAGCCCGCCTGGCAGCCCTGCGGCGAGGGCGACGTCGCGGCTCAGCACGCCGTACCGGTCCAGGAGGGAGTCGACCTCCGCCAGGGCCCGCTCCTCGTCGCCGACCTCGGGCATATCGAGGCGGAACCAGGCGGTCCGGGGCGCACCGAGGGCGCCCGCCCACCCGGCGGCCGGTGCGCCCGCGCCCGGTGTGCCCGGGACCGGTGTACCCGGGGTTGTCGCAGCCCACGGGCCCATCGCGATCCCCGAGGACGACGCGGCCCGTGCCAGTCCGGTCAGGCGTCCGCGCCTCCGCCTGCTGGAGACCCGACGCTGCCGTGCGGGAGCCGCGCCGGCTTGAAGGGCCGCGCGCACCGGCGCGAAGGTCGGGGCGGTGGCCAGACCCCGCAGGACCGCCTCAGGCAAGGGGCCCCGGCCGGTGCCAGCGACTCCGGCGCCCCCGGCACTGGTACTGGCGCTCCCGCTGCCAGCGCTGGCGCCCCCAGCACCGGCGTTGACGCCCCCGGCAGCACTTACGTTGCTAGCGCCCCCAGTACCGGCAGCCCAGGCACTGGCACCCGCAGCGTCCTCGTCGGTGAGGAGCGGGCCGATCACGGGGGCCAGCGGCGAGTCCGAGGGGTAGAAGGCGATGAGGCCGATCGACACGGCCCCGGCGCGCCCCGAGCCCGCCGTCGGCGAGGAGGCGCGCCCGGCACCCAGGGCTCTGTGAACTGGAGCACCACCCGGGGCTCCGCGGGCTGCAATATCGCCTGGGGCCCCGTGAGCTGGAGCACTACCTGGGGCTCTGCGGGCCGCAGCGCCACCGGCCCGTGCGGCGTCGGCTGCCCCGCTGCCAGCGCCCGCAGCGTCAGTGGAACCAGCCCGCTCCCCAGCCTCCTCAGGCACGATCCGCCACAGGACGTCCCCGTCGGCGAGGAGCTCGTCGAGCATGCCCGGCCGGTACCCGGGAACCCGGGCGGGCAGAACGTGCCCCTCCCAGGCAGCGGCCGGCAGGGGCACACCCTCCAGCGCGGCGAGGGTCTCGGCCAGGACGTCGAGCGGATCCCGGTCCTCAATACGATCCGCCCGCGCGCCAGCCAGCCCCGCCCGCTCCAACACGAGGCGCTGAAGGGCCTCACCGGGCACCGGCCGGACGGCCCGGCGGGCGGCGTCGAGCGAACGACGGCGCACACGGCGGAAGACGGTCGTCGCCATCCAGGTAGCGCGGGCCGGGTCCGCCGGGGCCACCTGGCCTTCAGAGGCCGCTGGGGCCGCCTGGCCCTCAAAGCCCGCCAGATCCGCCGGGGCCGCAGATACACCGCCGACGCGCAGGACCGCGTCCTGCGCCCGCAGCTCCTCCAGCGCGTCCTCCACGAGTCCCGCCCCCACCCCGAAGCGCTCGGCGAGCCCCGCCGCGGTGAACGTGGTGCGCGAGCGCGCGCAGCGCAGGACGAGCTCGGCCAGCGGGCCGCGAGCGCCCTCGGCGCGCCGGACCCCCGGAGCCGCACCGGCGTCCGGGGCCACGCTGCCGTCAGCACCGGCACCGGGAGGCACGCCACCGCTTGAGGCAACGTCGGTACCCGCGCCACCGCCCGGAGCCGCACCGGCACCCGCGCCGCCGCCAGCCCAGTCCGGGATCTCGACGCCGAGGACGCGGTGGAGGCAGACGGCGTCGGCCGCGCCCGCCCACAGCTCACGGCCCGCGATCCGCAGAGGTACCGCCCGACGTGCGGCCGCGAGCGAGTCGAGAAGCTCCTGCGCCGCACGGACCGCCTGTTCACCCGCCTGTTCACCCGCCCGTCCGGCGCCCGGCTCAACGGCACCGGAGGCGACCGCAGTGCCGCCGACCGACTCCGTCTCGGCGCCAACCGGGCCAGCAGCCTCGCAGCCAGCCCCGGCGTCGGCAGCGCTAGTCAGGCCAGCAGCCTCGTCACCTACGACCCCGGCCGCATTAACCCGTCCGCCCAAGCCCATCTCGGCGGCCCCGACGTCGGCGTCGGTGGCCCCGACAGCCCCGGCCACAGTCTCGTTGCCAACCCCAGTCCCGGCCCCGGCGTCGGCAGCGCCAGCCGGGCCAGCGGCCTTACTAACAGCCCCTGTCCCGCCGGCGACCCCGCCGACGGTCATGGCCCCGGCAGCCCCGGTCCCGGCGTCGGCAGCGCTGGCCGGGTCCGGGCCGTCGCCCCCGCCGTCGGGCCACGCCAGCCGCCGGGCCACCTCCGCGGCCGTCAGCGGCCCGAGCTCGCGCAGCAGGTCGGCAACACCCTCGGCGTCGGGGCGCGCCCGCCGCCCCGGGGCGAGCCGCTGGAGCTCGGCCTCGACCCGGGCCAGGACACCGGCGTCGAGAAGCTCGGCGACCCCGGCGTCGCCCACGAGAGCGGCAATCGTGTCCGGGTCCAGGGACAGCAGGCGGGCGCGGCGCTCGGCGTGCGGCAGGTCCTCCTGGTAGAGCAGGGCGGCCGTGTACCCGAACAGGAGCGGGTGGGCGAAGGGCGAGGGCGTCCGGGTCGTCACCTCGACCACGCGCACCGTCCCCGCGGCGATCCGCTCCATGAGGGAGGCCAGGGCGGGCAGGTCGTAGACGTCCTGGAGGCACTCGCGCGCCGCCTCCAGGGCGACGGGGAAGTCGCGGAACTGTCGGGAGGCCTCCAGGAGCTGCCCGGCCTTGACGCGCTGGAGCCACAGGGGCGCGCGGTGCCCCGGCGCGGCCCCTGGCATGAGCAGGGCGCGGGCGGCGCACTCGCGGAAGCGGGCGGCGAACAGGGCGGTCTCCTCGATCCGCGAGCGCACGAGCCGGGTCAGCTCGTCGGCGTCGAAGGTGACGAGCTCGGCGCCCGGGGCGGCGGTGGTCGCGGGCAGCTGGAGGACGATCCCGTCGTCGGCGACGACGACCTGCGGCTCAATGCTGAGGCCGCGCCGCACGCGCTCGCGGACGCCCATGGCCCAGGGCTCGTGGACGCGCCGCCCGAAGGGGCTGTGGAGGATGAGGCGCAGGCTGCCGCTCTCGTCCTCGCAGCGCTCCAGCACCAGGACGGTGTCGGAGGGGACGACGCCGGTGGCCGCCCGTTGCTCGCGCAGCAGGGCAATGAGGTTGGACCGGGCGCTGGCGTCCAGGCCAGCGGCGGCCAGGCGGCTCACGAGGTCAGGCGCCGCGGAGGGCCCGGTGACGACGGCGCCAGGATTGGCGGGCTGCGCGGAAGGCCCGGCGAGCGCACTAGGTCCAGCGGGCGCCGCGGAGGGCCCGGCACCGGCGTCGGGCCGCGCGAGGGGCCCTGCGGACGCCGCGCCAGGATTGGCGGGCTGCGCGGAGGGCCCGGTGACGACGGCGCTGACGGTACCGGCCCCCACGCCCTCGGTCAGCCCTGCGGCCTCGCGCAGGAAGGCGCCCTTGGCGGCCCCGGTGGCGGCGGGGCGGCCGGGCCCCTCGCCCCTCCAGAAGGGCAGGCGGGCGCTGCGGCCGGGGGCGGGGTCGACGACGACACGGTCGGCCCCGATCTCGCGCACCCGCCAGCTGGTGGTGCCCAGCGTAATAATGTCGCCGACGGCGGTCTCGTTGACCATCTCCTCGTCGAGCTCGCCCACGCGGCGCCGCCCGCCGTCCTGGGCGCCCTCGGGCAGGACGACGGGGAAGGCGCCGCGGTCGGGGATGGTGCCGGAGGCGGTGACGGCGGCCCGCTGGGCGCCGGGCCGGGCGGTGAGCGTGCCGGAGTCGCGGTCCCATGTCAGGCGCGGGGCGAGGTCGGCCAGGTCCGCGGAGGCGAAGCCGCCGCTGAGCAGCTCCAGGACGGAGTCGAAGGCGGCCCGCGGCAGCTCGGCGTAGGGGGCGGCGCGGCGGACGGTGGCGTACCAGGCGTCGGCGTTAAGGTCCTCGATGCTCGCGGCCGCGACGGTCTGCTGGGCGAGGACGTCCAGGGCATTGGTCACCAGCACGGTGCGCTCAATGGCGCTGGCGCGCATGCCCTCGGCGGCGACGACGGCGTCGATGAGCTGGGTGCGCTCGATCGGGTAGATGGTGCCGCGGGGCCGGCCGCCGACGCGGTGGTCGGCGCGGCCCACGCGCTGCAGGCCGCTGGCGACCGAGGGCGGGGGCGCGACCTGGAGGACAATGTCGATGGAGCCCATGTCAATACCGAGCTCGAGTGAGGCGGTGGCGACCACGCAGCGCAGCTCGCCCGCCTTGAGGGCGCGCTCGACGGCGAGGCGCTGCTCCTTGGAGACCGAGCCGTGGTGGGCCCGGGCAATGACCGGGACGCCCTCGGGCAGGGCCTGGGAGCGCATGGTCTCCCCCATCTCCCAGGACTCGTGGTGGAGGACGGGCCTGGGCGACGCAGGAGACCCGGAGGCGCGTGCCATCTCCCAGGACTCGTGGTGGCGGGCTGGCTCGGCCGGCGCAGCTGACGGGGCACAGGCGGGCTCGACGGAATCGGCACGCCCGGAATCGGCGTCGACGGCCGCGGCACGGGCAGGGCCGGAGGGCGCGCCCGTGAGCGCAGTCGGCTCGACGGTGATGTCGGCGGGCGTGGGTGCGCCGCCAGCGGGCGGGCCAGCCAATGGCTCCTCCCTGCCGGCTCCGCCGCTCCTGCCAAGATCCTCCCCGGCGGCGACGCGCATGGCCCAGGCCTCGTTGAGGTGGGCGGTCAGGCGCTCGCAGGCGCCGCGGGAGTTGACGAAGACGAGGGTGGTGCGGTGGGCGAGCACCTGGTCCAGGATCGCCTCCTCAATGTGGGGCCAGATGGACGCGGTCATCTGACCGGCGGTCCCACCGTTGCCGGAAGAGGAGGTGGTCCCGCCCGGTTTGGCTGGGTCGCCAGGACCGGCTGGCTCAATCCCGCCCGAGGGGCCAACCGGGCCAACCGGACCAGCAGAACCAGCCAAATCAATAGGACCAGCTGCCCCAGCGGCCATTGCCCGTCGCAGGGCGCGGTCCGAGCGCCAGGCCTGCGCGTCGTCGCCCCGCCCAGGGCGGCCGGCGCGCCCCCAACCTCCCCGGCCGGTACGCCCCCAACCTCCCCGGCCGGTACGCCCCCAACCTCCCCGGCCGGCGCGCCCCCGATCTCCCCAGCCGCCCCGGCCGCCCCGACCGAGGGGGCCGGCCAGGGCACGGTCCATGCGGGAGCGCCGGTCGGCGGTGGCGGGCACACGGGTCATGTCCGCCACGGGCACGACCACGCTCACCTCCGGCGTCGCGGGCTCGTCGTCGGCAATGACGGTGACGGGCCGGGCACCGCCGAGGAAGCGGGCGATCTCGGCGCGGGGGGCGACGGTCGCGGACAGCCCGATGCGCTGGGCGGGGCGCTTCAGGAGGTTATCGAGGCGCTCCAGGGACAGGGCCAGGTGGGTGCCGCGCTTGGCGCCGGCGAAGGAGTGGATCTCGTCGACGATGACGGTCTCCACGGTGCGCAGCGTGGCGCGCACGGCGCTGGTGAGCATGAGGTAGAGGGACTCCGGCGTCGTAATGAGGATGTCCGGCGGGCGGGTGGCCAGGCGGCGGCGCTCGGCGGCGGGGGTGTCCCCGGAGCGCACGCCCACGCTCACCGGGACGGCCGGGCTCCCGAGCTCCGCGGCGGCCGCGGTAATGCCGGCCAGGGGGCGGCGCAGGTTGCGCTCGACGTCGACCCCCAGCGCCTTGAGCGGGGAGACGTACAGGACGCGCACGCCGCGCCGGGACGCCCGCGCGCTCCGCGAACGCGCCTTGCCGACGCTCGCGGTCCTGGTCGGGCGGCCTGTGGGGCCGTGACCGTCCCGGGGTGCGTCGCGCTCCGAGGCGGCGTCCTGGACGAGCCGGTCGATGGCGGCGAGGAAGGCGGCCAGCGTCTTGCCCGACCCGGTGGGGGCGACGACGAGCGCGTTCTCGCCGCGGCGGATCGCCGCCCAGGCGCGCTGCTGGACCGGCGTCGGGCCGCCGGGGAAGGCGGAGGCGAACCAGGTCCGGGTCGCGGGGGCGAAGTCGTTCAGTGGCACGGCCCCAAGTATGGGCGCGCGGCGTCGGGCTCGGTGACCGGCCGCTACCTGGCCCGCCACCTGGCGCAGCGGGGCTAGCACGGGACTGGCACGCCTCTTTCCTGCGCCTGAGGCCTACCCACCTGGCTCACCCGCCCCGGGAGCTGCCATTCTCGACCACCTTCCCGGTTCTCCTACCGCCCTTAGTCGTCCTCCCGGCTACCTCATCTTGGACTATTTTCCCAGCTTACTCACCATTATCAATTACTTTATCCACTCTCTCATTGACTTCGGCCTTCTTATTAGCTTTTCCATCGTCCTCAACCATACTCCCAACTCTCCCGCCATCTGCGACTACCCTGTCAGCTCCCCTGACGCCCTCGCCGTCGCGCCCCGACGCCTCCTTGCGCGGCCGCCCCCGCCCACGCAGGGGCGCCGCGCGCACGCCCCGACCGGCGTCGGTAAGCGCGCGGCGCAGAATGACCTCGATCTGGGCGTTGACCGAGCGCAGCTCGTCCGCCGCCCACTTGGCCACGGCCGCGTGGACGGCGGGGTCCAGCCTGAGCAGGACCTGCTTGCGCTCCCTTCCCGCCACGGGTCCGTCTCAGGCGTAGAGGGAGCCGGTGTTGACCACGGGCTGGGTGCGCTGGTCGGAGCACAGCACGACCAGCAGGTTGGAGACCATCTGGGCCCGGCGCTCGTCGTCCATGGTGACGACGTCGCCGTCCTCCAGGCGCCTGAGGGCCTGGTCGACCATGGTGACGGCACCCTCGACGATCTGCTCGCGGGCGGCGATGACGGCACCGGCCTGCTGGCGCTGGAGCATGGCCTGGGCGATCTCGGGGGCGTAGGCGAGCGAGGAGATGCGGACCTCGACGATCTCCAGGCCGGCCAGCGCGACCCGGGCGGCGACCTCGGTGGCCAGCTCGGCGGAGACGACGTCGGTGCCCCCGCGCAGGGAGGTCTCGCCGGGGCCGGGCTCGTCGTAGGGGTGGGTGGTGGCCACGTGACGCAGCGCGGACTCGGCCTGCGCCTTAATGAACTCCTCGTAGGCCTCGACGGCGAAGACGGCGCGGGCGGTGTCGGCCACCTGCCACACGACGATGGCGGCGATATTGACGGGGTTGCCGTCCAGGTCGTTGACCTTGAGCTCGCTGGTCTCGAAGTTGTGGACCTTGACCGAGACCTTCTTGCCGGTGGTCAGCGGCGGGACGAGCACGAGCCCGGTACGCCGCACGGTGCCGATGTACTGGCCGAAGAACTGGCGGACGCTGGTCTGGCCGGGGACGACGATGACGAGGGAGGTGACCAGCAGCAGGGTCGTGAGCACGAACCCCACGGACCCGCCGATAATCAGGGGCACCCCCACGGGCCTGCCCGCGTCGGCGGCGACGGCGCCGCTGACGAACAGGACGACCGCCCCCGCCATGAGCGCCAGCAGGAGGACGAGGGTGATGAAGGCGGCCGCGGGGCCGGCGGTGCGGGCGGGCCGCTCCGCGATGTCGACGCGGCCGGAGGGGTGCGCGAGGGCGTCGGGCGCCCGCCCCGGGGCCTCAGGGCCGGTGGGAGCGGCAGGGGTGGTGGGAGCAGTGGACATGAGAACCTCCTTGGCTAGCAAAATGATATCTATTTTTTAGCCCGGCGCAACCCCTGCGGCGGGGCCCCGGCCGCCGACCTGGAGCCCCTGGAGCGCACCAATCTGCTGTTCTTGCGGCACGTGGGGGCTATCCCACGGGGTGGGACAGCCAGTGCAGGGCGAACGGCCCTTCTCACGGCCACCAACGGGGTCCGGTGAGGATCCAGCGCCCCACAGACTCGCGAGGTCTCACCCGGCCCAGGGCCCGCCTGGGCCTCCAGCCACTGGTCCGACGCCGCGCCCAGGCCGCCACACCCGGGCCATCCTGCCCGGCCCAAGACCCCGCCTGAGGGGTTTTGGGGTGCGGGGTGTCTCGGTGCGGCCGCCACACCCGGGCTATCACGCCTGGGCCAGGGCCTGCCAGATCAGCCAGGCGGCGCCCGCGGTCGCGGCGGCGTCGGCCAGGAACCAGGTGAACAGCCAGAAGCCCGCGGGCAGTGGGGTCAGGGAGGCCAGGGTCCCGTGGTCCTGGTTCGGGTCCCCGGAGGCGGCGACGTCGCGCAGGGAGTCCCAGGCACCCAGCAGCAGGACCAGGCCGAGCCCGGCCACGGCGGCGTCGCGCCAGGTGGCGCCCCACCACCACAGGGCGAGCGCGGCCAGGCCGGAGAGGAGCACCAGGAAGCCGGTGAGCAGCGAGCGGGACATGACCAGCAGGCCGAGCAGGACCACGATAGCCACGCCGAGCACCGCACCGCCCCAGCCGGCCAGGGCGGCCGCGACCAGGCCCAGGCCCAGCAGGGCGGGGGCGGGGTAGCCGGCCCAGGAGGTCAGGGCTCGGCCCGGGCCGGTGGGCTTGCCGCTGGTCACGGCGTGTCCGCCCAGGTCACGCCCCACCACGAAGCCGTGGAAGCGCCGGCCCACGAGGATGCCGACGCCCGCGTGTCCGGCCTCGTGGACGATCGTGGTCAGGGTGCGGCCCCAGCGACGCAGGGTCGGCAGGGCCAGGACGGCGGCCAGGATCACCAGGGCGGGCCACAGGCCGTGGGGGTCGGGGGAGGCCGGGGCGAGGCGGGACACTGCCTCGTCCCACAGGTGGGACCAGTCGGGGCTGGCGGGGAGCGCTACGGGAAGCGTTGCGGCAGGCATCGTCATACGCCGAGTCTGCCAGGGGAGCCTGTGGGAGCGCTGGAACCGGGCCGCTCAGGCCGCAGATGACGTGGGCCTCCCCGGTCACCCATGGGGCGCCTGCCTCACGCCGGCACTGGCGGCAGTGGCGGGGCCAGCGCGCCCTGGTGCCCCGGTAAAGACGTGCTCCCTGGGACCGAGTCCCCGGCACTATGACGATGGCGGGGGCCTGGGGGTGCTGCTGGTAGTAGTCAGTAGTAGTCCACGGGGATGGGCTCGAGATCGGACAGGTCGAGGTCCTCATCCTCCTCGTCGGTCTCCTCCGTGGGGTGGATGGCGTCGTAGATCCTGAAATGGATGTCGAATCCTTCATCACCGGGATGGGAGTGGACAATCTTCGCTGAGCCGTCCCTCTTGCTCACGAGCACACCCATCGGCATACCGAACGGTGCCATGCGGCCAGGACCCGTCCAACGGTAGGGGAAGTCGTACCAGTCATCGTCCTCCAGGACATTGTCCCCGATCTCGGTGTTCTCCGACCGGAATCTGGTGCGGACAATACGAACTGCCTCCTCGCGCGTGATCACGACTTCCTCCGCTCAGGCTCAGGAATCGACACGACGTCGACGACGGGCTCGTCACGCTTGTCGGGACGTCTCACCGAGAAGACGATACGACCCTTCGGCGCGGCCCCGTAGGGGAGGGCGAGCGAGAAGATGGTGGCGGTATCGGCGGCGGGCATTGAGCCGGGGCAGGAGCCCGGGCGAGCGCTCCTGCCCCGGCCTCGTGTCCGCGGCGAACGTCAGCAGCATCGCGCCCCTCCTGCCAGCAATGGGGTCCATCAGCCCTCCGTGAACCGTCCCGGCTTGAGGCCGAGCACGCGCGCGTTCTCGGTGACGGTGCGGACGGTGTCCCGGTCGAACCCCCCGCGGCGGGTCGCGTCAATGCTCACGGCGATCTCGAGGCTGTCCGCCCCGCGCTGGAGGTGCACGAGGATCTCCTCGGCCAGGGCGGTGAGCTGGGCGGCGACGTCGCCGGTCGGGTCCAGCTCGGCGGCGCCCCTGAACCGGGTGCCGTCCGCGCTGGCCCGCCCCGGTCCCGGGCGGGCGGACCGGCCCCCAGGACCGGGGCGCGGGGTGCGGGGCCCCTCCGCGTCAGCGGACGCCGCCGGGTCCCGGCCGGTCTGCTCCTGGGGACGCGCCCGCTCGGCCTCCTCCCGCCTGCGCTGGGCGCGGGCCAGGGCGGGGGAGACCAGGACCGTCTGCCCGGTGACCTGCGGGGTCTCGTCCTCCAGGGGGATGCGCAGGTCCGTGAAGTCGCCGCGCTCAGGGTCGTACCCGCCGGCCAGGGCGAACCCGAGCCCGGTGGTCTCCCAGCCTATGTCGTCCATGACGCTCGACACCGCGGCGAGGAAGACCCTCTCGTCACGCAGGCGGGGCATGTAGGGGTAGCGGGTGAAGATGCTCCACAGCTCGGCGGCGGTGATCCTCCCCTCGTTCCACCTCGCCCGCAGGTTGGGGCCGTTGAGCTGGAGGGCGACGGTCGTGGCCGTGGCCGAGGTGAGGACGACGTCCTCCTTACCGAGCCTGGTCCCGGCGCGCACGGCCGCACGCGGCTCGGAGCCGTCCACGCGCGTCCCCTCAATGGTGAAGGGGCGGGAGCCGTCGGGCTGGACGGGGTAGAGGGCCCAGAGCCACGCGGCGGAGACGGCCCGCTCCGCGGCGGCACGCGCCTCGTCCGCCTTGCCGCGGGCCTGCGCCGCCTGGCTCTGGGTGAGGTCGTGCGCGCGCACGGAGTCGGGGCCGGCCATCTCCGACCACGCCAGGTAGAGGCGCAGGGCGTGGTCGGCGTCGTTCCAGCGCTCCTTGTCCGGGGCGAGCAGGACGAGGGCGTTCGTGTTCACCCTGGGGGCGGAGGCCCGCCGACCGAGGAGCTCGCTGGCGAACTCCGTGCCGGGGCCGGTCAGGGCGGTCGCCCTCCCGCCGACCGTGTGCCGCGGGTGGAGGAGGACGAGCCTGGTGCTGGGCGAGTCGGGCACGTCCCCGGTGGAGGTGGGGGCGACGTCCACGGCGCTGAACTCCGGGGCGGTCCCGGCCAGGCCCCGGAGCACCTCGACCCCGGCCTGGGCGACGTCCTCCGCCTCGAGGGCGTCGGCGCGGTCAATGACCATGCGGTTGATCGACGGTTGCCGGTCGTACCAGCTGCGGCTCCCCTCGGTGTAGACGTAGGTCGCCCGGTCGGTGAGGAGCTGGAGCGAGGAGCCGAAGTTCCCCAGCGTGTCACCCGGCATGGCCACGCCGAGGAAGAGCTGCTCCCGCTCGATCCCCTTGTGGGCGGAGTCGAGCGTGGCCGCCGAGCCGAGGAACAGCGCCCGGGCGATACGGCGGGTCAGGGCCCGCTTGCCGAAGAGCGGGCGGTCGCGGTCGATCTGCAGCGGCGTGGCCCTCTCCCCGTCGACGTCCTTCTCGATAATGGTGCGCCAGGCGTCGTCCAGGTAGCTGGCGATCTCGTCGCGGACCGCGGCGTCGTCGAGGGGCACGGAGCCGGGCATAATGAGCGGGGAGTCGTCGCCGGCCCGGACCAGGGAGTGGACGACGGCGCTCATGAGGCGCAGGACGCCGCGGGTGCGCTGGAAGCGCTCCAGGGAGGACCAGTCCCCGTAGAGCCTGTCGAAGAGCTCGGGGTGGATCGGGTAGGCGGCACGCAGGCGCCTCTCGTAGTCGATCTCGAAGGTCTCCCGGGGCAGCTCGCCGCGCTGGTGCCTGTAGTAGGTCATAAAGTGCTTGACGGTGGCGTCGCGCCTGCGGGTGGCCTCGGCGTCGAGGTCCGCGAAGAGCCGGCGGCGGACGATCTCGAAGCTCTCCCCGGAGGTGGCCGGGCTCCAGTTGTGGGCAACACGGGCGACGACGTGCTGGAGGCGCTGGAGCGCCTCGCGCCCGCCCTCCCCGCCGATCTCCAGCTCGGAGGCCCGGGTCATAGTGCCATCGCGGACGTCGGAGGCGGGGATGGACACCAGCAGGAGGGCCCCGGGCGTCCCCTGGACGGCGGCGGTGAGCTCCTGGGCGAAGGTGAACTGGGTGTCGAAGCTCCCCCCGACGAGGTCGTCACGCCGGTACAGGCCCCGCGCGTAGGCGACCCACTCGTCAATGAGGACGAGGACGGGGGCGTAACGGGCCAGGAGGGTCCGCAGGGCGCGACCCGGGTTGGTGCCGGTGCGGTCGGCCTGGGCGAGGGTCTCGTACGCCTCGGCGCCGCCGAGCTGCCAGGCGAGCTCGCCCCACAGGGTGCTGACGACCGTCCCGTCGGGCTTGGTGGAGGGCTGGCCGGGGGAGATCTCGCTGCCGACCACGGCGACCCGGTTGACGTGGTCGGGCAGCGGGTAGTCCTTAAGGAGGTCCTGCACCTCCTGTGGGAGCTCCCTCAGCGGTGTGCCGCCCGCCAGGTGCCAGGCGGCGAGCATGGAGTGGGTCTTGCCGCCCCCGAAGGTCGTCTGCAGGTTAATGACCGCCTGGGCGTTGCGGTCCCCGCCCAGGCGCCTGGCGCTCATCCGCAGGAGGGTCTTGAGGCCCTCGGTGAGGTAGGTGCGCTCGTAGAAGCGGGTCGGGGACACGTACTCCTCAGCGCCCTCGCCCTGGGCGACCTGGTGGAGGTCGGCGGCGAACTCGGCCTGCCCGAAGTCCCCGGACACGATGTCGCTGTGGGGGCGGACCACCTCGCGCCAGGGGGCGAGCCCGTCCTCCCCGAGGCCGGGCATGGCGACGGCGGCGGCGCGCGTGTCACGGCGCGCGGCCGCCTCGTAGGTGCTGCGCTGGACGTCGAGGCGCAGCTGGCGGACGCGGGCGGCGGCCTGTGGGGCGCTGACGGCCTTGAGGAGTCGTTCGGCGGTGTCCAGGGCGCGGTAGGCGTCGTCGGCGCTGAACTGGGTGGAGTGCGCCCAGGTGTTGCGGACCTCGCGCAGCTCCCCGGCCAGGTTCTGCTCGCCGCGGGAGAGGATCCCGCTGAAGAGGAAGCCGAGGCCGCCGACGCGCTCGGTAATGATCCGCAGCTGGCACTGCAGGTCACCCGCGCTGTACCGCCTGCCGGAGGGGTAGCCGTCCTTGGCCTCCAGGAGCTCCGGCCACGTCGTGTTCGCCGGGATCCGGCCCTGGAGGACCTGGGTGATCCAGGGGCCGAGCACCTTGGCCAGGATCACAATGGCCTCGCCGACGCGGGCGTGGTTGGAGGGCGCGGGCATGTCAGTACTCCTCGAGGGCGCCGAGGTCGATGGCGGTCTGGCCGCCGGGGGCTGTCGTGGTGGGGCGGGCGGCCGCCTTGATCTCCGGCCAGGAGCTGCCGAGCGCGTTGAACAGGACGCCGGACTCCGTCCTACCTCCCTGCTCCGCCAGGGAGTAGAGGCGGTAGGCCAGTGAGCGCAGCACCTCGCCGTCCAGGCCGCGCTCGCGGGCCGCCGCGAGCAGCCGCCCGGCCCCGTCGAGGCCGGTGGCCTCCAGGGCCCGGGCGAGGTGGAGGACGACCTCCCAGCAGGAGACGCGGTCGTCGGTCCGGGGGTCGTAGTCCGCGGGGAGGGACTGGGGGTCGATGAGGTGGACGCGGCCGCCGCCCGCGGTGAGGACGCCGGCGCGGCGCAGGCCGTCGATGGAGGCGTTGCGCGCCGAGGCGAGGGTCTCGGCCTCTCCGTAGGGGCCCGCGTCGAAGCCGTGGTCCTCGTACCAGGCGAGGCACCAGCGGGTGTCGGGGTCGAGGTCGTCGTCCTGGTCGGTGAGGACCTCGTCGAGGACGGCGTTGATCTGGGCGAGGGCGTCGTCGACGCTCATGTCGGTCCCGTCCGGGCTAATGACGCGCGTGTACCCGGAGAAAACCCTCATGCCGGGGCCGATGGCCGCCTGGGCGAGGTCCACGGGGGCGACGCCCCCGGAGCGCAGTGTCTCCACGGCCTCGGGGAGGGTGGAGCGCAGCTCGCGCACCAGGGCGCGCCGGTCGGTGGCCGGGGCGTCCTCGGGGCGGGGTCGCAGGACGAGGACTATGGAGGAGGCCAGGGCGTTGGTGCCCACGCTCGTCATGCGCCCGCCGCGCTCGGAGCGCATGGGCCAGGTGGCGGTAATGGTCCACCCGGAGCGGATAATGGCGCTGAGGATGGTGGCCCAGCCGGTGGAGGTGCGGCCCGCCTTCGAGGTCTCGGACTGCTTGAAGGCGTAGTAGACGGTGACGGGGTAGTCCGGGTTCGCGCCCTGGCGCGCACGGGCGAAGACGTCCTCGAAGCCGTGCTCGAAGAACTCGCGGGCGCCCTCCTTGCCGCCGTGGCGGTAGGGGTTGGCGACGAGCTCCTCCTCCTTGGGTACGAGCACCGTGGAGAGCAGGTGCGGGTGGATATTGCGCAGGGAGCGGCGGAGCCACACGTAGAAGAAGTCGGACAGGTCCGAGTAGCCAATATTGTCGTAGTAGGGAGGGTCGGTCGATATGACGGCGTTCGAGTAGCCGCGGGAGGCGGCGTCGGCCTGCTCGACCACATAGCTACCCTTCGCAGGAACTTTCTCGATGGACTGCGACACTGCGCGGACCATAATGGCCAAGCTCCCCGACGACGCGGCGAAGGGGTTCCCTTCCGCAAAATCCCACGCCATGGGCAGCGCCTGGCGCGCGAAGACGTTCCGCAGGATCTCCATCTGCGGGTTGCTCGCCCAGGTATTGAGAGAGGAAGAATAGTCAGAAAGACGGGAGACAACGAAACCCAGGTACGTCGCCACAGCGTCCGCGTAGGCGGCGGCGCCCGACCCGCCCTCCTCCAGGCGCTCCCCCTCGGGGAGCCCGGCGGCGAGCGCGTCGGCGAGCACCTGATCGCGCCCCCCCCCGCGAGATCTGAGAAGGTGGTGAGCGCTACGGCCTGCCGCGGAGTGAACAGCGAGTCGAAAGTACTGAATCCGTACATCGGCGAGGAGAACCAGCGAGGATTATCAGCAATCCTCCTATTAGGCATCCCGGAAGGAGGAGAGACCGCGGCCGCAACATCATGATCACGTGTCGGTGCGGCATAGATCCTAGATCTATGCCCCTCGCATGCCAGAGCCACAAGATGCGCCCCCATGGATCCGCTCCGGCCTTGAGCGCGAATATAATCCATAGATATGGAGCTTCTACAGGCAAGACATATCGACCCGCGACGGCCTGAGATAGTTCCGTCGTTTTCCTTGGTCGGCGCCTCCTTGGGGTCGTGCCCTATAGAGTACTCAATATGGTCGCCCACGACCGTCGGAACAATGTAGGCCTCCTTGCCCTTCTTCTTCCCCAGCCACCACTTGGAGACGAGCGGCATCTCAATACCGCAGGCTGGGTTCGGGCAGGTCACCGTCCGGGCCCAGATCCACGCGATAACGGTCGCCTCGCTGCCGTCGGGAAGCTTAGCCCTAGGGTAGAGGTGGCCAATGCGGCGGTAGGCCTCCTGGCGCATCCACTCCCCGTAGCGGCGCACGTCCTCGGCCAGGCCGTGGGCGCCCGGCCAGGGGCGGGTGCCGTCGTCGGCGCCGGGGAACACGGGCGGGCGCCCGGCGAAGCGCGGCGGGATCTCAATGAGCGCCTTGTTAATGAGGACGGCCACGGGGTTGAGGTCAGAGGCCCGGGCCTCGAGGCCGAGGCGCTGCGCCTCCAGGGGGATCGATCCGCCTCCCGCGAAGGGGTCGAGGATCGCCGGGGGCTCACCGTCCGTCGAGCGGAGGATCTCCTCCCGGGCCTCCCGCAGCAGGTGCTCATCCCCGATGCTGTCCCAGTCCACCAGGCGGGTGATGAGGGTGAACAGCCGCTGCCGCTCGGAGAGCACCCTGCTCCGGGCCGCCTCGTCCGGGTCGGCCTCGCCGCTGGCGGCCGCCGCCTCGCGGAACTCCTCGTAGCGCTCCGAGGGGTCGTCCACCAGCTGGGAGAAGAGGACCGCCCGCGCCGTGGCCGTCGGCTTCCGCGACCACCACAGGTGGAGTGTTGACGGGTGGCCCTTGCGGATCGACTTCTCGCGGGCAGACTGCGCGTTAATGGCGTCGAGGGGGAGCGCGACCTCAATGAGCTTCCTCTTCGACACGGGCGTCCTTCCGACCGGGGTGTGGGCTGGCGGGCCGGGTGTCGGCGCCGTCGTGGTCGGCAGTCTACTCACCGCTGCGTGCCCGACGCACGAGCTCCGCCGCCTGGCGCACCCTCGCTCAGCTCCCGCGGCACCCCCGGCTCGGTCCCGGCTGCGGTCCCCACATGCTCTCCACCAGGGGAGCCGCCAGGGACCATCCCTTCTACGACAAGCTCACCCAGCGCGCCCTCCGTAGGATCGAAAAACCACATTTCTGAAATGACGTTCGATTATTAAATTGTTCGATTATTCGCGCTAACGCAATAAAATTCAGGAACAAACAGTATAGTGCGAACTATGGCCGGAATTAACCAAAACGGTATTCTGGGGTGGCTTCTGCGGGGTTCCTGGTTGACGTCTGCGGAGTATCTCGTACAGGGGTGGTCTTGTGCGGGTCGACGTGACGGGCGGGGAGCGGGACGTCCTCATCAGGTGGAAGAAGCGTTCGGACACCTACAAGCTTGTGCGGACGGGGGCGGAGGCGATTGTGTACGCCGCCCGTGGCGTCGGCCTGGACATTATCGCGGAGATGGTTGAGCGGACCGAGAAGACGGTACGCGAGTGGCTCTCGGAATGGCGGAGGTACAGGCTGGGATCCGTGGTGACCGGTCACGCCGGAAACGAGAACGCCGCAAAACTCAAGAGGGCGCAGAAGGAGGAGCTGGAGGAGATTCTCAGTAAGCCGCCCTCGGAGTCGGGAGTCAAGGCCGCCTTCTGGGACGTCCCGGCCCTCAGGGACGTCGTGCAGACAGGATTCGGAGTCGAGTACAGGTCGGACTCCTCCTGACCTGCTGCTCATGCGCTTCCTGGGAATGAGCCTCTGCTGCCCCGACCCGTTCGGGGGGCGCCGCGACGAGGAGGCCGTCACCAGGCGGATGACCGGGACCCGGCACCAGGTCAACGACCTGCTCCAGGAGGGCTGGGAGGTCTACACCGTCGACGAGGTCCGCGCCCGCCACGAGGCCGAGACAAGGCGCACGTGGCCTCCCCGGGAGGAGGACAAGGCTGTACGTGGACCGTGAGAAGGCGAGCCAGTCGTTCTTCGGGGCGCTGAGCCTGACGACCAGGAGAATGAGGATCTACCCCATCGAGGGAGACCAGAACACCGAGCAGACCATCCTCATGACGGGGCCGCCTCCAACGCGAGACCGAGGAGGGAAAGAAGATCGCCGTCGTCCTGGACAACGCCAGGTTCCACCACGCCAGGGCCCTGACCGACCTCTACGCCCCCGGCCAGGCCCTGGAACGCATAACACCCATCTACCTTCCCCCCTACGCCCCCGACCACAACCCCACGGAACACGTACGGGACGCCGCCAAGAACAACATCGCCAACCTCCAACGCGACACCCCGGAGAAAACCTTCACGGCCTTCACCACCTACATCACCAACCGCACCTTCGACTACGACCTCGAGCACCTCCCAACCACACCACCACACACCGATCTTGTTTAATTCCGGCCATAAATAAGCTTTAATTCTAACTCTATTTATATCACATCGCGATTTTCGAAAAGATAAATTATTTCACATCCAAGTAATGACGTATCTGTGTACAGCATCATTTACGCACTCAAATTTACAGGCGTCAGTCTTGCGGACGTATATGGCAGGATTATGTTATAATATTTTATAGGGTTAGTCTTTCGCAGCAACTTCAAGTGCCCACGCGATGTTCGCAACCAATGCCTGCCGCTGACGTCAGAGAATGCGAGCTCAACCCCTGGATAGGCAGACATACCTCCCCACCCGACAGGAGACTCAAATTTCCAGCTACCAGGAGGAAGTACTCGAAGCACATGTCGGCTTCCTGAGATTCCAGCATGCCTTCCATCTCCATCTTTAACGACAAACGTCACAACCGCATCATAAACTGGTTCACCAGAATGGTTGTTAACTACAATAATGTCACCATTTTCAAATGGCCAGGCTGAAAGTTTACAGGCCTGTGCGCGTCGACGGTCAAACCGATCCTGACGAACTCCAGAAAATACTTGATATAGTGCGACAACTAGAGCGCCAACAGTACCGACGGAAGAAAACCAGGCCGCATAATCCTGAGAAGACACGCACACTCCAATCCATTAGACTACTTACAATAGGAACGCCGCCACAACGTTGCATTAGGGAAATTTTGATTTCTAACCAAATGCGAAGTCAGGGTAGACTCCACGAACTTCCTGAACCATCTCTCGTTCTTGTGCAGATATCAGATCTGTGGACCGACATTTTGAGCGTAAAATCTTAGTGACTACCATCAATACGATTCCACCGCTCTAGCGGGCGTGGACGGCCACGAAGTTGCGCAGGACCGCCCAGGAGGAGCTCACGTCCTGGGTCAGCGCCCAGGCCTGGAGGCGCGCCAGCTCGTCGTCGGCAAAGTAGCCGTGCCCGGTGTAGAAGCTCAGGCGGTGCCCCAGGGAGGCGCCGTCGAGCTCGGGATGGAACTGGGTGGCGTACAGGTTGGTGCGCACGCGCAGCATCTGCACCGGGCAGCTGCTGCTCGTGGCGAGGACGACGACGCCGTCCGGGACGACGCTCATCGCCTCCTTGTGCGCCACGAAGGCGCGGAAGGGGTTGGCCATCCCGGCGCACACGGGGTCGGACCGGCCCGCGTCGGTCAGGGTGATCTCCGGGGCGCTGACCGGCTCGGCGTAGCGTGCGTCAATGACCGCGCCCTGGTGGCGGCCGAGCGCGCCCACCCCGTAGCAGGCGCCCATGAAGGGGAAGTCGGCCTCCACCAGGCGGTCGAGCAGGGCGCGGACCTCAGCCTCGACGCGGTGCTGGACCGCCGACTTGGCGTGCTCGGGCGTGATCATGTTGAACGGGGAGCCGCCCACCATAATCCCGGACCAGTCCTCGAGGCGGATCTCGGGCAGGGGCTCCGCCTCGAGACGGTGGCGGACGAGCTCGCGCTCGGCCAGGCCGGTACAGGTGAGGAAGGACTCGTACTCGGCGTCGGCGGGTCCGTCGTCAGCACGGGTGGCCAGGAGCAGGAAGGGTCTCACAAGCGCGAGCCTAGAGGATCGGCCCCGCTGGCGGTGCGGACCAGGGAGTGTGGTCCAGGACATTCGACTGGCACTCCGTAGGGCGTTCAGGCGGGCACGGCCCGGTGCCGCCAGACGGGCGACGCGCCCCGCACTCAAGAACGCCCCGCGTCCGAGGAAGGCGTGCCAGCCCTGTGCGACTATCGACGCGCCCCGCACTCAAGGAGCACCCGCGGCACGGGCTACCGCACCGTCTGCCGCGCTCCGCCCACGGGACCGCACGCGGGCAGGACCGCCAGCGGGCGGCGCGCGCCACGGACTGTACCAATCCGCCGGTGGCAGCATCCACCGAGCTACTGCCCCCGCCCACGGGACCGCGCCGTCCGGGGGCGAGGTCGGCGCTGCGCCGCCCATGCTGCCCCTCAACGGGTCCGCGCCGCGGGTCTGCGTACCATTCCGCTATGGGTACCAGCAGCGCGGGGCAGGCCCCCGAGCCCGAGCGGGTGGCGCCGTCGGACGCGGCGGTGAGTCAGCGCTACGCGCGCCTCCCCCGCCAGGACACGGGCCCGGAGGTGGCCCTGCGGCGCCGCCTGTTCGCGGCGGGGCTGCGCTACTGGGTGCAGTACAAGGTCCCCGGGCTGCCGCGGCGTCGGGTTGACATCGCCTTCACGCGCTGGAGGGTCGCGGTGGAGGTCGACGGCTGCTTCTGGCACGGCTGCCCGCAGCACGGTAGCCTCCCCAACCGCAACGGCGAGTGGTGGCGCTGGAAGATCGAGCGCAACCGGGCCCGCGACGCCGACACCGACGCGCGCCTGGCCGAGCTGGGCTGGAGCGTCGTGCGTGTCTGGGAGCACGAGGATCCCGCCGACGCCGCCGCCCGGGTCCTGGCTGAGCTCAGCCGACGCCGTGAGGCCACTTCCTGAGCGACCACGCCGCCTCCCTGGTACGTCCAGGTACGGACCGCCCACCGGTTGACCGGCAGCAGGTCAGCCCTTCCCTTAGTACATCCAGGTACGGCGGTCACCGACCTGCCCGACCACCTGCGCCCGCGACCCCTCTCCCGTACGTCCAGGTACGGCCGACGGTAAGCACCAGCAGCTCAGGCAGGACCGCCCTCCCCCGTACGTCTAAGCGCAGACGCAGTCCGCTGGCGGCGCCCGGCACCACGCCGCCTCCCTATACGGCACCATTCCCAGTCTGCGCGCCCTGCCCGGTGCCAGACCCTTCGAGAAGCGCAGCGGTACCTCCCTGGCTGAGCGCGCCCCGTGCACCCGGTGCCAGACCCAACCGGTGTCGTGGTCAACGGCGGAGCGAAAGAGACGCGCCCAGCACCCGGCACCGCACGAGGTGAACGGGCTCCCTCCCGGGCGACTCTACGCAATCTGGTATCCGTGTCAGCACAGCAACGGAGGCAAGGCCGGCCACCCCAGACGACCGGTCCCGGCCGCCACCCCAGGTAATCGGCCCTGGTCGCAGCGCGACCACCCCCTTGGGAGACGACCGCACACACTGCCGTTCCCGTGAGGAACAGGTACTCGGAGGTTTATGCACAAGCCTGCGTGGCACCAGGCAACCGTTCTGTCGCAATCTGAGGATCAGGGCGGAGGGCACCCCTGGCCGTACCAGAACCCAGGCCCCTGACCTGCGTGGACATTGAGTGTACAAAGGCGGGGGCGGGGTGGGGCTGGCTCTGATCCTCAGATTGCGACACGCACAGCAGACAGGACAGCAGACGCACGGCAGACTACGCATAGCACCACATAATTGTCCATAATTGCGCCAGAAGATCTCGCACATCCTGATTATCCTCCGGCCTCACGGCCAGCAACCCCTGGACCGTACCCCGCAAGAGGCCCCATCACCCACGGTCAGCAACCTCCGGCCTGGCTGTAGGGCCAAGACCCGCAGAAGCGGTCCGCCCCCAGAACCCGCAGGCGCCAGAAGGGCATCAGGACAGGGCATCCCGTCTCGCGGCAAACAAGTACCGTTCTCACGAGCAATAAGTACCGTTCTCGCGACGAACAAGTACCGTTCTCGCGGAGGAGACGGGCTACAGGAGACGGGCGACAGGAGTCAACACTCAGGACTCGACCAGGACGGCTGCGGTCCGGCCGGGCACCCTCACCGAGCCCGTCCCCATGTCGAAGGCGGTGGCCCGCACCAGGGGGTCGGCCCCGGCCGCCTGGACCGGGTGCAGGCGGAAGCTGCGCCCCACCAGGGCCTCCGCACCGACCTCCACCATGCGCGGCGTCGGGTTGAAGACCACCAGGACCCCGTCGAACCGCGGGTCGATGTCCCCCGAGCCCGCCCCGTCGTCCACGAGCATGACAATGACCCCGGGCGGGCAGCCTGGCTGCCCTCCCATGCGGGCGGGGAAGGAGACCCGCTCCTTAATGAGGTCGGCCGACCCCAGGGTGAGCAGCGGCGTCGAGCGGCGGATCCGCAGCAGGTCCAGGGCCATCTTCCGGGCCAGGGCAATGTGCTCGGGCCCGGGCCGTAGGTCCTCGCGCACGAGCAGGCCGGACTGCACCATCCACAGGTCCCGGTTGCAGGTCGCGGGCGGCAGACCCCGGCCCCAGCCGTTGTCCCGGCCCGACCAGTCAATGGCGTTGAAGTGGTCACCGGAGTCGTAGGAGTTGCGGTCCAGGGACTTGGAGCGCAGGAGCTCGGTCCCCGCCAGCCACAGCACGGGCGACTGCCCCAGGGTCACGGCGGCCAGGCACAGGGTGCTCATGCGCGCCCGGTCGGCCAGGCTGACCCCCTCGGGCAGCTTGGCCGCCAGGACGTCGTAGAGGGTCTCGTTGTCGTGGGACTCCACGTAGTTGACGCTCTCCACGGGCTCGACGCCGTAGGCGGCCGGGACCTGGCCGTAGACGATCTCGTCACCGCGCCGCCACACCCCGTCCTCCTCGGGCAGGACGAGGTCGCGCAGGTTGCCGCCCAGGGCCAGGCGCACAATGTCCGTACGCCAGGCCAGGTCCTCCTGCTGGCGGACCACGTCCAGGGCCTCGTACCGGTTGGGCTCCAGGTACTCCCCGGTGCCCAGCCCCTGGTGCGCCCGGGGATCCAGGTCGGCCACGCCCCCGCCGCGCAGGGCGTCACGCACCCTGTCGTTGAAGGTGCCGATCCCGGTCCCGGCGAGCTGGCCCTGGGTGGCCTGGATGAACAGCGCGTTGTCCTTGACCTCCCCGAAGTTCCAGCCCTCCCCGTACAGGAAGGCGCGCTGCCGGGGACGGGACGCGGGCCCCAGGGTCGCGGCGACGGCGTCGGTCCCGGGCGGGGCGGGGCGGGGGCGTGCGCCCTGGCCGCGTGCGCCCTGACCGCGGGTGCGTGCGGCGTCGGCCCCGCCGTCACCGGCCTGCGCCTGGGCGACGGCGACGGCGTCGGCCCGGGCCAGGGCGTCGCGCACCGCCTCCATGGTGGCGCGCGAGTGGTGGCCCATGAGGTCGAAGCGGAACCCGTCCACCCCGTAGGCCACGCGCCAGGTGACGCAGGCGTCGATCATGAGCCGTCGGGCCATGGCCCGCTCGGTGGCGACGTTGTTGGAGCAGGAGGAGCCCTGGACGCGGCCGCACTCGTCAAGGCGGTGGTAGTAGCCCGGCACCACCCGGTCCAGGACGCTGCGACCCTCCTGCCCGCAGGCGGCGGTGTGGCTGAAGACCTGGTCCAGCACCACCTGCAGGCCCATGGCGTGCAGGGCCCCGACCATGGCACGGTGCTCGGCCACCCGCGCCCCGCCGTCCTGGTGCCCCTCGGTGGCGTAGGAGCCCTCGGGGGCGAGCCAGTGGTAGGGGTCGTAGCCCCAGTTGTAGGCGTCCTCGTCGGCCACGGCGGCCACCGCCTGCTGGGGCACCACCGACACGGGGCCCCAGGAGGCGGGGACCGCCGGGACCTTCTGGCGCGAGCGCTCCTCGGGGATGGTGGCGATGTCGAAGGTGGGCATGAGGTGGAGGGTGTCCATGCCCGCCTCGGCCAGGTCCCGCAGGTGGCGGGTGCCCTGGCTGTCCACGGTGAAGGCGGCGTAGGTGCCGCGCAGCCCCTCAGGCACCGTGGGGTCCGCCGCTGAGAAGTCGCGCACGTGGAGCTCGTAGATGGCCCGGGCGGCGTCACTGGTCACGCGGGGGCTCGGGGTGGTGGCCCACTGGCGGGGGGCCAGGGCGTCCAGGCGCAGGTCGACGGCGACGGCGCGCCGGGAGTCAACGGTCAGGGCGGGCGCGTAGGGGTCGGTGACCACGTTGGTCTCCACCCGCCCGGTGGCGGGTACGTAGACCCGTACCTCCCACAGGTACTGCGCCCCTGCCCCGACGGCGCCGCACCCCACCTCCCAGCGCCCGTCCGGGCGGGACTCGGCGCGGGTCCGCCGGGGCTCGCCCTCCACCAGGGGGACCGAGCCGGTGGGGTCGCCGGTCTCCCACGACAGCAGGGTGACCTCCTGGGCGGTAGGGGCCCACAGGGCCAGGGCGGGGCTGGCCGCCGGGTCCGGGGCACCGGCCCAGGTCGGACCCAGGGGGGCCAGGCCGTCACGCCGAGCGGCGGCCGGGTAGAGGTGGTCCAGCAGGGGCCAGATCTGGACCCCGGTCACCCTCGACGCCGTACGCCAGGGGGCAGGGTCCGGTACCGGGGCCGCGGCTGGGGACGCGGCCGGGGACGGGGACGCCGGAGCTGCCGGGGCCGCCTGCGAGGTAGCTGCGCTTCGCTCGGCGGTTAGGCCAGTGGCCGGGCCGGGCTGGCCGGTGGACGGGCTGGCGGTCTGGCTTGTGGCCGAGCCGGGTCGGCTGGCGCTAGAACCGGCCCGCCCGGCCTGGGGCACGACGTCCTGACGGCGCAGGCGACCAGTGCCCCCGGCAGCCTCGGGGTCGGCCTGACCGAGCTCGACAATGAGCCTGCCCCGGAGCATCCGGGCCGCCTGGTGCCGGGAGATGTCCGCCGTCAGCGCACAGTAGCCGCGCAGCTGCGGGTAGCCGACGACCACGTCCGGGGTGAGCTCGCCAGCAGGGACCAGCGGAATCCGCTGCACGACGGGGCCGTCACCCTGACCGGCACCACCCTCGGTGCCGCCCTGGGTACCGCTCTGGCTGGCGCCCCCCTGGGCGCTCTGGTCGCCGCCCCGAGCGCCCCCCTGACCGGCACCACCCTCGGCACCGCCCTGGTCGCCGTCGGACCATGCGTGCAGGACCGGGTACGTGCCGTGGGAGAGCATAGGCCGCGGAAGGGCCAGGAGCCCCGGACGGAGCCAGAACGCACGCTGGTTACCTGGCCCGGTCGGGGGTTGGGGGGACGACGGGTCTCCTGCGTGTAGGCTCATTGGCTACCTTTCTTCAGCTATCCCTGCACTCTTGCACGTCATCGGGGTCTGGAGGAAACGTTCGGCTGACGCCCGGGTCGGCCCGGCGAGGCCACGGGGCGGGGCTGGCGGGTAGGCGACCGGCCGCCATCGGCACCACTCCCGGCCCAGGACCTTTCTACCCGGTACCACGGCCCGACACCCTGCTGCCACACCCGGGCGGCCCCAGATCCCCCGGCCCTTCGCCTTGCCGCGATGGTCTCCGGGCGGCCCTCGGGGCGGCCCCGGATCCCCGCCGCCTCACTGCCTCAGCGGCTGGCTCAGGCGCAGGAGGATGACCGCCAGGGTGCGGTCGACATAGGCCGCCAGGGTGGAGTCGTCGTGGATGAGCCCCAGGCGCATGGAGCGCTCCACGTCAGCCAGGAACAGCTCGGTGGTGTCCGTGACCGACAGGACGCACTCGCGCCCCACGACGGCGAGCTCCGTCTCCAGGACCGTGCCGAGACGCCGTTTAAAGACCTCGTAGCCGTCGCCCAGGGCCGAGCGGCGCTCGGGGTCGCGCACCAGGTAGGCCATGAACTCGCTCTGGAGGAAGTAGAACTCGCGGGACACCGGGACGACCTCCATGAGCCGCCCGGCAAGGTCAACCAGGGCCTGGGGGAGGTCAGCGCCAGCCCGGGGGTCGGCGCCAGCCTGAAGGTCGGCGTCGGCCCGGGGCGTCCGGTCGACGCCGGAGCCCCCCTGGGGGCCCGCACTCACCGCGGCGTCGACGAAGGCCGTCATGGCCTCCCACTCGTTCTCCGCCAGGCGGTGAATGAAGTGGTCCATGTCGGTGAAGTTGGAGTAGAAGGCGCCGCGGGTGAACCCGGCCCGGGTACAGACGTCCCCCACGGAGACGGCGCCGATACCCTTGTCCACCACCAGCTCACGCCCGGCAGCCAGGAGCAGCTCCTGGGTGTGGGCACGCTTCTCGCTGGGAGTGGTCCCCACCAGCCGGTAGACGGCGGCACGACGCGCTGAGACCTGCGGCCCTGTGGCGAGAGACTTCATGGCATCAGCCTATCGGCCTCAGGGCCCTTTTCGCAGGACCCGGAAGAGGTGTTTGCCCTGGTCCAGGGGGTTCTGGGCGGGATGGGGCCCGAGTGCAGGACCCAGGCGCAAAGCCGACGGCGGGCCGTGGCCGGGGACTGGACGCCGAGACACTGTGGCAGATGCCTCAAGTCGATACGGGGTCCCACGGCCCACGGACGGGGCGCGTGGTCCTCCAACAAAATGATCGGGAACCCCGAGAGCTGCCGCGGCCCGCGGACGGGGCGCGTCGACTGGCTGGTACTTAAAGTGCACGGACTAGTACTTAAGTGCACGGACTAGTACTTGGTTGCGCGGAAACGACTCGCGAGCCCTCGGCCAGCGTCCGGCAGGGATCCGGGGAGGATAGGACCATGAGCCCGGACCGCCTACCCGACCCCCTGGCTGCCCTGCTGGCCTCACCACCGGATCTGCCGGTCGTCGCCGCCCTGGACCGCCTGCGCGCCGTCCTGGCCGACGCACCCGGGCCGGTGGTGGTCACCGCGCCCCCGGGAACCGGTAAGACCACGCTGGTACCGCCGCTGGTGGCCGTCAGCCTGGCCGACCGCAATCCCGCCACCGGCCGCGTTATTGTCACCCAGCCCCGGCGCCTGGCCACCCGGGCCGCCGCCCGCCGTCTGGCCGGCCTCCTGGGCCAGGAGGTGGGCCAGGACGTGGGCTACGCGGTGCGCGGTGAGCACGTCTCCCGCCCCACCACCCGTATCGAGGTGGTCACCGCCGGGCTGCTCCTGCGCCGCCTCCAGGCCGACCCCGAGCTTCCCGGGACCGCCGCCGTCGTCCTGGACGAGGTCCACGAGCGCAGCCTGGAGGCCGACCTCCTGCTCACCCTCCTGCTGGACGCCCGCGCCCTGCGCGAGGACCTCGTCCTGGTGGCCATGTCCGCGACCCTGGACCCGGTGCGCCTGCGCAGGCTGCTGGGCGGCCCGGGCTCCCCCGCCCCGCTGGTGGAGGTGCCCGGCGTCCTCCACCCGGTCACCGAGCACTGGGCCCCGCCGCCCGGGACCACCGGGCGCCTGGGGCCGCGCGGCGTGCCCCGCGAGTTCCTGGCGCACGTAGCGGCCACGACGCTCACGGCACTGCGTGAGGACCCCGGCGACGTCCTCGTCTTCGCCCCCGGCGCCCGGGAGGTGGACGACGTCGTGGCCCGCCTGCGCCGCCTGCTGTCCGCCCGCGACCCGGCCGACGGCCTGGGGGAGGTGGACGTCCTGCCGCTGCACGGTCGCCTGCCCGCCGCCGCGCAGGACGCCGCGCTCACGCCGTCGGCCCCCGGACGCCGCCGGGTGGTGGTGTCCACCAACGTGGCCGAGTCCTCCCTGACGGTGCCGGGGGTGCGGGTCGTGGTGGACTCCACGCTGTCGCGCGAACCGCGCCTGGACGTGGCCCGGGGCATGAGCGGGCTGGTCACGGTGGGGGCCTCGCGCTCCTCCGGCACCCAGCGGGCGGGCCGCGCCGGGAGGGAGGGGCCGGGGGCTGTCTACCGCTGCTGCACCCCGACCGACTGGGCCCGCGCCCCCCTGGCCCCCACCCCGGAGATCCTCACCGCCGACCTGACCCGCACGGTCCTGGAGCTCACGGTCTGGGGCGTGCCCGACGGCGAGGGCCTGTCCTGGCTGGACGCCCCACCACCCGCCGCGCTCGCGGCCGCCCGAACCGTCCTGCGCGACCTGGGGCTGACGGGGGCCGACGCCACCCTGACGCCGCTGGGGCGGGCGGTGGCCCTGCTCCCGGCCCCAGTGCGTGAGGCCCGGGCCCTGTTGATGGCCTCGCCCCGGCTGGGGGTGCGACGGGCCGCGGAGGTGACGGCCCTGCTCACCACCGGGCTGCGGGCCCGGGGCGGGGACCTGGCGGCCCTGGCCAGGGGGCTGCGCGCCAGCAGGTGGACGGGTCGGACGGGGCCGGACGCCAGCGGGCCGGGCGCTGGTGGGCCGGGTGGCGCCCGGGGCGGCAGGCCCTCAGGTGGTGGGCCAGGTGGCCGCGAGCGCAGCGGTTTTACAGGTGGTCGAGGCGGTGAGCTAGACGCCTCGGGCGGCAGGCCCCCAGGTGGTGGCGAGAGGCGCGCCCCCCAGGGCGGAGCGAGCAGGTCAGGCGCCCGGGGCGCGGAGGGCGCCTCCCAGGCCAGCGCCTGGCGGCAGGAGGCCAGGCGCCTGGAGCAGGCCGCCCGTCGCGCCCTGCGTGAGGTCCCGCTCGCCCTGACCCAGGACCCCGGGCAGGAGGCAAGCCCACCGCGTCCCAGACCGTCGGTCAGCCCGACGGCCCCAGCCAGTGGCAGCCCAGCCAGCGTCAGCTCAACCAGCACCAACCCAACCAGTGGCAACCCAACCAGCGCCAGCCCAACCAGGTCGGAGACTCCACCCACCCACTACCCAGCCGGCACCCACTCCTCAGGCGCTCAGTACCCGGATAACGCCCAGGACACAGTCAGTACGCACCCCGCTAATCTGGCGGATCCCACCAGCAGCTCCCCAGCCAGTACCAACCACCCAACCAGTAGCGGCCCAGACAGGCCGGGGACACTACCCAGCCACCCTCCAGCTGGCACCAACCCCCTGACCAGTACCAACCCCCCAGCCAGCACCGATCCCCTGACCGGCGACGACGCCATTGGCCTGGTGGTGGCCCTGGCGCACCCGGAGTGGCTGGCACGGCGTCGTGGCCCCGCCCCCTCCCCCGGCACCGAGGCCGTCTACGCGAGCGTGGGCGGCGTCGGCCTGCGTCTGCCAGCCGCCTCGGCGCTGGCCTCCTGCCAGTGGCTGGCGGTGGCGGACGTGGACCGCGCCCCGGGCCGCGCCGAGGCGCTGGTGCGCGCAGCCGTCCCGGTCGACGAGGCGCTGGCGCTGGAGGTGGCCGGGGCCTGGCTGGTTGAGGACACACGCACCCGCTGGGAGTCGGGACGGCTGCGCAGCGAGCGGCTGCGTCGCCTGGGCGCCATCACCCTGACGACCACCCCGGGCCCCAGCCCCTCCCCCCGTGAGGCCGCGGCAGCCGTCACCCGGGCGGTGGCGGAGCAGGGGCTGGGGATCCTGCCGTGGAGCGCCCGGGCGCGCCAGCTGCGCGGACGCCTGGACCTGCTGCACCGCACGCTCGGAGCCCCCTGGCCCGACGTCTCCCCGGAGGCCCTGACCACCCAGGCCGGGCGGTGGCTCGCCCCGGCCGTCACCTCCCTGGCCGCGAGCGCCAGGCGCCCGGACCTGTCGCGCCTGGACGTGACCGCGGCCCTGCGCACGCTCCTGCCCTGGCCCGAGGCCTCGCGCCTGGACGAGCTCGCGCCCGAGCGCCTTCAGGTGCCCTCCGGCTCGCAGGTGCCCCTGTCGTACGCGCAGGACGACGGCGGGGCGGGCACGCCCCTGGAGCGGCCGGTGCTGGCGGTGCGGGTCCAGGAGTGCTTCGGGTGGGACGCCACCCCGCGGGTGGTCGGGGGCCGGGTCGCGGTGCTCATCCACCTGCTCTCCCCGGCGCGCAGGCCGGTGGCGGTCACTGACGACCTGGCCTCCTTCTGGGCGCAGGGGTACGCCCAGGTGCGCGCCGAGCTGCGGGGGCGCTATCCGCGGCACGCCTGGCCGCAGGATCCCTGGACGGCGCCCGCCACCCGGGGGACCGGGCGACGTCGGGCCTCCTGAGGGAGCCTGCGCCCCCGACCGCGGGGATCTACGCGCACCATCCCCACCCGCCGGGCCGCCGCCAGACTGCGCCCCCCGGCCGCGGGGACCTATGCGGCCCGCTACGTCGGCCGCCCCTCCAGGTGGGGCTGCGCCCCCCGGCCGCGGGAACCTACGGTCCATGCCCTGCCCGGTGGCCACGGTGGCCAGGCGCCTCCCCGGCCGCGGGGACCTATGTGGGCACCGGTGCACCAACCTCGTGGAGACGGTGCCCCCGGCCGCGGGGACCTATGAGGCCGCGCGGACCCTCCTCAGTCCACAATGCCGTAGAGGCGGTCCCCGGCGTCGCCCAGCCCGGGGACAATGTAGGCGTGCTCGTTGAGGCACTCGTCCACGGCGGCGGTCACCACGGTGACATTGGCGCGCCCGCCGACCGCGGCCTCCACGGTCCTCAGGCCCTCGGGGGCGGAGATGAGGCAGACGGCGGTGACGTCGCGGGCGCCGCGCTCCAGGAGGTAGTCGATAGCAGCCACCAGGGTGTGTCCGGTGGCGAGCATGGGGTCCACCACGAAGCACTGGCGGCCGGAGAGGTCGTCGGGCAGGCGGTTGGCGTAGGTCTCCACCTCCAGGGTGTCCTCGTTGCGCCTCATCCCCAGGAAGCCGACCTCGGCGGTGGGCAGCATCCGGGTCATGCCCTCCAGCATGCCCAGACCGGCGCGGAGGATGGGCACCACAATGGGGTGGGGATGGGCGATACGGCGGCACTGCGCCACCGCCACCGGGGTGGTGATGGCGACGTCCTCGGTGCGGACCTCACGGGTGGCCTCGTATGCCAGGAGGGTGACAAGCTCGTCGACGAGCTGACGGAAGACCGCTGAGGGGGTGGCCGCGTCGCGCAGGACGGAGAGCTTGTGGTTAATGAGGGGGTGGTCGGCAACGTGAAGACGCATAAGGACAAGCCTACCCGGCCACAACCGGCCCCCACGGGCTGTTGCCCTGGTCAGGGCCTTTTAACCGGGTGCCAGCAGGTAGCGCTGGCGCCCCCTGCCTCCTTCCCGCACCGGCACCGGTCCCCGGCGCACGACGCCGTGCCGGACCGCTACGGGCGCCCTCACCGTCCCCGGGCTCGGCCGATTACGACCACCGCGGGAAGTACCACCGGGGGTGGGGACAGCCCCACCCCGGTTGTCCTGCCAGCAGGATCGAGGCGGGTGCACCGGTGGTGGAACGGTTGGCACATGAGAACCCTGAGCCTCCGACCGTCACCCCCAGCCCACTGTACACAGCCGCGCGAGACCGGGTCGTCCCGATCCCGGAGCACGAGCTCGCGCCCCCTGACGGGGGTGTCCCGGTGAGCGCGGTCTCGGCGCGGGGCCTGACCCGCGTCTACGAGGTCCCCGGGCGGCGGGACGTGTGGGTGACCGCCCTGGACGGGGTGGATCTCGACCTGCCCACAGGCAGCTTCACCGCCGTGGTGGGCGCCTCGGGGTCGGGTAAGTCGACCCTGCTGCACACCATGGCGGGGCTGGATGAGCCCACCGGCGGGCGGGTCAGTCTCCTGGGTACGGAGATCACCTCCCTGGCCCCGGCCGAGCGCGCCGCCTTCCGCTGCCGCAACGTGGGATTCGTCTTCCAGGACTACAACCTCATTGCCTCCCTGACCGCCGCCGAGAACGTCTCCATGCCCTCCCGCCTGGCCGGTCACCCCCTGGGCGGGGGCCAGGCGGTGGCCGCCCTGGAGGCCGTGGGGCTGGCCGGCCGCGCCGACCTCAGGCCCCACCAGCTCTCCGGCGGCGAGCGCCAGAGGGTGGCGATCGCCAGGGTGATGGCCACCCGGCCCAGGATCGTCTTCGCCGACGAGCCCACCGGCGCCCTGGACCTGAACGCCGGGCAGGTGGTCCTGGACTGGCTGCGTCGCCTGGCCGAGCGCGGGACGACCGTCGTCATGGTCACCCACGACGTCGAGGCCGCCGCCCGGGCCGACGCCGTGGCGGTCATGGGCGGGGGTCACCTGCTCGCCTGGTCCGACAGCCACGACGCCGCCCGTATCGCCGAGCTGGTCCACTCCACCCGCGTGCCCGCACGCCCGCCCGCTCAGGCCCCCGGCCGCTGAGAGGAAAGAGGCTGACTCCCAATGACCGCACTCATCTGGAAGGACCTGCGCCACCACGCCCGTCAGTGGCTGTGGTCGCTCCTGGTGGCCACCACCGGCGGCGTCTTCATCGGCGTCATTATCACCTCCTGGTGGAGCGCCCTGCAGTGGTCCACCGCCCAGGCCGACGCCTCGGAGTACGTCACGGCCACGCACGTCGTGGGCTCGAGCCTGCTCGGCTACGCGGGCCTGTCCGTCGCCCTCATTGTCTCCACGACCCTCGCGCTGACCGTGACCGCACAGGCCCGTTCCCACGCCCTGTGGAAGATTGTCGGCGTCCCGAGCCAGCGTGTCCGCAGCATTATCCTGACCCAGGTCGGCGCGGTCGGCCTCCTCGGCGGCCTGCTCGGCTCCCTCCTCGCCCTGCCGGCCACCGGCTGGTACCTGCTCACCTGGCGCGACCTCCACATCTACCCCACCGACATGCCCGTGGTCGTGCCCTTCTTCGCCGTGCCCCTGGCCGTCGGGGTCACCACCGCCTTCAGCCTCCTGGGTGGCCTGGGCGCGGCCCGTCGCGCCGCCTCCACCCCTGAGATGCAGGCCCTGCGCGAGGCCGCCACCCCTGTGGCCCGCACCCGTGCCTGGCAGTGGGTCGTCGCGGGCATCCTCGTGGTGGGGGCCGCGTTCGCCCTGGTGATCGCGCTGGTCGGCCCGACAGAGCTCGCTGGCCTCGTCAAGGGGGTTGAGCCTGAGGCGGCTGCCGCCTTTAAGGAGATGGGCAGCATTAAGGGGTTCACACAGGCTCTTGGCGGCAGCATTGTGCTGCTCGTCATGGTCGCTGCCCTGTGCGTCCCCAACTGGACCATCCGGCCCCTGCTGACGGGCTGGACCGCCCTGGTCCCCGGACGCAGCCCGGCCTGGTTCGCCGCGCGGGCCAACGCGCGCCACCGCTCCACCATGAGCCTGACGACGGTCGTCCCCTTCGGCATCGCCGTGGGGATGACCGGGGTCGTCTACACCGTCGTCGGGGCTTTTCGGACCGCTGGCTCCACTGAGGGCGTCAGCGGGTTCCTGGCCATTGCCGTGCCGATCTTCGCGATCTCGGGGGTGGGGGGCGTGGCCAATATCGCCATGGTCGGCTCCACGAGGCGCCAGGAGGGCGCCCTGCTGGGTGTCATCGGGGCCAGGCGCTCCACGCTCACGACCACCACGATCCTGGAGGGCAGTATCTACGCCGTCACCGGCATCCTGTTCGGACTGGCCGACACCGTCCTGAGCGCCGCCGGCACCGCCCTGCTCTCCGGGGGCGGGGTGAGCACCTTCCTTGCTGTGCTGCCGCTGGACACGCTCACGCCGGTGATCGGAGTGGTGCTCGTGCTCGCCGTGGCCACCACCTGGCTGCCCGCCCAGCTCGACCGCCGCCCCGTCATGGACCGGCTCCGCCAGCCCGTGTGAGGCCTGCGCGGGCCGTCCGGGCAGGTCGGGTCGTATCGGCCCCTCAGGGCCCGCGCTGCCGACGACCTCACGTCTGCGGCGCCTGCCGACCCCTCAGGTACTGGCCCGCAGCCAGGTCAGGACGGCTCGCACGCGCCGGTTCTCCTCCCCCGGCGGCAGGTCGAGCTTGAGGAAGATGCTTGCCACGTGCTTGGCCACTGCCCCCTCGGAGACGTAGAGCCGGGCGGCGACCTGGGGGTTGGAGGCGCCCTCGGCCATGAGGGCCAGGACCTGCCGCTCACGGGCTGTGAGCCGCTTGGTGAGGACCGACGCCGCCGCGGCCTCCTGGTCCACGGCTCCCTGAGGCGGGGGGCTCGCTGGCCGGGGGCCAAGTCGCCGCGCCCGGGTGCCACCGCCCGCACTGGCCCTCGCACCACCGCCTGCACCACCACCCGGCCCGGCTCCTGCCGCCCCTCCGGTTCCTGCCGTATCCCCGGCTCCTCTCAGGCCCCCGGACCCCCGAGGCCCCCTCGCGCCACGGCCGCCGGCCTCTGGCCCCCCGAGGCCAGCCCCCGCACCGCTGGTGCCAGCTCCCGGCTCCCCGGCGTCGGTCACCACACCGCCAGCCCCCGCACCGCTGGTGCCAGCCCCCACACCGCCAGCATCGGCCTCCACGCCCTCGGCCCCCGGACCCCCGTCATGACGCGGGCGGAGCGGGCCGAGCAGGCGGCTGACCACCTCGGGGTCCACGACCACTCCCCCCGAGCGCACGACCTCCAGGGAGCGCATGAAGTCGGCCACCCGCCCCACCCGCTCCTTGAGGAGGTAGCCCACGCCCCCGGCGTCGTCGGCCAGGAGGTCACGGACGTAGGCGCCCGCAATGTAGGCGGAGAGGACCACCACAGGCAGGCCGGGGAAGCGGGAGCGCAGGTCCAGGGCGGCACGTAGGCCGTCGTCGGTACGGGTGGGGGGCATGCGCACGTCGGTGACGACGACGTCGGGCAGCTCGCCGCTCCCACCGAGGGCGGTGACCGTCTCCACCAGCTCCGGGGCGTCACAGGCCTGGGCGACCACCTCGTGCCCGGCTGCGGTCATGAGCCCGGCCAGCCCCTCACGCAGGAGGGCGGCGTCGTCAGCGAGCACGATCCTCATGCCCGCATCCTCCCACGCCCCCGGGCCGGACGCGGGCACGCCCTCTCGTCGGTGCAGCCTCACTGCTCCTGCTCCCACGCCCCCGGGCCGGACGCGGGCACGCCACCCTGCCCTAGGCCCCGACCACCGGGGACGTACCTTAGTCACCGGCGACGTACCATCGTCATTGGGGACGTACCCTAGAAGTACGTCCCCAATGACTAAGGTACGTTGTTGATAACCAGGGTACGTCGCCGCTGCACGCCCGGGCTCACCCTGCCCACGGGGGCAGGCCGACGATGCCGCCCCGGTACCGAGGCCGGATCACTCTGCCCACGGGGGCAGGGCCGGGGCCTCCAGCACCAGGCGCGTCCCGCCCCCGGGCGGTGAGTCCACCTCCAGGCTGCCGCCGACCGTGGCCAGGCGCTGGACCATCCCGGCCAGGCCGGTGCCACCGGCGCCCGACCGGGCCTGGCCCGGGACCGCGCCGCCGACGCCGTCGTCGGCCACCACCGCCCTGACCCCGGTGGGTGAGCAGACCAGTGAGAGCCGTGCCTGCCGGGTCCCGGCGTGGGCGGCCACATTGGCCAGGGCCTGGGCGAGGGCGAAGTAGACGGCGGTCGCCACCGGTGAGGAGATGGCGGAGTCCTCCCCCTGGCAGTCCACCTCCACCTCCAGGCCGCTGGTGGCGGCGAGCTCACGGACGGCGGCGACCAGGCCCCGCTCGGTCAGGACGACGGGTCGCACGGAGCGGACGGTGGCGCGCAGGTCGGCCAGGGCGGCCTCGGCCTGCCCCTGGACGGCCTCCAGCTGGGTGCTGAGCTGCCTGACCAGCGGCGCCAGGTCACCCGCCGCGCCCCCGGCACGGACGCCGGTCGTGGGCCGCGTCCCCGGCCTCTCCCCGGCGCGGGCGCCAGCAGCCCCGTCAAGGCGGCCGGTGACAGACGCACCCCCGGCTAGTCCACCGGTCCCGGCCGGTCCACCGGACGACCAGCTGGCCCCGGTGGGCTCTGCCCCGCTGGCCCCCTCACCCCCGGCCAGGCCGGTCTCGAGCCGGGATACCGTGAGCTGGGCGGCCCCCAGGCCCATGGTCAGGGCGGTGAGGCGCTGCTGGGCGCCGTCGTGGAGGTCGCGTTCAATACGGGCCCGCTCGGCCTCGAAGGCGTCCACGAGCGTGGCCCGTCCTCGCTGGAGGCTGCCGACCTCGGCCGCGAGCGCCTCGGCCCGCTCCCGCTCCCGGTCCCGGCTCAGCACGGTGACCACACGCAGCCGCAGCACCCCGACCCCCAGGAGCACGACCAGGACCAGCACCAGGACCAGCACCCCCACCAGGGGGGTCCACCACACCTCGAGCCCGGAGGTGACGGTGGCCCTCCCTATGACCGCGGGGGACCTGCGGGAGACGACGAAGGGCATGAGCACGAGCACCACGGCTATGATCCCGCCGGCAAAGGCTGCGGCGAAGCTGACCGTGCTCAGCAGGAACCCGGCCACCGCGACCGGCAGGTCCGAGCGCCAGAAGCCGGGGGTGGTCATCCGGGCGGCCATCCAGGGGGCCAGGCGCTCACCCGCCGCCCGGCCGCTGGTGGCGGGGGCGCCCAGCCGCCGGGCCCGCCAGCGCTCCGCCTGGGCCAGGGCGGGGACGGTGAGGTGGACCAGGAACACGCCGAGGGTCATGACCATGAGCACCGGCATCCAGACCACGGCGTTGAGGAGCTCATTGAGGACGATCCTGGTACGCGACGCCGGACGCACCTGGGCCGTGCAGATCCCGGGCGGCCTGTCCGGACCGTCAGCACCCGGGTCAGTCGGCACGGCCGGGTCGCTCGGCTCCGGGGAGACCGGCCCGGTGGAGGCCGGAGACGAGGCCATTGACGCACTACCCGTGGGAGCACGAGGTGCCTCAACTGGTCTGGCGTCGACGCCGTCGCCTTCCCGGACGTTGGCGGACGTCGGAGCTGCCGAGGGCGTGCTCGGCCCAGGGGCTGCAGGAGGTGCGGTGGCTGACGAGTTCGGTGCGGACACGCCAATGACGCTAACGGCTCCACAGGGCGACGTCACTCCACCTGGCTCCACGAGTGCCCCACGGTCCTCCAGCCAGGAGGTGGGTCCCAGCACCACACCACCCGACCCCAGCTGGGGAGCCAGGACCAGTGACGACCGCGCGACGGCGGCATGTACTGGGCTCATGGTTCTCTCAGCACAGTCCCTCTCGTCCTGGGTCCCGCCCTCGGCCGGGCCCCGACCACGACACCGGTCAGGGGCCGCCTGGCCCCCTCCCGCCCCGGGCGCGCCCTACGTGGACACGCCCTACGCAGGGTCCCACGCGGACACGCCCCCGGCCGGGGAGCCCGCCAGCAGGACCGTCCCGGCACCGGCCAGCTCAGCCCCGGCACCGGGCGCCCCCACCCCGGGCACAGCTGGCGCGGCCGGTGCGGCCAGCGCAGCTGGCGGGGCCGTGAGCGTGAGCGTGCGCGCCCTGACGCGCTCCTTCCCGGTGCCGGGTCGGCACGAGCGCGTGGTGGCGCTGGCGGGCGTGGACCTGGACCTGGCACCCGGCTCCTTCACGGCGGTGGTCGGGGCCTCGGGCTGCGGCAAGTCGACCCTGCTGACCTGCGTGGCGGGCCTGGACCACCCGACCTCGGGCTCGGTCCGTCTGCTGGGCCGGGAGACGACGGCCCTGCGGCCGGGCGCCCTGGCCTCCTTCCGGGCCGCGCACGTGGGCATGGTCTTCCAGGAGGACAACCTGGTCACCTGCCTGAACGCCCGCGACAACGTGGCCCTGCCCGGCCGCTTGCGGGGCCGGCGGCTGCGCCGGGGGCAGGTGGACGCCGCCCTGGCCCGGGTGGGGCTGGCCGGTCAGGCCCGCCACATGCCCTCCCAGATGAGCGGCGGTGAGCGCCAGCGGGTCGCTATCGCCCGGGTCCTGGCGGCCCGCCCCCAGATCGTCCTGGCCGACGAGCCCACGGCCGCCCTGGACCTGGCCGCCTCCCAGGACGTCCTGGAGTGGTTCGACCAGATCGCCGCCGAGGGGGCCACGCTCCTCATGGTCACCCACGACCCCGCCGCCGCGGCCCGCGCCGACCGGGTCCTGGTCATGGCGGCGGGCCGGGTGGTCGAGGAGCTGGCGGGCGGGGACCCGACGGCGGTCTCCGCGGCGGTCCTGCGCGCCCAGGGCCGGAAGCCGGTCGACGCAGCCACCCCGGCCCTCGGGAACCCCGGACCCACCTCGGAGCCGGCCCCCGACGCAGTGGCGCCGGGCGTGGCACCCAGGGGCTCCGAGCCCGGGAACGCCCTCACCACCGAGGGGACCGGCACCACCCCCGCCCCGCGGAGGGAGACCCCCGACGCCCTCACCACCGGGAGGGCCGACTCATGACCCGCCTCCTGCTGGCCGACCTGCGCCGCCACGCCGGGACCTGGGTGTGGACCGCGGTGGTGTGCGCCGTCGTCTCCGCCTGCGCCACCGCGGTCCTGGTCATCCAGCGCGGTGCCCTGGCCGCCGCGACCGCCCTGGGGGACGCGCCCCAGGCCGCCACCATGCGCGCCTCGGCCCAGACGCTGGTGGCGTGGACGATCAGCACCACGGCCCTGGCGGGGGCGAGCGTCCTGACGTCCACCACCCGCCTGGCGGTGGAGCAGCACCGGTACGACCACGGCCTGTGGCGTGCCCTGGGGATGCGTCCCGGCATCCTGGAGGCGGTGCTCCTGGGGCAGCTGGCGGTCCTGGGGGCGCTCGCGGGGCTCCTGGGGACACCTCTGGGCCTGCTCCTCGTCCGCCCGCTGCACTCCATGCTGGTCAGTGAGCGCGTCATCCTGCCCTCGGCCACGCCGGCGGCCGCGCCCCGGGACCTGCTCATCCTGGTCGCGGTGACGGCGGGGACGGCCGTCTTGGGCGGGCTGAAGGCGGTGCACCGCTCCGCCCGCACCGAGGTCCTGGCCCTGCTGCGCGACGGCGCTGAGGAGCCACGACCCTGGTGGCGTCGGCTCCTGGGGGCCACGACGCGGCTGGTGCTCCTGGGCTCCGTGGCGGCCGGGGTCGTGGCCGCCTGGGTGGCGGGCGGCCGGGCCGAGCCGGGCTCGGAGAACGCGATCGCCGCCACGGTCGCGGGCTCCTTCGCCATCTTCACCCTCGTCGTGCTGCTGGTGCCCTGGGTGACCCCGTTCCTGGAGAACGCCTGGACGGGTGCCGTCGAGCTCGCGGTCCTGCGGCCTCTGGCGGCCACGGGCCTGGCCGACCCCACCGCCTGGTTCCTGGCCCGCCGCAGCGCCGCCCACGAGGCACGGCGCTCCAGCACCACGGTCATGCCCTTCCTGGTGGCGATCGGCCTGGTAGGGCTCCTCTACGGCTTCAAGGCGGGCGGCGCCTCGGGGGTGACGGCAAAGGGCTTGGGCTCCATGTTCGGCCCGGCCCTGCTCACCGCCTGGACCGGGGGCGTGGCGGTCATCGCCCTGGGGGCCAGCCGACGGCGTCGCGACGCCGCGCTCCTGGAGGCGGCGGGCGCGAGGGTGGCCCAGGTCCGTGCCGCCCAGGTGCTGGAGGGGGCGGTCCACGCGGTGACCGCCACGCTCCTGGGGCTGGCGGTCACGGGGCTCTCCCTGCTGCTCCTGGGGCGGAGCATGTCCCTGCCCCTGGGTGAGGTCCTGGACCGGGGGCCGTGGCTGGAGGTAGGGGTGGTCGCCCTGGCGAGCCTGGTGACGACCTGCACGGCGGTGGTCCTGGCGGGGCTCCAGGCGGGGCACGCCCTCAGCCTGGCGGCCGAGCTTCGCTCACGGGACTAGAGCCGCCTTCAGAACGAGTGTGCAAGTCCGCCTGACGTGACAGGCTAGGGGCGTGAACGTGGTCGAGAGACGCTACGGCGCAGCCATGGACCAGGCCCTGGCCCTGGCGGCACAGGCGGCCCGGCGCGGAGAGGTCCCGGTGGGGGCGGTGGTCCTGGGACCCGGCGGGAAGGTCCTCGCGCAGGGTGCCAACGCCTGCCAGGCCGAGCACGACCCCACGGCCCACGCCGAGATCCTGGCCCTGCGCGCGGCCGGGGCGGCCCTGGGGGACCCCCACCTGGAGGGATGCACGCTGGTAGTGACCCTGGAGCCGTGCACCATGTGCGCGGGCGCCATCCTGCTGGCCCGCCTGGAGCGCGTGGTCCTGGGAGCCTGGGAGCCCAGGACAGGCGCGGCCGGGAGCATACGGGACGTGCTGCGCGACCCCCGCACCAACCACCAGGTGGAGGTGGTCGCAGGCCTGCGGGCCAGGCAGTCCACTGCCCTGCTGCAGGACTTCTTCACCGCCCGGCGCCTCGACACCCCGGCCCCTACAGAGTGACCGAGGTCGCAGGTACCTGGGTTTGGGTGGTCCGGGACAGGGCGTGTACCCTGGGCCGTCGAGGTAGCGTGTCCGAGCGGCCGAAGGTGCAGATCTCGAAAGTCTGTGTGGTTCATAGCCACCCTGGGTTCGAATCCCAGCGCTACCGCCACCACGGTCCCCGGTATCCCAACGAAAAGTCGGGTACCGGGGACCGACGCACGTAGCGCGCGGTACGTACGTGGTACATACGTGGAACACCGTGGGGTCCCAGTGGGAACACGGAGACGGGCCCTGGTGGGTCGGGACAGGTGGGCCCGCGCCCGGACCAGGGGGCCGCTTACCGGCCCGGAGGAGAACGCCCTCAGCACCACCGGCCCATCCCCGCCCACGACGCCGGGGCCGCGCACCCCCAGCCACACCCCACGCAAGCCGTCGTCGACCTCAAGACACGCACTCCGGCACCACACACCCCATGACCTTAATGAGAGCCAGCGCCCGCAAACGCTATTTCGTGCAGGTGAACGCCATTTCGTGCGGGTGAACGCGCTCGAGAGCAGATGAACGCTAGTCCAGGAGGCGTCCATATGCCCTAAAGAGCGTTCACCTACCGGAGAAGACGTCTACCTAACGAAGAGCGCGTCCGCCTACCGAAGAGCGCGTTGAAGACTGCAGCCGGGTCCGCTATCCGGCTGGGAGCACGGTCGCGCTCAGGGGCGGGGCCCGCCAGCAGAGGCGGACCTTACCCGACCAGGCCGCACCCGACCAGGCCGCCGTGTGTGGAAAACTTTGTCCATGGACGCCGCAGCACCAACCCCGACCCCAGACATTCTCGGCGAGCCCTGGGTAGCCCGTCGTATCCCAGTGACCGACGCCGCCGCCGCACCCGGCGCCGACCACGCTGTCCTGGTCCACCAGCGTCAGGCGATGCCCGCACCCGGCGCGGCCCCCCGCCACACCCGTGCCGTCCTCTACCTCCACGGGCGCAACGACTACTTCTTCCAGACCCACCTGGCCCAGGCGTTCCTGGACGCGGGCTACGAGTTCTACGCCCTGGACCTGCGTGCCTGCGGCCGGTCCGCCCAGGTGGGGCTCACGGCCCCTCAGGCCGCCCCCACCCCCGCCCCGGCGGGCCAGGGCGGGCCAGGCCAGAACCCGGGCCGGAGCACCCCGGGCCAGGACGGACCAAGCCAGAGCACCCCGGGCCAGAACGGGCCAACCACCCCGAGAGACCCCGCCACCCCAAGAGACCCTGCCGGGCCGTCCACCGCCCCTGGCCCCTCCCCCCACGACGTGCTCGACCTGCGGGTCCACTACGAGGAGATCAACGAGGCCCTGCGCATTATCCGCACCGAGCACCGGCACTCCGTGGTCGTCCTCAACGCCCACTCCACCGGCGGCCTCCAGGCGGCCATCTGGGCGGGCGACCACAAGGACGAGGTACCGCCCAGCACCAGCCGTGTGGACGCCGTCGTCCTGAACTCCCCGTGGCTGGACTTCAACGCCTCCGCCTTTATGCGCTCCTACGGCTCGGCCGCCGTCGAGCTGCTGGCCAAGGTGGATCCTGGGCACAGGCTCTCCAACCCGGCGGAGTCCGCGGCGGGCGCCGACGCCGACCCGCGCCTGGCCGATCCCTACAACCGTGCCCTGCACGCCCGGTGGGGCGGGGAGTGGAACTGGGACCTGCGGCTCAAGCCCTCCCCCGGGTTCCCGGTCACGGCGGGCTTTATCGCCGGCATCCGGCGGCTCCAGCGGGACGTGCACCACGGTCTGGGGATCAGGGTGCCAGTGCTGGTGACCTGCTCGACAGCGTCCTGGCACCCGGGGGACCCTATCCAGGACGCCCTGCGCGCCGACGCGGTGCTCTCCGTGGAGCGGATTATGGCCCGCGCCCCCTTCCTGGGCCAGGACGTCACCGTCATCCAGATCGAGGGCGGCGTCCACGACCTGGTCCTGTCCCCTGAGCCCGCCCGCAGCGAGTACCTGCGCACGGTCACCACCTGGCTCGCCGAGCGCCTGCCCTGACAGCGCCTGCCCGACGCCGCCGGCACCTGCCTCTCGTCCCTACTCTCACCGGGCCCCGGCCAGGGCCTCGACCAGGGCCTGGCTGACCCTCTCCACCACCGCCAGGGTGTCCACGAAGTCCGCGTGGTCCCCGTACCAGGGGTCGGGGACGTCCAGGTCCACCGTGGCCAGCCCGACCGCAAGCGGGTCGTACGCCCGGTAGAGCTGGATCCGCTTCTGGCCGGCACGCAGGGGACCGGCCCGGCGTCGGAGCGCCTTCACCTGCCTACGGGTCATGGCCAGCACGAGGTCGGCGGAGGTGAGCTCGGCGTCGCTCATGCGGTGCGCCCGGTGGGTGCGCATTGTCCGGCCCGCGGCGTCATCGGCCCCAGGCCCGACGCCGTAGCCGGCCTCACGCAGGATCCGCAGGGCACAGGGGTCCATGGGGTTGCCGTACTCCTCGCCGGAGACCCCCGCGCTGGTGACCTCCACGCCGGGCGCCCCGACCCGGTCCGGACGCGATGGACCCACCCCGGCCCGGTCCGGGGACAGCATCCCGGCAGCCTGGAGGTGGTCACGCAGGACCGCCTCGGCCATGGGGGACCAGCAGATATTGCCGGTACAGACCATGACGACCCGGTAGGGGCCGTCGGGGTGACGAGCTGGCGGCAGGTTCATGACCCAAGGCTCTCACACCGCCCTTCCGCGGCAGGATCACGGCGATCAGGCCGACCGCGCAACGGCCCCACTAAGACCGCGGCCCCAGCGCGTGAGGCCACAGCGGGTGTGAAGCTTCTCACCAAGATGCGGCGTGACCGCGGCCCCAGCGCGTGAGGCCACAGCACGCCCCGGACGGTGGTGCCAGCTCCGTCCTCCCGCAGTCCCAGCGTGCAAGGCCACGGCAGGTACGCTCGTAATCGTCGTCGGAAGCTTCAACCACCGCCCCCAGACGCCCACACCCGGAACCCACCGCCCCAGGCACCCACGCCGGCCACCACGCCCAGGACCGACACGGGACCCACACCGCAGATCACGCCCGAGATCCGCACCGCATCGCACGCCGCAAGACCCACACCGCATCGCACCCAGCAGAGTGATCTAGACCATGGCACGCCACTCCGCTCGACGCCGGCCAGGGCGCAGCCGACCGCGGAACGGCACCACACGTAAGACCGCGGCCCCAGGCACCCGCACCGGGATCCACCACACGCGGCGCCCGGGTCCGGCACCAGTGCTGACGTCGGCGCTGACGTCGGCCGGGGTCTCCCGTAGTCTCAGCGTTATGAATCAGCCCGTGCCCTCCACAGCCCGCCGAACCCCCAGCACGCTCGACGCCGTCGCGGAGCGCTACGTCGCCGACCTGGCCGTCCTCTCCCCGGAGTTCGCCGTCGTCTGCGGCCTGCCGGGCGTGCGCGGCCGCCTGGACGACTACTCCCCCGAGGGACTGGAGGCCGGTGCGGCCCTACGGGACCGTGTCCTGCGCGAGATCGAGGCCACCGCCCCTACCGACGACGTGGACCAGGTGACCCTGGCGGCCATGCGTGAGCGCCTGGGGGTGGAGGCGGAGATGGCGGCCGCGGGCGAGGACCTGCGGTCCCTCAACGTCATCGCCTCACCCGCCCAGGGCCTGCGCGACGTCTTCGACCTGCTGCCCACGGCCACCACCGAGGACTGGGGGAACCTGGCCTCCGCCCTGGGTGACGTGCCCCGGGCCCTGTCGGGCTACCAGGACTCCCTGCTCCTGGCGGCCTCCCGCGGCCAGGTGGCCTCCCGTCGGCAGGTCGAGGCCGTCATGGGGCAGGCCCGCACCCAGGCCGGTGAGCAGTCCTCCTTCGAGACGCTGCTGGCCAACGCGCAGGTCGGCCAGGGCGAGCAGGCCACGGCGGTGCCCGAGCCCCTGGCCCGTGAGCTCTCCCGCTCCGCCGCCAGGGCCCGGGCGGCCTACGACGGCCTCGCCTCCTTCCTGGAACGCAAGATCCTGCCGCTGGCCAGTGAGGACGACGCCGTCGGACGAGAGCGCTACGAGCTGTTCAGCCGCAGCTTCCTGGGTGCGCGGGTGGACCTGGACGAGACCTACGAGTGGGGGCGGACGCGGCTGGCGGCCATTGACGCCGAGCAGCGGACGATCGCCGAGCGCCTCTACGGGCCGGGCACGAGCGTGCGTGAGGCCCTGCGGCGCCTGGACGCCGACCCCGCCCGGCGGGTCCACGGCACCGACGCCCTCCAGGCCTGGATGCAGGAGACCTCCGACGCCGCCATCGAGGCCCTCGACGGTGTCCACTTCGACATCCCCGAGCCGCTGCGGACCCTGGAGTGCCGGATCGCCCCGTCGGCCACGGGCGGCATCTACTACACGGGCCCCAGCGACGACTTCTCACGCCCGGGACGCATGTGGTGGTCGGTCCCCGCGGGCACCACGGACTTCTCCACCTGGCAGGAACGCACCACCGTCTTCCACGAGGGCGTGCCGGGCCACCACCTCCAGGTGGGGACGCAGACCTACCTGCGTGACACCCTCAACTCCTGGCGGCGCCTGTGCTGCTGGGTGAGCGGTCACGGCGAGGGCTGGGCCCTGTACGCCGAGCGCCTCATGGCCGACCTGGGGTTCCAGGACGACCCCGGTGACCGTATGGGCATGCTGGACTCCCAGCGCCTGCGCGCCGCGCGCGTGGTCCTGGACATTGGCGTGCACCTGGGCAAGAAGCGGCCCACCGAGCTGGCCGACCTGCCCGGCGTGGGACCGGGCAGGTGGGACGCGCCCTCCGCCTGGGCCTTCCTGCGCCACAACGTAGCCATGGGCGAGTCCTTCCTGCGCTTTGAGCTCGACCGCTACCTGGGCTGGCCGGGGCAGGCGCCCTCCTACGCGGTGGGTCAGCGGCTGTGGGAGGAGACGCGCGACGCCGCCCTGGCGACCCAGCGGGTGGTCGGGGGCGAGGCGAGCCTGCGGGGCTTCCACACCCGGGCCCTGGCCCTGGGCAGCGTGGGCCTGGACGTCCTGCGTCAGGCCCTGGCCTGAGGCGGGCCCGGGCAGGTAGCTGGCAGGTCGCTGTGGGTGCGGTGGTGCGCGGCCGCGCGCCGCAGGCGGGCCCGGGCAGGTGGTCGTGGGGGCACCTGGGGCAGGAGCGGCGGGATCAGGATCCTGCCCCCTACCGCTTACGACCGAGGACCTACCACGTGGCGGGGGCTGCGGGCGAGGCCGTCAGCCGCTCACGAGCGAGGACCTGCCCAGTGGTGCACCCGGGCTTACCGGCCCGGGGCGGTAGGATCGGGGATCACAGGCCCAGGGCGGCACGCTCCTCGAAACCGACCCAGTCGGTGCGCACCTCCAGGGCCCGGAACCAGCGTGCCAGCGCCGGCCAGAAGGAGATGGAGGGGCCGGTCTCGGGGTAGGCCTGCCGACCGCCGTACTCGTAGGACTGGATGGTGGTGAACAGGCGGATGTCGCTGCCCATGGGGTAGGAGCCGCACAGGTACTGCTCGACGGAGATGACGGCGGCCAGGCCGGGCCCGTCGGAGAAGGTCAGGGCGTCCTCGTGGCTGGCCTCCATGCCGGTCGCCCGGGCCAGGAGGGTGTCGACGACGTCGAAGGCGGTCAGGACGCAGTTGGAGGCCTCCTCGATCTCCTCCGGGTCCTTGGAGTGGGTGACCACCCCGTGGGGGGCGTTGACCTCCGCGGTCAGCCACTCGTCCCAGGCGTCGGTGGACAGGCGGCGGTCCAGCGGGTAGAGCTGGGGGGCGTTGGACCGGTGGAAGGGGGACCAGGCAGTAGCCAGGTCAAAGAGGAGCGCCCCCGAGTCGGCCATGACGACGTGGCCGTCGTTGAGGTCTACCAGGGCCGGGAGGGTGGGGGGTGGGGTGTAGCCGGGGGTGCTGGCATAGACCTCAGCCAGGGACCGGGCCTCCAGGGCGGGGTCGATCCCAGGGGCACCGTCGGATCCGGTGAGCTCCCAGTAGCCGTCCTCACCCCGGCCGTAGGACCATGAGACGGGCAGGGCCTCCGTCAGTCCTAGAATCCGCCGGGCAATGAGCACACGTCGACACCATGGGCAGGAACTGGAGGCTACCAGCTGGTAGCGGCCTGGCTCGACGGCGAGGTCGCCCTCTGTGAAACGGTGCGAGGGTGAGATGGGCATAGGTCCTCCCGGGCTCGTGGGGCGTTATCTCCATCCTGAGCCCTTGCGAGGTAGCTCGCACGGTCATTCACCGCAGGCGAACCGTCGCGGAGCCGTCCACGGGTCCCGACGCCGCCGGGACCCCGTGACCGTCTCCGTGGAGGAAGAGGAGGGAGCCCTCGGTGGCACCACATTCGTGGTGGCACCGAGGGCTCAGCCTCAGGTGGTTGTCCTGGTGGTGTCCTGCTCTTCCGTACCCTGGCGGGTGCAGTACCATCGGCGCTGGGGGTCTTAGCTTCCGGGTTCGGTATGGGGCCGGGCGTGGCTCCCCCGCTATGACCACCAGGACGGGCCTGGTAGGGGCTCCCACGGGCTACTGTGGCCCCCCGGGTGTGGGGGGTGGTGTCCCGGTGGTGTGCGTGCCCCGTGTTCTGTTCTCGTGCCCCACGCCCGCTCGTGCACCGGTGTGGTGCGGACCAGCGTGTGTGGTGGGGGTTGGTCGTGGACCGTATAGTGGACGCCCACCCCCCGCCTGGGGGGTGGTCCGTGGCACGCTCCGTGTGCCTGACGCGTGCTCGTTCGCGTGTGTTTGTGTGTTGTGTCGGCCTGTTAGTACCGGTCAGCTCCACGGGTCACCCCGCTTCCACGCCCGGCCTATCAACCCGGTCGTCTACCGGGGGCCTACCACACCACCCCAGGGGGGTGGTCGTGCGGAGGCCTGGTCTCGGGGATGGTTTCCCGCTTAGATGCCTTCAGCGGTTACCCCTCCCGGACGTAGCCAACCAGCCGTGCCCCTGGCGGGACAACTGGCACACCAGAGGTCCGTCCGTCCCGGTCCTCTCGTACTAGGGACAGGCCCCCTCAGGCCTCCAACGCGCGCAGAGGATAGGGACCGAACTGTCTCACGACGTTCTAAACCCAGCTCGCGTACCGCTTTAATGGGCGAACAGCCCAACCCTTGGGACCTGCTCCAGCCCCAGGATGCGACGAGCCGACATCGAGGTGCCAAACCATGCCGTCGATATGGACTCTTGGGCAGGATCAGCCTGTTATCCCCGGGGTACCTTTTATCCGTTGAGCGACGGCCCACCCACACGGGGCCGCCGGATCACTAGCTCCTGCTTTCGCACCTGCCCGACCCGTCGGTCTCGCAGTCAAGCCCCCTTGTGCGCTTGCACTCGACACCTGGTTACCGACCAGGCTGAGGGGACCCTTGAGCGCCTCCGTTACCCTTTAGGAGGCAACCGCCCCAGTTAAACTACCCACCAGGCACTGTCCCTGACCCGGGTCACGGGCCGAGGTTCAGGCGCACGCCGCACCCAGAGTGGTATCCCAACAACGGCTCCCCACGACGCTGGCGCGCCGGGATCCACGCCTCCCACCTATCCTGCACAGGACACGGCGGACGCCAATACCAAGCTGCAGTAAAGGTCCCGGGGTCTTTCCGTCCTTCTGCGCGTAACGAGCATCTTTACTCGTAGTGCAATTTCACCGGGCCCGTGGTGGAGACAGCGGGGGAGTCGTTACGCCATTCGTGCAGGTCGGAACTTACCCGACAAGGAATTTCGCTACCTTAGGATGGTTATAGTTACCACCGCCGTTTACTGGGGCTTGAACTCACCGCTTCACCCCCCGCGGGGGGCTGACGGATCCTCTTGACCTTCCAGCACCGGGCAGGCGTCAGTCCGTATACATCGCCTTACGGCTTCGCACGGACCTGTGTTTTTAGTAAACAGTCGCTCCCCCCTGGTCTCTGCGGCCCGCCCCCCCAGCCCGCACGGGGCCTCAGGGGACAGGGCCCCCCTTCTCCCAAAGTTACGGGGGCATCTTGCCGAGTTCCTTCACCACGGTTCACCCGCCCGCCTCGGCATACTCTGCCGGACCACCTGTGTCGGTATAGGGTACGGGCGGCTCACACCATCGCGTCGAGGCTTTTCTAGGCACCACAGGATCACCCTGCTTCCCCGCCCCACGGGGCAGGTCACCGTCCCGCCTCACCCTCGTCACCAAAGACAGCCCCCCGGATTTACCTGGGGGACGGGCCACACGGTTGGACGGGCCAAGCCATCAGGCCCGCGGAGGCTACCACTGTGCGTCACCCCTGTTAACACGCTTGCCTACCAAGGCGGAGGACCCCCAGACCCGGCACCACCACCCCCACCCGGGCCGAAGCCCGGGACAAGGGGAAGAAGGCGGCACCCGGCGTGGGTTAGCACCCACCAGTCAGCACGGGCGGTGCCCCACCGGTACGGGAATATCAACCCGTCACCCATCGACTACGCCTGTCGGCCTCGCCTTAGGCCCCGACTCACCCAGGGCGGACGAACCTTCCCCTGGAACCCTTGGTCACACGGCGCCGGGGACTCCCACCCCGGTCTCGCTACTCATGCCTGCATCCTCGCTCCCGCACCGTCCACCAGGGGTCACCCCACCGGCTTCACCCAGCACAGGACGCTCCCCTACCACCCCCAACCCCCCACAGGGGGCCGGGGGTCCGCGGCTTCGGCGGCGCGCTTGAGCCCCGCTACATTGTCGGCGCACGACCACTTGACCAGTGAGCTGTTACGCACTCTTTCAAGGGTGGCTGCTTCTAAGCCAACCTCCTGGTTGTCACCGCGGCCGCACATCCTTTCCCACTTAGCGCGCGCTTAGGGGCCTTAGCCGGCGGTCCGGGCTGTTCCCCTCTCGACCACGGAGCTTATCCCCCGCGGTCTCACTGCCGCGCTCACACCCGACGGCATTCGGAGTTTGGCTGACCCCAGTAACCCTGTGGGGCCCATCAGCCAACCAGTAGCTCTACCTCCGCCGGGGACCACGCGACGCTGCACCCAAATGCATTTCGGGGAGAACCAGCTATCACGGAGTCTGATTGGCCTTTCACCCCTACCCACAGCTCATCCCCCCGGTTTTCAACCCAGGCGGGTCCGGCCCTCCACACGCTCTTACACGTGCCTCAGCCTGGCCATGGGTAGATCACCCCGCTTCGGGTCCAGGACGCGCCACTAGACGCCCTGTTCGGACTCGCCCTCGCTACGGCTACCCCACAACGGGTTAACCTCGCGACACGCCACTGACTCGCAGGCTCATTCTTCAATAGGCACGCCACCACCCCCCACCCCCCACGAAAAACGGGGGGGCGGCAGGGCCCTGACGGCTCGTAGGCGCCCGGTTTCAGGTACTCTTTCACTCCCCTCCCGGGGTACTTTTCACCGTTCCCTCACGGTACTACTCCGCTATCGGTCACCAGGAGGTATTCAGGCAGCCGGGTGGTCCCGGCAGATTCACACAGGATTCCACGTGCCCCGTGCTACTCGGGCACCGTGCCAGCGCGGCCGAGGCAGTTCCGCCTACGGGGCTCTCACCCTCCACGGCCCCCCGTCCCAGGGGGTTCGGCTACCACCACGGTTTCTCACCACGCCCCCGCCCCGGCAGGAACAGGACGGCACGACCCCACAACCCCGCCGCGGCAGACCCTGCCGGGTAACCAGCACCACGACGGTTTCAGCCATCATCCGCTTCCGCTCGCCACTACTCACGGAATATCCTCTCCTACGGGTACTGAGATGTTTCACTTCCCCGCGTAACCCCCACACGCCCTATACATTCAGACGCGGGTGACGCCCCGTGACGGGCGCCGGGTCCCCCCATTCGGAAACCCTCGGATCAAGGCCCGCAAGACGGCTCCCCGAGGCTTATCGCAGTCCACCACGTCCTTCATCGGCCCCTGGTGCCAAGGCATCCACCGAACGCCCATAAAAACAACACACAACACAGGCAAACCACACCCAGAACCCACCACACCACGAACAGCGCAGCAGGACCCGGGCGCGAGGCACACAACAAAAACACACCACAGAGAACAAAGATACTCGCGTCCACTATACAGTTCACAACCAACCCACCCACACCCCCACAACCCCCCACACCACCACCAAACAAGCAGCAGCAAACAACCAGGAGAGAAGCAGAAGCAGGACACAAAGGGCACGCAGCCCCAGACCCCGACAGCATGCCCCCACCCCCCCACCACAAGAGCGAGGAAGGGCGGGCACCCCCCACCCACCCAGCAGAACGCAGGGTGAGAGGGGAGCGTGCTCCCGTGCTGTTCGTCCGGCCCCTCCGACGGGCCACGAGAGGACCCGGGACGCGCCCGTGCGCGCCCCCCGCCCCCCGCAGACCCCTAGATCCCTAGAAAGGAGGTGATCCAGCCGCACCTTCCGGTACGGCTACCTTGTTACGACTTCGTCCCAATCACCAGCCCCGCCTTCGACCGCTCCCCGTGGGGCCACGGGCTTCGGGCGTCACCGGCTTTCATGACGTGACGGGCGGTGTGTACAAGGCCCGAGAACGTATTCACCGCGGCGTTGCTGATCCGCGATTACTAGCGACTCCAGCTTCACGGTGTCGAGTTGCAGACACCGATCCGAACTGAGACCGGCTTTAAGGGATTCGCCCCGCCTCACGGCATCGCAACCCTCTGTACCGGCCATTGTAGCATGCGTGAAGCCCAGGACATAAGGGGCATGATGATTTGACGTCGTCCCCACCCTCCTCCGAGTTGACCCCGGCAGTCTCCCGCGAGTCCCCACCACGACGTGCTGGCAACACGGGACAGGGGTTGCGCTCGTTGCGGGACTTAACCCAACATCTCACGACACGAGCTGACGACAACCATGCACCACCTGCGGACCGGCCCCGAAGGGAGCCCGCGTCTCCGCGGACGACCGGCCCATGTCAAGCCCTGGTAAGGTTCTTCGCGTCGCATCGAATTAATCCGCATGCTCCGCCGCTTGTGCGGGCCCCCGTCAATTCCTTTGAGTTTTAGCCTTGCGGCCGTACTCCCCAGGCGGGGCACTTAATGCGTTAGCTACGGCGCGGACGACCCGGAAGAGGCCCCCCACACCTAGTGCCCAACGTTTACGGCGTGGACTACCAGGGTATCTAATCCTGTTCGCTCCCCACGCTCTCGCTCCTCAGCGTCAGTAACGGCCCAGAGACCCGCCTTCGCCACCGGTGTTCTTCCTGATATCTGCGCATTCCACCGCTACACCAGGAGTTCCAGCCTCCCCTACCGCACTCAAGCCGGCCCGTACCCACCGCACGCCCCCGGTTGAGCCAGGGGATTTCACGGCGGACGCGACCAGCCGCCTACAAGCCCTTTACGCCCAGTAACTCCGGACAACGCTCGCGCCCTACGTATTACCGCGGCTGCTGGCACGTAGTTAGCCGGCGCTTCTTAACCCGGCTACAGTCAGCACCCCACACGGGGGCGCCTTCTCCACCGGCGAAAGAGGTTCACAACCCGAAGGCCTCCGTCCCTCACGCGGCGTCGCTGCGTCAGGCTTCCGCCCATTGCGCAATACCCCCCACTGCTGCCTCCCGCAGGAGTCTGGGCCGTGTCTCAGTCCCAGTGTGGCCGTCCACCCTCTCAGGCCGGCTACCCGTCACCGCCTTGGTAGGCCATCACCCCACCAACAAGCTGATAGGCCGCGAGCCCATCCCCCACCAGAACCCCCAAACAGGGGAACCTATCCCGGCACCACCATGCGGCAGCACCAGCACACCCCGTATTAGCACCCCTTTCAGAGCGTTATCCAGGAGCAGGGGGCAGGTTACTCACGTGATACTCACCCGTTCGCCACTAACCCACCCAAAAAAGGGCAGGCCCGTTCGACTTGCATGTGTTAAGCACGCCGCCAGCGTTCGTCCTGAGCCAGGATCAAACTCTCCAAAAAAACCAATCACCCAGGCAACACCAGAAACCCAGCAGAACCAGGCACCAGCACCACCCAGACAAACAAAACAACCAAGCACACCCCAGAACCCAACACCAGGCCCCAGAACACACCCAGCAAAAAACCAGACAAACAAAACACACAAAAACAAGACACACTATCGAGATCTCAAACAACACACCCAGCACCCCGACTACCGGAGGAACGAATCCTCTGGCGTCGCCGTGCGGCGCTCGAAGAACTTAGCAGGCGAATTCGCCGCCGTCAAACCCGGGACTTGTGATCCCAGCCTCTCAGGGCACCTCATTCGCACCGTCGAGTTCCTCGGTCCCCACAGGCCTCACGGCTCGTGGCGACAGACGAGTACTTAACCAGCATCCACCGACGGGGTCAACCTGAGGCGACGTGACCTCCCACACGGGAGGTGCCGACGTCGAGGGCCTAAGGTCCCCGTCCCGCAGAGAGGGCTGACGTCTGCGATCGGGCCGGTCTGGGACGTGTGGCTCAGACCGGCCCGATCGTGGGCAGCAGGTGCCACAAGGCGGGACCGGGAGCACGCCAGCCCGGGCGGGACCACCGGTCTCACGAGGGCAGGCGGAGCATGCCGTAGCCCAGCAGCTCCCGGGCGTCAGCCACCATCCGGGCCCGCACCTCCTGGGGATCCGCCCCGGTCAGGGCCGCGACCGCCTCGGCGACCTGCCCCACGCCCAGCTCCCCGTCAGCCACCCCGGCAAGGGCCGCCATGGTCGTCCCCGCCTGCACCACGCGCCCCAGGCCGCCCCCCTGGCGCAGGAGGATGAGACGGGGCTCGGTCTCCCCCGGCGTCAGGTAGCGCTCCTCGGTGACGTCCGGGGCGGTCAGCGGGCGCAGGCGGGCGACCTCGGCGTCGTCCATGGACGCCAGGCGGTCCCGGACCTCGATCACCTCGGCCACGTGGCTCCCCAGGGCCCCGCTGCCCCTGGTGCCCACCTCCTCCAGCACCCGCCACGGGCGGCGCCCGCCCGGGGGCTCAGACGCCAGCGCGCTCCCCGCCGCCCCCGCGGCCGCCGACCCGCTGAGGCCGGGCGGCACCGGGGCTGCGGCGGCACCGGGCGCCCCTGCCCGGCCGGGTGGTGCCGGGCGGTGCAGGACCAGGTATCCCAGGCCCACACCCCTGACCCCGCGGGCCTCGAAGTCCTCCACCCAGGCGCCCAGGGCGGCCTCGAACCCCGTCAGGTCGCGCTCCGGCGTCATCCCGCCGTCACGCAGCCACGTGGTGGCGTACTGGACCGGGTCCTGGAGGTCGCGCTGGACGACCCAGGCGTCCACGTCCTGCGGCAGCCAGGTGCTCACGCGCTCACGCCAGTCATGCCCGGCGTGGTGCTCCCAGTTGCCGAGCATGACCAGGGTGCCGCCCTCGCGCAGGAGCCCGGCCAGGCCCGGCACGAGCACCGGCAGCACCGGGGCGCCGGCGTCGCGGTACTCCATGAGGGGCAGGCCGGCCTGGCGCACAGCGGGTGGGGTGATGACAAAGGGCGGGTTGGTGGCAATGAGGTCAAAGCGCTCCCCCGCCAGGGGCTCCAGGAAGGAGCCCTGACGCAGGTCGAGCCGCTCAGGTCCCACCCCGGCCAGGGCGGTGTTGAACGAGGTAAAGGCCAGGGCGCGCGCCGAGACGTCGGTGGCCACCACCTGCTCGCAGTGACGCAGCAGGTAGAGGGTCTGGATGCCGCAGCCGCAGCCCAGGTCCAGGGCCCGCCCTACAGGCCGCCGGGGCGTCAGGCCGGCCAGGGTCAGCCCCGCCCTGCCGATCCCCAGGACGTGGTCGGGGGCCAGCTCCCGCCCGGTGACGAGCTCGCCGACGTCGGAGGCCACCCACCAGCGAACCTCGCCGACGTCGTCGACCGCCTCGTGGGGGCGCAGGTCCACCAGGGGGCGCACCAGGCCCTGGGTGTCAGGGGCGTCCACCAGGCCCGTCGCGCGGGCGCCCGTCGCACCGGTACGGGGCAGGGCGACGTCGAGGGCGGCGGCGGGTACCGGCTCACCGAGCATGAACAGGGCGGTGAGGACCGCCGTCGGCGCGGCCGCGGGAGCGGGACGGGCCTGCGCGCCGGGCATGCCGGGCGCGTCCCCCGGCGCCCTGCCGCCACCTGGCACCTCGTCCGGCGCCCTGCCGCCAGACGTCGCCCGACCGCCCGGTGCCGTCCGGGCCCGGGGCGCGGGGCCACCGCGACTGCCCTCCGGCGCCGACGCACCAGTGCCCGGCAGGGCGTCCTGGGGGACCTCGTCCGGTGCCCCGGCAGCACGTGGTTCACGACGGGCCGGGCGCGGGGGCCTGCCTGTGGCCGGCGCCCCGGCCAGGCCGAGCTCCTTGAGCGTGCGGCGCAGGACCCGCAGGGCGGGCAGGCGGACCTCACGATCCAGGGCGGCCTCGGCCACCGGCCCCAGGAGCGCCGCCACCGTCTCCACGCCCCAGCCGCTGTCCTCGAGGTCGGCACGCAGGGCGGCGGCCTGTGCGCAGGTCAGGGTGGGAGGCGGCGGGCTGGTGCGGGTCGACGGGGAGCGGGAGGAGCGCGTCATACCCTGACGCTACCGCCGCCCCTACCTCAGGGCTCCAGAGGGTCGATGACGGTCAGGCCGCGCCCGCGGGCGGCGTTAAGGAGCCGGGCGTCATGGGTGAGCACGGTGACCGGGTCGCGCGGGTCGTCAAGAAGCAGCGCGGTGGCCAGGTGGATGGCGTCAAGGGACTTCAGCTCCCCGGTCAGGTCACAGGCGCCCTCCACGACCTCACTGCTAATACCGATAAGGTGGATCTCGTCCAGGATCTCGTAGACGCGGCTCAGAGCGGTCCTGGTTCTCCGCGCCATGCGTACGAGCTCGATCCTCAGGAGCACGGACGAGGCGACCCTTGAGCGGTTGCTCGCCTCCTCAAGGATCCTGTGCGCCTGGTCAGCGCCCTCCTGGTCCAGGAGAGACAGTGCGACGAAGGACGTATCAAGATAGAACACTGAGATCGATCTCCTCACGGTCCTCATCAAGGAGCTGCTGAAGCGTCACACCCTCAGGAAGATCCCAGGCCCTCCAGCGGACGTGTCCGCTTCTTCTCGCTGGACGCACCTCCCCCTCACGCAGCAGGCGCTCGTAAGGGGTCTCGCTGGTACGGATCGGAATGATCTGGGCAATGGGGTGGCCCTGGTCAGTCACCGTCACGGGCACGCCGGTCGCCTCGACCTGCCGGTAGATCTCCTCGGCCCGCTGGTCGGCCTCGCGAATACTGACGGTCTGCGGGGAGGGCTCAGACGGCTCCCCCGCCACCGGTCTGGATACGGTCTCAGCACTCATGAGCCTATTCTATGCCAGGTGCTCGGCTAAGAGGGTTGGTTAAGGCTGTCGTGCACCTGTCTGCCCGGGTGCGGGTGGGCCAGGGTCGATGCTGGCCAGATTGCCGCCGCGTTGCCTGCCCGGGTGCGGGTGGGCCAGGGCGTAGCCGACGGCGGGCTCCTGGGCCGCGAGCCCTGCCCGGGCACCGGGGCTGTGGGCAGCCTGCAGTCACACGTCCCCGGCACCCGGGCACGTGGCCGGGTGCCGAGGACTACGGGGGCACCACGGACGACCTCACCCCGGCCCCGGGCACGTGGCCGGGACCCGGGCAGGGCTCGTGGACTGGACGGCGAGGAGCAGCCGGTCACCGGGTGCTGGCGGTGCGTCTTAGGCGGGCCGGTAGGTGAACCGCTCCCAGCCCAGGGCCTCAATGCGTCCGGCCAGGCGCTCACAGGCGGCGTCCCAGCCCGCGGCCGTGACCGCGAAGTCGCCGGTCGTGCCCTGGCCGCGCGCCTGCTGGAGGGCGTAGACGCGCGCCCCGGCGGCGTGGACCCGGCAGGCCACCTCGTAGGCGTCGCGCGCCGTGACGTCCCCGGGGACCACGGTGGTGCGCACCTCGAAGGTGAGGTCCGACGGCGTCGCGCCCGCCCCGGACGGCTCCGACGCGCCACCCGCGGGCCCGGGCGGTACACGCAGCCCGGGCAGCTGATCGTCGCGGCCACCCCCCGCGGGCCCGGGTGCGACGTCCCGCGGAGCTCCCTGGGACCCGGGGGGGCCACCCCCTGCGGTCCCGGGGCGAGCGGAGGCGCCGGCCTGCGCGTCAATGAGGATCCTCAGGCACTCCCAGGCCCGCTCACCGGCGCGCTGGCGCCCCACCACCTGCGGGTAGCTGTCGGGCAGGGCCTTGACGTCCAGGCCCACCCAGTCCACGAGCCCGGCCGCCAGGACGTCCGCCAGCCTGCGCGGGTAGACCCCGGCCGTGTGCAGCCCGACGGCGAAGCCCGCCCGGCGCACCTCGGCGGCGGCGTCGGCCAAGGCGTCCTGGCGCAGCGCCTCCCCCCCGGTGAAGACGACGCCGTCGAGCAGCCGCCGACGCCTGGCCAGCAGGTCACGCACCTCCTGCCACGCCACCAGCCCCGGCACCCGCACCGGGATGAGCGCCTGGTTGTGGCAGTAGAAGCAGTTCCAGGGGCAGCCCTGGAGGAACACGGTGGCGGTGAGGTGGTCGGGCCAGTCCACGGTGGACATGGGTACCAGCCCGGCGATCACCAGGTCGTCGGCCGCACGCGGCCGCTGGCGAGCGGGCGCCCGCGAGACCAGCATGCGGTCTCACGCGCTCACGGCACTCAGGCGCGAGACGGCGGGGCCGTGGGAGCCGGCGGCGTCCTCGGTGAACATCTGCCGCTCGGCGTACTCGCCCTTCTTGCCGATATTGAAGGAGCGCACGGGGCGGAAGTAGCCCATGACGCGCGTCCACACCTCGCACTCGACCGGCTCGGCACCCGGGTGCAGCGCCGCGCACTTCTCGCAGGTCTTGTGCTCCCCGGCCAGGTAGCCATGGACGGGGCAGATGGAGAAGGTGGGCGTAATGGTGATGTAGGGGGTGCGGAAGGCGGTCAGGGAACGGCGGACGATCTCCTTGCAGGCCCTGGCCGAGGAGAGGCGCTCGTTCATGTACAGGTGCAGGACCGTGCCGCCGGTGTACTTGGTCTGGAGCTCCTCCTGCATCTCCTGGGCCTCAAAGGGGTCGTCGGTGTAGGCCACCGGCAGCTGGGAGGAGTTCGTGTAGTAGGGGTTGGTCTCGGTGCCCGCCTGGAGGATACCGGGGTAGCGCTTGCGGTCCTCCTTGGCGAACCGGTAGGTGGTGCCCTCGGCGGGAGTGGCCTCCAGGTTGTACAGGTGCCCGGTGGCCTCCTGGAACTCCACCATCTTGCCGCGCACGTGGTCCAGGAGGCGCACGCACATGGCGTGGCCGCGCGGGTCGGTAATGTCGTAGCCGCCGTCGGGCTCGTGGCGCGTGAAGTTACGGACCATCTCGTTCATGCCGTTGACGCCGATGGTGGAGAAGTGGTTGTCCAGGGTCCCCAGGTAGCGCTTGGTGAAGGGGAACAGCCCGGCGTCAATGTGGTGCTGGATGACGTCGCGCTTGAGCTCCAGGGTGTCGCGGCCGATCTCCATGAGCTCGTCCAGGCGGGCGGTCAGGGCGGCCTCGTCCTGCGCGTACAGGTAGCCCAGGCGGGCCATGTTCACGGTGACCACGCCCACGCTGCCGGTCTGCTCGGCGGAGCCGAACAGCCCGTTCCCGCGCTTGAGCAGCTCACGCAGGTCCAGCTGGAGCCGGCAGCACATGGAGCGGATCATCCCGGGGTCCAGCTCCGAGTTAATGAAGTTCTGGAAGTAGGGCAGGCCGTACTTCGCGGTCATGGTGAACAGGAGGTCGGCGTTGGGGGTGTCCCAGTCGAAGTCCTTGGTAATGTTGTAGGTGGGGATGGGGAAGGTGAAGACGCGCCCGTCGGCGTCGCCCGCGGTCATGACCTCCATAAAGGCGCGGTTGATAACCGCCATCTCCGGGGCGAGGTCGCCGTAGGTGAAGTCGCAGAGCTCGTCGCCAATAAGGGGGTGCTCGTCGGCGAGGTCGTCCGGGCAGGTCCAGTCAAAGGTGAGGTTGGTGAAGGGCGTCTGGGTTCCCCAGCGGGAGGGCACGTTGAGGTTGAAGATGAGCTCCTGCATGCACTGCTTGACCTGCTCGTAGGTCATGGAGTCCAGGCGGACGAAGGGCGCCATGTAGGTGTCGAAGGAGGAGAACGCCTGCGCCCCGGCCCACTCGTTCTGCAGGGTGCCCAGGAAGTTGACGATCTGTCCGACGGCGGAGGAGAAGTGCCTGGCGGGCCCGGCGGCAATGGCGCCGGGAACGCCGTTGAAGCCCTGCTGGAGCAGGTTCTTCAGCGACCAGCCGGCGCAGTACCCGGCGAACATGTCCAGGTCGTGGATGTGCAGGTCGCCATTGCGGTGGGCCTGCCCGGCGACGGCGGGGTAGACGTGGCTCAGCCAGTAGTTGGCCACCACCTTGCCGGAGGTGTTGAGCATCATCCCGCCCAGGGAGTAGCCCTGGTTGGCGTTGGCGTTGACGCGCCAGTCGGAGCGGTCCAGGTACTCGGTGATGGTGGCACCGGGGTCAATGGTGGGGCGCTCGCCCTGGGCGACGGCGCAGGCCGCCGAGGCGGGGGCGGCAGGGGCGCCGGGTGCGGGTCCGTCAGCGACCGGGCCGGCCGCGGGAGCGGGCACGCCGGTGTCAGGTACGGCAGCCTGCGCCTGGGCGGCGTCGGGGGCGGCAGGGCTGGTGCTGACGGGAACGGACACTGGACTCTCCATCACTCGGCGGTTGTTCACGACGTCTCGCGGAAGCCCCCGGGACCCGGGGGGCGACGGGAGCGACCATACCCCATGTGAGGCCGCTTCACCACAGCATATAGGGGGAGTCCACATGGTGGACCACAACATGTTGTGGTCCCATCGAGACATATCGCATCGATAACCGGTACTTTCCCCCGGCGTTCCGCGCTGGCGCAGACCTTGGTCCTAGTGGCACGCGGTGCCGTGGGACCGGCCCGGACCACCCGCCCGGCGTGTCGGCTCCCTGAGGCCGGGCGGGCCCTGAGGGTGTGGAGGCGGCAGCTCCTCGAACAGGGCCATGGTGGCCGGGTCGGGCGGACTCGCGGAGCGCGGACGCGGCTCTCCACGGCGACCCGCACCCCGTCATCCCTGTGGGGCGCGGAGGCGGTGCCCTGACGCCGCGGTAGTGCTCCGGCAGGCCCGGCGGCCCTACCCGCTCCGGGACAGGGGAGCGCCCGGGGTGGCGTGGTGCGTAACCAGCAGGGCCCGCCCTACCCGCTCCGGGACAGGGGGTCGACCTCCACCGGGCCGGCCCTCGCCCTCGCCCCGGCCGTACGGGGCACCCCCAGGATCCGGATCCGCACGACCACGTCCACCGTCACGTCCTCGCCGTCGACCTGGCAGCCAGTCAGCTCCGCCCCGTTGGCTCGGGCGACCCTCGTCGCCACCTGGCAGGGATCGTCAGGGTGGTAGACGGAGGTCAGGGCGGTGGCCCCGGAGATCGCGGCCAGGTCGGCCGCCGCCTGCGCCCGCCCGGAGGCACTCTGGGACCTCATGAGCGCACTGGCTCCCAGGCACAGGACGAGGGCGACGGCAATGACGCCCAGGGCCAGGACGGTGCCCGACCCGTGCTCGTCCTGGACGGCACGCACCATGAGCGGGGCCTGCCCGCACCTGAGCAGGCTGCTCATGACGACTCCTCGGGCTCGGCGTAGGTGCAGGCCCGCGAGCGCGCCGTGAGCCCCAGGCCGCCCAGGGGCCCGGGCACCCGGCGCGACACGTTCACGCAGGTCAGCTCGCCGCGCTCCACGCTGACACTGACCTCCCCGGCGGCCGCGACCGCCGCGGCGGTGACGTCCTGCGACCCCAGCGCGGCCTGCCGGGCCGCCGCCCGGGCGGCCTGGGTGACCCGCAGCTGGGTGACCCCGGCGCTCACGGCCGCCAGGACGAGCAGGAGGACCAGGACCACGGCTGGCATGGCCAGGGCCAGCTCCGCCGTCGCCATACCGGCCTCACCCCGGCCACGGCGGGAGCGTGCGGACGCACCCGGCGCACTCCGCCCGCCCCGCCACCGGCGCGCGACGCGCCGGGAGCCAGCCGGTCCGCCGGCCCCCGGGCCGGTCCCCGGGCCAGGCCTCGGGTCGGTCCCTGGGCCAGGACCCGGGCCAGCCCCCCGGCGCGCGCACCGCCCAGGACCGTACCGGGGGCCCACGAGCCAGTGCCTCACCACCCACACCAGGACCACCTCAGCCCACGGAGAGCGCGGACTCGATAATGGACTGGAGGGTGGCGCGCAGGCCCCCCGAGCGCATAATCGCCAGGAGGAGGCCGGCGAACGCGGCGGCGGCAAGGGTCCCGATGGCGTACTCCGCCGTCGCCATACCCGCCTCACCACCGGGGTCCGGGCTCCCGTCCGGACCGGTCCGCGAGGCGGGGGGCATAGAGGCGGGGGACGTACGGCCGGCGGGGTGGGCCAGGGCCAGGGCGGACCGCACGGTGGTCGCAGTGTGCCTGAGAGTGATCATTGTGGTGCTCCTTCACTGTGGGAGGGCCCGGGCGCCGGGCTGGCGCCGGCCCGGCACGCCGTCGGCCCGTGCGGGAGGTTCCCGCCCCACCAGCGTGGAGGAGCGCGTCCCCTGGCCGTTTTGTCCCCCGTTTGTCCTGTGGACAAACTGTCCGCACCCGCCCCCTGTGTGCTGAGCGACCGGCGAGGGGCAGAGGTTCGTGTTCCGGGGCGTGGAACCTGGCCCCTGTGCGCTGGGCGCCCCCTGGGACGACGCCGTCCACCGGCCTGCCCGCCGCGCCCGTCGTGCGTCCCTACGCCCCCTCCCGCCCGGTGGCAGGTAGCCTGCAAAGCACCCTGGGACCTGCGCCCTTCCTGCTGAACCGGCCCGACGCCGTCTTCGACAGGGCCACCGCAGCCCGACCCGCCGGTGCCCCGCCACCGGCCCCGCCCGACGGCTCCCAGCCGGACGGCCGGGAACCAGGGCACCCGCCCAGAAAGGAGTAGGTCGTGGGACCGGTCTTCCTCTCCCTGTTCTCTATCACGGTGGTCGCCTTCCTCGCGCCCCTGGTCTCCCTGTCCGTACCCCACCGGATCGTGCCCGAGACCGTCCTGCTCATTATCGGCGGCGTACTCATCGGCCCCTCCGGGCTGGGGGCAGCCGCCGCCCTGACCCCGATCGAGTTCCTCAAGGAGCTGGGCGTGGCCTTCCTGTTCCTCATGGCCGGCTACGAGATCGACGTCAACGAGCTGCGTGGCTCCGGGGGACGGCACGCGGTGGTGGCCTGGCTGGGCTCCCTGACCCTGGCCTTCGCGGCGGTGGCCCTCATCGGGGTCAGCGGCGGGGTCCTGTCCGCCAACGGCATCGCCATCGCCATCGCCATGACCTCCACGGCGATCGGCACGATCCTGCCGATCCTGCGTGAGCGCGGGCTCCTGTCCACGGCGGTGGGCACCTCCATCCTCAACCACGGGGCGGTCGGGGAGGTGGGCCCGGTCGTCCTCATGGCCCTCCTGCTGGGATCCCGCTCCACCTGGGCCAGCCTGGCGATCCTCCTCCTGTTCGGCGTCATCACCCTGCTCATCCTGCGTTTCACCGCCCAGGTCCAGCGGGTGGGGCGCCGCCTCGTCCGCGCGATCCAGATCGGCGGGTCCACGACGGCGCAGACCACCATCCGCGTCACCGTGCTGCTGCTGGTGGGGCTGTGCGCGCTCGCGGAGGCGTTCAACCTCGACGTGGTGCTGGGGGCCTTCGCGGCCGGGTTCATCCTGCGCTACGCCCTGCCGGACGGGAACCAGGAGTTCGAGCAGAAGCTTGACGGCCTGGCTTACGGGTTCTTCGTGCCGATCTTCTTCGTGGTCTCGGGTATGGGGATCACGGTGAGTATGTCAGCCAGCTCGCTCAGGGGTCTGGGGGCCTTCCTCCTGCTGCTGGTCCTGGTGCGGGGCCTGCCGGTGTGGGCGGGGGCGTTCCTGGAGCGGCGCCGGGACGGCTCGCGCGCCTACGACCTGCGCCAGTCCCTGCAGATCGCCGTGTACTCCACCACGGCGCTGCCCATTATCGTGGCCGTCACCCAGGTGGCCGTCAACGCGGGGGCAATGAGCCGGTCCTTCGCCTCCACCCTGGTGCTGGCGGGGGTGGTCTCGGTCCTGGTCATGCCGACCCTGGGGCTGGCCCTGGGCAGCCAGAAGGACAAGGTGCCCGCCAATGAGGCCCTGGGCGTGGTGCAGGGTCCCGCGCCGCACCCCCACGACGGGCGCGCCGGACGGATCGAGGCGGCCGCCACCCGCCACGGCCTGACCCCTCTGGAGGCGCAGCACCTGGCTGAGCGTGTGGCCCAGATAGAGGCCGAGCGGGCGCGGTGGCGTCAGAGCGTGCGGGAGCAGATCCAGGCGCAGGTGCGGGTCCAGCACGACGCCGCCGCCCACCGCCAGAGGCTGGCCCAGCGCGAGGCGGCCCGCCAGGAGGCCGGACGACGTCGGGGCCTGGGGCGGGCCCGGGCCCTGGGCCGGGGCCTGCGTGACCGGCTGCGCCGCCCCCGCCCCCGCTCGCAGCGTCCTGACCGCCCCCGCAGCCGCCAGCGCCGTTAGGCGCCGGGGACGGGCGAGGCAGACGGCCACGTGGTCGGGAACGCGGCCGGGCCCGGGTCAATCCCCTGCCGTAGCCTGGGCGCATGCCTGTCAGGAGCACGCTGAACGACTGGCCCGCACGTGTCACCGACGAGGACGTCATCGACGTCGTCGGCACCAGGTCCTTTGAGCGGGCCCGGCGCTACCTCGCCGAGGGCCGGGTGCTGACCCTGTCAACCAGCGACGACGGGGGGATTATCTCGGGCCAGGTGCGTGGCGCGGGCGGCGTCTACGAGGCCGTCGCCATGCACGTCACCGATGAGATCCCCCGCGACGGCGCCCCGGCCGTGCTCTGGGAGGGCAGCTGCTCCTGCCCGGTCGGGTCCAACTGCAAGCACTCCGCCGCCCTCCTCATGGAGGCCCGCACCCGGGCCGGGTCCCCACGCGGTGCCGGGGCGGAGCCGCTGTGGGAACGGGACCTGGAGGCGCTCCTGACCGTCCCCCGGAGCGGCGATGCCCCCCTGGCCCTGGAGTTCTCCGAGGCGGGCACGCCGACCTGGTCACCCACCCGGGACCTGTCCGTGCGCCCCCTCATCCAGGGCAGGAACGGCTGGCTGAGGCGGGGGGCCTCCTGGGCCCAGGTGGTGGGCGGCAAGCTGGAGGGACGGGCCGTCAGCGCCCAGCTGGGGATCCTCTGCGAGATCGCCACCATGGTGCCCACGGACCTCTCCTCCCAGGACTCCCGGATCCTCCTCCACCAGGCGCCCGACCGTATCTGGGAGGTGCTCGCCCGCGGGGCCGCGCTGGGGCTGACCCTGACCACCGCGCAGCACGGTGGGAGCCCGGTGAGGATCCGGCCGGGGACGGTGCTGAACCTGGACCTGTCCCAGGGGGCCGACGGCGCCTACACGCTCGCCCCGTACGTGGACCTGTCCGGGGTGGACCTGGGGGCGGCCGAGGACGTCCTGGCCGACCTCGCCCAGGAGGCGGGCGAGGACGAGGTGCCTCCCCGCAGGACGGCCTGGGGTGAGGAGCCCACCGGCCGCGCCCTGGCCCGTCGGCTGGCCAGCACCGGCGGCCTGCCCCTGAGGCCCGTGGGCTCCCCGGTCCACGCGCTGGTGGCCCGGGGCCTGGGCGGTGAGCTCCTCATCCTCCCGCTGGACCCGCCGCCGAGCAGCGTCGTCTCCCGGCTGCTGGTCAACCGGCCCGGTGGGGTCGTGATCCCGGCCGAGGACGTCCCCCACTTCCAGGAGCGGTACCTGGACCCCCTGCGACGCGCGGTGCCCGGCCTACGGGTGGACCGGGCCGTGGACCTGCCCGAGCCGGTCACCCTGCGGGCGGTCCTGCGCATTCGGGTCGAGGGCGCCACGCACCGCTCCCACCTGACCTGGCTCATGCGCTATTCCACAGGCTCCGGGGTCAGGCAGGAGGTGGAGGTCGGCGGCCTGACCCACCCCGGCGCTGGCGCCAGCCAGGAGGGGGGCAGGGCCCTGGACGGTCCCGGGACCGTCCGGGACGACGCCGGGACCATCCGGGACGACGCCGGAACCATCCGGGACCGCGGCGCCGAGCTGCGCCTGTCCAACCAGCTCGTCACCCTCCTCCTGCCCCTGGCCGCCGAGCACGGGCCCCTGTGGGAGGAGCGCGAGCTCACCGGGATGGCCACGGCGGTCCTGGTGTCCCGGACGCTGCCGGTGCTGCGTGAGATGGGCACCGTCCTGGCCGACGCCGGCCAGCCCTGCCTGGAGGTGGAGGTGGTGGGCGAGGTGCCTGAGTACCGTCAGGCGGACGAGCCCCCGTTGATCACCACCGACGTCACTGAGGAGGCCGACCACCCTGACTGGTTCTCCCTGCGGGTGCGCGTGAGGGTCGGCTCTGAGGAGATACCCATCACACAGCTTATGGCCGCCGTGGCCAGCGGCCAGTCGGAGATCCTCCTGGGCTCCGGGGCCTGGGTGAGCATCGACCGCCCCGAGATCCGCCAGCTGGCCCGTCTCATGGAGGAGGGGCGCCACCTGGAGGACCCGCACGCCAAGGACGGGACCATGCGCGTCTGCCCGTTCCAGGCCGGTTACTACCAGGCGCTGGTGTCCCTGGGGGTGGTCGGTCAGGCCGCTGGGCGCTGGCAGGAGGCGGTGGGACGTCTCCTGGCCGTGGCCGGGGCCGACCAGGAGGGGGGCAGCCAGGAAGGGGGCAGCCAGGAAGGAGCCGGCCAGGAGGGGGCTGAGCAGGAGCGGGACGCCGGGAGGCGGGAGGGAGCTGGAGGCGGGGATCTCATTGACGTGCCCTTGCCGTCGGGCCTGGTGGCGACGCTGCGCCCCTACCAGGTCGAGGGCTACCGCTGGCTGAACCTCCTGCGCTCCCACGGCCTGGGCGGGATCCTGGCCGACGACATGGGCCTGGGCAAGACCCTCCAGGTCCTGGCCGCCGTCCAGCGCATGGTCGAGGAGCGTCAGGCCGGCCGGGACACCACAACCAGCAACCCGGACACCACAGCCAACCCGGACCGGGACGAGCGCGCCCCGGTGCTGGTGGTGGCCCCCACCAGCGTGGTCGGCTCCTGGCTGGAGCAGGCGGCCCGCTTCTGCCCGGGTCTGCGCGTGGTGGCGGCGAGGCGGACGTCGGCCAGGCGGGGCGTCGCCGTCAGCGAGGTGGCGGCCGGGGCGGACGTGGTGGTCACGAGCTACACGATCGTGCGGATGGAGGAGAAGAGCTTCGCCGCCCAGCCCTGGTCCTGGGTGGTCCTGGACGAGGCGCAGTTCGTCAAGAACCACACCTCGGCCACCTACAAGGCGGTGCGGCGTCTGAGGGCGCCCTCGACGGTGGGGATCACGGGCACGCCCCTGGAGAACTCCCTCATGGACCTGTGGTCCCTGCTGTCCGCGACGGCACCGGGGCTGCTGCCGGGACCGGAGCGTTTCGCGGCCCTCTACCGGCGTCCTATTGAGCGGGGCAGCACCGAGAGGCTGGAGAGCCTGAGGACGCGGGTGCGGCCCTTTGTGCTGCGCCGCACTAAGGAGCAGGTGGCCGCCGACCTGCCGGAGAAGACCGAGCAGGTGCTTAGCGTGGAGCTGAGCAGCAGCCACCGCCGGGCCTACGACGTCCGCCTGGCCCGGGAGCGCCAGCGGGTCATGGGCCTGCTGGGGGAGGACTCCGCCCAGGCACGCTTCAGCGCCCTGAAGTCGCTGACCACCCTGCGGCTCATGGCGCTGGACCCCTTCCTCGTGTACGTCGCCGATACCCAGGAGCCCGACGCCGACCCGGCCACCGTCAAGCGGAGCCAGGCCGGGATGGCCAGGCAGCGGAACCGGGCCGGATGCCTGGGCCAGCGCACCCGGTCGGTCAAGGCGGACGTCCTCCTGGAGCAGCTTGAGCCGGTCGTGGCCGAGGGGCACAAGGCGCTCGTGTTCAGCCAGTTCACAAGATACCTGCGCAGTGTGGAGGAGGATCTGCGGTGTGCGGGGCTGCGTACCGCCTACCTGGACGGTACGACGACGAACCGCCAGGAGGTCATTGACTCCTTCCGTTCCGGCCAGGCGGACGTCTTCCTCATCTCCCTCAAGGCCGGGGGCTTTGGCCTGACCCTCACGGAGGCCGACTACGTCTTCCTCCTGGACCCGTGGTGGAACCCGCAGGCCGAGGCGCAGGCGGTGGACCGGGCCCACCGGATCGGCCAGGACAAGCCGGTCATGGTGTACCGCCTGGTGGCGGCGGGGACCATTGAGGAGAAGGTCATGGAGCTCAAGGCCAGGAAGGCCGAGCTGTTCACCGAGGTCGTGGAGGGCGGTGCCGACGAGGCCCTGGCGGCCGAGGCGGGCGGCCGTGCCCGCCTGACCGTCCGGGACATCCGTGAGCTCATGGAGGGCTGAGCGGGACCGGAGTGCGTCCATCTGGCGTGTGGCCTGGGGACGGTAGTCGTAGGAACAACCGTCTGCGCGGCCCTGGTTCGGTGTCGTTTCCTAGTGCTGGTGTCGGTGTCGTTCCTGGCGTCTGCGTTGTCTTGCGCGTCGGTGCTGCCAGTGTCGTTGGGCGCGGCGCTGGTAGGTGTGGGAGTAGCCGTAGACCAGGCGGGCGGTGGCGGCGGTGAGCAGCAGCGCCAGGGCGGCCTGTCCGGGAGGGATCCCGGGGCCGTGGCGTTCCGGGGGGCGCCCCTGGATGCTGACGCCCTGGTCGTAGCGTGTGCCGATGGAGTACCTGCCGGCCGTGGCGGCCATGACCGGGTGCGTCGTGGTCCAGGTGCGGAACCCGTCGGGGTCGTCGTCGGCCCTGTCGGGGTCCAGGTGCCAGTGGCCCTGGTCGTCCTGGTACATCCAGTCCGCGTTCCAGGGCCGCGGCGGCTGGTCGTCCGTCTCGTCCTCGAAGGGGTCGGGTGGCTCGAGGTAGGCCTCGTCAGGCAGGAGCCGCGTGCGGTCCATGACGAGCAGGAGCGTGTGGTACAGGTCGTAGGCGACACTGCCCCCCAGGTCCCGGCTGGTCAGGGAGGGGCCACCGGTCACGGCCCAGGCGGCCTGGGCGGGGGCGGCCGGGGGCCGCCAGGGGGCGTGCAGGTCCAGGCCGTGGAGGTCCAGGCCCTGGACCAGGGCCGTCAGCGCCACCCCGGCGGCGGGGCTCTCCTCGTCCTCGCCCACGCCCCTGCCCGTGACACACGCCGAGTACAGGTACCCCTCCAGGGTCGCCCCCCTCCCGGCGACGACCAGGAGCCAGGCGTGCGCCGCCTTCCAGGGGGTGTCCTCGGCCTGGGCCCAGGAGCCCGGCGCCCGGGCGGTGAGTGCGGCGGACAGCAGGTGACGGGCGGCCAGGACCCCCACGGCCCGTGACAGGACGGCCAGGGCGGTGTCGTCCTTGAGGACCTCGCGCAGCAGGGCGGTCACCTCGACGTCGTGGTGCCCGCTCCAGGCCACGGGCAGGGACCGGTAGAAGGGCTGGTAGCCCCTGGCGTAGTCACCGCCGGTGGCCGCGTCCCGCAGGTCGCCCACGGAGTTGGCCAGCATGACGGCGGCGGCACGGCGGGCCGGGGGCGTCCAGGTGGTGGTGTCCACCCCTGCCAGGGTGATAGTGGCCTGTTCGGTGAGCCAGGCGGCCCGGGCCTCGTAGGGGTTGGTCCGGGGCGCGGTGGGCCGGTAGCGCAGGGTGGAGGCCGAGGCCACGGCCGCGGCCAGGGCCTCCAGGCAGGCGGTCCCTGACCCCTGGGTGCGGGCGGACACCCACTCCCAGGTGGTGGCGTCCACCCTGGTGGCCAGGACCCGCCTGACCGTGTCCCTCCTGCTGGGCCCCAGGGTCCTGGGATCCGGTCCCGACACGGACGGGGCCAGGACGTCCAGGACCGTGGCGGGGGCGCGGACCGCGGCGGTCAGGACCGCGGCCAGGGGGTCGTAGAAGGAGTAGCTGGCCCTGACCTCCCGGGGCGTGTCCTCGGGGAAGTTCGAGTACCCGCCACCGGCCGTGGTGGTCAGACGCGCGTACTCAACCCACCCCACCCGCGACCCCCCAGTCGTCGCACCGGTCTCACCGGCCATCAGCCCACGAACCAGGGACGCCAGGAACTTAGGGTCCAGGGCCAGGGGATCCCGGGAACCCCGGGAACCCGACCGCCCGCTACTGGCACCCGGGGCCTGGCCGGTCGCAGCACCCGGGGCCTGGTCCCCGGCCCCAGCAGCCTGGCCGTCACCAGCATCTGGGGTCTGGGTGCCGGCGGCAGCGGTGGTCAGGGGGTCCTGGTCGGCGGTCAGCAGGCGCCTGAACCCCACCGGGAGCAGGAGGGTGTCGGCCTCGGCCAGGTCACCCGTGGTGGTGACCAGGGACGCCAGATCCCGGGCCAGGGCCTCACGGCGCCCCTCGTCCCACAAGGGCGAGGCGGTAGCCGTGGCCAGCAGGGACGTCCACGTACACGCCACCGGCACACCCGGACCCGTGCTACCGGTACCGCTCCCACCAGAGCCCACCCGACCCGTGACACCACTGCCCCCCGCCGGCAGGTGCGCCGCCACACGCACCAGGGCCCGTGCTCCCAGGGCGTCGACCAGGGTGGTGGCGTAGGCACCCCCACCCACACGCGACGCCACACGCTCACCAACCACCCGCGCCAGGGCCGCGTAGTCACCCCCCTCCAGGGCCCCAGCCAGCACGACGGCATCCCCACGGGCGGCGTCGGCACTATCAGCACCCGTGCTGGCAGTATGACCAGCACCCGGACCACCAGGCCGGTCACAGACCCCACCACCCAGGCCACCCGGAGCCGGGGAACCGGTAGCACCGTCCCTACCGTCTGTACCAGGGGCCGTGACCGGGTCCCCACCCAGACCACCCGCACCAACGGTCCCAGTAGCCAGGGGCGTACCGGACCGGTCCGGCAACGGACCCAGACCACCCCCCTCCCCCGAACCCACCAGCACCGCCGCCACGAACAGGACCACACACACCACCACACCCAGACCACGAAACACCGCACCCCACCCAACACGACCAACAGGCCTCACACAAACCAGCTCTTTTGCTCAGAAGGTAATGTCAGTGGTCAGGATGATCTCGGATCCCGGGTGCTCATAAGACCGGCGTCGTTCCTCGCGCCTGCGTCGTCTCTCCTCGCGGCGCGGGAGCCGCCTGTTCCTGCGACGCTGATGGGTGTGGGAGAAGCTGTAGACCAGAAGGGCAGTGGCAGCGGTCAGCACCGCTACCAAGACGGCGTGCCTGGCGGGTGCCCGGGGGGCGGTTGCGGGCGCATGGTCCTGGGTCTTGAGGACGTCGTCGTTGAAGTTGTGGACGATGAATTCACGGATAACTGGGTAGATGCGCTGGGGGTCGCAGACGTCTTGAAACCAGACGCTCAAGCCCCGAGGGTCTGCCACGGCTTCTTGACGGTCCAGACGCCACACATTGCTGCCGTCCTTGGTGATCCAGTCATAGACAGGTCGCCCGTCGCCCAGGGTGTAGGCGTCCTGGGGAATGAGGTGGGAGGAGTCCAGAGCACCTATTACCTCCAGAGTAAGTCTGACCGCGACCTTCTGCGTGAGGCCGTTCAAGTCCGAGACGAGACCGACAGGGCTCTTCTGGGAGAAGTCCGCAAGACCGGACGGGGGCTGCCAGCTGAAGGGCGGATCCGTGGCGGAATCCATACCCTGTTCCAGGGCCGCCAGCATTATCCCAGCCGCAGGACCCGCCTCGTCGACTCCTGCCTGCCTGGCCGCCGCACAGGTCGCGTAAATGTAGCCATATAGTCTGGCACTCGACCCCGTACCACCCAGGAGCGCGCCGTAGGCTTCCCTCAGATCAGTCCCCGGATCAGTCTTTCTCGCGGTGACAACCAGGCGACGGGTGGTGAGCACCCCGGCGGCCCTGGATACAGTGGTCAGGGCGACATCGTCGGTCAGGACGTCCTGGAGCAGGGCACCTAGCTCCCTGCCGCGGCGGTCATGCCAGGCTACCGGCAGGAGCTTGTCGAAACTGGTGTAACGGTCCTTGTACGCGGTACCGCTAGCTGTGTCATCGATATCGCCTATGGAGTTAGCGAGCATGACGGCGGCGGCGCGCCGGGCCGGGGGCGTCCAGGTGGTGGTGTCCACCCCTGCCAGGGTGACTACTGCCTGCTCGGTGAGCCAGGCGGCCTGCTCCTCGTAGAGGTTGGTCCGGGGCGCGGTGGGCTGGTAGCGCAGGGTGGATGCCGAGGCCACGGCCGCGGCCAGGGCCTCCAGGCAGGCGGGGCCCGCTTTCTGGGCGCGGGCGGCCACCCACGCCCACAGGGATCCGTCCACCCAGGGGAACTGTTCCCGGTCCCCGTAGCTCCTCCCACTGGGCCCCAGGGCGGCACCCCTGTATGCGTCTACGCCATGAGGCCCCCGGCCCCTCCCGCTGGGTCCCAGGGTGCTGGGGTCAGCCCCCGGCAGGGACGGGGCCAGGACGTCCAGGACCGTCTGGGGACGCCGGGCTGTGGCGGTCAGGACGGCGGGCAGGGGGTCGTAGGAGGCCCGGTGGGCGGTCATGTCCTGAGGTGTTCCCTCAGGGAAGTTCACGTACCCACCACCTGCCGTGGTGGTCAGGCGCGCGTACTCAACCCACCCCACCCGCAAGCCCCCGGCGGCCGCACCGGTCTCACCAGCCATCAACCCACGAACCAGGGCAGCCAGGAACCCGGCATCCAGCGCCAGGGGATCCCGGGCACCCCGGGAACCCGACCGCCCGCTACCAGCACCCAGGCCCCGACCATCACCAGCACCCGGGACCTGGGCAGTCACCTGACCACCCCCAGGACCCGGGCTCGCCGTGCTCCCGACACCAGGAACCTGGTCGGGGCTGGTGGTCCCTGGGACCTGGCCAGGACCCGACTGCCCGCCCCCAGCGCCCGAGGCCTGGGTGCCAGCAGCGGCTGCGGTCAGGGGGTCCTGGTCGGCGGTGAGCAGACGCCTGAAGCCTAGTGGGAGCAGGAGGGTGTCGGCATCGGCCACGTGGCCGGTCACTGTGACCAGGGACGCCAGATCCCGGGCCAGGGCCTCACGACGCCCCTCGTCCCACAAGGGCGAGCTGGTGGCCGTAGCCAACAAGGACGTCCACGTACACGCCAGCCCGGCACCAGCTACTCCGGTGCCATCTGCACCGCCTACCCGGCACCCCCTGGCACCCTCAGCACCACCGGCGAAGCCCGCCGGGAGCGTGCCGTCCCCAGTAGGCAGGTGCGCCGCCACACGCACCATGCCCCTGGCCCCCAGAGCGTCAACCAGGGCAGTCGCATAAGCACCCCCACCCACGCGCGGCGCCACACGCTCACCAACCGCCCGCGTCAGGGCCGCGTAGTCGCCCCCCTCCAGAGCCTCAGTCAGCACGACAGCGTCCTCACGAGCAGTGTCAACGTCACTCGCGGCATCCTGGTGGACGGGGTTGACAGTACCTAATGAGCTGTCCACGCTATCAATGGCGGCGCCAGCGGGAATCACGGCCACAGTAGACGCAGAGCTTGGGTCCATGACCTGCGCATCCACGGCCCATGTAGTCGTCAAAAAACTAGGGAGGTGAAGGCAGAGCAGAATTGCCGCACATTTAAGCAGCGGGCACGGCATCACTTACCAGGCCCCCGGAATCCCCTGGCACTGGGGCTCCCCCACACCACCGTCAGATCACGGTCCGCGTCCTTCCGGACCCCGTCCGCCAGGACCATGTTGCCAGTCAGCGTATTGCACAAGGCCGCCAGCACACCCAGGTCAGCCTGCAGGAACACGGCCCGCCACCTCCAATCACCAGGGAGCTCAGGGACGGCCAACAAAGCAGTCAGCACACACCCCACCCAGCAAAGACAGGGCAAGACCCCTGAACCTCGCAGGAGAGGAAGAAGACTGCGACTCGCACCCCACACAGTATGTGAGCGACGCCCCATCTGTCCAGAGCAGCAACTCACCCATGGCCCATATCACAGGAACGGTCTGGGAAGTGCTCGCCAGACGACCCCACCCTCGGACAACACCGCCGCGCTAACCTCGCGCACACGGCGTCAGGGCCAGTCCGGCCACCGGCCCTGACGCTGGCCCAGCGCTGACCTCGCGCACACGCGGACAGGGCCTACCCGCTGTGGGTGGCCAGCTACCCGGCCGAGTTAACCTCGCACACGCGGACAGGGCCTACCCGCTGTGGGTGGCCAGCTACCCGGCCGGGCTAACCTCGCACACGCGGACGGGGCCTGGGCCACTACCACCCTGACGGCACCTCACCCCCGGCCTCACCCTCAGCCCGACCGGCAGCCGCACACCACGCCGTCCCTTCACAGGGAACACACAACCGGGGCTGACGCCAGCCACACGCCTGCCCGGCAGCGTGAAGGCATGTCACACAGCACAGTCCCGCGTCGTCCTGTACTCCGCCGCTCGGCCACCACCGGCCGCGCCCCCGAGGCCACCTCCCGGGATACCACCACGCACGCTCCCGCCTCCGCCACGGAGCCGATGGCCTCAGGTCCCCTGACGGCGGCACCGGCACCGGCACCGGCCGCAGCGTCCCCGGCCGTAGGACACGGTACGGACGCGAAACAGGGCGCGGACGCGAAACCGTCAGCCGCTGGCAGCGCAACAGCCACCGCCCGTACCTCCAGGCGCCACACCCGGCGCAACTTCCTCCTGGGCAGCGGCGCCGCCCTGGGTATCGGCCTGGTCGGGACAGGCGCCTGGGCCCTCAACCGCTACGTCATCGACCACGTCGAGATCACCGACGTCGAGGCCTACGAGGCCCAGAACTCCTCGGTGACCAGGACGGCCGCACCCACTGCCGCAAACGCCACCCTGACCCAGGACGGCTACACCTCGTCGTCGACGACCGTGCGCATTAGCACCGTCACCACCGGCTCGGGCCGCGAGACGGTCACCTACTACACGGCGGACATCACGGTCTCCGACGCCACCGTGGTGCGCAGCGCCTTCGCCCACAACGAGTACGGCACCAACATCACGGCCCGACCCAGTCAGATCGCCTCCTCCCACGACGCCTTCCTGGCCGTCAACGGCGACTACTACGGCTTCCGCGACACCGGCATCCTCATCCGCAACGGGGTGGTCTACCGCGACTCCCCGACCCGCCAGGGCCTGGTCCTCTACACCGACGGCCGCATGGAGGTCTACGACGAGACCACCACCAGCGCCCAGGCCCTCCTGGACGCGGGAGCCTGGAACACGCTGAGCTTCGGGCCCGCCCTGGTGCAGGACGGCTCGGTCCGGGAGGGGATCGACGCCGTGGAGGTGGACACGAACTTCGGCAACCACTCCATCCAGGGACGTCAGCCGCGCACCGCCGTGGGGGCGCTCGGGCAGGGGCACTACGTGTTCGTCGTGGTGGACGGGCGCGAGGAGGGCTACTCCCGCGGCGTGACCATGACCGAGCTGGCCCAGATCATGGTGGACCTGGGGTGCCAGGTGGCCTACAACCTCGACGGCGGCGGCTCCTCGACCATGTACTTCAACGGGCAGGTCATTAACCGGCCCTCCAACGGCGGCGAGCGTGGCACCTCCGACATCCTCTACATTGCGCAGGGGGCCTGAGATGAACCCGACAACCTGGTCCACCGACTCCTACCCGCTGGCCCGCCCCTCGTCCCGCCCCGCCCTGGAGGGGCCGCAGGCTCCCCTGGCCGCCCAGGAGAAGGCCGGCACCTCCTACGCCGGGGCCCGATCGGCCCGGGACGCGGCGTCGGCCCCGGGGCCCGCGCCCACCGAGCCAGCGCCCCCGCCCACCGACCCGAGACCCCGGACCACCGAGCCGAGGCCCGCACTCGCCGAGCCGGGGCCCGCGTCAATGTCGGCCCTGGGCCATGCAGCCCGGGCCCGTTCCGACTCCGGGTCGGCCCTGGGCCATGCAGCCCGGGTACTCCGGGACCCTGCGTCCCGGACGCCAGCCTCGGCCCGGGCAGCGGTCCTGGAGGCCTCCGGCACCCCGCGCCTGGCTGTGGTCGTCCCCGCCTACCAGCCGGACGCCCGCCTGGTGGGGCTCGTCGACGACCTGCACGAGGCTCTTCCCGGCTGCCGGGTCCTCGTGGTGGACGACGGCAGCGGCCCCGACTACGCCGCTGTCTTCGCCCGGGCCCGCGCCCAGGGCGCCGTCGTGGTCACGCACCAGGTCAACAACGGCAAGGGTCAGGCGCTGCGCACCGGCCTGGCCCGGGCCGCCACCACCTGGCCGGGTGCGGACGTGGTGTGCGCCGACGCCGACGGCCAGCACACGCCCGCCGACATCCGGGCCGTCGCCACCAGGGTCCGTACCACCGGGCACATGACCCTGGGGGTGCGCCGTTTCACCGGGAGGGTGCCGCTGCGCTCCAGGGTGGGTAACACCGCCACGGCCCTGCTCTTTGCCGGGGCGACCGGCTGGCGCCTGCGCGACACCCAGACGGGTCTGCGGGGCTTCCCCGCCGGGGAGCTGGCGTGGCTCCAGACGGTGCCCGGCGACCGCTACGAGTACGAGCTCTCCCAGCTCCTGGAGGCCCATGAGCGCGGCCTGGCGGTGGAGGAGGTGGAGATCGCCACGGTCTACGAGCCGGGCAACACCTCCAGCCACTTCCGTCCCGTCCAGGACTCCGCCCGTATCTACGCCCCGCTCCTGCGGTTTATTGGCGCCTCCCTGGCAAGTTTCGTCATTGACTGGGTGGGAGTGGTGGTGCTCATGGCGCTGAGCGGCGACCTGCTGACCTCCGTGGTGGTGGCGCGCATTATCAGTGGTACCGCGGACTTCTTCCTCAACCGTCGGGTGTTCCGGGCACAGGCCGGGACGGTGGGGCGCACCGCCGTACGCTACCTGGGGCTGGCCCTGGTGCTCCTGGCGGCCAGCTACCTCATGCTCAGGGTGCTGACCGGGCTCGGCCTGGGGGTGGGGACCGCCAAGCTCGTGGGCGACGGTACCGTCTACGTCGTCAGCTACCTGGCCCAGCGGCACCTGGTCTTCCGCCGAGGACGCAGCGGCTAACCCCGCCCGCGCCTGCCTGCCTGCCCGCCTCGCCACCCGCGAGAACGGTACTTATTCGTCGCGAGAACGGTACTTGTTTGCCGTGAGAACGGTACTTGTTCCTCGGCGACGTACCTTGGTCGTCGGGGGCGTACCCTAGAGGCCCCCTAGGGCACGTCCTCGACGACCAAGGCACGTCCCCGGCGGGGTGGCAGGAAAGGGGCTAAAAACCACCCGCCCCCGGAACACGGCCACCTAGGACGCCGGGCTGCCAGCGAGCAGCCAGCGGGAGGGGGCTCTGACTGCGCCCAGGGAGGACGCCAGCGTCCAGGGCTCGTCGGGTAGGCGCCCTGACGGGCTCCCGACCGCACCCCGGGGAGGAGTGGACGCTGGCACGGACCGCTCCGCCGTCGAGGACCCGCACCTGGGCCCAGCGCCGACCAGCGTCTCGGACGGCCCCCGTTCTCACGGCCAACAAGTACCGTTCTCACGAGCAACAAGTACCGTTCTCGCGAAGAATAAGTACCGTTCTCGCGGTGAGCGGGCGGGCGGGGAGGGCACGCTGTCCCGACACTGGCCCTGCGGCTCGGCGCCCACGTGAACAGGCCGCCGCAGGCGGGGCAGTGGCCAGCTAGTCGTAGGCGGGCTCGGCGCCCACACCCTGGGCCATATTGGCAAAGCGTGACAGGTGCCCCTGGAATATGACCGGGATGGTCCTAGTCTGACCATTGCGGTGCTTGGCCACAATAATGTCGGCCTCACCGGCGCGCTCGTCGCTGTTGTAGTACTCGGGACGGTGTAGAAGCATAATAATGTCGGCGTCCTGCTCCAGGGAGCCGGACTCTCGCAGGTCACTCATCTGCGGCTTGTTCCCGGTACGCTGCTCAGGACCACGGTTGAGCTGAGCCACCGCCACCACGGGGATGTCCAGCTCCTTGGCCAGCAGCTTGAGGGAGCGGGAGAACTCCGAGACCTCCTGCTGACGGGACTCCACACGTTTGCCCGAGGTCATGAGCTGGAGGTAGTCGACGACCATGAGACCCAGGTCCCCGTGCTGCTTGAGACGCAGGGCCTTGGAGCGGATCTCCGGCATGGTGAGGTGGGGAGAGTCGTCAATATAGAGGGGCGCCTCGGAGACGGGGTTGTAGGCACGGGCCACGTCCTCCCAGTCCCGCTCATCCATACGGCGTCCTCCACGTAGCTTAGTCATGTCCACCCCGGACTCGGCGGCCAGGATACGCATCATAATCTCCATGCGCCCCATCTCCAGGGAGAAGTAGCAGGAGGGGATGTGCTTGCCGTCAATGCTCGCGTGGATGGAGGCGCTGCGACAGAAGTCGACGGCGAGGGTGGACTTGCCCATGGCGGGTCGGGCGGCGACGATAATCATCTGCCCGCCGTGCAGGCCCCCGGTGAGCTCGTCGAGCTCGACAAAGCCCGTGGGGACCCCGGTCATGACGCCGGACTCCCGGGACTGGCCCGCCTCGATCTTCAGGTTCGCCTCGTTAAGGAGATCACCGACCACGGCGTAGTCCTGCTTGTCACCGTCGCGGTGGGCCACGGAGTAGACCTCCGCCTCAGCCAGGGTGACGAGGTCGTCAATATCCCCGGCGTCGGTTGAGTAACCGAGCTGGGTAATGCGGGTCCCCGCCTGGACCAGGCCGCGCATGAGGGACTTCTCCTTGACGATCCGCGCGTAGTAGCCGGCGTTGGCGGCGGTGGGGACGGTGGCCATGAGGCTGGCGAGGTAGGGTGCCCCGCCCACGCGCTCCAGCTCGCCGCGCTTGGCCAGCTCGTCGGCGACAATGAGGGGGTCGGCAGGCTCGGAGCGGTTGTAGACCTCCACAATGGCGTCGAAGATCGACTCGTGAGCGGGCTTGTAGAACTCGGTGCCGCGCAGGACCTCGATGACGTCGGTAATGGCCTCCTTGCTCAGGAGCATGCCGCCGAGCGTGGCCATCTCGGCCTCAAGATCCTGGGGCGGGAGGCGGTCGAAGGCGCCGTCGTAGCGGATGGCCTGGTCGCCGTCCCCCGCGGGCCCGACGGCGGAGCTCACCTCGGTCATAACGCCTCCTTCTCGCGTGCGCGCAAACAGGCCCCCTGGCCCACGAGCCCTTCCCGGAGGTGCCCCGTCTCGCGTGCGCGTGCACGATAGCCACGCAGGCGCCGGGGCGCAAACGCTCAGGACCGGCAGGGTGTGGAGGAGCGGGGGACGCCTGTGGATATGTGGGCAGAGCCTGTGGAGGACGCGCCGTCGGACATGGGGACAGACGGGGTAGAACTGTGGAAAAACTGCTACGCCACCAGCGGATATCGGCCTAGTTCCAACGTTTTCCCGCTGTCACCGCCAGCCCGCCCATCGTAGTACAAAATGTGTACAAAATCTGTGGATAAGTGGACAAGTCTGTGGATGAACCTCATCCTGTCCTTCAGGTCGGCCGCCGCCCGACCCGTCTGGGGCGCCGCCAGCGGTGGGAACGAGCACGTGGAAGCGGCTCACCGGCAGACGGTGGTGCTGGGGCGCCGCCAGCAGTGGGAACGAGGCGCCCCTCCACCCAGGAGCGGTGGGGTGCCGCCCGGGGACCAGCATGAGACGGCACCCGCCGCTTCCACCCAGGAGCGGTGGAGCGCCGGTCACCAAGGCTGACAGGAACGAGGGGCAGTGCCCCTCCGCCCAGGAGCGGTGGGGTGCCGCCACCGGGCAGGAGGGCGGGCGTGAGAGGAGGGCGGGCGTGAGAGACTGGGGCGTCGTCTCCGGAGGTCCTGTGCCTAATACGTCCAGCCCGTCGCCCGTTCCCGCCGAGCCCCACGCACCCTCGCCGTCCCACGGGACCACAGCACCCTCGCCGTCCCCGGCGCCCCACGAGACCCCGACACCCTCGGCGCCCCACAGGACCCCGGCGCCCCACGGAACCACAGCGCCCCCGACCACGCCGCCCCGCACAGCTAGCCTGAACCGGCAGATCCTCTCCCTGGCCCTGCCCGCACTGGGCGCGCTGGTGGCCGAGCCGCTCTTCGTCCTCATTGACTCGGCCATGGTGGGCCACCTGGGCCCCACCTCGCTGGCGGGCCTGTCCCTGGCCTCGACGGTCCTGACCACCGTCGTGGGCCTGTTCGTCTTCCTGGCCTACGCAACCACGGCCACCACCGCCCGGCTGTTCGGGGCGGGACGGCGTTCGGCCGCCCTGCGGGCCGGGGTCGACGGCATGTGGCTGGCCGGGCTCATTGGCGTCGTGGCGGGCACGCTCCTGGCCCTGGCAGCCCCCTGGGTCGTGGCCGCCCTGGACGCGGACGGGCAGGTGGCCGAGGCCGCGACCGCCTACCTGCGCGCCTCCGCCCCCGGCATCCCCGGCATGCTCGTGGTCTACGCGGCCACCGGGACCCTGCGCGGCCTGCTGGACACCCGGACGCCCTTCGTAGTGGCCACTGCCGGGGCCGTGCTCAATGTGGCGGTCAACGCCGTGCTGCTCTACGGCGTCGGCATGGGGATCGCGGGATCCGGCCTGGGCACGGCGGCGGCCCAGACGGTCATGGCCCTGGCCCTGGCGGCGCCGGTCCTGGGCGCGGCCAGGCGCGACGGCGTCACCTGGGGACCGCACCGACAGGGGCTGACCGCCTCCCTGGGGACCGGGACCCCGCTCCTGGTGCGTACGCTCTGCCTGCGTGCGGCGATCCTGGCGACCGTGTGGGCGGCGACCGCCCTGGGGACCACCGCCCTGGCGGCGCACCAGGTGGTGAGCTCGCTGTGGAACTTCGTCGCCTTCGCCCTGGACGCCCTGGCCATTGCCGCCCAGGCGCTCATTGGGACGGCACTGGGCCGGGCCTCAGCCGACCAGGCCCACCAGGACGCGGGTTCTCATAAGGAACTTCCGACATTTGCCCAGACAGCCGACCAGGCCCACCAGGACGCGGGCGTGAGCACCCTGCTGCGACGTACCACGGCCTGGGGCGCGGGGGCGGGCGCCCTCCTCGGCCTCCTGCTGGCCGTGGGCTCCCCCTGGCTGCCCCACCTGTTCACCTCCGACCCGGCGGTCCTGGGCGCCTGCGTCCCGCCGCTGCTCATTGCGGCCAGCGCCCTGCCCCTGGCCGGGGTCGTCTACCTGCTCGACGGGGTCCTCATGGGGGCGGGTGACGGGCGCTACCTGGCCTGGGCGGGCTTGGGGACCCTGGTCCCCTACCTGCCCCTGGCCGCCGCCGTCGGCACCGGGCTCCTGGGCGGCACCGGGCTCCTGGGCGGGGCCGGGACCCCGGAGGGGAGCACCGGCCTGGTGTGGCTGTGGCTGTCGTTCGCCTGGGTCCTCATGGGGGCGCGGGCGCTGCTCAACGGCCTGCGCGCCCGAAGCACCGCCTGGCGGCACTGAGCCGGTTCCCTGACACGGTACCCACGCCCCGGGCGACGGCTCCGCCTGGCGGCACTGAGCGGATCGGGCACCGGGGTGAGGACGGAGCACAGGGTGAGGACGGAGCACCGGGATGTCACATTTGATATCTGCCCCACCGCAACCTATCTTAGACACATGATCAATACGACCGGCTCCCGGCTCAGCCCCGAGGAGCGCCGCGCCCAGATCATTGCCGTCGCCGCCCAGCACTTCGCCCGCGACGGTGTCGTCGGCACCTCCATGAGCGCTGTCGCCAAGGACGCTGGCGTGGCGCGGACCCTCATCTACCACTACTTCCCTGGTAAGGAGGAATTACTCGGCGCGGTCCTGGCGGCGGAGGCCGCGGGGCTCCTGGCGGAGACCGCCCCGGACGCCTCGCTGACGCCCCAGGAGAACGTCGAGAAGGCGCTGCGCGCCTACATAAAACACTTCCGCACCTCCACCACCAGCCTGAGCGAGCTGTACTCATCCAGTGACGCCACCGAGGCCGGCGCCCTGGTCGAGCGCAGCCACGCCATGCACATTGAACGGATCCTGGCGCTGACCGGCGCCGAGGACACCCCCGCCATGCACCGCAACCTGCGCGCCTGGCTCATCTTCATCGCCGCCCTGGCCCAGGACACGGTAGACGTCGGTACCCAGGAGCAGGACGACGTCGCCGTGCTGAGCCTTGACGTCCTAGCCACTATTGTGGGACACCCGTTCTAAGTACTGGCGCACGGAGCCGAGCCAGCCCGACCAGGGCGGGTCCGGCCCCGTCCCCACAGCGCCAGCCCTCACCAGCACCGGTGCTGCGCCACCCAGCCGCAGCACCGCCTCCCTGCCCGACGGGCCCGCACGGCCCGGCGCGTCAGCCTCGCCCAAGCCGCCCCGCCCGTCCGGTTCGGCCCACCAGCCTCGGCTCATCACGTGCCACCCCGACCCCTCACCGACCTGCCCAGCCAGCGCGTCGCCACCAGGCGGGAGGCACCGGTCCCACCCCACCACCAGCTCGACCTCGCCCACGGTCCTGGTGCCGCCCCTCCCTGACCCGACGCCGTCGGGACACCACCGCCCTCCAAGGAGAACCCCATGAAGCTCGTCATTATCGGCGCCACCGGACACGTCGGCTCCCGTGTCATGACCCAGGCCCTGGCGACCGGACACGCTGTCACCACCATTACCCCCCACCCCGAGACGGTCCGTCGCAGGAAGCGCCTGAAGGTCGTACGGGGCTCCACCTCCGACCCGGGCGCCGTCGCCCACGCCGCCAGGGGGGCGGACGTGGTCATCGTCAGCCTGACCGGCAAGACCAGGGACGGGACGCTTATGCAGGCGCGTCTACCCAGTATTATCCGGGGACTAAAGAGGGCGGGCTCACCGCGCCTGGTGCTGGTCTCCGCGTTCGGTGCCGGTGACACCATCGACAAGGCCCCCTGGTACATGCGTCTGGTCTACCGCTACGTCCTGGGCCGGATTATGCACGACAAGACCGCGTCCGACAATCTCCTCATGGCCTCGGGAATACCCTGGACCATTATCTACCCGGTCAACCTCAAGAGCAGCGTCGCCACGGGTACCGCCGTCAGCCTGCGCCTGGACCAGGTCACCAAGGTGCCCGGGCTACCGATCCTGGCATTCGACGACGCCGCGGCCGCTATCCTGGCCGCCGCCGAGGACCCGGACACCCAGGGCAGCCAGATCATTGTGACCACCGCCAAGGGGTTCCGGCGCGCCTGACCGGGCGACGACGTCGGGCAGCGGGGAACATTTTGTACAGAGAGTAACCGATTGCGCACAAAGTGACCTCGATTGGTTACATTCCGCACAGAATGTCCCCCTGCGCACAAAATGTTCCTCTGCGCTCAGGAGCGCCGTCACCCTCCGGCACCTGCCGTCTGGCGCCGGAGGGACTCCAGGTTGCTGCGCACAGTCAGGGTAGCCGGGTGGTCAGGTCCCAGCACCCTTACAGTATCCTCCAGCACGGCCCCGCACAGGGAAATCGCCTTCTCCGTGTCACCAGCCTTCTGGTAGGCAGTAGCGAGGTTACTGCGCGAGGTCAGGGTACAGAGATGCTCCGCCCCCAGTACGCGCTCGCAGTCCTCAGCCACTGCCTCCCAGGCGCGGACAGCCTGCTGGAAGCGTCCCGCGGCGTCATACGCCTCGGCCAGGCCCGCACGGGCGACCAGCGCCCCGGGCTCATCCAGTGCCCCGGGCACCGTCACCCCCACCGTCGCGAGCGCCGCCTCCGCCTCGTCCAGCCGCCGGGCGCTCGCCAGCCAGCGCACGAGCATGAGCCTGCTCTCCAGGCTCGCCTCCTCGGCGTCGAGACGCTCAGCACGCTCCACCCACTGGCCCGACTCCGGCTCGTGGGGCACGCCCATCTCCCTCAGGGCGAGCGTCAGGAGGTCCAGGCGCACGGGCGTGAGCCTGCGCTCCGGTCCCGCCCGGTGCTCAAGGGCCTGGCGTACGGTGCTCGGCAGATCCATGACGGGCTCGGCGTCCCCGCGTCGGGCCGCCGCCAGGGCGTCCTCCACCTGCCCCAGGAGGGCCACCGAGGGCCTCCTCCCCACCGGCAGGCTCGTCAGCTGCTGGACCGGGCCAGCTGTCTCGTCCCCGGAGAGGACGCGCATGGGCATGGCGCAGTACGGTGCGGCGCTTCCCTCCTGCCCGGCGGTGCGGAGCTCGGTCAGGCCGTACCAGCCGGTGAGGAAGTCCACGACCAGGCGCAGCGGCTCCCCACGGGACTCCTTGATCTGGAAGGCCAGCCGGGCCAGGGGCTCAGCCAGCTCGTAGTAGGTGCGACGGCGGTCCAAGAGGTCGGCGAAGACCGTGTCCGTGGGCCGCAGCCACCCGCGCCCACTGAGGTCGCCCACCGCCTTGGCGACGGTCCGCTGCCCGATCTGTGTGCGCCTGGCGATCTCCTTGACCGGTAGGGGCTGGTCCGCGCCGGCCAGCTCGGAGACAATGAACCGGTGCTGGGGTGACAGGTGTGCCAGGCGCTCCTGGTAGTAGGGGGTCAGGTTGTCGAACCGGATCAGGAGCAGGTCAACCAGGTCGTCCAGCTGCTCCACCGTCAGGGCGTCACCCAGGAGCGCCCACAGGCGCGGCTGCCCCCCGGCGAGGTGGGCGACGGTCCTGATCTTGACCCGTGCGCCAGGAGTCTCCAGCTCCTTGCGCAGGTCCTCGTTTCCCTGGGCGCCGGCCAGGGCCGAGAGCATGGTGACCGCCTGCTCGGGCGTGAAGGGCTCAAGCCTCATGACGTCGAAGTAACCGAACAGCGGCCGGTCCTGGAAGACCCGGTCGTGGTCGAGCCGCCTGGTCGAGCCAATGACCAGCAGACCGGGCTGGGCCTGCAGCAGGTGGCGGAGCCGCTGCTGTCCCAGCTCCCCGACGCCCTCCAGAACCTGGTCCGCGTTCTCCATGAGCACCAGTACCGGCCCCGCCTCGAGTACGGCGCGCAGGCGGGCCACCGCCTCCTCCTCGCCCAGCGCCCCCAGGTCCTCGTCGTCAACGAGATCCTGGAGCACGGCCAGCACCAGGTGGCGGTAGGAGACGATCGTCCAGGGGTCCTCGGGCAGCCAGGCGATCCGGATCCCGGCCCCCTTGGCCGCCAGGGTGCGGGTGCGGTGGTAGACCAGGGCGACGAGGTGGGTCTTCCCCGCGCCCCGAGGCCCCACCAGGAGAGCGTGGTGAGGGCTCCGTCCGCTGCCTAGCTCCTGGACCCGCTCCATGAGCTGGTCCAGAAGAGGCTCGCGGACCACGAAGAGCTCCTCCAGGTGCTCCGCCGACATGGTCGAGGGGGTGAAGCGCGAGGGCCTCACGAGGCCGCCTCCCAGATCCGACGGCGTCGGGCCCAGGTGCACTGGAGCGCCGGGTAGCGCCACCGGCAGGACATGCCCCGGGCCGTGGTCCGGCGTCGCCCGACGAAGAACTGCGGATCCAGGAGGTTCCCAGGGTGGGGGCGGATGGGGGCCGAGGACATCCGGCTCATACTCGCTCCTTCGTACGTGGTCAGTCACGTACAAGTGTACGTCATTAACCACGTATACTTTTATGTGGACGACGACGTACATTCTATTTCGGCCCGGGCAGGCTGGTCCGGCTGGCCTGGGATGCTGGCCCGGGGCTAGCCCAGGCATACTGGCCCGGTCAGCCCGAGGCCAGTCTGGGGCTGGCCTGGGATGCTGGCCCGAGGCTAGCCCGGACGGCGGCCTACCCTGGCCCGCCCTGGCCTACCCTGGCCCGCCCATTGCCCCGCGCCCCCGCCCTCACAATGCGCGGTCGCCGCCACACCTCGCAGATGTGACGGCGACCGTCATGCTTCAGCCGACCGGTGTCAGGGGGTGGGCCCACGGCCTGACGGCCGCGTCCACAGCCCGGCCTCACGGCTCGGGCCGCAGGCCAACAGAGGTTGGCTGCGCCGCCCCCGAGGCTTACGTCTCGTGGCTCCCCGACGGCGTGCGCGAGGACGGCTCTCCAGCGGTGGTGCGAGGCGGCGGGTGATCCCGTCCCCGACGGCGGGCGCGGGCCCGGTCAGCGCCGCTGGCGACGAGCCCGCCCGCACCCTGGCGGCGTGCGCGAGGGCGGCTCAGCTGCGGCGCGTCCCCGAGCCATCGCACTCCCGGCAGCTCGGTGAACGGGGCACGTGGCGCCCAGAGCTCCCGCTTCTCAGCGGGCAGCGACCACGTTGACCTCAATGGGGGCCACGACGTCGGTGTGCAGGCGCACGGAGACGGTGTGGCGGCCAACGGACTTGACCGGGGGGACGGCCTGGATCTTGCGGCGGTCGATGGCGGGGCCACCGGCGTCCTTAATGGCCTGGGCCAGCTCGGTGGTGGTGATTGCGCCAAAGAGGCGGCCGTTGGCGCCAGCGGTGGCGGTCACGGTGACCACGTTGTCCACCAGCCAGGCGCGGGCGGCCTGCGCCTGCTCCAGGGAGGCGATGGTGCGCCTGCGACGGGCCTCGGTCATCTGGTCGATCTGCCGCTGGGCGCCCTTGGTCCACGGCGTGGCGAGCTTGCGGGGCAGCAGGTAGTTACGGGCGTAACCGTCCTTGACCTCGACGACCTCACCGGCCTCGCCGAGGTGGTCGACGTCGTGGGTGAGGATGAGCTTGGTGGTCATGCTTCCTCCTTCTCAGCGAGCGGAGCTCGTGTAGGGCAGCAGGGCCATCTCGCGGGCGTTCTTCACGGCCTTGGCGATCTTGCGCTGCTCCTGCACGGAGACGCCGGTGACGCGACGGGCACGGATCTTGCCGCGGTCGGAGATGAACTTGCGCAGCGTAGCGGTGTCCTTGTAGTCGATCTTGCCGACCTTAATAGCCTTGACCGGGCCGACCTTCTTCTTTGGCTTACGAAGCTGAGGCTTCGCCATGGTGGTACTCCTTGCTTCGAGCGCCTGGTATGAGCGGCGCTCACACGAGATTGAATATGGGTGGAAGCGGGTCCAACGACGCATCCCGCACAGCCCGCACCTCACCGTGGGTGTGGTGCTCACCGGTGCCGGGTCGCCGCTGGCAGACCCTGGCTGGGCGGTCCGGCCCCCAGGGGGCGGTCCGGCCCCTAGAAGGGGGGCTCGTCCCCGAAGGACGTGGTGCCGCCGGTGGCCCAGGGGTCGTCCGCCGCGCCACCGGAGGGGGCGTTGTAGCGGGGCTGGCTGGGGGCGTTGTAGCCACCGCCCTGCTGACCCGAGTTGTTGTAGCTGCCGGAGCCGCCCTGCTGGGACTGCCCCTGGCCTGAGGCGCCACCTGCGTAGCCGCCCTGGTTCCCGGCGTTGCCGCTGAAGCCGCCCTGACCGCCGCTGAAGCCGCCCTGGCCGCCGCCACGGGGGTTGCGGGTGACCTGGGCCTTGGCGTAGCGCAGGGAGGGGCCGATCTCGTCGACCTGCATCTCCACCACGGTGCGCTCGGCACCCTCGCGGGTGGTGTAGGAGCGCTGGTTCAGGCGCCCGGAGACAATGACGCGGGTGCCCTTGGTGAGGGACTCGACCACGTTCTCAGCGGCGTCGCGCCAGATGGAGCAGCGCATGAACAGGGTCTCCCCGTCCTTCCACTCCCCGTTCTGACGGTCGTAGGTCCGCGGAGTGCTGGCGACGGTGAACGAGGCCACGGCCGCACCCGAGGGGGTGAAGCGCATCTCGGGATCCGCGGTGAGGTTCCCAATAAGGGTGATAATGGTTTCTCCGGCCATAATGTGTCGTCCGTTCCTGCGGGCTCAGGCCTCGGGGCGCAGCAGCTTGGTGCGCAGAACCGTCTCGTTGAGGCCCAGCTGGCGGTCGAGCTCCTGGGCGTTGGCAGGGGTCGTGGTCATGTCCACGACGACGTAGAGGCCCTCAGACTTCTTCTTAATGTCGTAGGCCAGGCGACGCTTGCCCCAGATGTCGATCTTGTCCACCGTACCCCCGTTGCTGGGGACGACCTGCAGCAGCTTCTCCAGCGTCTGAGCGATGGTGCGCTCATCGGTCTCGGGCTCGAGGATGATCATGATCTCGTAGTGACGCATGCTTGGTACCCACCTCCTCTGGTCTAGGCGGTCACGGTCTCTCCGTGACAGGAGGGTGATGCGTAGTGGCGCTTCCGACGGCGCAGGGTTGCCCGACGGCGCAGCCAAGCCGTCAGCCTACCGGAGCCGGGACCTGGTTGGCCAGACCCGGCGGCCACCCCAGACGTGACCCCGCTCTCCCCTGCGCGTCCCAGGAGGATCCCGCGCGGAAGGACGATCCGGGGCCGGGCACCATGGTGCCCGGCCCCGGATGCGGCGTCGCCCCACGACCGGCTCGAGCCCAGCCGGTGGACCAGGTGGCTACCAGGGAAACGACCTAGGACCCGTTCTCACGGCGAACAAGTACCGTTCTCACGACGAACAAGTACCGTTCTCGCGTAAGGGGGGAGTGGCTGCTAGTTATTGACCCCGCCGCCTCCGTGGTTGCCGCCGTCCCCGCCACCGGGAGGATTGGGGTTCTCGGCACCACCATTGCCACCGCCGCCGGGGTTCTCGGCACCACCATTGCCACCGCCGCCGGGGTTCTGGCCGCCGCCGTTCTCGCCGCCGGGGTTCTGGCCGTTGCCGCCCCCGCCGCCGTTCTCGCCGCCGGGGTTCTGGCCATTGCCACCGCCGGGGTTCTGGCCGTTGCCGCCCCCGCCGCCGTTGTCATCACCGTTGTCGCCACCGGGGTTCTGACGGCCGGTGCCACCGGGCTCCGGGTTCTGGAGCCTGCCGTTACCGGGCTCCGGGGCGCCGGTGGACTGGTTGCCGGGCTCGACGGGCTCCTGCGGCTGGGCGGTCGCGGTGCTCTCCTGCTGGGGGGCAAGCGCACCGCCCCCACCGAGCTTGCCCGGCTGGGAGGAGCCCGAGCTGCGGTCCGGGAAGTCCTTGACCTCCAGGTCCTTCAGGGCGGTCTTCATGTACGTGGTGAAGATGTCCGCCGGGTAGGTCGAGCCTGTGATCTCGTCATAGTCACCCCACGGCGTAATGGATTCCTCCTCACCATTGGGGCCGCTCTGGTAGAGCGTGACCGCGGTCGCGATCTGGGGGGTGAAGCCCGCGAACTGCGCGGACTTGTTGTCCGAGGAGGAGCCCGTCTTGGCCGCCACCGGCCGTCCCAGCTCCTGGGCGGTCTTACCCGACCCGTTCTTGACCACCTGCTGCATGGCGTAGGTGGCATCCGCCATGACGTCGTCGTCGAACACCTTCTCACCGCTCGTCGGTCCGCTGTAGACCACGTCCCCGGACTTGTTCGTTGTCTTGGAGATAATGTGCGGCGTGTAGCGCGTCCCCTGTGAGGCGAATGTGGTGTACGCCGTGGCAATGTCCAGCGTGTGCGGGGACGCGGATCCCAGCACGTTCTGGAGGTAGGTGTTCATCCCCTGGGTGTCCTGGGGGTACCCCGCCCGGACGGCGACGTCATTGGTCTTCTCCGGGCCGACGGCGTCATTGAGGTGGAGGTACGCGGTGTTGATCGAGTCCTGGGTGGCCCTGACCAGGTTGACCATTCCGTAGGAGACGTTCTGGAAGTTCTGGAACTGCGTGCCGTCAATGGTCTGCGGCGAGCTGCCGTCAAACGTGTTGGCCAGGGTGGCCCCGTTCTCCAGGGCCGCCACCAGGGCAAAGGGCTTGTAGGTGGATCCTGCCTGGGCGATGGCGGAGGTGGCGGAGTTGACCTGGTTGGTCAGGAAGTCCGACCCGCCGTAGAGGGCCAGTATGCCGCCGTTCGTGGCGTCCATGGACACCAGCGCCACCTTGAGGTTGCTCGAGTAGCCCGACGGCAGGGCCTTGACGGCGGCGACCGCCGCGTCCTGGTCCTCCTTGCTGATCGTGGTGACGATCTGGTAGCCGCCGGCGTCGATCTGGTCGTCGGTCAGCTTGGCGCTGTCCCTGAGCTCGGCGCGCACCATCTGCAGCAGGTAGCCGTTGGAGCCGCCGTAGGTCTCGGTCTGGGTGTCCTCGACCGTGGTGGGGAAGACGGCGGCGGAGCGCTCCTGCTCGGTAATGTAGCCGTCCTCGGCCATGAACTGCAGCACCCGCGCCCAGCGGTCCTTAGCCGTCTGCGGGCTGACGGCGGGGTCGTAGGCGCTGGGGGCGGGCAGGATCCCGGCCAGGAGGGCGGACTCGGAGATGGTCAGGCTCGCCGCACCCTTCCCGAAGAACGCCTGGGCGGCCGCGTCGATACCGTAGGCCCCGCGCCCGAAGTACACCGTGTTGAGGTAGGAGTCGAGAATCTCCTTCTTGGTCTTGGAGTGGTCGATCTTGATCGCCATAATGGCCTGCTCGAACTTACCCGCATAGGATCCCGTGGTATCCACGTAGTAGTTCTTGACGTACTGCTGGGTAAGTGTCGAGGCACCCTGCTGGGAGCCGCCGGAGAGGTTGTTCCACAGCGCCCTGACAATACCCTTGGGGTCAATGCCCTTGTTGCTGTAGAAGGTGCGGTCCTCACTGGCCACGACGGCGTTGCCCACGTAGTCCGGCAGGGCGGAGGTGTCGATAATGTTGCGGTTCACCTCGGCGAACCTGCCCATCTCCGTGGTGCCGTCGTTGTAGTACACGACCGAGGTGGTGGCCAGGGCGAACTGGGAGACGTTGGGGATCTCGATCACCGTGTAGGCGGTAATGAAGCCGCCGAAGAGCAGGGCGATCATGAGCAGGAAGGAGCCCAGCACGAACCGCCAGCTGGGCACCCAGCGCCGGATCGGCCCCTTGCCCGCCCGCGGGTAGTTGAAGAAGCGACGCCGCCGTCCGGCGCCGGGCCCCTTGGCGTCCTTGCCGCCCCGGGGTGGTCGCCCGGAGGCCCCGGGCTTCTTCTTGGTCTTCCTGACAGCGGGCTCGACCGCCGCCGCCTGGGCCAGCTTGCCCGGGCGCCGGGATCCAGGCGCATTGCTTCCAGCCACGTGGTCCTCGTTTCCGTCGATTGGGGCTGCGGGGCGAGGGCCGCCCACCCCCGTTTCCACCACCAGTATCACCATAGGAACCACCGGGACCGGTAGCGGACACGTCACAGCCCCCCAGGCGCCGAGAGTCGCGTCACACTGCACGCCGGATGGCTCCCAACGGCACTAGATCGATCTAGTCTTGTCCGGCATCCACCCCTTCCCAGGATCATACCCACCTACAAGGAGCACCATGAGCACCATCCGTGTCGGGATCGTCGGCGTCGGAAACTGCGCCTCCTCCCTCGTCCAGGGCGTCACCTACTACCGTGACGCCAAGGCCACCGACACCGTCCCGGGCCTCATGCACGTGGACTTCGGCGGCTACCACGTGCGCGACCTGGACTTCGTGGCGGCCTTCGACGTCGACGCCGCCAAGGTGGGCCTCGACCTGGCCGATGCCATCAACGCCTCACAGAACAACACCATCCACATCGCCGACGTCGCCCCCACCGGGGTGGTCGTCCAGCGCGGGGTGACCCTGGACGGCCTGGGGGACTACTACCGGGCCACCATCACCGAGTCCGACGCCGAGCCGGTCGACGTCGTGGCCGCCCTGAGGCAGGCGAAGGTGGACGTGCTCGTGTCCTACCTGCCGGTGGGCAGCGAGGAGGCCGCCCGCTTCTACGCCCAGTGCGCCATCGACGCCCACTGCGCCTTCATTAACTGCATGCCGGTGTTCATCGGCTCCACCCGGGAGTGGAGCGAGAAGTTCGCCGCCGCCGGGGTGCCGATCGTGGGTGACGACATCAAGAGCCAGCTCGGCGCCACCATCACCCACCGGGTGCTCGCACGCCTGTTCGAGGAGCGCGGCTGCGTGCTGGACCGCACCTACCAGCTCAATGTGGGCGGCAACATGGACTTCAAGAACATGCTCCAGAGGAGCCGCCTGGAGTCCAAGAAGATCTCCAAGACCAACGCCGTGCAGTCCAACCTGGCCCAGCGCCTGGACGACCGCGACGTGCACATCGGCCCCTCGGACCACGTGGCCTGGCTCGACGACCGCAAGTGGGCCTACGTGCGCCTGGAGGGCCGCAACTTCGGCGACGCCCCCATCTCCGTGGAGTACAAGCTGGAGGTGTGGGACTCGCCCAACTCCGCGGGCATCGTCATCGACGCCGTGCGCGCCGCCAAGATCGCCCTGGACCGGGGCATTGGCGGGGAGCTGCTGAGCGCCGCCTCCTACTTTATGAAGTCGCCCATGGAGCAGCGCCCCGACGAGGAGGCGCGCCGCAGCGTGGAGGAGTTCATCGCCGGGACCCGCGAGCGCTGAAGGCCCGGACCGCGGCGGGGCAGCCGGCCCAGTGGTCCAGGAGCCAACCCCGGCCTCGCGCCCGGCCCGGCTCCCTGTCGGCCCCGCCCCGAGGCTGGCCCCGATCGGCCCCGCCCCGGGGCCGCTCCCCGGGCTGACCCCGCCCCGGGGCTGGCCCTGCCCTGGGGCCGCTCCCGCCCGGCCCCGCGCCCCTGAGAGCCCGGGCTCACACGTCCTGCCACGCACCTGCCCGGGCCCGCCAGCGCGGACGCGACTACTGTGAGTCCCATGGAAGCCACTTCTGCTGCCAACGAGACCACCTCGCAGAACGCGGTCAGCTCCCCCGAGTACACCGCCGCCGCGATCGCCCTGCGCCTGCGCCTCCTGGGCCTGCCGGCCCCCCAGGGCACCGGTGACGCCGAGACCGACAGCCTCGTGGGCCCGATCCTCGCCCGCCAGCGCGAGCTCTCCCGCCGCCTGGCCCACCGCCCCTGCGCCGCCGACCACCGTGTCCAGCGCTTCCTGGACTCCTACCTGGAGGACGCGCCGGTGCGCCCCAGCCTGCCGCGCTCCACCTTCGTGCTGGACCAGAGCGGCCTGGCGCGCGCCCTGGCGCTGCCCGCCGACGCCACCAGCTTCCGCAGCGAGTACGTGGAGTCCTTCACGGTCCTCAACGGCGTCCTGCACAACCCGCGCAACGACCGCCGTACCACCGCCGGGGTCTTCCACGTGGCCACCGGGGGCCTGCCTATCCCGGACGACAAGATCGCCGTGCGCAAGGACGTGTTCGCCCGCCTGCTTGACGCCGCCCTCCGCCCCCCGCAGGACCTGCTGACCCTGCCCTGGACGGCTACCGCCCCCACCCCGGCCCACTGTTTCGTCTCCCTGCTGCTGCGCCCCGTCGTCGTCCCGGCCGTGCCCGGGTTCTGCGGTGAGCGCTCCATGGAGATCCGGTTCATCGCCCCTGGCGGCCTGGTGGCCAACCTGGACTTCGTCGAGGGGATCTTCGGCAACGGCGGCGACCCCTACCTGCCGGAGAACGACGCCTCCCTGGCCCCGGAGTCCTGGACCGGGCACACCGGCTGCGTCATCCTGGCCCCCCACCTGACCCGCCTGACCAAGAAGGAGCTGGGCCTGCCGTCCTGGGAGGACGCCAGCGAGCGGGAGCGCCGCGACGGGCAGTGCTTCAAGGACGAGGCCGAGCTGTACAACAACGGCAAGGCCTTCAAGGTCTGCGCCCGTGACGAGCGGGGCGTCATCGTCACCGTCATCGCCGACAACTACTTCGGCTACTGCAAGAAGGAGGTCAAGACCCAGATCGGGTACTCGGCCAACCTCTTCGGCTGCGTGGAGGAGGAGCACTCCGGCGGGGCCCAGGCCTTCCCCCGCTACAACCTGGGCCAGGAGTACGTGGACACCCACTCCCCCGACTGGGCCAGCGTGGAGCACGTCCTGGCGCTCAACCCGGGCGTGTTCACCCCCGCGGGCGACGGCTCGGCCGTGTGCGCCGCCGACCCGAGCATCGTCATGGTGCCGGCGGGCGCCAGGTACTCCATGCGCACCCAGACGGTCAGCTGGGAGCTGGCCCAGGGGGAGGGGACCCGGAGCGTGTCCATCCCGCTGCACGTGGACACCACCTACGTGACGCCGTCGGGCTACCGCATCCACGCCAAGCACCGCGAGGGCGACGCCACCCAGTGGCACCTGGTGGGCACCTCCCAGCGCGTCACCCAGGCGCACAAGCCCGCCACGGTCTCCGGCGGCGGCAAGTCGGAGATCTCCAAGTCGCTCCTGGACGCCTTCGTGTTCGGGGAGGCCTACGTCGCGGACGTGGACGCCGACCTCGACGCCGTGGCCGCCCTGCTGGAGCGCGACTACTCCCAGCGCTTCGCCGACCCGGCCCGGCGCGGCACCGACCACCGCCCGGTCCTGTCCCAGGAGCGGAGCCTGGGCAGCGTCATTAAGCTCCTGACGCCCTCGGAGAGGTACACGCAGGAGTACAACGCCTTCCTGGAGGCCATTCCCGCCCACGTCAAGGAGCTCCTGTTCTGGGTCAAGCGCTACTGGCAGCCCAGCTGGGGGCAGGACTGGCGCTCCCACTTCTCGGTGTCGGTCATTAACGGCCGCAAGGGCAACGCGCTGCGCCTGGACGGGGAGGTCCTCAAGGTCAATATGCTGCGCGTGGGCTTTGAGGACGACGGCGCCTGGCGCCTGCTGACCCTGCGCCCGGACTTCTCCCCGGCCGCCAAGGTGCAGACGGAGGACGACATTACGGCCTCCGTCGTGGTGCCCGGGGCGGCCCTGGCCGACCAGACCGGTGACGCGGTGCCCGCTGACGGTGCCGGCGCCCTTACCGCTGGCGCCCCCGCCAGCGCCGGCGCCTCTGCCGGCGCGACGCCCCTGTCGCGCAAGGTGGTGGCCAACTGCGAGCGCCTGCTCTTCCAGCGCCCCGACGACGCCATCGTGCGCGGCTACGACAAGCAGACCGAGGCGGACATGTCGCGCCCCGGCACCTTTATCTCCAACTTCCAGCCGCTGACCCCCGCCGACGCCCGCGCCATGGTGGACGACGCCCCCGGCCTGTCCCGGTTCACCGAGCCCATGGCCGACCTGGTGCGCCGGGCCGCCGCCCTGCCCGACGCCGTCGACCCCTCCCGGGAGACCTACTGGGTCTCCAGCGCCAACCCGCGCCTGGTCAACGGCGTCCCCTCCAAGAACCCGCGCTACCTCCAGCTGCGGCCCGACGTCGCCGACCCGCGCGAGGCCGAGCTCGCCGACATCTCCAGCCACCTGTACCACGACCTCCCCCTGGACCGGCCCCTGGCCCACACCGTGGACGTGGTGGCCGCAGGACGTCGCAACAACCCGCCCGAGGAGGGCGTGCCGGCCCTGTGCGCCTACAACCCGCTGCACTACATGGAGCTGCCCGAGCTGTTCATGGAGTTCATCTCCTCCATGACCGGCAAGTCCCCCTCCACCACGGGGGCCGGCAGCGAGGGGGCCCTGACCAAGGCGCCCTTCAACGCCCTGCCGGCCGTCTTCGACCTCAACGCCGCGCTGCTGTCCTACGCCCTGGGCGGCTACGACGGGTGGCTGTCCTCGGCGGGCTACATCGGCCCCAAGGTCAAGGTGGCCCACGACATCTCCCTGCTCGTGCCGGAGGTCTTCTCGCGCATGACGCCCCAGGAGCGCGACGCCGCCACCCTGATCCGGGACGGCTTCCTGGAGCGGATCGAGGACTTTGAGTACCAGGGCCGCACCGTCCAGGCCTCCCGCCTGGGCTACCGTATGAACGAGGCCTTCGCCTCCACGTACTTCGGTCGTATCTTCCTGCACCCGGACGTGCTGTTCACCGAGGAGATGCTGCGCCCCGAGCTGCAGGACCCGCAGGTGTTCGCCGACTCCGTGGACGTCATTGTCACCACCCACGAGGTGGTGGCCCGCAAGTACATGGCGGACGGCTCCATCGAGTGGGCGGCCCCGCCGGTGCGCGCCCTGCTGGAGATCATGGCCGAGGGCCGCTCCCGGGAGGGCTGGACCCTGACCAGCCCGGAGTTCCGCGCCCTGTTCGAGCGGGAGAACATCCTGTCCTCGTCCTGGTACGCCCAGCGGCTGGACGCCAAGGTCGCCCGGGACCTGGCCCAGGCCGACCTGGCCATCGCCGACCTCACCCGCTTCTCGACGGCGCAGGGCAACGAGGAGGTCATTGCCCGGCTGGACATTGAGGGACGCCTGGCCCGGGCACGCGCCTGGCGCGACGAGGTCACCTCACCGACCTACCGGGAGCAGCTGGTGGGCACCCTGGGCCTCCAGCCCAGCCTGGTGGAGCTGCGCTGAGACCGACGCCGGGCCCAGGTGCGCTGAGGGGACCCGCGCCCCTGATGCACCTGGGCCCGGCGGGGCGCCGCTCGCGTACTGAGGCGCAGCCGGCCCGGCGGGGCGCATCCCCGCGCCCTTAGCGCACCCGGGCCCGCCGGCCCCGGAAAGCCCCATGGGGTGTGTCACCTCACTGCGCACGCCGTCGCAGCCTCTGGTGGGATAGCAGGTATGCCTGCAACCAGACAGACAGCCCCACCCACGGGCTCCTACCACGCCTTCGTGGCCGACTCCTACCACCGGGACGCCGCCGCCATCGCCCGTGAGCTCGGCACCGACCCCGACCGGGGCCTGAGCGGCCCCGAGGCCGCCCGCCGCCTGGAGGCCGACGGCCCCAACGAGCTGCCCTCCTCCCCGCCGCCTCCCGCCTGGCGCCGCTTCCTGGAGCAGTTCGCCGACCCCCTGGTCTACCTCCTCCTGGCCGCCATCGTCATCTCCGTGATCGCCTGGATCCTGGAGGGGGCGCACGGGGTGCCCGTGGACGCCGTCGTGGTGGCCGCCGTCGTGGTCCTCAACGCGGTCCTGGGGTTCGTCCAGGAGAGCCGGGCGGCCGACGCCGTCGCCGCCCTGAGCGCCATGACCCGCGCCACATCCACGGTCCTGCGTGACGGCGCCCGCGTGGAGGTCCCCAGCGCCGACCTGGTGGTGGGCGACGTCCTGCTCCTGGGCGAGGGCGACCAGGTGGGGGCCGACGCCCGCCTGGTGAGCGCCGCCTCCCTGCGCGTCATTGAGTCCTCCCTGACCGGTGAGGCCGACGCCGTGAGCAAGTCCTCGGCCGCCGTCGCCCCCGACGCGGTCCTGGCCGAGCGCACCGGCAACGTCTACCGCGGCACCTCCGTGGCCCAGGGCACCGGCCGCGCCGTGGTCACCGCCACGGGCGCCGACACCGAGATGGGGGCCATTGCCGCCATGCTCGACGCCGCCCCGGACACCCCCACCCCGCTGAGCCGGGAGATCGCCCAGATCTCCAAGATGCTGGGGGTGGTCGTGGTGGTCATCGCGGTGGTCGTGGTGGGCACCCTGCTGGCCCTGAGCCCCACCCACGAGGCCGACACCATTATCGACGCCCTCCTGCTGGGGGTCTCCCTGGCGGTGGCGGCCGTGCCCGAGGGGCTGCCCGCGATCCTGTCGGTGGTCCTGGCCCTGGGTGTGCAGCGCATGGCCCTGCACCAGGCCGTGGTCAAGAAGCTCACCAGCGTGGAGACCCTGGGGTCGGCGTCGGTCATCTGCTCGGACAAGACCGGGACCCTGACCAAGTCGGAGATGACCATCCAGGAGGTCGTCACCGCCTCGGGCTCCATGGTGGTCACCGGTATCGGCTACGCCCCCGAGGGGGACGTGGCCCCCGACGCGGACCGGGACGGCCGCCCCGACGTCGAGCCCCTGTCCGACGCCCTGCGTGACGAGGTGACCGTGGTCCTCTCCGGGGGCGCCATGGCCTCGGACGCCCAGCTGTCCCAGGAGGACGGGGTGTGGCGGGTGCTGGGCGACCCCACCGAGGGCGCCTTCCTGGTGGCCGAGCGCAAGCTGGGGACCGAGGGCTCCCGCCAGGGCCGCTTCACCCGGATCGGTGAGGTGCCCTTCACCTCCGAGCGCAAGCTCATGAGCGTGGTCTACGCCGACGCCGCCCACGACACCACCGTCATGCTCTCCAAGGGCGCCCCGGACGTGCTCCTGGAGCGCTGCACCCACGTGCGTGTGGACGGCGTCGCCCAGGAGCTGACCCCGGGCCTGCGTGAGCACTTCACGGCCGAGATCACGGGCATGTCCTCGCGGGCCCTGCGCACCCTGGCGGTGGCCTACCGGGACCTGTCGGACGACGAGGTGGCGGCCGCCCGGGCCGGGGGCGAGGGGGACGAGGACCGGTTCGACCAGGTGGAGAAGGGGCTGACCCTGGCCGGTGTGGTCGGCATTATCGACCCCCCGCGCCCGGAGGCGGCCGACGCCGTCGCCGAGGCCCACCGGGCGGGCGTGCGCGTGCTCATGATCACCGGCGACCACCCCGCCACGGCCGGGCGCATCGCCACCGACCTGGGGATCGTGGGGCCGGGCGCCCGGGTGCTCACCGGCCGTGAGCTCTCCGGCATGGACGCCCCCGCCCTGCGCGCCGCCGTGCGCGAGGTGAGCGTGTACGCGCGCGTGGCCCCCGAGCACAAGATGCGGATCGTCTCAGCCCTCCAGGCCCAGGGGCACACCGTGTCCATGACGGGCGACGGCGTCAACGACGCCCCCGCCCTGCGCGCCGCCGACATCGGCGTGGCCATGGGCGTCACCGGCACCCAGGTGACCAAGGAGGCCGCCACCATGGTCCTGGCGGACGACAACTTCGCCACCATTGTGGCGGCGATCCGCGAGGGGCGCCGGATCTTCGACAACATCAAGAAGTTCCTGCGCTACCTGCTGTCGTCCAACATGGGCGAGGTCATGACCGTCTTCGGCGGGGTGGTCCTGGCCGGGGTCATCGGCCTGTCCGAGCACGCCAGCGGCTCCGGCGTCGTCCTGCCCCTGGTGGCCACCCAGATCCTGTGGATCAACCTGGTCACCGACTCCGCCCCGGCCCTGGCCATGGGCGTGGACCCCAGCGTGGAGGACGTCATGGCACGCCCGCCGCGCCGCCCCACCGACCGCGTGGTGGACGGCTCCATGTGGGGCGGCATCCTGCTGATCGGCCTGGTCATGGGCGCGGCGGTGCTGGCCACCATTGACCTGTTCCTGCCCGGCGGGCTCATTGACACGTCTCTGTCCACCGACTCCCTGGAGACGGCGCGCACGGCGGGCTTCACCACCCTGGTCCTGGCCCAGCTGTTCAACACGGTCAACTCCCGCTCGGAGAGCGTCAGCGCCTTCAGGAACCTGTTCGTCAACAGGTGGCTGTGGGGGTCGATCGCCCTGGGCGTGGTGCTGCAGGTGGCGGTGGTGGAGGTGCCCCTCCTCCAGGCGGCCTTCTCCACGACGTCGCTGGACCTGACCCACTGGGTGGTCTGCGTGGCCATGGCCTCCCTGGTGCTGTGGGTCGACGAGGCGCGCAAGCTCGTCCACCGCGCCCGACGCCGCTAGCCCCGCCCCGCCCTCTCTCCGCCTGCTCTCCGCGAGAACGGTACTTATTCGCCGTGAGAACGGTACTTGTTCCTCGCGAGAACGGTACTTATTCGCCGTGAGAACGGGTGCTGTTCGTGACCGTGGCCGCCGCTCCCGGTCCTCTTCGGGTACCCCGCCCCCGGAGAGGACCGCTGGCGGTTCCTAACCCACACGGTGGCGGCTGCGGACGCTGGTGGTCAGCCGCCGCTCGGTGGCGACCCCTACGCACACGGTGGTGGCGCCCAGAGCACTTGCGCCCTCGGGGTCTGGCGCCCTCTACCCGCACGGCGGCACACGGTCCGCGCCATACCCGCCCCGGGCGATGGCCGACGTCGTCATGTCGGTGACACAGCACACCAGCCCACCCCGGGTGGTGAGCCCTTACTCGCACAGTGACCTGAGTACAGGGCGGTGTACGGGAACCGGGGAGTCGTCCCCTGACCTACGCTGACAGCAAGCCACCGGAACCTGGAGCAGGGCGCCCCCTGTCCCAAGGCCCCAGACCGCGGCAGACCCAGGCACCCGCCACCCCACGGTCACGAACAGCGCCCGTTCTCACGGCAAACAAGTACCGTTCTCGCGACGAATAAGTACCGTTCTCACGAGCAATAAGTACCGTTCTCGCGACGAATAAGTACCGTTCTCGCGGGGGCTCGCGCGCCGCGGGGGCGGAGGGCGGGGTGAGCGGGCCGCCTTACTCCTGCACGACCAGGCAGAAGGGGCGCATGGGGATCCCGGCGCCATTGCGCACCACCGTGGTGAACCAGCCTGACCAGGCGTAACGAATCTGGCTGCCCACCGGCACCGGGGCCCGGACGACCAGGCGGTCACCCTCCACGTGGCCGCGAGCGCGCAGCCTGGGCACTCCCGACGGCGGGTAGACGGTGAGCTCCACGACGCCGGGGCCCTCATCCACCTGCGAAGAGTCCCGACGCCCGGCAGCAGGCCAGTGCCCAGCCAGGACGCCAGCCACCTGGCGGCCCAGGCCGCCGACCCGGTCGGCATCGGCCACCCGCCCACCACGACCAGCATCAGCCACCCACCCCGACCCACCACGACCAGGGCCAACCACCGGCCCCTGCCCACCAACCCGACCAGCATCAACCACCAGCCCCTGGCCGTGGTCGACCTCAATGACCACCTGCCTGCCGCGGCGCACGGCCCGCCGCGCCACCGGGGCATCGGCGTCCACGTCCTGGTCGTAGACGTGCCGCAGCGCCAGGAGGGTGAGCCGCTCGGCCACGGGCCGCTTGCGCTTGGGGTGGATGTCCCAGCGCATGCCGCCGTCGCCGTTGGTAGCCAGCCACACGCCCGGGACGGTGTCGGCCACCTGCGCCTGGGCCGCCCGGATCAGGGGGAAGGCGTCGCCCGAGGTGCCCAGCCACTCCTGGAGGGGCGCCAGCTCGACGGCCAGGAAGGGCAGGTCCTCCCCCCAGGCCTGGCGCCAGGAGGAGACGACGGCGCCCATGACGTCGGCGTAGGCCTGGGGGTGCGGCCAGTCGGACTCCCCCTGGTACCACAGCAGGCCGCGGGCGGTGTACCCGGCGACCTGGCTGACCATGGTCTCGAACAGGCCCCCGGGGCGGCCGGGGTGGGCGGGACCCAGCGGCAGGGGCGTGAGGTACCGGAAGGTGGGGGTGATGAGGCGCTGGGCCAGGCGCGAGTAGCCCGGGTACATCATCCTGACGAACCGGGGGTCCGCGAAGGGCCGGGACAGGTCGATCATCCGCGAGCGGCGCGCGGCGGCCAGGTGGGCGTGCGGCGTGGTGCGCGCGGCGGCCTGCTCGTACTCGGTGAGCCACACCTGCGCGCCCGTGCCCCGCAGGCTCTGCGCGGGGCACCAGGTCGTGCCGGGGGTCCCGCCCCAGGTGCAGCCGATGACGCCGACCGGCACCCCCAGGCGCCGCGACAGCCTCGTGGCCAGGAAGTAGGGGACGGCGGAGAACCAGGGGAGGTCCTCGTAGGTGGCGGTGTGCCAGTGGCTGAAGGCGGAGTAGTCGTGCTCCTCCAGCTGGCCCGGGTAACAGGTCTTGGCCACGTCCAGGAAACGCACGTCAGGGTCGGGCGCCAGGGCGCTCAGGGCCTCGTACTCCGCGTCAAAGCCCAGGAGGTACTCCATATTGGACTGCCCGCCCGCGACCCAGACCTCCCCCACGGCCACGTCCTCGCACAGGACGCTCATCTCCCCGTCCGACACCCACAGCCGCAGCCCGCGTGCCGCCTCCTGGGGCTCCAGCACGGTCTCCCAGCGTCCTGCCGCGTCGCTCCTCCCGACGGCGCCGGCCAGCACCTGCTCCGTGGCGTCCTGGCCGGCCAGCAGGCTCACCTCGATGTCGGCCCCGGGCGAGGCACGCCCCCAGACCCGGACCGGCCTGCCCTGCTGGAGGACCAGGTGGTCGGTGAAGGGGGTGGCAAGGGTCAGGGCGCTGGTCATACAGGCTCCTGTGATCGAGCTCGGCGGGTCGGACCTCCAGGTTAGCGTCGTCACACCTCAAGAGGGGGACCCGCGCCGTCGTGCCTGCGGAGTGCGTGCGGACACGACAGGACCTGGTCGCGAGGGGTGAAGGACGGGCCGCCTGTCATGTCTCCCGACGCAGATCTAGGTTGACTATGCAATACCACAAGTAATTCCTCGACCGTCTGTCATCCCGGATCCCCGCACGTGTCGCAATCTGAGGATCAGAGGCGACCCCACCCCGCTCCCACCTTTGTACACTCAATGTCCACGCAGGTCAGGGGCCTGGACCTCGGCGTGGTCAAGGGTGCCCTCCGTTCTGATCCTCAGATTGCGACAGAACCGGGTGCCACCTCCACCGCGGCCGTGAATACCAGCGAGGTCGGGAACGGTCCGTGCAGGCATCCAGGGACCACGGCCGCCAGGACGCCATCTGGGCCCGTGCCAGCCGCGCCGCACAGCACCCACGGGGACCTTAAGGAGAGGTGGGGCCTCATGCCACCATCCACCCCGCACCCCCACCCCGTCTCCCGTAGGCTCGTAGCATGACCGACACGGCACCAGCACCCGAGGCGGCGCCCACGCCGCCCACCTCCCCGGTGGGAATCCCCCGGATCGGGGTGACGCCCACGACCACCCCCGAGCCCAAGCAGCCCGCCCCGCGCTCCAGCACGCTCCTGGTGGACGCGGCCCCACGGCGCACCCACCGTGCCGAGGATCTCCTGGACCTGGGCCTGGCAGTCCTGGGGATCGCGTCCCTGGTGGTCCTGTCGATCTACGCCAGCTCCACCACCAGGGCGGTGACCAACGACGTCCAGAACGTCCTGACCGGCGTGCTCGGCAGGATCCTGGTCCTGCCTATCCAGACCATTGAGGGCCTGGTGACCTTCGTCGTGCCCATGGCGGTACTCATCGAGTGCCTCCTGAGGCGCTCCTGGCGCAGCGCCGGGGAGTCGGCCGCCGCCGCCGCCATCGGCTTCGCCTCGGGCAACCTGGTCCTGCGGATGATCAACACCTGGGGGCCGGACTCCCTGGTGCGCGGGCTGACGGTCGTCGTCAGCGGCCACAGCCGGGTCGGTATCTCGGTGATCTTCTCCGGGCTGGCCGCCCTGCTGACCATGGCCGGGGAACGGCGCAGCTCACCGGTGGTGCGCTACTCCTGGGTGGCCCTGTGGACGATCACCACCCTGTCGGTCCTGCGGGGAGCCATACCGCTGGCCGGGGTCCTCATCTCCGTGCTCCTGGGGCGGGGGATCGGCCTGGCCCTGCGCTACGTCTTCGGGGTACGCGACGAGCGGGCCTTCGGGATCGCCTTCATCCGGGCCCTGCGCCGGGCCGGGATCGACGCCGCCCGGGTGGTACGCCTCGACGTCGCCCCCGACGTCCGGGCCTGGAGGGTCACCACCCAGAGCCCCCTGGGCTACACCGAGCAGGTCCGGGAGGCGCCCCTGATCATCCCCCGGGCCACGCCGGAGGAGCCCCTGGGCCCGGGGGCGCAGGACGACTCCCCCCGCCCGGACGAGGACGGCCAGGACGCCGCCGGGGACACGGAGTCCACGGAGCCCGCGGAGACCATCGTTCCCGACCCGCAGGTGGACCTGGACGCCGTCCTGACCGAGGCCTCCTCCACCGCGCTGTCCCAGGAGGCCCTGTCCGACCACCGCCTCTACGCCGTGTGGGACACCAGCGGCATCCGCCGCGACGTCACCGTCCTGGACGCCGACCGGCAGGTGGCCGGGTTCGTGTCCACCCTGTGGGACCGTATGCGTATCCGCGGCCTGGCCCCCAGCAGCCGGGACATGTCGGTGCGCTCGGCGGCCGAGCACACCGCCCTCATGACCCTGTCGGCCCGACGCGCCAACGTCCGCGTCCCCGGCCTGACGGGAATGGCCGAGTCCGGGGAGTCCATGCTCATGGTCAGCGACCACATCGTGGGCGCCCGCCCCCTGGGCGAGGTCACGCCCACCTCGGGCCTCCTGGACGACCTGTGGGAGCAGGTGCGCCGCGCCCACGCCGCCGGGCTGGCGCACCGGGCCATTGACGCCACCTCCACGGTGGTGGACGTCTCCGGCCGCGTCTGGCTCCTGGACTGGGAGGACGGGGAGACCATCTCCAGTGAGCTCTCCCGGCGCATGGACCTGGCCCAGACCCTGGCGCTGACGGCCTCCGTGGCGGGCGTGGAGGAGGCGATCGCCTCGGCCTCCCGGGCGCTGACGACGGCGCAGGTCGCCTCCATCGCCCCCATGCTCCAGGCGGTGGTGCTGCCCCGTTCCACGCGCGAGGCCATGGGACGACGCGGCACGCTCCTCCAGGAGCTGCGTGACGCCCTGGTGACCCTGACCCCGACGGCGCACGCCGAGCCCGCCAAGGTCCAGCGCTTCAGCCCGCGCACGGTCATTATGGCGGTCATTGGCATGGTGGCGATCTGGACGCTGCTGGCCCAGATGAACTTCGAGCAGGTCAGCGCCGCCGTGCAGGACGCGAACCTGTGGTGGATCCTGGGGGCGCTGGTCTTCTCCCTGACCACCTACCTGGGGGCGGGCCTGGCCCTGGTGGCCTTCTCCCCGTTGCGTCTGAGCGTGTGGCGCTGCACCGAGGTGCACCTGGCCTCCTCGGTGGTGAGCCTGGTGGCCCCGGCGGGCATGGGCGGTGCGGCCGTCAACCTGCGCTACCTCAACCGGCAGGGCGTGAGCACGGCCATTGGCGTGGCCACCGTCGCCCTGGTGCAGGTGGTCCAGTTCGCGGTGACCGCGATCCTGCTGGTCGTGGTGGCGGCGGCCACCGGGCAGTCGGCCACCCTGTCACTGCCCTCGGGCTGGATCATGGTGTCCGCCGTCGTCCTGGTGGCGGTGGCGGGGGTCGTGGGCCTGGTGCCACGGCTGCGTTCCTGGGTGTGGTCCAAGCTGGAGCCGACCTACCGCCAGGTCTGGCCGCGTCTGGTGTGGGTGCTGACCAACCCGGCCCGGCTGGTCGTGGGGATCGGCGGCACCATGCTGCTGACCGCCTTCTACATCCTGTCCTTCGCGGCGAGCCTGTGGGCCTTCGGTTACACCCTGCCGTTCTCCGTCCTGGCTATCACCTACCTGGCCTCCAACACGGTGGGCTCGGTGGTGCCCTCCCCCGGCGGCATCGGCCCGGTCGAGGTGGCGCTGACGGCGGGCCTGGTGGCCGCGGGCATCCCCTCGGGTGTGGCGCTGTCCACGGCGATCGTCTACCGGGTGGTCACCTTCTGGATCCCCATCCCGGCGGGGTGGCTGAGCCTCCAGCGCCTCCAGAAGGCCGGGGACCTGTAGGGCGGGGCCTGACCGGAGTCACAAGCGCCCTCCTCAACACTCCCACCACCCAGCTAGACACTTTTGCTCCCCTCCTTGACACTCTCACTGGCCTCCTCAACACTTCTGGAGCCCTCCTCGACACAATCTGTGCCCAGCTAGACACTTTTCCTGGCCTCCTTGACACTTCTGCCGCCCTCCTCGACACTTCTTGGCATGGTCCTTGACACCAACGACCTCACCGAGGCCCTTGCTCAGCTCGACCAGGAGGGTGGGGACAACCTCCACCTGGAGGCCAAGACCTTCTCCGAGTACTCCTCGTCCTCCATCGCCCCCACGCTGAGCGCCTTCGCCAACCTGCCCGGGGGCGGCACGATCCTCCTGGGTGTCACGGAGAAGCCGCTGAACGTCGTCGGGGTCAGCCACCCACACGAACTCGCCAAGCGTGTGAGCAACCTGGCACGCAACGGCTTCTCCTCCCCCATAGGCGTAGACGTCCACACAATCAGGCTCGGGTCCCTGACGGTGCTGGCGGTCAACGTGCGTGAGTCCTCTGACGGGGACAAGCCCTGCCGCTGGCGTGAGACCAAGTACGCCTACCTGCGTCAGTACGACGGCGACTACCGCATGTCCTCCCAGGAGGAGCAGCAGCTCCTGCTACGCCACACCCGTCCGCGCGAGGACTCCCACGGCGTCGCCGCGACCGGGAAGGAGGACCTCGACGCGGGGCTGGTCGCCACCTTCGTGGGCAACGTCCGCCGGGGCAGCACCGCCCTGGCCAACGCGACCGAGGAGGACATCCTCCTCAACCTCAACGTCGTCACCGAAGACGGCACCCTCACCCGCGCGGGCCTGTACGCGCTCGGCACCTACCCTCAGCGTTTCCTGCCGGCGCTGTCCATTACGGCGGCGTACCTACCCGGCCCTGAGGCGGTCGACGGCGTCCGCGCCACCGACCGCCTGGACATCACCGGCCCGGTGCCCGCCATGCTGGACGCGGCCGTCAGCTGGGTGGACCGCGTGGCCGACCGCACCATCAGGTTCCGTCACGGTCACGGCTACGACCAGGTGGAGTACCCCTCCCTGGTCGTCCGCGAGCTGGTGGCCAACGCCTTGGTCCACCGCGACCTCTCCGAGCCCGCCCTGACCAAGAGGGTTGAGATCCGCCTGCTGCGTGACAAGCTGGTCATTGGCAGCCCTGGAGGCCTGTACGGCCTGAGCGTGGACCAGCTCGGAACCCGTGACGGCAAGTCCGCGGTCAACGAGTACCTCTACCAGATCTGCACCTTTGTCTCAGCTCCTGACGGCCATCGCGTCATCGAGGGCCTCGGCTCAGGAATCCGTGCCGCCCAGCAGGCGCTGGCCGCCGCCGACATGGAGCCTGTCAGGTTCCAGGACACCGGTGTGCGGTTCACCGCGATCGTGCCACGCGCGGCCCTCCTGCTCCCTCAGGATCTGGAGTGGCTGGGCGAGCTGGGTGCCCAGGACCTCACCGTCCCCCAGCGCCACGCCCTGGTGGACATGCGGCACGGGACCACCTGGACGAACGCCGGCTACCGACGGCGCTTTGGCGTGGACACCGTGCGGGCCCGGCAGGATCTCCACACGCTGGTCTCCCGTGGCTACGCCGTGCAGACAGGGACCCGGGGCTCCACGGCCTACTCCCTCGCGGCCCAGTCCCCTGGCCCGGACCAGCCTACTGGCCCGGCCGTCGGCAGCCCGGCCCAGGAGGGGGTTCCCGCCGGGACGACGCCGGAGGCCCTGCGCAGGCTGAGCAGGAACGCCCCGGCCACCTGGGAGGCACTGGCGGACGGCCCCGCCAGCACCGCCCAGGTGGCGGCCGCCACCGGCCTGAGCGCACGCCAGGCGTCCTACGCGCTCAGGGCACTGCGGGACGCCGGGCTGGTGGTCGTCAACGGCAGACCGGGCTCACGTACCACCAGCTTCGCCCGCCACGACGCGGCAGCCGACGCCGACCACACGGCTCCGGCCGACCGTGAGGCCCCGGCTGACCACGCAACCTCGGCTGACCATGCGACCTCGGCCGCACGGCCCCCGGCCTGACCGGAGCGGCCCCCGGCTGACCACGCGGCCTGACCCGCCGGTGACCTGAGCGTCACCACCGGCCTCCCGGGCTACCATATGCGCAGGTGGGCCCCGCGGACCGGTGCCCAGCCCTTCCTGACGTCAACGGAGACATAATGCGTGCACTACGCAAGCCCGCGCCCGGCCCCGGCCTGGAGCTTCAGGACGTCCCCGAGCCCACGCCCGGCTTCGGGGAGGTCAAGATCCGGGTCATGCGCACCGGCCTGTGCGGTACCGACCTGCACCTGGCCGGCTGGGACGACTTCGCGGCCGCCGAGCTCCATCCGCCCCAGACCCTGGGCCACGAGTTCTACGGCGAGATCGTCGAGCTCGGCCCCGGGGTGGGCAGCTCCCTGGACGGCGCCACCTCAGGCACCCTGTCCGTGGGCCAGCGGGTGAGCGTGGAGGGGCACGTCACCTGCGGGCGCTGCCGCAACTGCCGGGCAGGACGACGTCAGATGTGCCAAGCCGTCAGCTCCATCGGCGTCAACCGCGACGGCGCCTTCGCCGACTACGTGGTGGTGCCCGCCGGGAACGTGTGGCTGCAGGGAGCGGAGATCGACCCGGACCTGGGCGCCCTGTTCGACCCCTTCGGCAACGCCGTCCACACCACCCTCCAGTTCCCCCTGGCCGGGGAGGACGTGCTGGTCACCGGCGCCGGCCCCATCGGCATGATGTGCGCGGCCCTGGCCAGCCACGCCGGGGCCCGCAACGTGGTCCTCACCGACGTCTCCGACTACCGCCTGTCCCTGGCTGCCTCCCTGGGCACACCCCGCCTGACCACGGTCAACACCACCGAACGGGGTCTGGAGGAGGTCAAGGGCGACCTGAGTATCCGGGAGGGCTTCGACGTCGGCCTGGAGATCTCCGGGGCGCCCGAGGCGGTGCGGAGCATGCTGCAGGCGTGCACCCACGGGGCCCGGATCGCCATGCTGGGCCTGCCCAAGACCTCCTACGCGATCGACTGGGGCTGGGTCATCACCCACATGCTCACCATCCAGGGCGTCTACGGCCGAGAGATGTTCGACACCTGGTACAAGGCCTCCTTCATGCTGGAGTCCTCCCCCACCCTGCGTGACGCCGTACGCGGCGTCATTACCCACCGCTTCCCGGCCGACCAGTGGGAGCAGGGCTTTGAGGCCGCCCGCAGCGGGCGGTGCGGCAAGGTCGTCCTGGACTGGACCGTCTGACAAGGAGATTCACCGTGTACACCATGAGGAACGAGCTGGCCCGGGAGCTGGAGGGCATTCGCGCCGACGGCCTGTACAAGGACGAGCGGGTCATGACCACCCCTCAGTCCGGGCACATTGCCACCACCACCGGCCCTGCCCTCAACTTCTGCGCCAACAACTACCTGGGCCTGGCCAATGACCCCCGCGTGGTGGCGGCGGCCAAGGAGGCACTGGACCAGTGGGGGTTCGGTATGAGCTCGGTGCGCTTTATCTGCGGCACCCAGTCCCCGCACCGCACCCTGGAGCGGGCGATCGCCGACTGGCTGGGCTACCAGGACACCATCCTGTTCTCCTCCTGCTTCGACGCCAACGGAGCCATCTTCGACGTGCTGCTGACCAGCCAGGACGCCATTATCTCCGACGAGCTCAACCACGCCTCCATTATCGACGGGGTGCGCCTGTGCAAGGCGCGGCGCTACCGGTACCGCAACGCCGACGTCTCTGACCTGCGCGCCCAGCTGACGGCTGCCCGTCAGTGGGGGGCACGGCGGGTCATGATCGTCACCGACGGGGTCTTCTCCATGGACGGCTCCTACGCGCCCCTGCCGCACATCTGCGACCTGGCGGAGGCCTACGGGGCGCTGGTCATGGTGGACGACTCCCACGCCACCGGCTTCGTGGGGGCCAGCGGGCGCGGTACGCCCGAGCTGCTCGGGGTGGAGGGGCGCGTGGACGTCCTGAGCGGGACCCTGGGCAAGGCCCTGGGCGGGGCGAGCGGCGGCTACATCACCGGCCCGCAGGAGATCGTCGACCTCCTGCGCCAGCGCGCCCGCCCCTACCTGTTCTCCAACACGGTGGCACCCGCCGTGGTGGGGGGCTCCCTGCGGGCCCTGGAGATCGCGCGGGAGGCCGCCCAGGCGCGCGCCGACCTGGCCCAGCGCGCCGCCCTGTTCCGCGACCTCATGGACCAGGCCGACTTCAGCCTGCTGCCTGGCAGCCACCCCATTGTGGCGGTCATGTTCCCCGGGGAGGACGGCGCCCGCCAGGCGGTGGCGGTGGCCAGGCGCATGCTGGAGCTGGGCGTGTACGTCACGGCCTTCTCCTTCCCGGTGGTGCCGCGCGGTAAGGCCCGGATCCGGGTCCAGCTCAGCGCCGCGCACAGCGAGGCGGACGTGCGCGCCTGCGTGGCGGCCTTTGTCCAGGCGCGCGAGGAGCTGGGCCGCTGAGCGGCACCTGAGCGGCACTGGCCGGGTCCGCGTACCCGGGCACTGGCACACGCCACCTACTCCCACGGGGCGGGCGGGCGGTCAGCCGACGTCGGCCTCACCGGAGAGGTGCCAGGTGTCATTGGCCCAGGGGAAGACCACCTCGAAGAGGAGGAGCACCACGGCAGCGGTCAGGACGAGGGCCTCAATGGTCCTGAACCAGACGGGGCCGGGCAGGTGCCTCCAGATCCATCCGTACATGTCAGTTGACCTCCGGGTCGTTGAGGACGGAGTCGGGCCGGCCCTCGGAGCGCGGCATCCAGTAGGAGAACTTGGCGTGGACAATCCACCGGTGGTCGTTACCCCACTCGCCCATGCTCAGGGAGTGGCAGGTGGTCATGGTCAGGTAGCGCTCAGTGGGCTGGGCCTCGGGGTCGTCCGGGACCGGGGAGAGGACCTCGACCTGGTGGGGCTCGACGATCTCGTAGTTCTCCACGGTGTAGACGTACCACGTGTCCTGGGTGGCCACGACGACCTCGTCGCCGGGCTCGAGCAGGTCGATCCGGCGGAAGGAGTTGCCGTTGGTGCGTCGGTGCGCGGCAATGGCGAAGTTGCCGACCTCCCCTACCTGCTGGGTGTCGGTGTAGTGCCCGGCTGCCGCCTGGTCCAGGACGTCCTCACCGGTCCCCTCGATAACCGGCATATTGTTGTTCGTCACGCCGTACCACTTGGGCACAATGAGCATCCCAATGGCCTGGCCGTAGTCGACCTGGGTGAAGGCCGGGGGGGCGTCGGTGTGCTTGGTCCCGGCGACCTTGGGGGAGTCGACCTGGGTCTGGGTGAACTGCTCCTTGACGGCCTGCGCCTTCTCGTGGGCGGCGATACCGGTCCACCACAGCTGCCACACCAGGAACAGGGCGATCACCAGGCCGGAGGTAATAAGGAGCTCTCCGATACCACCCAGGACCATGCTGAGCGGTCCAGGACGGTGCGGACGCCGCTGGTGGCGGGGGTGTGCCATCTAGTCTCCTGGTGTTGCGAGTGTCTTGTGCAGTCTATGAGCTTGTAGGCGTGGCAGGAACCCGGTGGCGATGCCCTAGGCTAGGCGCTAGCGCCAGTCAACCGACTTCCCCTGTCGGGAACATCCCAAGCGAGGAGGACCACATGGCCCTGCGGAAGAAGACCAGCCCGAGGCCGGACACCAACCAGGCCCCCGACTCCGAGGAGCCCACCTCCACGGGCGAGGGCTCCGGGGTCCAGGACGAGGACCCCGCACAGGGTTCCGAGGGTGGGGGTAAGGGATCTCAGGGTAAGGGTAAGGATGGTAAGGAGCCTGCCACTGAGGACCCCCAGGACGAGGTGTCGTCCAAGAAGACCTCCGAGGCCTCGGACTCCACGAGCTCCGAGAAGGAGTCCGGCTCCGGGAAGGAGTCCAAGGACTCCAAGTCCAAGGGCTCCAAGAAGGAGAAGGGCTCGGCCTCCGGCTCCAGGCGCCTGGTGCGTTTCGGCAAGCGGGCCAAGGAAGAGGACAGGAAGCGCCTGGCCCGGCTCAAGCGCTCCGGGAACCCCGCCAAGGTGGCGGCGGCGCTGGAGGAGGAGTCACGGGCGGCGGCCAACCGGGTGTCCCGCACGCCCCGGAAGATCAAGGACGTGGGCAGCCCCCGCTGGTACGCGCCAGCCATGGTGACCCTGCTGATCACGGGCCTGCTGTGGGTCGTGGTCACCTACCTGTTCAAGGGCCAGTACCCGATCCCCTACTTCGTGGCGCACCACCAGACTGACTGGCTGGTCAACGGCAACCTGTACGTCGGCTTCGTCATTATGATGGCCGGCTTCCTGGGCCTGCTGAACTGGAAGTGACGGGCACCACCCAGGGGTGTCCAGCGGCGCGGCGTCGGCCCACCGCCCGGGCACGCCGGGGCGCGGGCGCGCCGGGGCCGTGCGGGAGCCGGATGACGCGGCGGGGCCCCGGTGCGGGACCCCGCCGACGCCCGGCCAGGGCTCAGGCCTCAGCGGGAGCGGGCTCGGCCTCCTCCTCTTCCTCGGAGTCGGCCCAGTACTCCTCGGCCCACGGGTCCTCCACCGGCTGCGAACGCTTCCAGACGACGTAGGCGGCGCCGGCCGCGACGGTGGCGACGGTCAGCCAGCCGAGGGTCCTGCCCAGGGTGCACTTCTTCATGGGTCCTCCTAGAGATTCTTCGCGGCACCCGGTGCGGGGACCGGGGCCGATGGCGACTCGAACGGTGCGTACGCATCCGTGCGACCTGTCCCTATCCTCCCACCGACGTGCAACGGCGGACCAACCTTGTCGTCGGCGTTTTGCCTGGGGTGAACAGTGCGGTGGCACCTACCGCAGTCCCGGTCCGCGGTGTCCCGCCCATGCGACGATGACAGCATGGAAGCGACACTTCACACGACCCTCGGCGACATCCGCCTCACGCTCTTTCCCGAGCAGGCGCCCCAGACAGTCGCGAACTTCACCGGCCTGGCCACCGGTAAGACCACCTGGACGGACCCCCGTACAGGCGAGGAGACCAAGGCCCCGCTGTACGACGGTGTCATCTTCCACAGGGTTATCCCCAACTTCATGATCCAGGGCGGCGACCCCCTGGGCACCGGTACCGGCGGCCCCGGCTACGTCTTCGACGACGAGATCGACGACTCCCTGACCTTCTCCGCGCCCTACGTCCTGGCCATGGCCAACGCCGGCCGGCGCCTGGGCAAGGGCACCAACGGCTCCCAGTTCTTTATCACCACGGCCCGCACCGAGTGGCTCCAGGGCAAGCACACCATCTTCGGGGCCGTGGCCGACGACGCCTCCAAGCAGGTCGTGGACGCGATCTCGGCGGTGGCCACCGACCCGCGTGACCGCCCCCTGGAGGACGTCGTCATTAACTCCGTGACGGTCACCGAGTGAGACCGCCTCGGGTATGAGACCAGACGGCGTCGTCGGGCACCCGCGAGTGCTCAGCGACGCCGTCCGCGTCCCGCCGGGCCCGCCGGGCGGCACCGCACCGCCAGGCACCACCCCACCGGGCCAGCTAGGTTCGCGAACCACCGGACCCGGCTCGTCAGACGGGGCCCAGCAGGCTCCCCCGGCCGGACGCCACCGCTGCCGGCTGGCCCGCAAGGCCCCGACCCACAGCCCCTGATCCCTGTCCACAGCGACCTCCAGCGACAAGGCTGAGCCATGACCCAGCAGTACCCCTCCAGCTCCTCGGGAGCGGACCACCAGGCCGACCCGCCGGTCTGCCCCCGCCACCCCCAGCGTGTCTCCTACGTGCGGTGCCAGCGCTGCAACCGTCCGGTGTGCCCCGAGTGCCAGGTCCCCAGCCCGGTGGGGGTGCGCTGCGTGGACTGCACCCACCAGACGGGTGGTCGCGGGACCCGGACCGTCCTGGGGGGCCAGCCGATCAGTGACGTGCGCGTCACCACCTTGCTCATGGCGGTGTGCATTGTCGTCTGGATCCTTCAGAGCCTTCCCCTGCGGTCCCACCTCATGAACCCGGTGACGGCCTGGGGGGGCTTCGTGCCCGCCCTCGCCGCGCAGGAGCCCTGGCGGTTCCTGACCACGGCGTTCCTCCACGGCGGGTTCATGCACCTGGCGTTCAATATGTACGCCCTGTGGGTGCTGGGTGGGATCCTGGAGCCGCTGCTGGGGCGCTGCCGGTTCACGGCCCTGTACGTGCTCTCCGCCCTGGGCGGCTCGACGGCTATCTACTGGCTGGCCTCACCGCAGGTGCTGTCGGCGTGGTTCAGCCAGACCGTGGGCGCCTCGGGGGCGATCTTCGGGCTGTTCGCGGCCCTGTTCGTCATCCAGCGGCACCTGGGGCGGGACACCTCGGGGATTGTGGCCCTGCTGGCGGTGAATGTGGTCATATCCTTCCTGGGCAGCGGGATCTCCTGGCAGGGGCACCTGGGCGGGCTGCTGACCGGCGCCGCCGTGGCAGCGGTCTACAGCCTGGATCTTCGTTGCCAGCGTACGACTGCGGGCATTATGGGGATTATTGGCGTCACCGCGACACTGGTGGGGCTCATTATCCTGCGCATGGCGCTGGTCTGAGTCTGGGTCTGCGCTGGCCGGAGGCCTGGGCCTGCACGCGACGCCAGCCTGAGCTTGGGCATGGCGCCGGCCTGAGTCTGGCTCTGCGCGCCGCACTGGTCTGAAGGCCCAGGTCTGCGCGCGACGCCAGCCTGAGGGCGCGGGATCCTGCCGGTGCAGCCCCCCACGCGCACAGGCGCCCGCGCCCAGCGGAGCAGGACGGCAGTCCACCTCCCGCACACAGCCATCCTCTGGACACGTAGCTCCCACCAGCCCAAGCGTCGCGAGCACAGACCCTGGCCTGCCGTCGGGCCACCGACCAGGGGCGCCGCAAGGAAAGGGCTGCGGACAGCTGCCGACCCGCGCCCAGCACGCCACAGCGCGCACCCCTCAGCACATGGCCCCCAGCGCACCATCACGTAGAGCCGTGGCATCTCGGGCGACCCCGGCCCGCCCTCCTACCGGGACCCGGCACGCAGGCTGGCACGCCCCACCCATCGGACCCTGGTAGCACAGCCCGGCAGAATGTTGGAGTGATAATCCTCACATATCCCTCAAACCCGCAGCATCACGCCGAATGCGCGGGCCTCGTCTTGAGGTAAGTCACTAGCGGATCGGCTGGCGATAGCGTAGAGTGTCCTCTCGAGGGCCTCCAGATCGGTATCCATCTCATATCCCGGTATGGGTTATGGGAACGGGATCCAGCACCACCGAGCTGTGAGGCCCTCGCTTTGCCCCTGCGGTCCCGCGCAACCTCGGACCCCAACGGCCCTGGTTGCCCAGAAGGCCGTCAAGGCAGGGCGGCGCAAGGCTGGCAGCAGGCCCTGGACAGGGAAGTCAGGGCGGACGCCACAGCCAGAGCTCTCACATGACATGCCCACGCTGGCCAAGCGCTAGTGTGATAAACATCGCCAAAAATGAGGTGGGAGGTCTCGCCGACGACGGTCACGCGAACCTGGGAGACGGACCAGTCCGATTCCTCCTCCATGGCGTCCGCGCACGCGGCACGCAGAGGGCCACGTGAGTTCGACGGGACCTCACCTGAGGCCGAAGTAGTCCCAAGCCTGCCCGGGCGGGGCCCACCTGCCCCACCGGTCGGCCCACTGGTCGGCCCGGGTCGCGTGGCAGCAGCAGCGCTCGTCGAAGCGCAGGAGCCCTGCTCTTGTAGCGCGAACGGGGCAGGACCTGGTTGCGGGGGTCCGGGCTGAAGGTGACCGTCACCTTCACGTAGCCTCCGCAAGGCCCAGTTGTAGAAGGTGGGGTGCCTGCGGGTCGTGTGTCCCGGGTACCCGGGTGGTGGTCGGAGCGTGCCAGCGGGCCAAGGGCGCGTCCCGTCGGGACCTAGGAGGTGGTGTTGCACATTCATCCCGGGGTCCTGTTCGGGCCGGTCACACCAGGAGGAGCACGTGCCCGCTGCCCGCCCTCCAGGAGCTGGCCGGTCGGGCAGGGCGGCCCGGGCCAGCCAGCCCGCTGTTGCCCGCCCTCCAGGAGCTGGCCACTGCCCCCAGCCCTACCGGAAGGAGCCTGCGCCCCCACGTCCGCGCTCGCCCACACCAGCCACACCGAGCCAGAAGGAGTGGTGTAAGCTCCTGTACGGACAGTGTTCGCAAGAAGCGAAACCAGGCATACCTACGGTGTTAGTTTTCTCATAGAACGCTCCTCATGGCGCCGGTCGGGCTGTGCTCCACGGCTGGCCCGGCGGCAGTCGTGGCGACGGGAGCGGACGTTTCCGCTGCGTTTGGTGGGGTTATGTCGGGCACGACAGTCCCGGTAGCGAGGGCGGACGGTCGCCACCGGACGGGACCAGGTGGTGGAGCAGACAGGCCCCGGTGACGGAGCGGACAGCTTCCAGATGCGAGACCCGCCCGCGCGGACGAGGACGACGTGCCCGAGGCCGCGGAGGCACGGCCGCGGGCAATAAGTACCGTTCTCACGACGAACAAGTACCGTTCTCGCGAGCAATAAGTACCGTTCTCGCGAGGGGACGGACGAGGGGGTGGGCGGAGGGGCACGGTCCGAGGCGCGGTCAAGGGGCGCTGTCAGAGGTGTGGTCAGAGACCCTGTCAAGGGGCACGGTCAAAGGTGCAGTCAAGGGGCGCAGTCAGGGGCGCTTGACGGCGGCTATGACGGCGTTGGCGCGCCCCGGGACCGCGGAGTCGGGGCGGGAGTGCTGGTAGATCACCGTCAGCCCGAGCCCGCTCAGGGCCTCCACGACCCATGCCGGCGGCACCACAAAGAGGTCGGAGGCGTAGCGCTCCGCTCCCCAGCTCAGCCAGAGCCGACGGCGCCTGCCATCGGTCTGCTCCTCCAGCTTCACGTCCTGGCCAAAAGACAGCGAGAGCGAGGAAGGAGCGTCCTCAAGGACGTACTCGGTGCACACAATGAGGATCCCGCCCGGCGCCAGGTGGGAGGCGGCCAGCCTCAGGGTGTGCCGACGTGTCACAGGCGACAGGAGGGTGACCGAGCTATTGGGCAGGCAGACCGCCTTAAAGCGCTCGGTGAGGCAGAAGGCGGTCATGTCGGCCAGACCCAGCCCAATCCGGTCCAGGGCCCCCGGCCGCGTCCGCCCCAGCCCTGCCGACGGCAGGGGGAGATGCGCCCCACCCTGAGGGGTAGAACCAGAGACGTCCACGCTCTCGCCCCAGCTCGACGGCGCGCCAGCCTGAGAGTGGGCACTAAGCGGGTCCGGGTCAGGTGCCACGTGCCTGCCCCGCCTCATGTGTCGGCCCGGCTCCGGAGCCAGCCCCGCAGACGGAGAACCAGACGGGCTGCCCGGCGACCCCGCTGAGCCCGCGGACCAGGAGGAGCCCGGCCCAGCCGGCCAGCCAGCCTCCCAATCCGACGCCACGAACTGGGACGGCCGATCCGCACCCGAGCCCGCAGACGAAGAGCCGAGCGCGCCCAGCCAACCCGGCTCCGGAGCTGGCCCCGCAGACGAAGAGCCAGGCGCTCCGCCCGGCGCCTCCGTACCCCACGCAGACGGGGTCAGGTTCCAGGAGGCCTGCCGCCCGGTGCCAGACCCCGGCTCCGTCCCCAGCCCCGCACCCGGCTCCGGGGACAGGGGGTCCAGCCTGTGGTTGGGGCGGAGGTACTGGCCCGCCCTGGGCCTCGAGGCCAGGCTGGCGTACGAGGCGGCCACATCAGGGACCGAGGACTCGTACACCGCCGAGCTGGCCCGGCGGCTTATCCGCGAGTCCGGGGTCGGGAGGGGAAGGGCCCCCAGGTCCGGCGCAAGCCCTTCAACCGCCCCCGGCTCCAGGGTCTGTGATCTCAACCACCTTCTCAGGCCCATTGGGCGCTTCCTGGAGCTCGACGTCGAGCGCTCCGGCCCTAGGCCCAGCTGGGATCCCAGGTAGGCCAGGACCTCGGGCTCGACGTCGGTGGCCAGCACGCGGTGGCCGGCGGAGGCAATGGGCAGGGTCAGGCGCCCCGAGCCGCAGGCCAGCTCCAGGACCCGGCGCTCGGCCAGGTCGGAGACACCCAGGGGGTCGGCGCCCAGGGAGTCCAGGAGGTCCAGGACGGTGCTCACCTCGGTGCGGTCACGCAGTGACAGGAGGTGATGACGTCGGGCCCCGGTGCCCCGGTGAAGAGGCTGAGGCAGGGCGTCACAGTTCATAGTGCTCATGGTGCAGTCCGGACGGTAGGGGCCAACAAAAGACCGACAAGTAGACAAGGGCCACCAATCCTGGGCGGCACGAGGACCAGTGGCGGCGGGGCCGTAAGAGGCCCCAAGAAAACGCGCCGACAAGGGCGTCAGCAGCAATACCGCTGAAGCCCTGTTAAAAGAGCACGACGCGGGCGGGGGAGGTTATCCCTCCCCCGCCTACGTGGTAGCTACAGGTCATTGCCAAGCCAGGGAGACGGATTATAGCTCAGGTGGGTCATACCCAAATGAGCGGCAACCGTAGGAGGCACGGAATAGCATTAGCATGACCTATAGGAGACAGACAGGGTCACTTGATCCTAGGCCAAATGGAGACCGGCCCCCAAAAGAAGCCATACCAGCTAATGGTGTTTTCGTGGGGCGCAGGAGGGAAGAGCATAAGCAACACCTTTCATGGAGACCAGTACGCGCCCGAGCGGACAGGCCCGGGCACCACCATGGTGCCCCACCGCGGGCAGCACGTCATCGGCCGACCGGTTCAACCGATCGGCCGAGATGACGGGGGAAGGCTAGCCTCAGACGAGCCCGTTGCGCAGGGCCTGGACGACGGCGCCCACCCGGTCCTGGACGCCCATCTTGGCAATGACCGTGGAGACGTGGGTCTTGATCGTTGCCTCGCTCAGCCCCAGGCGCCGGGCGATCTGCTTGTTGGAGTAGGCCTCGACCATGAGGGCCAGCACCTCCGTCTCGCGCGGCGAGAGGGCGACGCCCGTGGGCGTGCTCCTGACAGCGGTCGGGGCGGGGCCGGCCACCAGGGGACCGGCAGCCGGGGCAGGGCTGGCCGGGACGGAGCCAGCAGCAGCCGGGACCCGTGCCGGGGCGGAGGCCTTCGGGGACTTCCTGAGAGTGGGCATCATGAGAGCAGGGATCTCAGGACTGGCGGTGGGACCGGAGACCGCAGGGCCAGGGATGACGGGGTTGGAGCCGTCAGGGCGGTTCTTAATGACGTTCAGGGAGGCGGGGGAGAGGACCATGTTGCCCTCCACGACGTGGCGGATGGTCGCCGCCAGGGCGGTGACCGGATCCTCCTTGGCTACGAAGCCCTTGGCCCCGGCCGCCATGGCACGCTCCATGACGGGGTCGGCCATGAAGGTGGTCAGGATGAGGATGTTGAGGTTGGGCATCTCGTTGTGCAGGAGCTCCGTGACGGCGATGCCGTCCATGCGGGGCATCTGGACGTCCAGGAGGAGCACGTCGACCAGCGGGTAGTCGCCCGAGTGCAGGATGTCCAGGACCTCCTCGCCGTCCCGGGCCACCCAGAGGGCGCGGATGTCCTCGGTGTCGTTGAGCAGGTCGTTGAGGGTCTGACGGACCAGGGCGTCGTCGTCAGCGAGACCGACGTGAATCATGAGGTCTTCTCCAGGGGCTGAGGGTTTGATGGGGTGGTACTGGGGCAGAGAACGGTGGCGACGACCATCCAGGTCCCGTCCTCCGAGAGGGTGGACAGGGTGCCGCCGATCGCGTTGAGCCTCTCGCGCATGCCCAGGACTCCTGAGCCGGAGTGGGGCAGGCGGGGGGCGCCCTGGTTGATCTTGTTGGTGGCTACCAGGCGGATGAACTCAGGGCCCAGAGTGAGGGTCAGGGTGACGTGATGGTCGATGTCGCCGTGACGGATGATGTTGGCGCCCATCTCACGGGCCACACGGGACAGGGTGACGGCCTGGGCCCGGGTGGGCACCAGGGTGCCTATCCGCTGGTAGGTGACGTCAAAGCCTGCGGCGGCGACGTCGTCGCCCACGGCCTGGACGGCGGTGCTCAGGTCGGTGACCAGGTGCCCCAGGTTGGTGACGGTCTGGTCCGGGTCCTCCTGCTTGTTGGGGCCGGGGTCCTCGCGCAGGGTGCGCAGGAGGAGGCGGAGCTCGTGAAGGGCGTCGGCGGCGGTGCACTCCAAGGCGGTGAACTCCTGACGGGCCGCGGCGGAGAAGGCGGAGTTGGCGGCGGCCCGCTGGGCGCGCAGGGCCGTCTGGGACATGGAGTAGGCCACGAGGTCGTGCATCTCCCGGGCGATCTCCAGGCGCATGGCGTCCAGGCGGGCCTTGGCCAGCTTGGACTCCATGTAGCGCGCCCGCTCGGTGGCCCTCAGCAGGATGCCCATGGGGACCATGAGCAGCCCGAAGAGGAAGAGGAAGGCCGAGGCCTCAACGCTGTTAACCAGGTACATGGGCGGCTGGGTCAGTATGGCCACGATGGGCACGCCGACGGTAGCCAGGAAGAGGGTGAAGGCGGGCAGCGGCCGCAGGAACCGTCCCAGGAAGACGAAGAAACCCAGGTCGGTGATGATCATGTCCCCGGCGTAGACGCCCGGGGCGAGGACCACCACACTCCAGCAGGCCAGGTAGCCCAGGATGACAGGCAGCGGCCGCAGGGGGATGCAGGTCAGCAGGACCATCCCCAGGAGCATGACCGCCAGGTCCGCGAGACGTGGTGTCCCCGCAGCGACGATGTTGACGACGATGTTGACGATGCCCGCACCGGCTCCCGCAGCCGTGTAGAGATGCTGCCGGAGCCTGTCATCAGGCTCAAGCATCGGTCGCAGGTCCCACATCGACCGGAGTCGGGCGAGACGGGTGGATGATGTGTTTCGCATTGGATCCCCTTTTTGCCACACACGTGCTGGCTACTTTACCAAGAACATCCGAGTGGATGACAGTCCTGGGGGAGCGGTTGGGGGGAGATCATCCGATCGGACGGGCCAACTGTATAGGCTGATCGGCTGGTTCCGGCAGCCAACTGTATGCCCTAACCAGCCGATGTTCACACCCGCCTCCCTCTGAGACGCTTTCTGACGGAACGACGAGGGCTCGCCTCGTCACTCGCGCACCCGCCTGCTTCCCAGGGCGGGACCCTGGAGGTGCTAATGAACCCGTGGATCACCTGGGGCCCTGTGTCCCTGCTCCTGATTGAGTTCCTGGTCTCGATCTGCCTGCTCGTCGTGTTCACGGCATGGGGCCGCGAGCGCGCGGTGAGGTACTACAGCGCCTCGCTCGGGCTGGCCGTGGGCGTGCTGACGCTCAGCCTGCTTCAGATCGCCCGGGAGGGTACCGGGTCCATGTTCATTGTGACGGCCACCGCCCTGGGGAGTCTGGGCTGGCTGCTCCTGGTGCTGCTGGGAGCCCACGCCAGGCACCTCGACGCAGCCCACCAGGAAGGCCCCGACCTTGTTCTCGCCGAGCGCCCCGACCTGCAGCCCAGCCAGGCCTGAGAACCTGGCAGCCCGGGCCTGCCAGACGCTGGGGTGGCCCAGATGCTGGCCGCCAGCCAGACCCGGGATGCTGGGCACGCTCGGGAACCCGGCTGACCAGGGGCGTAGCTCGCAGGCGTCTTGGCAGGCTCACCGCACCCCACCGGGGCGTCCCCAGCCAGGCCTGGATGCCAGCTGGTGGTCGCACCTGGGCCGGCAGCCGGCCAACGGCCGCCCTGGCGACATCACGGACTTGTCACCATTCATATCCTTTTTTAATCACCGCGAATGGAGTCTCCTATGTACCATCCGTGTGGTCTCATGGGTTCACCCAGCACAGAACACCTCTATTGCCGCCACCGGGGGCGCGGCCTGGCACAGCTGGCCGCAATGCTCCTGCTGTCCCCCGGGCCGTGCCTTGAGGACACCAGGGACGCCGGGGCCGACCAGGGCCGGGACGGCCAGGAGGGCAGCCGGGCTCCGGCGAGCCACGACGCTGACGGCCAGGTCCTAGCAGGTCAGGGCCCCAAGGATCTGCCCGGCCTGGATCTGCCCAGCCCGGGCGCCAAGAGCCTGCCTGGTCAGGATCTGTCCGGCCTGGGCGCCAAGGGTCTCGTGGGGCAAGGACCAGCGGACCCCGGCCTGGGCGCCAAGGGCCTACTTGGCCTGACTAGCCAAGACCAGGCAGGCCAAGGTCGGGCAAGCCAGGGCTCCCAGGACCAGGCAGGCCAGGGCTCCCGGGGTCAGGACGCTGGCGGCCGAGACCCAGGAGCGCGCGGCAGCCAGGACGTCGGAGGCACTGGGAGCACCCGCAGCACCAAGGGCCAGGAGGCGACCGGCCGGGGCGCCGATCAGAACGCGGTCCCGGCCCGGGACCCGCAGCAGTACCTGACGGAGCTGGAGCTCCAGCTGCTCTCCAACCTCCGATCCGGGTCGCCTGCGCCCCACGCCGACTACGAGATCGGCCGGGGGCGGCCGAGCGCGGCCGACATGGCCCCGCGCTACGCCTACACCCCGGGGTTCTACGGCCTGGGCCACCCCGGCTCGGGGTACCACGGCCCGGGCTACCGCGTCAGCCTGACCAGCGACAGCTATACCTACGTGCGGTAGGCGGAGCCCTGTCTGCAGGTGGCTGAGCGCTGCGGCCCCTGCGACGGTTCGCCAAGCAGACAGCCAATGCGGCTCCCGCCATTACCGCAGGCGCTGTCGTGGCGGTCTTGGCGGCGTCATGACCGGGGCGGGCAGGGCGGTGCCCTGGCAGGGCAGATCGGGCGGCGTCGTGACCGGGTGGGCCGGGTGGCGTTGACCAGCAGGTGCCGTGCCGTCGGGCTCTCCTGGGTCTGCGGCCCGACGGTGCGGCACATGCTGGTCGGCGACCCGCCGGGGTGGCGCCCGACCCGGCCGAAACCGCACCCGGCAGGTGGGGGCAGGAGCAGTCGGCACCGGGCCGGGCAGCAAGAACGGAGCGGCGCCGCCATGGAACCCATACGCTCTGGCCGCAGCACAGCCCTACCGGCCCATCCCGGCAGGCGGGAAACCACCCGTCACGCCGGGGCGGACCGAGGCGCTGCCCTGGGCCCACAGGCCAGCGGGACCGACCCGAGTATGAGGAATATCACTCCGCTGAACCCGGGTGACGCACCTTTCCAGCACGCCCTATTAGTGATTAATCTCATATCAAAGATTGGCTTCGAGGTACCCGGGCTGGCTCAGGGCGCGCGACCAGCCAGCTGGGACGGCGTCGCCAGCGGTCCCCGGGCCGAGTCAGCCACGGCCGACGTCATCCGTCTGGCCGATACCTCCCGGCCCCGGACCGACGGACGGCTCAGCCAGACGGACGGCTCAGCCAGACGACTGGGCCGATCAGCGGATGGTCCAATCGGTTAGTCCGGCGGCAAACGGGCCGCCATCCCGTGAACCGACCAGCCCCACGACCCCGCCGCCCCCGCACGCGCGAGAGCCAGGCCGCGGATGACCTTCTTGCCGGCGTCCGTGAGCCGCCGCCCCCGCACGCGCGAGAGCCAGCACCATGAAGGTCCCGCAGTAGGGGAGGGTCAGCCGCCGTCCCCGCTCGCGCAGGGGCCGGGCCGTCCGCACCCGTAACCGGGACCTCGATATCCCACCGTCCCCGCTCGCGATAGGGCTGGGACGCGCTCAATCTAGGGGCGGCACGCAGGGCGCAGTACACAGGGCGAGGCCAGCAGACCCCACGGGCCGGGACGCACCCGGTGGTGTCGTGCAAGCCCGACAGGGCCTGGGAGCAAGGTGCGCCCCCCGGCCGGTGACGCCTCGTCATCTGCAAGCCCGTCAGGGCCTGGGAGCAGGACTCTCTATGGACCGGGACGCACCTGCTTTATAAGGGTGTACCTGCGCAGACCGGCTCCCCCGGCCCTCCCTGGTTCACTACCTGCTCGCGTACCGTGCCAGCACGCCGTCGAGCCCCAGGGGTAGGCGTGGGGGCCGCGCCTCTAAACCTGCCGAGCCAGGTCAGCGGCCCCCACGAGGCCAGCATACTGTCCCCCCTCGGCCAAGACGACAGGAATCTCCGGACGAGCACGTCGGGCGGTGATCTCAGTGTGGAAGACCTCACGTGTTGGCGCCAGGAGAATGTCCCCCGCCTCCGCCAGGCCACCGGCGATGACAATGACCTCGGGGTCCAGAACTGCGCAGAGATCCGCCAGACCGCGCCCCAGGTGCCCGGCGAGGTCGTCGTAGCACTGCAGGGCGGCCGGGTCTCCCTCGCGGGCGGCGGCGGTAATGGCCTCGCCCTTAATGTGTGAAGAATCACCACCCGAGAGTTCAATGATGCGGGCGGCGTAGGCGGGTCGGAACTGCGCCAGCTCCCAGCCGTTGACCCCCAGGGCCGTGCCCGAGGCGTACCGCTCCAGGCAGCCGCGACGCCCGCAGCCGCAGGGCCGACCGCCCGGCACCGAGGTGATGTGCCCGACCTCGGCGGCGAAGCCCGCGGCCCCGCGCACCAGGCGCCCGTCCACCACGAGCGCCCCGCCCACGCCAGTACCAATGGCCACAATGAGGGCGTTCTTCTTGCCGCGGGCCGCGCCGAAGCGGGCCTCGGCCCAGCCGAAGGCGTTGGCGTCGTTCTCCACCACCACCGGGAGATCGACGCGGCCGGAGACGGCCTGGCCCAGGTTGAGGCCTGTCCAGTCCAGGTTCGTGCCGTGGGCGATCGTCGAGCGGTCCGAGGACACGAAGCCGGCCGCGCCAATGCCGACGCTGGCGGTCTTGTGACGGGCCGCCAGCTCGGCGGTCACCGCCACGATCGTGTCGATAATGGCCGCACGCTCCTTGGCTGGCGAGCTGCGGCGGAGGGCCTCCAGGACGTTGCCCTCCTCGTCAACCACGCCGGCGGCGATCTTGGTGCCGCCAACGTCCACGCCGATCGACAGTGACATGTTCTTCTCCTTTGAGACGGGGCCGGGCCCAGGAAGTAGGGTGACAGCATTCTCGCAGGAAATGTGACCCATTTCCTAGACTTAGGCAGACCGGCGTGGGGTCCGGACGAGAGCGGGACGCCTCGTGAGATATGATTTATCTCACTATCAAGGCTGGAGGTCCGGGGTCCGGGCTCCAGCGGGCTGGCGGCGGGCGCCGAGGGCCTCTGCTCCGGGGCTCCCGGGCAGCCTCCGAGACTCCTGGCGGCCGGGCTCCAGCGTCTCGGGTGGGGCCAGCTCAGCTGGCAGGCCAGCAGGGTCCTGGGCGGCATCTGGGTGGGCGCTAGCCGACCTTGGCCGCCTGGTCGAGCACTGTGGCCCGCACAAAGTCCGCGTCCCGGTAGCCGCTAATGTAGGTGTCGTTAATAATCATGAACGGCGTTCCCTGGATACCTGCCTGGTGGGCGTGCTGCTTGGCCTGCGTCACCGCCGTGACGGTCTCCTGGCTGGTCATGTCGGTGCGGAAACGGTCCAGATCCGGCACGCCCGCAGTCCGGGCGAACTCCACCAGGGAGTCCTCGGTGTAGGTCGGGTGACCAGCGGGGTCCGCGGCGGCGTAGACGGCGTCGTGGAACTCCCAGAAGCGGCCCTGCTTGGCAGCGGCGACGCCCGCCTGGGCGGCCAGGGGCGAGGTCGGGGTGATCTGGGCCAGGTCACGCCACTCAATGCGCAGGGTCCCGTTGCTGACCAGGTCCGCCAGCTGCGGCTCGACACTCCGGGCCAGCAGGGTGCAGAAGGGGCAGGCGAAGTCCGAGTAGAGGACCATGACCACAGGGGCGTTCTGGGCGCCGCGGGCCTGGCCGTCATTGGCGTCGCGGTGCACCTCCTGGTGCATGAACGTCAGGAGCCGGGAGTCGGTCACGCTGGGAGCCGCGGTCTCCGGGGAGCTCGGAGTCGGAGTCTGCTGAGTGGCCGGGGCCGGTGAGGTGTCCTGGCCCGTCGAGGCCGGTGGGCTCGCGGGAACGGGGTCCGACACCGTCGGGCCAGCGCCGGGTGCTGCCGCGGGGCGAGTCAGGAACGCAGCGATCGCTATGGTCAGGAGCACTGCAATGACAACCAAAAGAGCAATAATAATTGCGTTGGACTGAGCTGAGCGTTGGGAACCGGGCATAACGGCCGCACCAGCTGAGGCACCAGCGGGCCCGGCGGCGGGCTGGACCGGCCCGGTGGGGCTGCCGGTAGGGCTGGTCGGCTCGGTCCCGGCTGGCACAGCGGCGGCCCCGGTGGGCCCTACGGGGCCGGTAGCGGGCTCAGCCGGACCAGCGGCCCCAGGCCCGGTCGCGACCCCGGGCCCGGTCGCGGCGTACACGCCGTACGCGGGTGCAGCAGCGGCCCCGGGTGCGGCCCCCTGGGCACCCGCGGCGTCCGACGCAGCAGCCGGGGCGCCATCCAGAGCACCCTGGGAGTCTGCGGCAGCTGGCACGGCATCCGTGGCATCCGACGCGGCGTCCGCAGCATCTGCGGCAGCTGGCACAGCATCTGGCGCCTCAGGACCTGTACTCGCGTCCACACCAGCCGGAGCCTCCGGGACACCCGCGGCCGACCCGGCTCCCGGCACAGCCGGTGCGCCGTCCGGGGCACCCTGGGAGTCCGCGGCACCTGACCCAGCCGGAGCAGCCTGGGAGTCCGCAGTATCCGCGGTAGTCAGCACGTCATCCGTAGCGTCCGACACGGCACCCGACCCAGCATCCGTGGCGGCTGGTCCAGCGATCTGCCTGGTCTCACGGGTCTTACCAGCCGGTTTGCCTGCAGGGGTCGTCCCAGCGGGCACTGCGGGTTCGGCTGACGGGGAGTCTGGGGTGGTGGTCATGGGCGCAGTCTGTCAGACACGCGCCGCTCCTATCCACGCACTGCGACCAGGTGCGGGTCTGAGGCCAGCTCAGGGCCCGGTCGTGGGCAAAGCGGGACACGCCACCAATGACCACCGGCCCCGGATCCACCAGGGGACTAGCACCTTGCGGGCCCGCCCCGCCGCCAGGCTCCCGGGCCCAGGGGAGCGCGGGAGGCATCCAGGCCATCCCCGCTCGCACAGGGACCAGGCTCCCGGGCCTGGGGACACGGATAGCGCAAACATCCTCACAATGCTCCCCACCGGAGGAGTCGGTCAGCCGATAGGCTCACAGTGATGTCTTCCTGCGCAGCACCCGTCCGCTCCCGTCTCTCCTGGCTCCTTGACCGCCTTCCTGCCGTCGTCGCCGTGGTGACCGGGGCAGTGGTCCTCATTGCCTACTCGGTAGGTCAGTGGAGGGCCATGGTGGTGCCCAGCTGGGACCTGGCGATCTTCTCCGAGGCGGCCAAGGCCTACGCCCACCTGCAGGCTCCGATCGTGGAGATCAAGGGCCCCGGCTACAACCTCCTGGGCGACCACTTCCACCCGGTCCTCGTGCTCCTGGGCCCGGTATGGCGTCTTTTCCCCTCCCCGCTCAGCCTCCTGGTGGTCCAGGACCTGCTCCTGGCCCTGTCCGCCTGGCCGCTGACCCGTCTGGCCACCCGGCTGCTGGGACGCTGGGTAGGTGGTGCGCTGGGCCTGGCCTACGTCCTGTCCTGGGGGATACAGGGGGGCGTGCAGTCGCAGTTCCACGAGGTGGCCTTTGCCGTACCCCTGCTGGCCTGGGCGGGCGTGGCCTTTGTAGAGCGGCGCTGGTGGGCCTGTGCCATGTGGTGTATGCCACTTATGCTTGTCAAGGAGGACCTAGGACTCACTGTCTTTATGGCGGGTCTGGCCCTGGCCTGGCGTGGCTGGCGTGAGCGACGTCGAGCCAGCCGCCAGCCCGACGCCCCCCAAGAACCCGTCCTGCCTGAGCCGGCTGGCAGGCCGTCGGCCGACGGTGCTGCGCAGGCCGGGGCGCCAACGACCCCGACCCCGAGGCCCCGGATCCTGGGCAGGTACCTGGCCAGGGCGCGCACCTGGCGCAAGCAGGCCGACTCCGACCCGCTGAACCTGGGTCTGGGCCTGGCCCTGGCGGGGGTGACCGGCTTTCTCCTGACCACCCTGGTCATCCTGCCCGCGCTCAACCCTGACGGCACCTGGGCCTACTCGCTGTCGGGCGGGGCGTCGCAGGGCGGGGCGGACGGCACCCTCGTGAAGGTGCAGACCACCCTCATGCTCGTCCTGACCGCGGGCGTGGCCGGGCTCGGCTCCCCGTGGATGGCGCTGGTCCTGCCGACCCTCGCCTGGCGCTTCCTGGGGAGCATCGCCTTCTACTGGGACTGGCGCTTCTGGCACTACAACCTGGTGCTCATGCCCATTGCCCTGACCGCCCTGCTGGACGTGGCAGCGTGGTGGGGGGTCCGTCCAGCCTGGCGACGCTGGACGGCGCGGGCGGTCGCGGCGGTGCCGGTGGTGCTCATGCTCGTCATAGCGCCCAAGCTCCCCCTGTGGGACCTGACCAGCGACTACTACGGCCGGGAGCCCCTGCGCGCGCAGGCGGCCCACAAGGTGCTCAACACCGTGCCCCAGGACGCCACGGTAGAGACCGACCTGGGACTACTGGCCTACCTTGTGCCCCGCGCCACGGTCTCCTGGGTGGGGACGAGCCAGGGCGCTCCCGACTACGTGGTGGTGGACCGCTACTCCCCGGCATGGGGCGGTCGGCCGCCTGTGGACGCGGCGGCCTGGGCCAGTGAGCGGACCAAGGTGGGCTACACCCTGGTCCTCAACGAGGGCGGCTACCAGGTGGCGCGACGCAATGGCTGAGACCACAGGCACCCGCGGTAGCGGACAGGCTGACGCCGGCAGGGCCCGGCAGAGCAGACCGGAGGCACGTGGTCAGGGCTTACGGGCGTGCAGCGCCCTGGGGTGGGTCGCCCTGGGCGGGGCCGCCGGGACACTGGTGCGCGCGGTGGTCGCCGTTGACGTGCCGCGCACGCTGCTGGTCAACGTGGTGGGGGCCTTCCTGCTGGGCCTGCTGCTGGGGCACCTGGCCCAGGTGGAGCAGACCCCCGGACGACGCCGTCTCCGGCTGTTGGCAGGGACCGGCTTTATGGGGGGCCTGACCACCTACTCCACCTTTGTCCTCCAGGTCGACCGCATGGGCTGGGCCGGAGTCGGCTACGCGGCCCTGTCCCTGGGGGCCGGGCTGGTGGCGGCCGGGGTCGGGCTCGCAGTGGCCAGGAGGACCGCATGACCTGGGTGCTGGTAGCCCTGGCCGGTGGGGCGGGCGCGGTGAGCCGCTACCTGGTGGACCAGCGCGTGGGGGCGTGGACCGGGGCGCGACGGGCCCGGCGCACCCAGCGCACCCACCTGGAGATCCCCTGGGGGACCATGGTGGTCAATGTGAGTGCCTGCCTCCTCATTGGGCTGGCGGCCGCACTGACGGCCGGCGAGACCTACCGGGTGCTGGCCACCGGCTTCCTGGGCGGCTACTCGACCTTCTCCACCGCCTGCGTGGAGGGGGCCCGGCTGTTCATGGCGGGTCGGGCGCGGGCCGGGTGCGCCCACACCCTGCTCATGGTGGGGATCAGCTGGCTGGCGGCCTGCGCAGGCCTAGCCCTGGGCGCCCTGGCGGCCTGATTCTCGGCCACCTGGCGCCGATTCGGTCATGAAGACAAGGCTTCAGAGGCTCATCGGTGATGCCCGCCGAGCGGTGTGCGAGAGCATATCCGCACCGGACGAGAACCGGTACATCAACCGTCAGGGCAGGTACGAGGTGCCGCCTGCGCGGGTGGGCTCGGCCTGGGAGGCCTTCTGGGCATTGAGGATCCGCCCCGTGCGGAAAGGTTGGGGCGGGCGCCTAGGCAGCACCCGCCCCAACCCTGCTACTACGGGTTCTTGGTGGACTTGGGGGGCTGACCCGACGCCTCTCCCCCCTGCTTCGGCTGCGCAGCTTGCGTAGTCGCTGTCGCCGACGGCGACGGAGGCGCCTGGTAGGCCCCAATGGTAATGGTCACCGTGGTACCGCTGTCCACCGTCTTGTCCTCGGGCGAGACCTCAATGACCTTGCCGTCCTCGTCCTGGTTGGTGGTGGCCTTGGTGACGATCTTGACGGTCAGGCCCGCCTGCCGGAGGGCGTCACTGGCCTCGTCCTCCTTCATGCCCTTGACCCCCGGGACCGTGACCCGGCCGGAGGCCACCACCAGGGAGACGCTGGAGCCGCGCTGGACCGAGGTCCCCGAGACCGGGTCGGTGCGGATGACGTCACCGTTCTTGACCCCCGGGGAGTCCTCCGAGGTGACGTCTCCCACAACCAGCCCGGCCTTGGTCAGGATGGAACGCGCGTCGGCCTGGGACTTGCCGGACACGTCCGGGACATCCACCATGGCCGAGCCGGAGGAGAAGTGGACGGTGACGGTCTTGCCCACCACCAGGCTCGTGCCGGCACCCGGCTCGCTGGAGACGGCCAGACCGGAGTCAATGGTGTCGCTGGCCACGTCCGAGCCCTTGGCATAGACCAGGCCCAGGGCCTCGATAGCCTTCCTGGCGTCGTCCTCGCTCTTGCCGGAGACGTCGGGCACCGCGGCCGCCGTCGGCCCGGTGGAGGGGGCCACAGTGGGCTTGCCGGGACCGCCGATCACCCCGTTGGCCATGAGCACGCCCACGACCACGGTGGAGGCGGCCAGGACAATGAGGAGCGCCCACACCCAGGTGTAGCGGCGGGGCTCCGGCTCGTCGGGCGCCTGGGGCGAGGGGGTGTGCGGGGCGGGTACCGGAGGCGCCGGAGGGCCGGGGGTCGGCGGGGTCGCGGTGGTCTTGCGGTCCTGGACGACCGTGGTCGGGTCGGCCTCCTGCCAGCTGTCCACCGCCGGGGCGGCCACGGACATGCCGCGGGCCGCCGCCGCCAGCTCGGTGCGCATGTGGGCGGCGTCCTGGTAGCGGTCGTCACGGCTCTTGGCCAGGGCCTTGAGCACCACCCTGTCCAGGGACTCGGGGATGTCGGCCGCTATCGCCGACGGCGGCTTGGGGATCTCGCGTACGTGCTGGTAGGCGATAGCCACCGCCGAGTCGCCGGTAAAGGGCGGGCGCCCGGTGAGGAGCTCGTAGAGGAGGCAGCCGGTGGAGTACAGGTCGCTGCGGGTGTCCACGATCTCCCCGCGGGCCTGCTCGGGGGAGAGGTACTGGGCGGTGCCCACCACGGCGTGCTGCTGGGTAACGGTGGCGGCGGAGTCCTCCATGGCCCGCGCGATACCGAAGTCCATGACCTTCACCATGCCGGTGGAGGTGAGCATAATGTTCCCGGGCTTAATGTCACGGTGGACGATCCCGGCCCGGTGGGAGTACTCCAGCGCGTCCAGGACGCCGGTGACGATCTCCACCGCCTCGGAGATAGGGACTGCCTCGCCGTCGCCCAGGAGCTCACGCACGGTGTGCCCCTCCACGTACTCCATGACAATGTAGGGCACCTGTTTAATGGAGCCGTCAGCCTGGGTGAAGACCTCCTCGCCGGAGTCGTAGACCGCCACGATGGAGGGGTGGTTGAGGGCGGCCGCGCTCTGCGCCTCCCGACGGAACCTCTCCTGGAAGGTGGCGTCCCCCGCGATGTCGCTGCGTAGCAGCTTGATGGCCACGACGCGGTTGAGGCGGGTGTCGTACCCGAGGTGGACCTCGGCCATGCCGCCGCGGCCGATGAGTTCGCGGACCTCGTAACGGCCAGCGAGAACCTGGTGGTGGACGGTCACAGTGCCTCCTTGGACGAGAGGGTGGACGAGGCTGAGGCAGTGTCCTGCGCTGAGGCGAGAGCATTCGCAAGAGTGAGTAGGATAACAATAACCACCAGGGCCACCACAATGGCGTACCAGGTCCGCGGACTCAGCCCGCCGGGACCGCTCCGGGGGGAGCGGTCGTCGTCACGGTGCCCCGGCCCACGGGATCCGCCCCCCGCGTCCGACGCCCTCGGGATGGCCTGCGTCGCAGGTCGTGAGAACGTGGCCCCCAGCCGGGGACGGCGTGGGGCACGCAGATCCCGTCGGGATGTGACCTTTACCACCGCGTCTTCCTGGGCGGACAGAGGCTGTACCGGGCGGCCGGTCGTGTGCCAGGTGACATTACGACGCGGGTCCCAGGAGTCCGGAGGCAGGTTGACCACGATCCGGTCCAGGCGTCGGGCCAGCTCCCGGGCCGTGGCCGGCCGGTCACCGGGCCGCTTGGCCAGGAGCTCCATAATGATCTGCCTGACCTCGGCAGGCACCGACTCCGGTAGCTCCGGCACCGGCTCGTTGACGTGGGCGAAGGCGATGTCCACCTGGGTGGAGCCGGTGAAGGGACGCTGCCCCATCAGGGCCTCGTAGGCGATGATCCCCAGGGCGTAGATGTCCCCGGCGGGCGTGGCCATGTTCCCCATGGCCTGCTCGGGGGCCAGGTACTGGGCGGTGCCCATGACCATGCCGGTGGCCGTCATAGGACGTTGGTTGCGACCCGTGGATATCCCGAAGTCGGTGAGCTTGGCCAGGCCCTCCTGGTTAATGAGGATATTGGAGGGCTTGACGTCGCGGTGCACGACGTTGGCGTCGTGGACCACCTGGAGGGCACGGGCCACCTGGGCCAGGATCGGCAGGATCTCGGAGGGCGCCATGGTGCCCTTCTCCGCCAGGACGTCGGAGAGGGGACGGCCCTGGACCAGCTCCATAATGAGCCACCCTGAGCCGTCACGCTCCCCGGCGTCGAGCACGACGGCGAGGTTGGGGTGGCGCAGGCCGCGGGAGTTGGCGGCCTCGGCACGCAGACGCGACAGGAAGATCTCGTCGCCCGTGAGCTCGGGGCGCAGGATCTTGGCCGCGACCATACGGCCGCTGCGCAGGTCACGGGCCTTCCAGACCTCCCCCATGCCGCCGATCGCTATGCGCTCGACGAGCTGGTAGCGCCCCTGGAGCTCCAGCCCCGGCTCAGGTGTCACTGGTCCACCGCCGCGTCAATGACGGAGGCCGCCACCGGGCCGGCCAGGGAGCCGCCGGTACCGCCGGTGGTCTGCTGGCCGCCGTCGAGGACCACGGCCAGGGCGATGGTGGGCCTGGACAGGTCGGTGCCCGCGAAGCCAATGAACCAGGACGTGGGGCCGCCCTCGTCCGAGCCGGTCTCGGCGGTGCCCGTCTTGCCGGCCACCTGCACCCCGGCCACCTGCGCGGAGGTGGCCGTCCCCGAGGAGACGACCTGCTGCATCATGGTGGACAGGCTGGCGGCGGTGGCCTCGTCAATGGGCTCACGCAGCACGGAGGGCGTGGTGGAGGAGATGGTGTTGAGGTCGGCGTCCATGGTGGAGGCCACCAGGTAGGGGCGCATCTGCTTGCCCTTGTTGGCGACCGTGGCCGCCACCATGGCCATCTGGAGGGGGGTGGCCTTGACCGAGGCCTGGCCGATCCCGGCCATGGCGGTCATGGCCGCCGAGTCGTTGGCGGGGTAGGTCGAGGGGGTGACCGTCAGGGGGATGGACAGGTCCGCCCCGAAGCCCCAGGCGGCGGCCTCGTTGGCCAGGGCGGTGTCCCCCAGGTCCATGGCCATCTTGGCGAAGGGCGTGTTGCAGGACTCGGCGAAGGCGTAGGTCAGGGTGACCTTCCCGTTGCCGCAGGACTCCCCCTCGTAGTTGGTCAGGGTGTGGTTGGTGCCCGGCAGGGTGATGCGGTCCGGGGCGGCCACCTCGGTGGTGGGGGTGGTCTTGCCGGCGCGCAGTGCGGCCGCGACCGTGAGGATCTTGAAGGTCGAGCCGGGGGCGTACAGGTCCCCGGCGATGGCCCGGTTCATGAGCGGGTGGGCCGGGTCGGCGGTCAGGGAGTCCCAGGTGCCCTGGGCCGTGCCGGAGTCGTGGGAGGCCAGGAGGTTGGGGTCGTAGGAGGGGGAGGAGACCAGGGCCAGGATGCGGCCGGTACTGGGATCCAGGGCGACCACCGAGCCGCGCCGACCGCCCAGGGCGTCCCAGGCGGCCTTCTGGACCACGGGGTTAATGGTCAGCTCCACATTGCCTCCCTGCTGGCTGCCGCCGGTGATCAGGGAGCGGACACGGGAGGAGAACAGGGCGGGGTCGTCCCCGTTGAGGACCGAGTTCTCCGCCCGCTCCAGACCCGTGATGGAGGCGAAGGTCGTGGAGAAGTAGCCGGTCACGGGCGCGTAGAGCGGGCCGTCGGAGTACACGCGCTGGTAGCCGTAGGCGTCGTCGGACTCCTCGGAGGTGGCGATGGTGCCGTTGGCCACCGTGATGTCACCGCGGTCCCGGCCGAACTCGGAGTAGACGGTACGGGAGTTGCGGACGTCGGTCACGAGGTTGCCTTGGGGTGAGGAGAACTCCCACAGGGCCGGGTGGGCAAAGCCCTGGACGCTCGTGACAGAGACGCCCAGGACGAGGAAGAGGACAACGACCAGGACGGTGACCTGGTGGATCTGACGGTTCACGGGTGTTCCTCACGGGGATCCTGGGTCGGCCGTACGGGCGGTGCCGACGCGGGGGTGTCATCTGTCAGGACCTGCTCACGCAGGCGGCTGGGCAGCTCAGCGGTGTCAATAATGCGGGGGGCGGCAGGGGCGGGACGCCGGGCGGCGTCGGACAGGCGTATGAGAAGGGCCAGGATGATCCAGTTTGCCACGAGCGAGGAGCCGCCGTAAGCAAGGAACGGTGCGGTCAGGCCCGTCAGGGGGATGAGCCGGGTGACGCCGCCGACCACCACGAAGACCTGGAGGGCCAGGGTGAAGGACAGGCTGGTGGCCAGGAGCTTGCCGAACCCGTCCTTGAGGGCCACCGCGGTGCGCAGGCCGCGCTCGACAATGACCAGGTAGAGCATGAGGATGGCCAGCAGGCCGGTCAGCCCCAGCTCCTCGCCCAGGGAGGCGACAATGAAGTCGGAGTTGGCGAAGGTCACCTGATCGGGGTCGCCCTTGCCCCAGCCCGAGCCCAGGATCCCGCCCGAGGCCATGCCGAACAGCCCGGTGACCAGCTGCCAGGAGCCGCCGATGGCGTTGTAGACCTCGGTGTCCATGGCGTGGAGCCAGCCGTTAATGCGGTTGGCCACGTGGTTGAGGTGGGTGGCCGCGAACCAGGCCGCCGGCAGGAACAGCCCGGCGCCGATGAGGAGCCAGGAGGGCCGGTCCGTGGCCACGTACAGGGTCACCACGAACAGGCCGAACAGGAGCACCGAGGTGCCCAGGTCGCGCTGGAGGACGAGCACGCACAGGCTCACCCCCCACACCACCAGCAGGGGCAGCAGGTGGCGGGCGCGCGGCAGGTTCATGTGCAGCACGCGCCGCCCCGCCAGGGCCAGGTTGTCCCGGTTGGCCACCAGGAAGGAGGCGAAGAACACCGCCAGGAACACCTTGCTCAGCTCGGCAGGCTGGAAGGACATGGGGCCCAGGCGGATCCAGATCTGGGCGCCGTTGATATCGGTGCCCAGGCCCGGCACGAAGGGCAGGACGAGGAAGACCAGGCCCGCGACCATGGCCCCCCAGTCCCAGCGGCGCAGCAGGCGGTAGTCGCGCAGCATGAGGACGCCACAGAAGAGGATGACCCCGATCCCGGTCCACATGGCCTGCTTAAAGCCCACGACGTACTGGACGGTCCTCTCGCTGCGCGCGTAGGCCAGGTCCAGGCGCTGGATCATGGCCAGGCCGATCCCGTTGAGGGCCACCGCGGCGGGAAGGAGGACCGGGTCCGCCCAGGGGGCGGTCCAGCGCACCCACATGTGCACAATGAGGCTGATAATGACGAGCGCCCCACCGAGCTGGAGAATCTGCCCCGGGGAGTCCCCGGTGCGGTTGACGGCCGTCAGGACAAAGCCTCCCAGGCCCAGCACAATGGCGAAGACGAGCAGGAGGGCCTCGATCCAGCGCCCGGAGCCGCGTGGGGTCCCGCTGGTCGCCGAGTTGAAGATCGACGCCATGCTCAGGCCGCCTCCGCTGTGGTCTGCGCACCCGGCTCAGGCTGTACCGACGGCGCCGACGGCGCTGGCTGCGCGGGGGCTGGCGTCGCGGACGGGGCGGGGGTGGTGGCCTGGGGCAGGACGACGACGGTGCGGTGCTGCATGACGGTGACGTTTATGTACTCCCGGGCGGCCTCCAGGGAGGGCTGGGAGACGGTCTCGTTCAGGCGGCGGATCATCTGGTCGTCCAGGGTGGCGGTGTCCGGCTCGGAGTAGCTCTCCACCAGGTGGCTGAGCTCAAGGGGCCCGAGAGCCTGGGGGATGCCCTGAAAGATGGCAACCTTCCCGTCGGCGATGGTCACGTAGTACTGGCTCTGGGTCCACTGGTAGCCCAGGAACCCGGCCACGACCAGGGCAAGGACGAGGACGAGGGTGGCCAGGATCGAGCGGCGGCGACGGCGTCGCCGGGAGTTGCCCTGGGCCACGGCCTCAGCGGCCACCGCCTCCTCCTCGCCGGTGCGAGGGGGGCCGGAGGTCTCCTCCAGACCCGCCACCAGGGCAGCGGCCTTGGCTGCCGGGGTGGCGGCGGTAGGGCCCGGGGAGGTAGGGAGGATCTCGGTCGGGGCCTCGGGGTTGGGCCGGGACTCGGGGGAGTCCCCCGCGGCGGCGGCCAGGCGGGCCCGCCGGTTGGCCACCGCGCCCACGAGCTGGGGGGTGGTGTCGGCCTCCGCCTCCTCCACGACGTCGAAGATGACGGCCGTGACATTGTCCGGCCCCCCGGCGCGCAGGGCCAGGTCAATGAGCTGGTCGCCGGCCTGCCCCGGGTCGGGGACGGTGGACAGGACCTCGGCAATGGTCTCCGCCGTCACCGGGCCGCTCAGGCCGTCGGAGCACAGCAGCCACCGGTCCCCGGGGACCGCCTCACGGATGGACTCGTCGAGCTGGACCTCGCCCTCGGCGTCGCCCAGGACCCGCAGGAGCACCGAGCGCTGGGGGTGGCGGCGGGCCTGCTCACGGGTGAGGCGGCCGGACTCCACCAGGTACTCCACGAAGGTGTGGTCCGTGGTGACCTGGGTGAGCCCGCCGTCACGTAGGAGGTAGGCGCGCGAGTCCCCGACGTGGACCATGGCGAGCTTGTTGCCGCTGCGCATGACGGCCACGCAGGTGGTGCCCAGCCCGGCCAGGTCGGGGTCCTGGTTGGACAGGGTCACCAGGTCGGTGTGGGTGGACTGGATGGCCTCCCGCAGCAGCCCCAGCATCTCGCTGGCCTGGTGGGAGTCCGCGTCCAGGGGCGCCAGGTGCTCGATGGCGATCGCCGAGGCGATGTCACCCCCGGCAGGGCCTCCCATACCGTCGCACATGGCGCACAGGTGCGGGCCAGCGTAGCCGGAGTCCTGATTGGTCTGGCGGACGAGTCCGATATCACTGCGGGCGGAGTACCGCAGGGTAACTGTCATGGACGCAGCTCCAGGGTGGTCTGACCGATCCTGACGGGGACACCGGTGGGCAGCTCGACGGCGCCGTGGACGGGACGACCGTCCAGCAGGGTGCCGTTGGTAGAGCCCAGGTCCTCCAGCCACCACGACCCGTCCTTGGGGAAGACGCGGGCGTGACGGGAGGAGGCGTAGGTGTCATCCAGGACCAGGGTGGATGCCGGGGACCGGCCGATAATAATCGAGGTGGGGCTCAGTGGCACAGTGGATCCGGCCAGGGGGCCCTCGGTGATGACGAGGCGGGTGGCGCCCCGCCTCCGGGGGGCGGGCGGCGGATCCGCGTGAGTCTTCTTGCCGCGCCCGCGCAGCAGGGGTGGGCTGGAGGGGGTCATGGTGGAGTTCATGTCCCGACGCAGGGCCCGTACCACCAGGGCCACGAATATCCACAGGAGGACCAGGAACCCCAGACGCAGGGAGGTGAAGGCGAACTGGCTCACGCGGCGGCCTCATCCGTGGGAGTGCCGTCCCAGAACAGGATCCGGGTGCGGCCGATGGTGAGGGTGTTGCCGTCCACCAGGGTGGCGGCGTCGATCCGGTGGCCCTCGACGAAGGTCCCGTTGGTGGAGCCCAGGTCCGTGGCAATGGCGTGCCCCTGGGTGAGACGAATCTCAAGGTGGCGTCGGGAGACCCCGGAGTCGTCCACAATGATGTCTGCCTCACTGCCGCGCCCGATAATGGTGACCGGGCCGGTGAGCAGGTAGCGCTGCCCGTCTATGTCCAGGATCGGGTGGCTGGGTGTGGCCTGGGCGGCGGCGGCCGGGGCCGCCGGGCCGCGGCGGGTGGCGGAGTCGATCTCGATGGCGGTGGGAGGCAGGCTGTGGTCGGCGTCGAAGGTGATCTCCACCGGCCCCACGAAGGAGTAGCCCTGCTCGGCGGCGTGCGTGGTGGCGATGTTCTGCAGCTCCATGGCCATCTCGTCCACGCCCCAGGTGTTGATCTGGGCGATGTCCGGTGGAGCCAGGCGGATATGGAACACGTTGGGCACCACGGAGCGGTCCCGGGCGAAGGACGCTGCTCGCTTGTCCATGGTCTCACGCAGCTTGGAGGCGATCTCGATCGGCTCGACGGTGCCGGAGCCGCCTAGGGACATGGCACGGTGGGCGACGTTCTCGACGCCCTTCTCGAACTTGTCCAGGAACCCCATGGACGTACCTCCCGTAAAAAGTGTGCGCGTGGCGACCACCTGGCGGTGGACTGCGTCGCGCGCACGTACAGACCAGCCAGACCCATCGTAACGGGTACGGCCAGAGAGGCGCCCCACATGTCCGGCGATCCTGCCCGGCAGGGGAGACCGTGAGAGGTATCACTGCCTCGCGGCTAGACGGCAGGCAGCCGGTCCCGCTACTGTCTACCCCGCTGCGCGAGTGGCGGAATTGGTAGACGCGCACGGTTCAGGTCCGTGTGATCTAACGATCATGGGGGTTCGAGTCCCCCCTCGCGCACGACAGGCCCGGAAGGCTGAGAGCCTTCCGGGCCTTTTGGCGTGGCAGGGCCGCGGCGCCGTGGTCCAGGTGCCGGGGTAGCGCCCCGTCTGCCCCCGGGGTACGCGCCCCGGCTACCCCGCCGTCTGCCCAGCTACCCCGCCCAGGCCCGTGTTCTCCGCCAGCCAGTGGGGCCGGGCCCCTGGCCGCGGGGACGCCGCTATGGAGTCCTCCCTGGCGATCCCGACGGCGACGCCGGGCCCCTGGCCGCGGGGCGCCCGCTCAGGCGGTGGGCACGTACCGGCCCTGGTAGACGCAGTCAAAGGGGGCGTTGCCGTGCATGCGGTTCTCAATGGAGGAGACCACCACCTGCTTGGCGGTGCGGGCCGCCTCCAGGGGCGTGGCGCCCTTGGCCAGCTCGGCCGTGAGGGCGGCGGCCAGGGTGCACCCGGCGCCGGAGACCCGCTCGCGCCCGACGGCCGGGACCTCCAGGACCTCCAGGGTCTGCCCGTCGTAGAAGACGTCCAGGGCGGTGCCGGTGCCCAGCAGGGTGCCGGCCTTGGCCAGGACCACCGGCACCCCGGCGTCGTGGATGCGCCTGGCGGCGTCCTTGAGGGCGGCGACGTCGCGGATCTCCTCCACACCGGCCAGGACCTGGGTCTCAAAGAGGTTGGGGGTGGTCACGGTCGCCAGGGGGAGGATCTGCTCGCGCAGGGCGTTGTCCACCTCCAGGGCCGCCCCGGGCTCCTGGCCCTTGCAGATGAGGACCGGGTCCACCACGACGTGGGGGAAGCGGTAGGTACGCAGGGCCTGGGCCACGGTGGCAATGGTGTCGGGGGTGCCGAGCATGCCCACCTTGACGGCGTCAATGCGGCCGTGGACGGCGACGGCGGCCTCGATCTGGTCGTGGATGACGACGGGGGCGACGGGGGTGAAGCGGTGGGCCCAGGAGTGATGAGGGTCAAAGCTGACGATGCAGGTCAGGGCCGTGGCGCCGAAGACGCCCAGGGTGTGGAAGGTCTTGAGGTCGGTCTGGGCGCCGGCACCGCCGGAGGCCTCCGAGCCGGCAATGGCCAGGGCGATAGGTGGAGGTGAGACTGTCATGGCACAAGACTGCCAGATCCGCGAGAACGGTACTTATTCCTCGCGAGAACGGTACTTATTCCTCGCGAGAACGGTACTTGTTCGCCGTGAGAACGGGCAGTCGCGGACACGGCGCCCAGGCAGGCCAGGGGACGCCTCCCCCGCCGGGTGGCAGCCCGTGATTGCGGGGTAGCTGGCCGAGCCGCCTCGGAGACGCCTCCCCCACCAGGCGGCAGCCTCGCCCAGTCCCAGCACGGACACAGGTAGGAGCCTTTCGGGGCACCTGGAAGGTGGAGCCCCGCCCGGACCCCTGGGCACAAGGACAGCCGTGGTGCGCGTGGTGGGGCGCACGCTGGTGGTGTCCCGGACCCCTGGGCACAGGGGCCGGCCGAGACGCGCCGTTACGAATAGCGTTCAGAATAGCCCGGACCCCTGGGCACAGGGGCCGGCCCCAACGCACCAGCCACCAGGGCAGCACTAGCCGCCAGCGCGTCGGCCTATCCCCCGGGAGCGTCCCAGGTCTGCAAGGCACAGAGGCTGGCTATAAGAGCGCGGATCCTCATAATTGAAGACATGTCCGCCGACACCACCCTACGCCCCACGACCCTGGACACCGCGAGCCCCGCGGCTCTCCTCGCCGGGGAGATCGCCGTCGAGGCCGCCCCGCGCCCACTGAGCGTGTTCGACCTCATGCGCATTGGAGTCGGCCCCTCCTCCTCCCACACCGTAGGCCCCATGCGCGCTGGCCGGGCCTTCGCCCGCACCCTGTCAGCCCGGGTCGCACGCCGCCGTGACGAGGGCGACGACACCCCCGTGACCCGCGTCACCATTGAGCTCTACGGGTCGCTCGGCGCCACTGGCCACGGCCACGCCACCGACCGCGCCACCGTCATGGGCCTGGCCGGCTACGTCCCCGAGACCGTCCCGTCCTTCGTGTGCGAGGGGCTCATGAACGAGGTCGAGGCCGCCGGGAGCCTCACGGTCGACGGCGTCGGCCCCGTCCCCTTCGCCCCGGCCACCGACATCCACTTCCTGCCCGGCCGGGTCCTGCCCTACCACGTCAACGGCATGACCCTGACCGCCTACTGCCCGGCCGGGAACGAGATCCTGCGCCGCACCTACTACTCGGTGGGCGGGGGCTTTGTCATGGAGGACACCGGCAGGCCCGGGGCGCCGTCGATCCGCGCCCTGGCCACCGCCTCCAGCGCCCAGGCCCACGCCACGCCCGCCCCCTACCCCTTCTCCACCTCCGCCGCCCTGCTGGAGATCTGCGCCCGCCAGGGGCTGCGGGTCTCGGACGTGGTCATGGCCAACGAGGTCTCCGCCCGCCCCCGCGCCGAGGTAGAGGCCTACCTGGACCTCCTGCGCGACACCATGGCCGCCTGCATCCGCGCGGGCATGGAGGCTGAGGGCACCCTGCCCGGGGGCCTGGGGGTGCGACGCCGGGCCAAGGCGCTCCACGAGCGGCTGGTGGCGCAGTCCACCGGGCCGGGCGCCGCCTTCACCATGGCCGACCCCCTGCGCGGCATGGACTGGGTTGACCTGTTCGCCCTGGCCGTCAACGAGGAGAACGCCGCCGGGCGCCGGGTGGTCACGGCCCCCACCAACGGGGCCGCCGGGATCGTGCCCGCGGTGCTGGCCTACTACCAGCGTTTTATCCCCGGGGCCGACGACGACGGCGTGCGCCGCTTCCTGCTCGCCGCCACCGCCGTGGGCAGCCTCATCAAGACCAACGCCTCGATTGCCGGGGCGGAGGTGGGCTGCCAGGGGGAGGTGGGGTCGGCGTCGTCCATGGCGGCGGCCGGACTGGCTGAGGCGCTGGGAGGAACCCCCGCCCAGGTGGAGAACGCCGCCGAGATCGCAATGGAGCACAACCTGGGGCTGACCTGCGACCCAGTGGGCGGCCTGGTGCAGATCCCCTGTATTGAGCGCAATGCGGTGGCGGCCGTCAAGGCCATTAACGCGGCGCGCATGGCCCTGTGGGGGGAGGGGCGGCACGCGGTGTCCCTGGACACCGTCATTGAGACCATGCACCAGACCGGTGAGGACATGCTCGCCAAGTACAAGGAGACCTCTCTGGGAGGCCTGGCCGTCAATGTGGTGGAGTGCTGAGACGGGCCTGACCGGGCCCCCGCCCTGCCAGACGGCCCCGCCCGCCCGGAGCCCCAGGCGGCAGGACGGCCCCGGGCGGCAGGACCGGGCAGCGGGCAACCCGCGCCCGGAAGAACGTAGTCTGCCTGGCATAATCGGCCTATGGACAAGGCGCAGACGATCTCGAAGGCGGAGCACTACACCATCCGTGAGCTGCACGCCCTGGTGGTCTCCGGGCGCATCCGGCTACCGGAGTTCCAGCGCTCCTTCCGCTGGGAGGCCAAGGACGTCCGCGCGCTCTTTGACTCCCTCCTGCGGGGCTTCCCGGTGGGCAGCCTCCTGCTGTGGAAACGGCCCGCACCGGCCGGGCACCTACGGATCGGGGTGCTCGACGTCGAGGCCCCGGAGGTTCCTGACGCCCTGTGGGTGGTGGACGGCCAGCAACGTATTACGAGCCTGGTGAACGCCGTGGATCCAAAGGGCGTGAAGGACCGGCGTTTTGCGCTGGGGTACTCGCTCACGGAGGGCACGGTGGTCCCGCTGCGGGACCCAGATGACCTGGTGGTCCCGCTGCCGAGCCTCTTCGACCTCGGGAAGGCACTCGCCTGGCTGAACGAGAACCCGGAGGCGGGAAAGGAGGCGGCACGACTTCAGGAGGCCGTCGCCCGGCTGAGTAACGCGGAGATCCCCGCCACCACCATGGAGGACGCCGACGAGTCCGTGCTGCGTGAGATATTTGATCGCATTAACAACCGCGGCAGGAGACTCAATGCCGCCGAGGTCTTTGACGCGCTCCACGGCGGTCCCGGTAAGGGACTGACAATCGAGGGTATCCGAGCCTCTATCGCCTCTCAGACGAGCTTCGGCCTGCTGCCCGACGTCGTCGTCGTCCAGGCGCTCCTGGTGCGTCGGCACACGGATATTACCCGGGATATCCACGGCGAGTTCTCGGATTCTCGACGCCGGGTGAGTGACTTCCCGTCCGAGAGCAGGGAGGAGGCCTACCTGGCGACGGAGCGTGCGCTCCTGGAGGCGGTGCGGTTCCTTCAGGAGGAGGTCGGCGTACCGCACTGGACATTTCTCCCCTTCCGTTTTCAGCTCCTTGTCCTCACCCGGTTCTTCGCGCTCTTCCCCAGTCCTTACGACCGTAATCTCGACCTGCTGGCCCGCTGGTTCTGGCGGACGAGCGTGGCGGCCGATGAGCTCGGGATCAGCGGTTCGCAGACCGACCTACGGGATATGGCCAAGTGCGTCGTCGCGGGAGAGGAGTCCTCCTCCGTGCAGCGTCTGCTCGCCTCCGCCAGGCTGAGTGGCGACCCGACGCCACCGGACCTCAGCACGTTCCGGGCGACCCGCTCGGATGGCAAGGTGGTGCTCATAGCCATGTGGAACCGAGAGCCTGTTGACTTGCAGACTGGTGAGCCCATGACCGTGGAGGCGCTGGCAGACATTCTTGAAGGTGAGAGCACGCCGAGTGCGGCCCTCTCTGATCTCGTACCCGTCACGGCACTGGGTGAGGGTGCCCGCGCGGCCGCCAACCGTATAGTCTCCGGACTGGACCGCAGGACGGTGACGGAGTACCTGGCAAACGGCGTCAGGGACCTAGGGTCCCTGCTCCTTACGGAGGAGATTGTCGCCTGCCTGCAGAATAATGAGCACGAACGGGCCATTGCGCTCCGGGCGCAGCTCCTGGACGCCTACCTGCGCGACTTCGTCACCGTGCGTACCGCCTACCAGTTCGAGGACAGCCCGCCGCTGGAGGACCTTCTCCGCGCCGTTAGCTCCAGCCCCGGAGAGAAGAGCGCACCGTGAGAGAGGAGACCTACGACGTCGCCCTTCATGGGGAGCACGTCGGATCCATACAGAGAAGGGATGAATTCACGAAGTTCGTCCTGGACCGCGGCTACTGGCAGCGTCCCAGACGGAGCGTCCTCGGCCTGTGGTTTGAGAACCACAGGCGCGAACGACCGCATGCCGTCAACCGTGTTCCCGCCTGGTTCTCCAACCTGCTGCCTGAGGGACGCCTGAGAGAGCTTATCGCCCGCGAGCAGGGCGTGAGCACCTTTGCTGAGATCGACCTGCTCGCCCGGATTGGTGACGACCTGCCCGGTGCTGTCACCGTCACCCGGGCAGGGAAGGAGGGTGGTGCTGACGGCCCCGGGGACACGGCCTCAGGAACCCCTCCCCGCGCACGCCCCCGAGACCCGCGTCCTGTTGACACCGGACCCCGGCGCGCGTCACTGGCCGGCATGACGCTGAAGTTCTCTATGAGCCGTCACGGAGACCGGCTCGTCGTCCCTGCCCACGGGGAGGACGGTGACTGGATCCTCAAGACGCCGGACCGCGCTTTTCCCGGGCTGCAGGTCAATGAGCTCGCTGTTATGAGGCTTGCCGGGCAGGTCGGCATTGACGTGCCTGAGGTGGCTCTGTGGGACCGCGCCTCTATTGACGATCTCGGCCCCGGTGCCTGGCCCTCGGAGGAGACCCAGGCCTACGCCGTTCGCCGATTTGACCGCTCTGACCGGGGACGTATTCACAGTGAGGACTTTGCCCAGGTGCTGGGACGCTTTGGTGCTGGGGACGGAAAGTACCACTCCTCCGTGGAGGAGGTGGCTGTCATCGCGTACCGTGAGCAAGACGTTGACTCCCTACGCGAGATGGTGCGGCGTACCGTGTTCAACCTCCTGGTCGGCAATGGGGACGCCCACCTGAAGAACTGGTCCCTCATCTACCCCGACCGGCGCACCGCCCGTCTCTCACCCGCGTACGACCTCGTGTGCACTGCCGTCTACCCGGGTCATGCCGAGCTCGGGCTGCCATTCTTCGGGGCCAGGACTCTGGCCGAGGTCGGTCGCGGTCACTTTACCCGTCTCCAGCAGGCTCTACAGGTGGATCCCGAGGACGTCCTCCACGTGGTTGACGAGACCGTGGAACGGTTCTACGACGTATGGGGCACCGACCTGACCGCGCCGGTGCCGCCCGACGTGAGGCAATGGGTTGGGGGTCACCGGGACGACACCCGGAGAAGACTGGAGCAGGACTAATCGGCAGTACCTCCCATCGGCAGGATCTCGCGGAGAACATAGTCGTCAAAATCAACGGAGAGAGTATCCAGGGGCTCATTGTGGAGGCTGACCTGCTGTCCCGCTAAATAGCCTGACGATGCGGGCAGCCAGGACGTGCGCGTCAGTTTTCTGTCAAGTTTCTTGACGCCTCGGTCCTCGGTCTCGACCCAGGTGTCGTCACAGAGTATCCAGGCAGTACCTGAGGGTGTTACCTTCTCCTGGAGCGAGAAACCCGTGATATCAGCACGCACCCCTGAGGCCATGTCTACCAGCTCACGGGAGGAGGCGTACCACTGCTGGCTGTATGGTCTCAGGTCGGCAGCCCAGTCCCCGGTGACCCGTTCCACCCAGCCGTTGGGGTAGATCCTGTAGACGTGGTCAAGGCTGCTACGGGTCTCGCCACTGGCAGGATCAGCGAGGGTGACGGTCGTCGTCAAGCACGTCGTATAATTGTGGCAAAGATCTGTGTCCGAGTACGGGGAGATCATGACACTGTCAGCTATAGCCCCCATCAGAGGTGGTGCCGGGCCGGGCGCCGCCAGCAGGCTGCACGCCACTGGCGGGCTGTGCGTCACCAGCAGGCTGCGCGTCGTCTGCGTCTCCAGATGTGACCATGGCCTCGATTGTGCCTGAGTCACGGAATGATGTCGACAGGAAACGGTGGGGTACCCCACACCGAGGTACCCCACCGTCTGCTACTGCCTCCTACCGGGTCTGAGTCCCCTCGCCGGACTGACCGCCGCCGGTGCCGCCGGCCCCGTTCTGCCCGGGCGCCGGAGGCTGGCCCGGCCCCTGACCGGACCCGCCAGGCGCGCCCTGGCCCGCTCCTCCCTGGCCGGGCCCGCCGGATCCACCGGATCCACCGGGTCCGCCGGATCCACCGGGCCCACCAGGGCCACCACCGGGCCCACCAGGGCCACCGGCAGCCAGCGCCGAAGCGGTCAGCGTGCGAGAGCCGCCCGAGCTCGTGGACACGGTGTAGCTCTCACCCTCGACCAGTCCCAGGACGGTGGTGGTGGAGGCGGAGATCGTGCTGGTCAGTGTCTGGGAGCCGGAGCCCCCGGTCACGGTGACGGTGTCCCCGACGGCCACACCCGGGGCGTCGGTGACCCCGATGGTCGTGGACTCGCCGTTGACGTCCACGGAGCCGTCCACGGACCCGGCCGTCCCGGAGATGAGGACGGTGCCGCCGGTGACAAAGGCCGAGCCGTTGGAGTCGATCCCGTCCGACCCCGCGTAGGAGATCTGGGTGGTGCCACCGGTGATCGTCAGGACCGCGCCGTCGTCGGACTCGGAGTCGGCGTCCTCGTAGCCCTCGATCACGTGGTCGCCGTTGGTGGCGTTCACGCCGTCGTCACCCGAGGTGACGGTCAGCTCGCCGCCGCTGATATTGATAAAGGCGGACTGAAGGCCCTCGTCAGCGGCGTCGAGCACCACGGTGCCGGAGTCCTGGGTGTAGCTCACCCCGGCATTCACCCCCTTGGGCTTCTCGGTGCCCTGGTCGGCGGCGGACTGCTGGGCCCGGGCACCGGAGGGAGGCTGGGCCTCCTGGCCGGGACCGCCGGAGGCGGGTGTCGCGGCCCCCTGGCCGCCGCCTGCGGTCACGCTCAGGGTGGTGCCGCTGACGGTCACGTCGGTGGTGGCCGAGACGCCGTCGTCGCCCGCGGTCACGGTGACCGCCGCCGCGCCCAGGGCCACGAAGCCCTGGGTCTGGTCGGAGTCCTCGGAGGACTTAATGCCGTCCCCGCCCGCGGTCACGCTCAGGGTGCCGCCGGTGACGGCCACGTAGTCCTTGCCGCGGATGCCGTCGTCAAAGGCGTTGACGGTGACGGTGGGGCTGCCGGAGATGACCACGCCGTTCTTGGAGGAGATGCCGTCCCTGGCCAGGCCGGTCACGCTCAGGGAGCCGGTACCGGTAATGGTGAGGTCGTCGCTGGAGTACAGGGTGGCGGTAGGGGCGTTATCGGAGGTGTCGGCGTAGCTGGCGCCGTCGGACAGGGAGTTGGCGGACCCCGCGGCCAGGACCACGACCACGGATCCGGCGTCCACCACGTTGACGGCGGGGCCGTCGGCGTTGGTAATAGTGGCCCCGTCCAGGACGAGGCGGACGTCGGCGTCGTCCGCGTTGACCACGATCTGGCCGTCGGACAGGCTGCCGGAGACCACGTAGGTGCCCGAGGAGGTAATGGTGACGGTACTGCCGTCCACGGTGGCGCCGGAGCCGGAGACCGTGGCAGAGTCCCCCGAGAGCGCAATGGTCGTGGCCCCCGAGTCGTAGGTGCCGGCCTCGTCAGCCGGTGTGGTGACGGCGGCGACGGCGTCGTTGGCGGCCAGGACGTCAGTCACGCTGGCCCCGGTGGAGGCCGTGCGCACCGAGGTCGAGATAGTGGTCCAGGCGTCCTTGGACGCGGCGCCCGCGCCGGTAGAGGTGCTGCTGGCTGTCGCGGAGCAGCCTGCCAGGAGGGCGGCGGCCGCCAGGCTCGCGGTCACGGCCCTGGTCAGGCGGCGCGTGGGGGTGGGTGAGATCATGTCTTGTCCCTTCATGGATTGTTTAGTATTTGTTGCGTGCACATTAGGCTGGACACTGGTGGAACGAGTCTGTAGGAGCGTCCGGCGCAGCTCTCATGCAGGTGCTGTGCCCACGTGAGAACCTGGGGCGCGTCAGTGCCCCCGGTGGGCGACCCGGTACCTCGGCCCGACGGCGGGCCCCGACCAGCTCCCGCAGCCCTACCGCGGGGACGGACGTAGGCGGGCGGGCCCCGGCCTGGGCCAGCTCCCGGTGCTCTCCTCCTGCCAGCTCCCGGTGCATGACCCGGTGCCACTTGTTGGCGGGCAGGCCGGGGTGGAGCAGGGCCATACCGGTGGCGTACTTGGAGACCCGGGTCGGCCGGTACCCCGCCGCCCACAGGAGCCGGTCGACGGGAGAGGGTACGGCGGGGTTCTTCGTCTCGACGACGGCGTAGCCGCACGCCTGGTAGGTCTCCCCCGCCTCACCGGTGGCGGCGCTGGGGTGCGACCAGGTCAGGGTGGTGTCAATGGTGACGCGGGCGCCGTCGGCGGGCAGGTGGAGGGTGGTGCGCTCGTAGGTGGTAGACAGCGCGGGCATGAGGGTGTCGGCGACCTCGTCGGCCCGGGCCTGCGGGCAGGCGCCCGAGGTGGCCAGGCACTCGGCGACAAAGCGCCGCCCCGGCTCGGTGAGGAGGTCCGTACGGTCGTACTCGGTACGCGACTTCAGGGTGGTGTGTCGCCCGCCCCGGGTCTTGACCTCCAGGAAGGTGAGGTCGGAGTCCAGGTAGGAGCGGGTGCGTACCTTGAACCGACGCCGTCGCCCGCGGGCTGCGAGGTAGTAGGAGTCCAGGTCGGGGGTGTCGAAGTAGGTCGAGGCGTAGGCGAAGGAACGACGTCGGCCGATCTGGAGGACCTGGGCGCCCCCCAGGGCGTGGACCAGGTCCTGGGCCGCGTGGACGGGCAGAAGGTACTTGCGGTCCACCCGGGTCAGGAGGCTGGCGGCGGCGTTGAGCTCGGCCAGGGTGACGGCGGCCAGGCCGTCAGTACTTATGGTGGTCATGTGCGTCCTGTGTCCTATGAGGCTGGTGGGGGCCTGCGGGGTGACCGTGGGGTGGTGGAGCAAACCCTGGCCTGCGGGGTGACCGTGGGCTGGCGGGAGCTGGTGGGGCGGCCCTGGGCCAGGGGGCTAGCCCGGGGCTAGCGGGGCGACCCTGGGCTGGTGGAGCGACCCTGGGTTGGTAGGAGCCAGTGGGGCAGACCCTGGGCCAGCAGAGCAAAACCTGGGTCAGCGGGTGGCACCAGTGAGGACGGCGGCGCGGGCGGCGGGGTCTGTTCCGCTCCCGCCGAGCCGCTGTCCCCCGGCGGTGCGGGCGGCAGACGTACGCGGCACCAGGTAGCTGACGTCCACGAGGGTGGTGTCGTTGACCAGGTCGAGGCGCTGGACCTCGACGGAGCGCACCCGGCCGCCCAGGAGGGACTCCAGGTGGGCGGTCAGCGCGGTCTCGTCGGTGACGGCGCGGTCGAGCACAATGACCTGGCGACGGTTGCGCCGGGCCAGCCGGGGGTGGTCCCCGACCCACAGCGCGGCCACCACCAGGGCCATGAGCGGGGCGATGAGGCTCAGGGGGGCGGTCTGGATGCCGCCCATGAGGCCCAGGGCGAGGGCGGCGAAGAAGTAGGCGATCTCGCCCTGGGATATCTCGGCAGAGCGCAGGCGGATGATTGACAGCACGCCGAACAGGCCCAGCCCCAGGCCCGCCGCAATGGAGGCGGTGGACATGAGGAGGGTGACGGCCAGGACGCCCACGTTAATGCCCAGGTAGGCGGCTATGAGGTCCTTGCGTCCATGGCGTCGGGCGTAGAGGGCGCCGACCAGGACGGCCAGGGCGGTCAGGTCGGCAAGGATGTAGGTGAGTGACGTCACGGTCATGAGCTCCTCCTGCTCCGGGTCTGCGGGCGACGCCGTCGCGTCGTCGGGGTTGGCCGTAAGTCAACGCAGGAGGTCTATGGGGAGCCTGTGAGGCCCGTGTCCCCAGGGTATGAGATCAGCGGCCCCGGTCCGGCCTGGCGCAGTCGGCGCCCGCGTCCCCGTGGCTACGAGCAGGTCAGGCCGCTGCTGGCCCTCCCTCCAGGCCCCCGCCCATGCCCTTGTGGCTACGAGCCGCGCGAGCGGGGATGCCTCGACGTGGGGCCCCTCACCTCCTCACCCGTGGTCCCCATGGCTATGAGATTGACGGCCTTCACCCATGCCCACCATCCTCTAGCTAAGCCGTCACCATTCTCACATATAAGTAGTGGTGCTTCAATAGTTTTTGATAGTTAAAGCTAGCTCTACACTGTCATTACCATTTACTCAGCATTTTGTATAGTCAACCCTTGTCGCCGTTCTTGAGAGTGATTTCAGTCACTTTCTGCTTGTGCGCCGAGGCCCCGACACCTCCTTCACGTCGCTGCTCCCTCGCAGACCGAGGGGCCACCCTCTCCCCTCTGTCCACAGCTGTGGACAAAAGCTGGGGACAGGCTGGGGAAAAGTTATCCACAGGCTTGTCCCCAGGTGGGGAGAAACGGCGGGAGAACGGTCTTTCCCCCACCGGGGCGGCTGCCCCGGGACTCCACACCCTCCCCTCCGCAGTTGTCCACCCCCTGTGGCCCCACGGTTTCAGGGGGTACCCACAGGCCTCATAGGACAGGTGTCAGGAGCACGGGAAGGCCCTGACCGCTCAGTGGGGCGCGCTGACCCGTCCCCTTGGCATCCCACGCCCTCGCACATCCCCCACACCTGTGGACAGGGCTGTGGAAACACATCCGTGTAATTTTCCACAGGTCTGTCCCCAGGTGGGGAGAAAAGGGCCAGGCTGCTGTGGATCCCTCTCCCTGACACTGAATCCACACAATCCACAGCCCCGCCTCCGCCGTCGTCCTCATGCTGTGGACAGCCGCCTCTCAAGCCGGACCCGCACCCCTCGAACCCGACACGACATGACCTCGGTCACACCAAGGCCGCCTACAGCTAGACCCAGGCACCGGCTCCAAGCAATGTCACCGGCGTCTAGCCACCTCATCGTGACCTTCTGTCCACGTTTAAGGAACTGTCCCGGTCTCCAGCTGGTTGCGGACAGCCCAGGAGGACCCGTCCGCCACGGCCACAGGGCCCTGGTGGCCGCCCCAAAACCCGCCGCCACATCCACAGCCCGTCCGCGGCCCTGGTGGGTAAGTGCCTGGATCGTCCGCCCAAGTCGGGACCCCGTCCGCGATCCTGAGGCCGCAGGACCTGCCGCCCAGCCCGGACCCCCTGGTCGACCTGAGCGCGCTCGTCGTGCGTATGCACACCCTCCTGGCTAACCCGGCCCTGGGCTCCGCCGTCCCCTACCCGGCCCTGGAGCTCCTCGCCCGCCCCCAGTCCGAGCGCGTCTACCGCGAGAAGGTCGTGGCGCCCCTGCGGAACGGGGAAATCGACGCCGTCTCCCGGGCCGGCACCGGGGTCTGGCAGGGGACCGACAAGCGCCCGATGGGCCTGAGAAGGTGGCTGAGAATCGGCACCGGGGTCTGGCGGGACCCGACGCCGTCACGAGCGCGGACATGATGATCGGCACGGGCCTGTACCGGCTCGTCTACCTCGGGACGACGCCGAGCCTTGAAAAGGTCTTCACAGTGGCCGAGGCCGTGGCGGGCCACCCCTGCCACGACCCACCTCGCAGTGAGGACAAGGGCTCGGGGCCGCACCCGGGCACGTGTGAGCGGCATGACGAGCACATAATGCGTGATGCATGTCATACTCAACGGCATGACCAATCCTCTTCAGTCAGAGCCCGGACCCCAGGGCAGGCACGTGCAGACCCCTCAGCCGGACCAGCTACCAGCGGCTCAGCCACCGCCAGCTCCTCACCCGGACCAGCCACCACCAGCGCCATTGCCCCGGCAGTACGGGCGAGCCGTCCCCACCGAGGAACAAGGGATCCCGGCGGCTCGCCAGCCTTCTCCCGGACCCGGCGCGGCCCCTGCTGAGGAGCAGGAGAACCCGCCCCCGCACGAGCTGGCCAGTCCGGGCGCACCCCCTTCTCCGGGCGCAGCCTCTCCAGGCACGCCACCTTCTCCGGATGCACCCCCTTCTCCGGGCGCAGCCTCCTCTCCGGATGCACCCCCCTCCCAGGGATCGCCTGACAGCGGGAGCCACCCGAGCGGTGACACCGTCAGCCACGAACCCACCACGACCACCGGGCGGCACCTGGAACCAGTCGCTACCACCCAGATCCTCCCCGTCGTCGCCAGCGGCCCGGTACGCCCCGCCCTGCCGGGCGGCAGGGAGCCAGCCGCCACCACCCAGATCCTCCCCGTGGTCACAGCCGCCCCCACGCGCAGGAGACGGCGGGCCAGCTCCGGGACCACTGGCTCGGGAACCACTGGCTCTAGGACCGCCCGCTCCGGGACCGCCAGCCCCCTCGACGGGACTGCCGTCCCCACGCGCAGGGGACGGATGACCCTGGTGGTAAGCCTGCTCGTGGCCGCGCTCGTCCTGGTGGCCGGGACTGCCGCCGTCACCGCCATGCTCCTGGGCGGCGGCACGACCGGCACCTCCGCCAGCTCACCCACTCCCGACCAGCCCTCACCCACACCCACGGGGAACAGGCAGCAGTGGTCGCAGGCCTGGCTAAAAGGCACCGAACAGGCTTGGACCCTGGAGCCTCCGGGCACCGGCACCACGAGCACGATCGTGAGGCTCACGGACGACAAACTCATCCGCACCACGAGGCAGAAGGAGAAGGGCTCAGTTCTGGTCACCGTCTTCAGGCTGGGTCAGGGCAAGCCCGAGCAGCTCTGGGAGGAGAAGATCACGTCCACCGCTCCCGGCACGACCATCTGGAACGGGAAGATCATCATCGGGAACAATGTCATAGACATCAATTCCCGCGAACGCAGCACAGCATTGTGGGGTGCGGAGGCGGACACCTACGCAGCGACCGGCGTCGGCGTCACGGCATGCTCAGGGACGTCGTGCGCCCTGTGGACGTCACTGACCGAGAAGAAGTGGGAGGCCACCATCCCCGTGTCCAAGCAGGCCTACATCAACACCGGCTCCAGGGTGGGGAGGTACGTCCTGGCCGGCGGGCGCGCAGATAAGGATCCGAACTTCAGCGTGAACATCGACACCGGCGAGGTCAAGAAGATGGAAGGGAGCCAGTCCCAGAACTCCCCACACGCCCTGGTAGACGGCTGGGTCATTTATGACAAGAACGGAAACATCAGCATCTACAAATCCGACGGCACGACCAGGGAGAAGTTCACGACGGACACCTCCAGGAACTTCACCACCTACCCCTGGTCACCCAACCGCTTCACCATCGACCAGACCCTGGCGTGGCTCAAGAACGGAGACACCTCCTGGGCCCCGGGCACGTACTCCGTTTCCACAACCGACCCCACCTGCCAGTCCATCACGGTAGCCGGCAAGGACATCAACCTCGGCAAGGACAACGAGATAACAAAGAAGGCTGACGGGAAGTGCTCCGCAGAGTTTGCCACCCACGCCTTCCAGCTCTCAGAAAAAGGGCAGATCTCAAGCTACCTCAACTACGAGGGCGACAAGAAGTTCCTCCTCCTCATCGACATGACCACGGGAGAGTCGTAAAAGCCCCTCACCCTGGGCGGGCGCAAGACGCAGTACGTGGTAAAGGACAACCTGCTCATTGCCTACGAGGAGTCGGGAAAGATTACCGCCTACCGTCCGCGGTAGTACGGCGGCCCCGCTCAGGGAGCCGTCATCGCCAGCGCCGGGGACAGCCGTCAGCCTCGCCAGCCCCCCTCTTCCCAGGCCCGGGGACAAGTTGGCATCCCAGCCAACGCCCGCACGCAGGTGACGGACGGCCACGAGGCCCAGGCCCACAGCGCGGACCCGCCCAGCGCCCGCACGCAGACGACAGAAGAAGAGAGTCTTCCTCTGCCACACGACCTGCCCCAGACAAATCGGTCCACGATTAGATCCCGTTCCGTTCGCGCTATAATGGAGCCCAATGGCATGGTCTGCCTCTGTCTTGTGTGTCCTGTGCGGGAGAGTGGGCGGTACGGTGCCTGTGCTCGACGCCGTGGGCCTGCGCCGGAGTGGACCTAGTGAGGGGGAGGGGGCGCGGTGCGGGTGCTCGCGAGGTTGAGGCCAGCCGAACTTGTGGTCTTGGTCACCATCGATGTGGTGCGGGACACCCTGTCTGACTGCCACTTTTCCGCATGGTCTCGTCCAAAGCCGGCGCCGGATCCGCCTCTGGGGCCGTCGGTGGCGAGTGGCGTCATACCAACGAAAAGTGGTAGAAATGAGGCGCTCCAGCCACCTGCCGGAAGGGCCCCGCGGGGCCGGTGGCGATCCAGCCCCTGGAAACGTTGCAACCACGCGCCTCCCAGGAGCAGGGGTCAGGGAGCACCCCGCACCGCTAGGTGCATTAAGACCTGTCAATACACCTCCGCCACCAGGGGCGGCGAAGTCAGGGAGCACCCCGCACCGCTAGGTGCATTAAGACCTGAAGATTCGGAACAGGATGCTCGCTGGTGCGAACGTCAGGGAGCACCCCGCACCGCTAGGTGCATTAAAACCATGGCCGCCGTCCGGGCTGTCATCCCCATGGCCTGTCAGGGAGCACCCCGCACCGCTATAGCGCGAATAGGATTAGGATCTGGTTGTAGGCTTGTGCTGTCCGCGCTGTAGGTCGTCCTGTGTGCCTGCATGCAAGGTGTCTTGTGTTCCTGTGGGCTAGCCGCACCCGTGTTGGCGCGACCAAGGGAGACCGGATCCACCTACCTCGGGCTGCCGGTCCGGGGCCTGTCCTGTACTGGCGTGACCGGAAATCCTCTGGGGTGGGTGGTGGGATGTTTTGCCGTCTGGTCTGGTGTCTGGGCGGGGCCGTCGCCATAATCCCTGTGCCTCGTACCGCCTCCGTCACTGTCCCGGGACCGGCCCTGACTGGCGGGCTACGATCCCTGCGCCACCTCTATCCATGGTCCGGGTCCTGTTTTGGGTTGGGGTTGGGTGGGTTATGCGCGGTCCTGGCAGTGGTGGGTAGTCGGTTCTGTCGCAGTCTGAGGATCAGAACCGGATCCACCCCGTTTCTACTTTTGTGCGCGTAATGTCCACGCAGGTCAGGGGCTCGGGCCCTGGCGTGGCCGGGAGTGGCCCTCGTTCTGATCCTCAGAATGCGACACGCATACAGAAACAGGCCAGCAGACAGGCGGCAACCTATCCAGCACACCGCATAAGACCACCCGGACCCGCCCGGACCCACGCCAGGAGACGAGGAACCCCCAGCGTACCGGGCCCGCACCCGGACAAGCGCGGCAGACACCCCACCACCCGGACCCACGCCAGGAGGGACAAGGGCAGATCGACACCGCCTCAGCGTCCGGCACCTACACCAGACCCGCACCAGGAGACGAGGGATCCCCGCCCCGCAACCGACTCCGTCCCGCCTACAGCCAGCCGCCGTACAGCCCGGACGGAGCAGGACCCGGTCACGGACCCGCCCCGCAGCCGGGCCCACCTGTGCCGCGCCGGGGTACGGTGACCGACGTCCCCCACCGGGCAGGCCCGGCACCCCCGCCAGCCCAGTGACAGGCCGGGGGCCGCTGACCCGGCGACCTCCGCAGGGCCGGACCGGGGGCCGCTGACCCGCTGGCAGGCCAGGCCGGGGGCCGCGGACAGATCACCAGCTGGCCCGGACGGCGGAGTTGCACATTCTTTCTACAAACCACGATCAGTAAACGCCAGGATCACGCGGATCCGCCAGACGGCCCGGACCCCAGGAGACGGGATGAATGTGCGACGGCGCCCGCGTTGCACATTCATCCTGTCCCCGGGCGTCCCCCGGGCCGGGAAACCGTTGGAACCACACCACCACCCCTGCCAGCACCCCAGAAAGAATGTGCAACACCACCCCACTCCCTGACGAGGCACACCACCAGCAGCCACCGCTCTGGCCAACCACTGCCGCACTCGGCAGGACCCCGACCCAGCACCACCAGCAGCCACCCCGACCCCCGCAACCGGACCCCGCCTTGCCCGCGCCGTACGGCACGCAGTGGAACATTTTGTGCAGAGGGTAACCGATTGCGCACAAAGTGACCTAGATTCGTCACTTTCTGCACAAAACGTTACCCTACGCACAAAACGTTACCTCGTGCACAAAACGTCCCCGCACACCACTCCCACCCACACAACCAGGAACCCCGACTCCCCACAGACAGACCCCACCCACACCACAAACACCACCCCCACGAACAAGTACCGTTCTCACGACAAACAAGTACCGTTCTCACGAGCAATAAGTACCGTTCTCACGGAGAGGGCGCGGGCACATAGCGGGATGCCGGCCGAGGTAGCCGGGCACGCGGGCCGGGGTGCGAAGAGCGATCAAACGGTGCGTGCACCTAGACGTGACCTGTGCCATGCTCTGCCGCATGAGCAGTCCCGAGCAGCCCCAGCCGGGCCCCCGACAGCCCCAGCACCCCAGGGCGGACCAGGAAGGAGCGGACCAGGGAGGATCCGCACCGACCAGTTCCGCCACCTCCCAGTACGGCCTGTCCCCGCAGCCCCAGTCCGACCAGCCGACGCCGTCAACCCCGGCCGGGCAGTACGGTCACGTACCAGCTACCCAGCCAGCCCAGCCCGGAGGCGCCACCGAGTACGGACGCACCGCCCCAGGAACCCAGGCCGCCGCTCAGGCCGCCACCCAGGCCGAGCACCCCGACCAGGCCGGGGAACCAGCCACCGAGTACGGACGCACACCCCAGTACGGACGCACCGCCCCAGGAACCCAGGCCGGAGGCCCGCACGCCCAGTCCGTCCCCACCGGCACGGCACCCGGGCTGGTTACCAGCGCCGAACCGGCCGCTGCCAGCTCGGTGCCGTACAGCCCGTACAACCCGCAGGATGCACGGGAGGCCGCCAGGGCACGGTACGGCCCGGACGCGCCCGACACCCCCTACAACCCGTACAGCCCGCAGGGCACCCCTGCGGGGGCCGCGTACTCACCGGGTGGCCCTGGCGCCTCCTACGGGACACCGGCACCCACCCTGGGCGCCTCGGCCCCCGCTGGCTACCCCCAGGCCGCTCCCGGCACCCCGCTGGCCCCCGCACACAGGCGACGGACGGCCCTCATTATCACCCTGGTGGTGACCGTACTCGTCCTGGTGGCCGGGACCGCCGCCGTCACCCTGCTCCTGGGCGGGAAGAGCAGCACCACCGACAACATCAGGTGGTCCACCGCCTGGCTGAAAGGATTCGAGCAGGCCTGGACGCTGGAGCCCCCCGGCGACAAACCGAGCGACACATTCGTGTATATTCTGGACGACCACCGCTTCATACGGCTTACCCGGAAGGACGGGAGGACTACGGCCACTATGTTCCGTCTGGGGCAGGGGACGCCCGAGCAGCTCTGGGAGGAGACGGTCCGTTCCTCGACCTTCGGTGGCTCCATCTGGAAGGGGAAGCTCATTATCGGTAACACGGTGATCGACCTGGAGTCGCACGAGCGCACCACCGCCCCGTGGGACGCGCGAGTAACCACCAACGGGAACGAGGAGAACGGTCTCGCGGTCTGCACGGACACGTCGTGCTCCCTGTGGAGCTCACTGACCGACAAGAAGTGGGAAAGCAGGCTCCCGCAGTCGGGACGGACGACTATATACACCAGCGAGAGGGTCGGCAGGTACGTGATCGCCGCTAATTACGAAGAGGACGACACCTACTACGTCGTCAACCTCGACAACGGAAAGATAAGAAAGCTGGAGGACAACACGGTCGACCCCATTCCTCAATCCCTGGAGGACGGGTGGGTCACCTACGGCATCGACGGTCACGTCGTCATCTACGAACCCGACGGCACCGTTAAGGAGCGGTTCACAGCAGACAACGACAGGCCGTCTACCGTCTACCCCTGGACACCTAACCGTCTCACCGTCGCCCAGGCGCGGGCCTGGCTCAAGGACGGGGACACCTCCTGGGTTCCGAGCACCTTCTCCGCGTCCACCACCGACACCACCTGCCAGTCCATTACGGTAGCCGGCAGGGACATTAACCTCGGCAAGAGGAACCCGTTCTCCGAGAAGGAGGTCGAGGGCTGCCAGGCAGGATCACCGGTCCACGTCTTCTACCTCTCCGGGAGAGGCCAGGTCTCCAGCTACTACAGCTACGGCGACACCACGTCGACCCTCACTATCATTGACATGACCACCGGGGCCTCGCAGTCGATGACCCTGAAGAGTCGCGACGACAACTACACCGTCAAGGACAACCTCATGATCGTCTACAGCGACTCAGGCAGGCTCACCGCCTACCGTCCCAGGTAGAGCCCCGTTTAAGTCATCGGCGGGCCACCCACCGGCCCGGGAGCCCACCGCCCGCCTTCGGCTCCCGGGCAGCCCCCGGTCCCACGCACGTGCCAGAGGGGGGCGCCCGGGTTGCCAGCGGGGCTGGCGTACCAGCCCTCGGCCCCACGTGCGCGTCAGGTCGCCCTTCAGCCAGGTGGCCAGCTCGTCGCGGCCCCGGCCCCACGTGCGCATCGGGTGGACTGAGCTGCTGGAGGACATTGCGGCGCAGCGTCACCCGGCCCACGCACGTGCGCGTCGGGCGGAGGCCAGCTTGCTACGTGACGCGCCAATCAGAAGACAAGCGCTCATGCGTGATCTGTATCATACTCTACTCTATGACCAATCCCCTGAATCCCCAGCCATCCTCCCCGCACCCTGATCAGTCCCCCACAACCCAACCAGGCCAGAACGAGCCACCAGCGTCATTAGCCCCACCGACGTCGCCCTCCACCGGGGTCTACGGGCGGGTCCCGCAGGCCGCGCGCCCCGCCCAGCCCCAGACCCCTGCGGCCGGGCAGGGCGCACCTGCCGGCACACTGTACGGACGTCTCGGCGCGGCCTCCCCGTACGGCCCGTACGGGCTCACGCCTAGTGGCGGGCCGCGTGCCGACGACGGGCGCTACGCCCACCCCGCCCAGCCAACCGGCCAGTACACCCCCTACCCACCTGCCGCCGGACAGTACGCAGCGCCACCGGCGGGCCCCTCGCTGTCCGACGCCTCAGGGCCTGCTCCCGCGCGCAGGAGGCGGGCGGCCCTCATTGTCACCCTGGTGGTGGCCGCACTCGTCCTGGTGGCCGGGACCGCCACCGTCACCACCCTGCTCCTGAGTGACGACAAGGACAGGCCCACGAGCGCCGACGGCGCCTCCGGCTCCCCTGCCCCCAGCCAGTCCCCGACCGCCCCCGCGCAGGACGGCAACAGGTGGTCCAGCGCCTGGGGGAACGGCGTCAAGCAGGTGTGGACCCTGGACGCCCCGAGCAGCGGCAGCAGGAACGTGACAATAGGTATTAACGACGACAAGCTCGTGCGCTTCGTAAAGAAGGGCGACGACTTCACGACCGTCACCGTCTTCCGCATGGGGCAGGGGACACCCGCGCAGCTCTGGGAGGACACGGTCCAGACGGGTCCCAACACCATAGTCTGGCAGGGCAAGATCGTTACCGGGAACACCGTGATCGACATTGAGTCGCGCGAGCGCTCCACGGCGTCGTGGGACGCGCAGTCCACGGTCTTGGGGTGGGGAGGTGGCATCTTCACCTGCGCGGGCACGCACTGCGAGATGTGGACCTCCCTGACCGAGAAGAAGTGGGAGACCACCATTAAGGTAGCCAAGCAGGCCTTTATCACCCCGATGAGCCGCGTGGGGAGCTACGTCATCGGCGGCGGGTTCGACACTGACGACACCTACTACGCCGTCAATACCGACACCGGTGAGTCCAAGCCCATTAACCAGTCCGGCCTCATGCACTTTCCCACGGAGCTGTCGGACGGGTGGCTGGTCCACGACGAAGGAGATGCTACTAACGACAACGACGACACGATCAGTCTCTACGATCCCGACGGCACCCCCAAGGAGACGTTCCCGCTCAGCACCGGGCACGCCGCCTACCCCTGGTCGCCCGTCCCCCTCACCGTCGACCAGGCGCGGGCCTGGCTCAAGGACGGGGACACCTCCTGGGCTCCGAGCACCTTCTCCGCGTCCACCACCGACACCACCTGCCAGTCCATTACGGTAGCCGGCAAGGACGTTCGCATCGGGCTCTACAACCAGCTCGTAGAGGACAAGGACGGCAGGTGCGTCCCCGAAGCCTCCGTCAACGCCCTGGTGCTCTCAGGATCAGGGCCTGTTATCGCGCGCTACATGTACGCCGGCACCAACACCTTCTCCTTGCGCATTATAGACATGACCACCGGCGCGTCCCCGGATCCCGTCCCCCTGGGAGGCAAGGAGTCGGGGTACCTCCTCAACAGCGCCGGCGACCTGCTGGTCACCTACGACGACGTCGGGAAGATGACCGCGTACCAACCGGCGTAGGGGACCGGCCCGCCGCCTTGAAGACGCGGTAGGGACCGCGCTGCCAGCCTCGGGCCCCAGCCTTTCGCCGGGGCCCGAGCACAGTGGAGCTAACGGGACTCGAACCCGTAACCCCCTGCTTGCAAAGCAGGTGCGCTACCAATTGCGCCATAGCCCCTGGCTGAGCGTCTCAGAGCTCCTCGTCCACCGGGTCCGTGACCTCGGCCCAGGCCGCCCGCTCCTGACGGGCCGCCTCGTAGCGGAGCCAGAGCGCGTAGGCGGCAGCCCCCAGGGACGAGAAAACCGCGGCCTTCAGAAGCGTTCTGCCTGTCATGAACTCTCCTCGTACCGCGGGCGGTGGACGGTGGGCCTAGCTGGACTCGAACCAGCGACCTCATCCTTATCAGGGATGCGCTCTAACCAACTGAGCTATAGGCCCGTGCGACCGGGCAAGGTTAACCCACCCGGCCCGCCCGGATCAAACCGGATCAGTCGTCCGCCAGTGTGAGATGAATCCCTCCCACGAGCCTGACGGTGATGTTGTACAGGAAGGCCCCGATCGTGGACAGGGCGGTAGTCAGGATGATGTTGACCACCGCGATGATGATCGACATGGAGAAGGTCCGGGAGAACTGGAGGTACTGGACCAGGGCGGTGAAGGAGTTGGAGTTGGAGTCCATGACCGAACTCACAAGGTCCTGGATCGTGGCGAAGACCTGCATGGAGTCCAGGAGGAACCATATGAAGGAGGCCGCCACGACGGTCATGATGCCCATGGCCACGCTGAGCAGGAAGGATACCTTCATGACGGACCAGGGGTCGATGTGGGTCAGGGAGAGGTGGACGCGCCGAGGGCCGCTGACGGTCGCCTCAGACGGGGGGGTGGAGCTCATGCCAGGTCCTTACTGTCGTTCTCACTCAACGCTACCGCAGTCAGGCGGTCTCATCCGTGCTCGACGCCGAGGTGTCGGCAGGGACGACGATCTCACTGTCCGTGCCGGGCGCGCCCGCGGCCCCGGAGCCGTCGGCGCCGTCGGAGCCGTGGGGAGCGGCCTCACGCGCGGCACCACCAGGAGCGTCACCGGCCTCCGGAGCGGCACCCGTCGCGCTGGCCTCGGCGTCGTCGTCCGGGACGTCCTCACCGTCGAGGTCGCGCTCGGCGTTGCGGGCCACCGCGAGGATGCGGTCGCCGTCGTCGGGCTTGGCGAAGGTGACCCCCTGGGTGGCGCGCCCGGTGCGGGAGACCTCCGCGACGGCGGAGCGCACCACCTTGCCGGAGGCCATAATGCACAGGACCTCGTCGCTGGGGGCGGTCACCAGCGCCCCCACCAGGTCCCCGCGCTCCTGGACGAGGTTGGCGACCTTGACCCCCAGCCCGCCGCGCCCCTTGGTGGGGTACTCCGCCACCGAGGTGCGCTTGGCGTAGCCGCCCTCGGTGACCACGAACAGGTCGGCCTCCTGCCAGCCGGGGTCGATGACGCCCATGGCCAGGAGGCTGTCGCCGTCCCGGAAGCGCATGCCGGTCACGCCGCTGGTGGCGCGCCCGGTGGGCCGCAGGGTCTCGTCGTCGGCGTGGAAGCGCAGGGACTGGCCGTGCCGGGAGACCAGGAGCAGGTCCTGGCCGGCGGACAGCAGGGAGGCGGAGACCAGCTCGTCGCTGACCCCGTCGCCGTTCTCACGCAGGTTAATGGCGATGACGCCCCCGGAGCGGTTGGAGTCGTACTCGCTCAGGCGGGTCTTCTTCACCAGGCCCCGGCGGGTGGCCAGGACCAGGTAGTCCGCCTGGGAGTAGTCCGCCAGCTCCATGACCTGGGCGATCTCCTCGCCGGGCTGGAAGGCCAGGAGGTTGGCCACGTGCTGACCCTTGGAGTCGCGCCCTCCCTCGGGCAGCTCGTAGGCCTTGGCCCGGTAGACCCGGCCCAGGTTGGTGAAGAACAGCATCCAGTGGTGCGTGGTGGTGGTGAAGAAGTGGGAGACGACGTCGTCCTCACGCAGGGCCGCGCCCTTGACCCCCTTACCGCCCCGGTGCTGGGAGCGGTAGGCGTCGGTGCGGGTGCGCTTGGCGTAGCCCGAGCGGGTGATGGTGACCACGATCTCCTCCTCGGGGATGAGGTCCTCCATGCTCATCTCCCCGTCGAAGGGCACGATCCGGGTGCGTCGCTCGTCGCCGTACTTCTCCACGATCTCGGCCAGCTCGTCCGCGACGATGCCGCGCTGGCGCTCCGGTGAGGCGATGATCTCGCGCAGGTCGGCCACGCGCTCGCGCAGCTCGGCCGCCTCGGTCTGGATCTTGAGCCGTTCCAGGGCGGCCAGGCGGCGCAGCTGGAGGGAGAGGATGGCCTCGGCCTGGACCTCGTCCACGCCCAGCAGCCCCATGAGCCCGCTGCGCGCCTCCTCGGTGGTGGGGGAGCGGCGGATGAGGGCGATGACGGCGTCCAGGGCGTCAATGGCCGCCAGCAGCCCCTCCAGGATGTGCAGGCGCTCCAGGGCGCGGCGCAGGCGGTACCGGCTGCGCCGCACAATGACGTCCATCTGGTGGTCCACCCAGTGGCGCACGAAGCCGTCCAGGCTCAGGGTGCGCGGGACGCCGTCGACCAGGGCCAGCATATTGGCGGGGAAGTTGTCCTGGAGCTGGGTGCGCTTGTAGAGGTTGTTGAGCACCACCTTGGCCACGGCGTCGCGCTTGAGGACGATGACCAGGCGCTGGCCGGCGCGCCCGGAGGTCTCGTCGCGGATGTCGGCGACGCCGGTGACCTGCCCGTCACGCACCAGCTGGGCGATCTTCTCGGCCAGGTTGTCCGGGTTGACCTGGTAGGGCAGCTCGGTGACCACCAGGCACTGGCGGCCCTGGATCTCCTCGATGGACACCACCGCGCGCTGGGTGATGGAGCCGCGTCCGGTGCGGTAGGCGTCCTCGATGCCGCGCCGCCCCAGGATGGTGGCCCCGGTGGGGAAGTCCGGGCCCTGGACGCGGGCGATGAGGGCCGTCAGGAGCTCCTCGCGGGACGCCTGGGGGTGCTCCAGGAACCACTGGACGCCGCTGGCCACCTCCCGCAGGTTGTGCGGGGGGATGCGGGTGGCCATACCCACCGCGATGCCCTCGGAGCCGTTGCACAGCAGGTTGGGGAAGCGGGCCGGCAGGATGGCCGGCTCCATGTCCCGCCCGTCGTAGTTGGGCGCGAAGTCCACCGTCTCCTCGTCGATGTCGCGCACCATCTCCATGGCCAGGGGGGCCATCTTGGCCTCGGTGTAGCGGGGCGCGGCCGGGCCGAGGTTGCCGGGGGTGCCGAAGTTGCCCTGCCCGGCCACCAGCGGGTAGCGCAGGGACCAGGGCTGGACCAGGCGGGCCAGGGCGTCGTAGATGGCGCCGTCACCGTGGGGGTGGTACTTGCCCATGACGTCGCCCACAATGCGTGAGCACTTGGAGAAGGACGCCGTGGGGCGGTAGCCGCCGTCGAACATCCCGTACAGGATGCGGCGGTGGACCGGCTTGAGGCCGTCGCGCACGTCCGGCAGGGCACGCCCCACGATGACGCTCATGGCGTAGTCGAGGTAGGAGCGCTGCATCTCCGTCTGGAGGTCGACCGGCTGGACGCGGTCGTGGGGGACGCCTGCGGGGGCGCTGGTGGTGGGGGCGGTCTCTTCGCTCACGGGTTTCCTTCAGGTCGGGTCCGACGACGTCGGGCGCGTGCCGGCGTGGTGCGTCAGATATCGAGGAAGCGGACGTCTGCGGCGTTGCGCTGGATAAAGGAGCGGCGCTGCTCGACGTCGTCGCCCATGAGGACGGCGAAGGTCTCGTCAGCGTCAGCGGCCTCGTCCAGGGTCACCTTCTTGAGGATGCGGCGCGCCGGGTCCATGGTGGTCTCCCACAGCTCGTGGTCGTTCATCTCCCCCAGCCCCTTGTAGCGCTGGATACCGCCGTCCTTGGGCAGGCGCCGCCCGGCCGCCCGGCCCGCCTCCAGGAGCTGGTCGCGCTCGGCGTCGGAGTAGGCGAACTCGTGGTCGGTGCCGGTCCACTTGAGGCGGTACAGCGGGGGCATGGCGATGTAGGCGTGGCCGTGCTCGATAATGGGGCGCATGTAGCGGAAGAGCAGGGTCAGCAGGAGGGTGGCAATGTGCTGGCCGTCGACGTCGGCGTCGGCCATAATGACGATCTTGTGGTAGCGCAGCCTGGAGAGGTCGAAGTCCTCGCCGATACCGGTACCGAAGGCGGTAATGAGGTTGCGGATCGTCTCGGACGACAGGGCGCGGTCCAGGCGCGCCTTCTCCACGTTCAGGATCTTGCCGCGGATAGGCATAATGGCCTGGAACTCCGGGTCGCGACCGCCCACGGCGGAGCCGCCGGCGGAGTCGCCCTCCACGATAAAGATCTCGCTGCGGGTGGCGTCGCGGCTGGAGCAGTCACGCAGCTTGCCGGGCATGGAGGCGGACTCCAGGACGCCCTTGCGGCGGGTGGCCTCGCGCGCCTTGCGGGCCGCCAGGCGGGCGGCGGCGGCCTGACCGGCCTTGACAATGACGGCCTTGGCGTCGGCCGGGTGGGAGTCGAGCCAGTCGCCGAGCTGGGCGTAGACGGTCTGCTGGACGAATGTGCGGGCCTCGGTGTTGCCGAGCTTGGTCTTGGTCTGCCCCTCGAACTGGGGCTCGGAGAGCTTGACGGATATGACCGCGGTCAGTCCCTCACGGATGTCGTCACCGGTGAGGTTGTCGTCCTTGTCCTTGAGCAGGCCCTTCTCCCGGGCGTACTTGTTGACCAGGGTGGTCAGGGCCGTGCGGAACCCCTCCTCGTGGCTGCCGCCCTCGGTGGTGTTAATGGTGTTGGCGTAGGTGTGCACCGACTCGGAGTAGGCGCTCGTCCACTGCATGGCGATCTCCAGGCTGATGGAGCGTCTCTCGTCCAGCTGCTGCTCGGCCTCGAAGTCGATAATGTCGGGGTGGATGAGCTCCACCTTCTTGGAGGTGTTGAGGAAGTGCACGTAGTCCCGCAGGCCGTGGTCGTAGCGGTAGGAGACCTCCCGGTGCCCGGGGACCGGGTCGTCGGCGGGGCCGGCCTCGTCACCGGTGATCTCGTCACCGGCGTCCACGGCGGTGGGGCGCTCGTCGGTCAGGGTGATGCGCAGGCCCTTGTTGAGGAAGGCCATCTGCTGGAACCGGCGGCGCAGGGTCTCGAAGTCGAACACCGTGGTCTCGAAGATAGCCGGGTCGGGGTAGAAGGTCTGGGTGGTGCCGGTGGACGAGGTCTCCTCGCCCCTGACGAGCTCGGTGACGGGGCGGCCGCCGTCGGCGAACGACATGCGCCAGGCGTAGCCCTGGCGGCGCACCAGGGTGTCCACCCGGGTGGACAGGGCGTTGACCACGGAGATGCCCACACCGTGCAGGCCGCCGGAGACGGCGTAGCCGCCGCCGCCGAACTTGCCGCCGGCGTGGAGGATGGTCATGACCACCTCGACGGTGGGCCTGTGCTCCGTGGGGTGCTCGTCCACCGGGATGCCGCGGCCGTTGTCGCTCACGCGCACCCCGCCGTCGGCCAGGAGGGTGACCTCGATGTGGTCGCAGAAGCCCGCGAGGGCCTCGTCCACGGAGTTGTCCACGACCTCGTAGACGAGGTGGTGCAGCCCGCGCTCCCCGGTGGAGCCGATGTACATGCCGGGCCGCTTGCGGACGGCCTCCAGCCCCTCGAGGACGGTGATGTCGCTGGCACCGTAGTCAGCGGCCCCGTTGGTGGGGTCAGGGGTCACAGCAATGTCCTCAGCCACGTGTTCGTTGCTCCTCACGTCGGGCGCGTCAGGACGCTGCGGGGCGTTCCTGGCCCTCGGGCCGCGCGCACGTAGGTGGGTACCTGCGGCGGGTCCTGGGCGCACCATGGGCAGTTTCACCGCATTCTATCGCGGCCTGACCTGGGCACTGACCGCCGACGGCGTGGCGCGGGACGTGCCGCCTGTCACCTCCCGCTGACGCGGGGCGCAGGTAAGCCGTACCGTCAGTTCCTCCGTCCCTTAAGACGCATGGTGGTGCGACGTCCTACCTTGTTCTCACGGCTGAGACGGCGCTCCTGGTCCCGCCAGGCGCGCGCGTCGGTGCGTTGGCGCAGGCGTGAGGACTCGGCGCTCATGCGGAGGTAACGCTCCACGCGCGCAGCGTCGAGGCTGCCCTCGCCGACGGCCTGGCGCACGGCGCAGCCGGGCTCGTCCTGGTGGCGGCAGTCGGTAAAACGGCAACGGGCGGCGACGGAGACAACGTCCGCGAAGGTCTCATCGACCGCATCGGCGTCCGTGGTGGAGGCCAGGGCGCGGACACCTGGGGTGTCGATGACCAGACAGCCTCGCCCGGCCACCAGGCCGCGGGAGGTGGTCGTGTGGCGCCCCTTGGCGTCGCCCTGCCGCACTGGCCCGGTGGCGAGATCCGTGCCCAGAAGGGTGTTGGTGAGGGTGGACTTGCCAGCACCAGAGCGTCCCAGCAGCACGGCAGTGCCAGCCTCGGCCAGGGCGTCGGCCAGTCCGGCCAGCCCCTGGTGGGAGTGGGAGGAGACCACATGGACGGCGTCGACCAGGGCGCCCAGCTCCCCAGCGGCACGTTCAGCTTGCTCAGAGTCAACCAGATCAGCTTTGGTGAGCACGAGCCAGACAGAGGTACCCGCGGAGTGGGCAAGAGCGGTGAGACGTTCAACGCGTCCAGCCGACACCTCAGGCACAAAGGGCTCGACAATGACCAGGACGTCAACGTTGGCGGCGACGGGCTGCTCGTGGGAGTCCCGGCCGGCGGAGGGGCGAGCGAGGTAGGTACGACGCGCCAGGACGGTGTGGACGCGGCCGGTGGTGTCAACAGCGAGCCAGTCCCCGACGACCGGCGGCCAGGCCTCGTCGTCGCGGTGGCCAGGTCGCCCCAGCGCGATCGTGCGGGCGGTCACGGGGGTGTCGGCGAGGGCGTCGGCGGCGGCAGTGACGACATCAATAGCTGAGCGGTGCACGCAGGTCACACGTGCCGGGGCGAGGGTCTCACCGGTATCCATGGCGGCGACAGCCAGGTGAGCTCGCCAGCGTTCGTCCAAGCCGTAGTCGGCCAGTGTCAGGCCGCCTCGCCCGGTGGCGTCAGACGGTGTCATAGCGTGTTCCCTGACGTAGTCGGTGGACGGCGACCTGGCTGACGACCAGGCCGGCGGCGCACCAGACGGCGCTCAACGCCAGGTCACGCAGGACCAGGGCGGGGCCACCTGCGGTGAGCGTGCTGACGGCACCGCTGAGCGGAGTGACCTGGGACACGACACGCAGCCACGCGGGGTAGGCGGAGACGGGGACGATGACGCCGACGAGCACGGGCAGGGCGCTGGCGAGCAGGGTGGCGCCGAGGTAGGGGTCGGGCAGGCTCACGCCCAGGCCAGCGGCACCCACCCCCAGGAGCACCCCGCAGGCCAGGGCGCCGAGGCTGAGCAGAAGCACCCGGGCGAGCAGGGCGACGTCGTGCCCCGGGGAGAGGACGAAGACCGCGCCGACAGACAGGACCCCGGTCACAGTAGCCAGCGCCAGCGGCACGAGGCTGACGGCGAGCCAGTAGGCGGGGTCGAGGCGGCGCAGGGTGCACACCTCCTGGAAGACGCCGAGGTTGCGGTCGGTGGCGACGGCGCTGACGACCCCGGAGGCGACGGTGACGGCGAGGCTGACCAGGCAGGCGGCGTAGCCGGTGCGCACGAGGTCGTCGGAGGCCAGGTCGGCCCCCATGAGGACGTCAAAGGCGATGTCGAGCAGGGGCAGCAGGGCCAGGGTGGTGACGGCGGTACCGACGGTGGCGAAGGTGACGGAGGAGGCCCAGGAGACCCGGGCACCGGAGACGACACGGGTGAGGAACGCCACTCACACCACCTCCAGGGTCCCGGTGCGGGTGGCGCGGACCAGGGCGGCCCGTCCCAGCAGACCCGCCAGGGCGGCCCAGGCGAGCGTCGAGCACGTCCAGCCGGCCAGGGCGCCGACGCTGATGGGGCCGCCGAGCAGCACCTGCACGGGCAGGCCCACCGGCAGGAGCCGGCTGAGGGGCTGGAGCCAGCCAGGCGCGCCCGAGCCGAGGAAGGTCAGGCCGGAGAGCAGGAAGACGGGCACGAGCAGGAGGCCCTCGTAGCTGATGGCGTTGGGCGTGAGGACGAACAGCGCGGCCACGGCCAGGCTCAGTGCCACGGCGCCGAGCCACAGCATGAGCGTGCCGGCCGCCACCCCGGCCAGGCGCCGCCAGGAGGGGGCGTGGACGGACCAGGACAGCAGCGACCAGGTCGCCCAGGACAGGGGCAGGGCGAGCACGCCGAAGCTGGCGGCCGCGCTGACCACGGCGGCCAGTGAGCGCAGCGCCCCCACGGGGGCGAGCACCAGGTGGACCAGGGTGCCCTTGTAACGCTCGAACCCGATAATGCCCGCCGCGCACGTCGCCGTGCTCCACAGACCGATGACGCCCCCACGCACCCAGACCACGGTCGGGGTGACGCCGTGCCAGGCGTTGAAGGCCAGGTACTGCACGAGCGTCGTGCTGAGAGTGGCGACGACCATGACCTGGATGAAGTAGGGGACCGACACGAACTGGCGCACGTGGAACGCCGTCATACGAATCTGGCGCCTCACCGGTCCAGCCTCCTGGCCAGTGCCAGGTAGGCCTGCTCCAGGCTCGCCGGGCGCGTGAGCAGGTCGTCGGGCTCGCCCAGGCCGTGGCGCTCAAGCAGCGCGCTCAGGGCCCGCCTACCGGCGTCGACGGCCTGCTGGCCGCCGTCAACGGGCCAGGAGACGGTCAGCGCCCAGTTCGAGGAGCTAGGGCGCTGGGTGACCACGACGCCGCGCCCCAGCACGCCGCGCAGCTCCTCGTCCAGGCCGGCGGCGCGCCCCGGCAGGGTCAGCGTGGTCACGGCCAGCACGCCCGCGTGGCGCGCCACGTCGGCCACCGTCCCGCGTACCTCGATACGGCCCGCGCCAATGACGGAGATGGTGTCCGCCAGCTCCTCGATCTCCGGCATCGTGTGCGAGGTCAGCAGGACGCCCACCCCGCTGGCGGCGACCTCGGCGACCGTCTGGCGCACCTGCAGGGAGATGTCCGGGTCCAGGCCGTTGGTCGGCTCGTCGAGCAGGAGCAGGCGGGGCCTGCCCAGCAGGGCGCGGGCGAGGTGCAGGCGCTGGCGCATGCCCCGGGAGAGGGCCGAGGCCCTGCGGTCCGCGGCGTCTGACAGGCCGACCTGCTCCAGGGCGCCGTTCACCGCGCTCGCGCGGTCCCCGCGGGCCACACCCTGCAGGTCGGCGAAGAAAAGGAGGTTCTGGCGGGCGCTGGCACGCGGGTAGAAGCCCAGGTCACCGCCCAGCACCAGCCCCAGGCGACGTCTGGCCCGGCGCGGGTGGGCCACGGCGTCCACGCCGTCGACGCGCACCGAGCCCGAGGTGGGCAGCAGCAGCGTGGCGCACATGCGCACCGTCGTCGTCTTGCCCGCGCCGTTGGGGCCCAGGAGCGCGTGCACCTGGCCGGCCCCGACCCTCAGCGAGACGTCGGCCACCGCCTGGAACCGGCCCCTGTCGAACGTGCGCGCGAGGTGCTCAGCCTCAAGAACCGCCTCAGTCATGGACCCCCTTCAGACCAAGAGGATCAGTCTCGACCAAGCTGGCGACAGATTCGGCGGCATCTGTTCTCCCTGTCTTGAACAACGATGCGGCCAGTATTTCCCTCGACCCGCGGATAGCTCTGATCGCACCAATCGGGTAGTTCCGCCAGAAAGCCTCCCTTGCCAACTTCTCAGCCATCGGCAGGTCCCCAACGATATAGGCCGTATAGGAAGCCTCAGCTAGCGCCTCGCCCAGATAATCAAAAGAGTTCATTCTACAAAAATTGACATTTTCGAGCATCACATCCATCGCCTGACTCTGAAGCCCGTCAAGCAGGAGCAGCTGCGTCATATTTATTGACACCTGACTCTTATACCTACAGGCGCGCGAGTAGTCATCTGCGGCTATATCCGACCTGCTGATGTACGCCATTAGATGCCGAGAAGACTCTTCTAGTGCACTAAAAGCATCACCTCCGCCCCTCAGGAGGCGAAGCGCATTGAGATTATCAAGCAGAGCCGCATTGACCTCCGCATCACTATCTTTCAAATACGACCGCGCTGTGCGCATTTGTTTCGCAGATGCTACGTCGTCGCGTTCACGCTTAAGCAGGAATGCTGCAGCACGATGATGGGCCCCATATGCTTCAGAAGAGTTGACAGCAGCTTCCGACGCGGCCTCAAATAGCGGCATGCAATTGGCGTCACCAAGAGCCGCTAGAACAACACCGGAATGGATAAGCAAGGAATAATCGTTCGACTTGCACACCGACTTCATTCGCGTCTTGATCCCTGCGGCCACCGCTTCATAGTCGCCGAAGAATAGAATTATCGAATCGATCACACTGGCGAGGTTTGCCAAATCTTCTTGAACGATACGCTCTTCGATGAGTTTCGGGGAGATCTGAGGGACACCAAAGATCTTGCAGTGTTCCTTATAAAAAATTTTAGGGTCTGGTATTAGCCGAACCCCTAGGTCCGTCACATAGAATGGCGCGCCTATACTTCGTGCGTACCGATATAGTCCGCCCGACAGTGACGAACAAGCAACCGATATCCTTTCAGCCAGAGCCGGAGACGAGGGGTATCGGTGACCTGTCGCCTCAATAAAAACAAGATGCGCAAAAATACTGTCCATCGATACCCTCGTCTCCGGTTACTGAGTGTTGACGCAGACCGCTACGTTATAAGGGGCTTACCCTGCACCTATCACTCAGGGCGAGGTGACGCACCATGGTTCCACGCGCCCATCAACATAGCGAAGCGGTCCTCAACGTCCTCCCTCTCAAGGGAATCGACAATGCTCTGTGCCTTTGACATGCACCAACACCTCCTCTCTAAACCTCCTGCATCATAATGAGGGCCACGAAACAAGACAGAAACATAACGCTGTCACCCGTACGTGTCCCTTGGCCCGCGTGAGCCCCGCACGGCCACCCGCTCGCGGCGCCAGGTGGGGCTGGCCGGTCCCAGGACGCGGATCTCGACGGCCCCCGCCCCCGGCTCCAGCGCCCCGGCCACGGCCCGCTCGATACCGGGCATGAGGAGGCGCAGCTGCTGGGCCCAGGCCGAGGAGCTGGCCCGCAGGGTGATCCGCCCGGGCGCGAAGTGCTCCACGCGGGCGTGCTGGGCCACCTGGGAGCCCACGATCTGCTCCCAGCGCACCGATATCCTGGCCACGGCCAGCATCCCGGCCCAGCCGTGCTCCCGGGCGTAGCGGCGCAGCGCCCTGCCCCCGATCTGCGGGTCAAAGCGTGTGGGCCCGGGACGGTCCCGCCCCGGGGACAGGCCGGGGCTGCGGTCATCGGCCTGGTCGTCGTGAGCGGGCCGACGGCGTCGCTGGTCCCAGGGGGCGACCCCCTCCTGCGCGCCCACCAGGCTGGCGCCGGCGCGCAGGGAGGTGCGCACCACCCCGGCCTCCCAGGCCTGGCGGCGTGAGCGGGCCAGGAGACGCCGCGCCAGGGAGTCCCGGTCCGGCGCCGTGGGCCGTGGCGAGGCGGCGCCCAGCGGTCCACTGGCACCGGGAGTCCCGGTAGCATCAGGAGCACCAGGGGCCCCGGCAGCCGGGACGCCCGGTGAAGCATCCAGCGCACCAGGGCGAGCAGCCATCTCAGGGGCCCCAGCAGCCGCAGGAGCCCTAAGGGCCCCAGCAGCCGCGCTCCCTCCGCTGACCCCACGCCTACGGGCAGGTGGCGGTTCAGACACGGGTGACCGCCCCGTCGTGCACCCGGAACCGGGCCCCGGCCAGCTCGTCCGGCACGTCCTGGTCGACCGCCGAGGTCAGCAGCACCTGCTGGGCGCCGGCCACGAGCCCGGCCAGGGCCCGGCGGCGGCGCTCGTCCAGGGAGGCGAAGACGTCGTCGAGGACGAGGACCGGCTCGCCGTCGCCCCCCAGGGCGTCCACGTCGGCCCGGAGCATCTCGTAGGAGGCCAGGCGCAGCGCCAGCGCCAGGGACCACTGCTCCCCGTGGGAGGCGAAGCCCTTGGCGGGCAGGGAGCCCAGGAACAGCGAGAGGTCGTCACGGTGGGCGCCCACCAGGTTCGCGCCGCGCTCGATCTCCCGACGGCGCAGGTCGGCCATGGCCGTCTCCAGCCTCGCGGCGGTGGCGGGCACGTCCCGCAGGCCCTCCTCGTCCTGCACCCAGGCCTGCGGCCCGGGGACGGGATCGGGCCTGCCCTCGTGGGCCAGGAGGCTGGAGCGGTAGGCCAGCGCGGCCTGGCGGGAGGCGTCGGCGGCCCCCTCGCTGACGGCGGCGTAGGCGCCCTCCAGCCAGGGGCGCAGGCGAGAGACGACGTCGACCCGTGCGGCGATCAGGCGGGCGGCGCTGGCGGCGAGCTGGGCGTCCCAGACCTCCAGGGTGGTGAGCACGGAGCCGGTGGGGCCCCGCGAGGCGCCGTGGGCGCGGGCGGACTTCAGCAGGCTGGCGCGCTGGGCGAGGATCTTCTCGTGCTCGGTGCGCGTGGCGGCTAGGGCGGGGCGCAGCGCCACGGCGAGGTCGTCCAGGAGGCGACGGCGCCCACCCGGTTCCCCGGCCACGAGGACCAGGTCCTCGGGGGCGAAGACGACCGTGCGCAGCACCCCGAGCAGGTCGCGCGGACGGCACGCCCCCCGGTTGAGGCGGGCCCGGTTGGCCTTGCCCGAGATGATCTCGATCTCAATGACGCTGGGGCGCTGGCCGCGGACCACCTTGGCGCGCACGACGGCGCCGCCGGGCTGCTCCTCACCGGGCCCGGCCCGTCGGACCAGGGCGGTCTCGGCGCCGACGCGGTGGCTGGAGAGCGTGGAGAGGTAGCCGACCGCCTCCACCAGGTTGGTCTTGCCCTGGCCGTTGGCCCCGATCAGGGCCGTGGGCCCGGCCTTCAGGCTCAGGACCAGGTGGTGGTAGGACCGGAAGTCGTCCAGCGCCAGGTCAGAGACGTACACCCGCGTGTCCCGGGCGGGGTCAGGCCCCGAAGCGGATGGGCATTAGGAGGTACCGGAAGGTCGGATCCACCTCGCCGCCGACGGACTCCACACCGGTGAGCACGGCCGGCTTGGAGGGGTGGGTGAAGTCGAAGCAGACGTAGGGCCTGGTGATCGCCCCCAGGCCGTCCAGGAGGTAGCCGGGGTTGAAGGCCGTGGAGATGTCCTCGCCGTCCAGGTGCGCCACCAGGGACTCGGAGGCCTGGGCGTCGTCGCCCTGCCCGGCGTTGAGGATCAGCTCCCCGTCGGTGAAGGCCAGGTGGATCGGGGTGGAGCGGTCCGCGACCAGGGCGACGCGACGCACCGCGGCGATCAGCTCCTCCCGGCCGACCGTGGCGTGGATGGCCGTGGACTGGGGGAACAGGCGCAGGACCGGCGGGTAGTCGCCGTCGGTCAGCAGGGAGGTGGTGCGCCGCCCCCCGGCCTCGAAGCCGATGAGGGCGCTGGTGGGGGAGTCGGGCTCGGTCAGGGCCACCGTGACGTCGCCCGAGGAGGTCAGGGACTTGGCGACGTCGGACAGGGTACGGGCCTTGAGCAGCGCCGAGGTGGACAGGGCCTGGTTGGTGGGGGACCAGCCCAGGGTGCGCACCGCCAGGCGGTAGCGGTCGGTGGCCATGAGGGTGAGGGCCTGGCCCTCGACCTCCATGCGGATGCTGGTGAGCAGGGGGAGGGTCTCGTCGCGCGAGGCGGCCACGGAGACCTGGGCGACGGCGCGGGCCAGGTCGTGGGCGTCAATGGTGCCGGCGGTGGCTGGCATGGCGGGCAGGGCCGGGTAGTCGTCCGCGGCCATGGCGGCCAGGGCGAAGCGGGCCGAGCCGCAGGTGACGGTCACCTTGGTGCCCTCGACCTCCAGGTCCACGGGCTTGGCGGGCAGTGCCTTGGCGATGTCGGCCAGGAGACGGCCGGAGACCAGGACCACGCCCTCCTCCTCGACCTCGGCAGGCACCTCGCAGTGGGCGGAGACCTCGTAGTCGAAGGAGGCCAGGACCAGGGAGGTCTCGGTGGCCTCCAGGCGCACGCCGGCCAGGACGGGTACGGGAGGACGAGCCGGGACGGAGCGCGCTGTCCAGGTCACTGCCTCGGCCAGGACGTCGCGGTCAACCCGGAGCTTCATAGAGTGCCTCCCTGAGCAGTGGGCCGCAGCCCTGACGACAAGCCAGCCCCGCAGATACCACGGGTAGGTACCACGGACGGGGCGATCCACATGGATTCTAGACGCACACCGCCGGTCCGCGTCCACGCCAGCGTGTCGGTGGGGCTCCACGGGGCCCCCGGCAGTGCGCGTCCGTCCTGCTACGACACCCCTTTGCGTCTCGTCGCCCTGCGCACGTCCACCTGGTTACCGGCGTCCTCGTGCCTCGCCGCCTTTGGGGACGGGCGCCGCCTCGCCCCTGGCTCTCCGGCTCCGGGCTCTCCCGGGCCCCTGGTTCTCCCGCCGGTGGAGTGGTGGTACCGGGACGGTGCCCGAGGCGAGGCCAACGCCATGTGTCCTGGGTCACGGCATCTTCTGCGTCCGGGCATGCTGTGTCCGCGGCGCCTACGTTGGCAGCCTTGTTCGATCTCGTGGTAGGGAACAGGTTGTAGTTGTAGTAGGTAGTGTGGATCCTGGGGGAAACCCGGTTTTCCGGCGTCATGACGCCGCTGGGGGGTGTGGACTAACAGGTGTGTAGTTCGGTGGGTTCCGCAGCGGATCTGTGGACGGCACAGCAGCTCCCACTGGCTGTCCCCAGAAGAGGGGTCCGGGATCCACATGCTGAGGCGGGGTTGTCCACCGTCTTCCCACAGGTTTGTCCACAGGCTGGGGGACGCCGTCGGCCCCCTGTGTTCTCCACAGGCTGGGGATAAGTGGTATCGACATGTGGATATCCGGGCCTGTGGCCCTCCCTCAGCTCGAGGCGGCCTGCTTAATGCGGCTGGTCAGCTCCGTGACCTGGGTGAAGGTGGAGCGGCGCTCGGCCATGAGGGTGCGGATCTTCTTGTCCGCGCTCATGACGGTGGTGTGGTCGCGGCCACCGAACTCGCGCCCGATCTTGGGCAGGGACAGGTCGGTGAGCTCGCGGCACAGGTACATGGCGATGTGGCGGGCGTTGACGATGAGGCGGGAGCGGTTGGCGCCGCACAGGTCGTCCAGGGTGATGCCGAAGTAGTCGGCGGTCTGCCCCATAATGAGGGTGGTCGTGATCTCCTGGCCGGCCGGGTCGGAGATAATGTCCTTGAGGACCATCTCCGCCAGGGTCTGGTCGATGGGCTGCTTGTTCAGGGAGGCGAACGCCGTCACGCGGATGAGGGCGCCCTCCAGCTCGCGGATGTTCGTGGTGACGCGGGAGGCGATGTACTCCAGCACGTCCAGGGGCAGGTCCAGGCCCTCGGCGCGGGCCTTGCGCGAGAGGATCGCGATGCGGGTCTCCAGGTCCGGGGGCTGCACGTCCGCCAGCAGGCCCCACTCGAAGCGGGAGCGCAGGCGCTCGTCCAGGCCCCCCAGCGCCTTGGGCGGCTGGTCGGAGGTGAGGACCACCTGCTTGCCCGAGGAGTGCAGGGCGTTGAAGGTGTGGAAGAACTCCTCCAGGGTGGACTCCTTGCCCTCCAGGAACTGGATGTCGTCCACCAGGAGGATGTCGACGTCCCGGTAGCGGCGCTTGAAGGACTCCAGGCGGCCGTCGTCGCGGTTGCCGTCACGCAGGCAGGCGATGAAGTCCGCAGTGAACTCCTCGGAGTTGACGTACTTGACGCGGACCTGGGGGTTGAGGGTACGCGCGTAGTGGCCGATGGCGTGCAGGAGGTGGGTCTTGCCCAGGCCGGAGCCCCCGTAGATGAACAGGGGGTTGTAGGCGCGGGCAGGCGCCTCCGCCACGGCGATGGCGGTGGCGTGGGCGAACCGGTTGGAGGCGCCGGTGACGTAGGTGTCAAAGGTGTAGCGCGGGTTGAGGCGGGTGCCGTCGCTGCCGGGGGTGCTCTGGCTGACGCCGGGTGCGGCGGGTGCGGTGGGTGCGACGATGAGCGGGCGCCCGGGGTGGAAGGCGACGGTCGGGGTGCCGGCCTGCGGCGTGGTGGGTGGTACGTAGACGTGGCGGCCGGCCCGCTCCGGGGTGGGGGTCAGGGGCTCCCCGGACCAGCGCTGACGGCTGGCGCCCGGCTCCTGGGTGGGGGTCAGGGGGGTGGAGGCCGACGGCGAGGCGGAGGCCGCCCCCGGCACCGGTGTCATGCCGGACGGGGGGGTGGGCAGCACCCGTGGGGCGAAGGTCGGTGCGGCTGGCGGGATGGGGACGATGGGTGCGCGAGGGAAGACCGGGGCGGAGTTCTCCAGGCTGGTGTCGACAATGACCTCGAAGGGGACGTCGGTCCCGGCGACGCTGGCCAGCGCCCGGCTGATGGGGCCGCGTGACTGCTCGACAATGTCCTTGGCGAACCCGGAGCCGACCACCAGGACGAGGGTGCCGTCGACGTCGATGACACGGGTCATGCGGATAATGGACACCTTGCCCTGCCCGAGCTCCCCTGAGGACGCAAGCGCCTCAAGGGCCGAGAGCCACATGGTGGTTGCGGTATCAGGCACCTCTGTCTCCTGGTCGAGCTGGTGGCGAGCCTGCGGGCCTCACCGTGGGAACCCATCATGCTGTTTTTCCACAGAGTTGTCCACATGTGGGGACAACCTCCTGCGTGAGGTGCCGAGGGGCGGTGCCGCGCCGTAGCGGGGCTGTGGACGACGAGGTCCGGTCCCGCTGTGGGAGAGGAAGTCCACAGCTTGTGTGTTCACGCCTTACCACAGGCTGTGACAGGGGTGGGAAAGCAGGTTTTCCACAGGCCCCGGGGGCCGGTAGGGGCTGGTATCCCGCCGGTTGATCAGGATCTGCCGGGTGTGCCCAACCCTGTGGATAACCAGGGTCGGGAAGGCCGGTTGTCCACAGGGGGCTGTGGACAACCATGGGGAGGGGTTGGTGAGGGGGCCTGGGGACAAAGCTGGGGACAGAGTGGGGATAACCTCGGGGCCGGTTCCGCACCGCGCCGGGGCGGTGGCTCACGCTGGGGCAGAGTGCGGCTCGCGACCGTACGGGTGGCTCGCCCGCGGCTGGTCGAGCCCGCGGCAGCGGTCTCGCGGTCGTGTGGGCTGAGGCGGGTGCCCACGGGCGGCGGCGCCCAGCTCGGTCAGGCGGCGGGCGGATCGCGACCGTGTGGACGGGTGTTGATACCGGCGACACCGGGCATGTGCAGCCCGGAGTGGCTCGCGACCGTACGGGTGGCTCGCCCGGGCTGTACGCCCTGGTGGACCGTCCGGCCCCCGACCGCACGTGTTCAGGTTCTCACCGAGGCCGCGTAGGAGGCGTTTGACCACCCCTGCGGGCTCCCCGTACTGTAGTGAGGACGTTCGCGCGGAGTCACGCCCCACACCACGGGGCAGCCGCGGGAGCGACCGTGCCGCGAAGCCTCGTGCCGCACGGCTGCCGAATCTTCCGACCAGGAGTACACCCGTGACCAAGCGGACATACCAGCCCAACAACCGTCACCGCGCCAAGGTGCACGGTTTCCGCAAGCGCATGAGCACCCGTGCCGGCCGCGCCATCCTGGCCGCGCGCCGTCGCAAGGGCCGCGCGCGCCTCGCTGCCTGAGGTGCTTGACGCGGCGCACCGGATGCTGCGCAGCGATGACTTTGCTGTCGCAGTCAGGTCCGGCGTGCGCAGCGGCAACCGTAGGATCGTGGTCCACTACCGCGCCGGCGAGACCGGGGACACCTCCCCGGCGCTCGTCGGCGTCGTCGTTCCCAAGAAGCAGGTGGCCCGGGCCACGCACCGCAACCGCATTAAGCGTCGGCTGCGTGCCCTCATGCGCGCGCGCGTGGACACCCTGGCCCCGGGCAGCCGACTCGTCGTGCGGGGCCTGGCGGGTGCGGACGGCGCCTCCAGCCGGCAGCTGGGGGCCGACGTCGACCACCTCCTGGCGCGCTGCCGGGACCTGAGCGCCCAGGGACGGCGGCGGTGAGCCTGCCCGGGGGAGGCGTCCCGGCGCGCCTCCTGGTGTCCGCCGTGCGCTGGTACCAGCGCACCATCTCCCCGGCCTTCCCCCCGCGGTGCCGCTACTACCCCTCCTGCTCGGCCTACGCCGTTGAGGCCCTCGCGGTGCACGGGGCCCTCAAGGGAGGCCTGCTGGCCCTCTGGCGCCTGGCGCGCTGCAACCCCCTCACCCCCGGGGGTGTCGACCACGTCCCGGACCCGGGACGGTGGCGCTACCACTATCCCCACGACGTTCCCCGCTTCGCACTCACCGCGCATGAGGACCATGTGCTCAGCGAGCGGGACCAGCACACCAAGGAGTGTTGATGGACAATATGCTGTGGCCGCTCAAGGTCGCCGTCGCCTGGGTCATGGTGCGTATCCATGACTTCCTCGTGCTTATCGGGTTCCCCGAGGGTGCCGGCGTGGCGTGGGTGCTCTCCATCGTCGGCCTGACCATCTTTATGCGCATCCTCATTATGCCCCTGTTCGTGCGCCAGATCCGCGCCTCTAGGGGTATGCAGCTCATGCAGCCCGAGCTCCAGGCGCTCCAGGCCAAGTACAAGGGAAAGAAGGACCCGGCCTCCCGGCAGCGCCAGCAGGAGGAGATGATGGCGCTCTACCGCAAGCACGGGGCCAACCCGCTGTCCTCCTGCTGGCCGATCCTGCTGCAGATGCCGGTGTTCTTCGCGCTCTTCAGGGTGCTGGCCTCCCTCCAGGCGGTCGCCAGCCACACCTACGCCGGTCACGACTCCATCGGCCCCCTCACCGCGGAGCTGGCCGAGCAGGTCCAGAACTCCAAGGTGTTCGGCGCCAGCCTGTCGTCCTCCTTCATGAACTCCTCGCAGACGAGCGTCAAGATCGTGACCGTGGTGCTCATTGTCATAATGTCCATCACCCAGTGGTACACCATGGCGCAGCTGAGCACCAAGAACATGCCCGAGTCGGCGAAGGGCAAGGACAACCCCATGATGCGTTCCCAGCGCATTATGATGACGGTCATGCCGATCTTCTTCGCCTTTACCGGCATTAACTTCCAGATCGGCGTCCTGGTGTACTGGGTGACCACCAACGTGTGGACCATGGGCCAGCAGTTCTTCACCATCCGCAAGATGCCCGCCCCCGGGTCCGCCGCGGAGAAGGCCTGGAGGGAGCGTGAGAACGCCAAGCGCGCCCGCAAGGGCCGTCCCTCCCTGGAGGAGGAAGAGGCCGCCCAGGCCCTGGCCGACGGCATTGAGCTGGGCGGCCAGCGGGTCCAGCCGGTGCGCAAGGACCGCCAGAAGAAGAGCCGTCCCCTGCCCGTGACCTCGGAGGCGCAGACTGAGGACGCCGGGTCCAAGGATCCGGCCTCGGAGAGCACCAACGCCTTCGGGCTCACCAGCGAGGAGATCGCCCGACGCCGGTACGAGAGGCGTGCCCGGCAGCGTCAGCAGCGCAAGAACAAGAACAAGAAGAAGCGCTGAGTTCCAACCCCGTCATCCTGAGAAGAAATGGACTGCCCATGACTGAGAACACCACCGGCTCCGCCACCATGAAGCGTCTGGAGGAGGAGGGCGAGGTCGGTGCCGACTACCTCGAGGAGCTCCTCGATATCGCTGACCTCGGCGGTGACATTGACATTGACGTCGATCACGGCCGCGCCTCCGTCGCCATTGTCGCCTCTGAGGAGGGGGACGAGCGCGACCTCGCCGACCTCGTGGGCCGCGACGGCGAGGTCCTCGAGGCCGTCCAGGAGCTCACCCGCCTGGCCGTCCAGGCACGCACGGGTAACCGCTCCCGCCTCATGCTGGACATTAACGGCTACCGTGCCAGGCGTCGGGTGGAGCTGACCGGTATCGCCCAGGCCGCCGTGGAGAAGGTCCTGGCTACCGGCCAGGCTGTGTCCCTGGAGCCCATGAACCCCTTTGAGCGCAAGGTCTGTCACGATGTCGTCGCTGCTGCGGGCCTGGTCTCGGAGTCCGAGGGCGCCGAGCCCCACCGTCACGTCGTGGTCCAGCCCGTCGAGGACGAGGAGGATACGGGCAACGACGTCAATGGTGATGACGTGGAAGACGAGACTATTGAGGACGGTAGGTCGTGAGCGAGCAGAAGGTGAATGTCTCTGAGGCGAATGTTCCAGAGGTGAATATCTCGGAGGCAAATGTCCCGGAGGTGGCTGAGCGCTCGGGGCCGGAGTCTGGCGCGCACCAGTCCGGTGCCGGTCACTCTGACCGGCCCGAGACTAGTGGTGCGGGCCAGACTCAGGCCGGTGGCGTGGATCGGTCTGAGGTTGACTCTGACCGGCCTGACACCGCCCGGCCTGCGGGGCATGCCGCGACGTCGCACCGGCACCACCATGTCCAGGGCTCCCACTGCTCCCTGCCCGACTGCGCCCGGCGCGAGGCCGAGGAGGCCAGGGAGGCTGCTGCCGCGGCCGCTGGCGCAGGGGTGGCCGGTACGGCTGACGCGCAGGCGCCCGACAGGACCGGTGCGCAGGTCGCGGCCGTGCGAGGCACCGACGACACGGGCGCGACCGGGGGCGTGGACGCCACCGGGACCGACCTGGAGCAGCCCTCCCAGGAGGTGCGTGACCTCTTTGGCCTGGCCTTCGCGGGGGCGGAGCACTTTGCGCAGATGCTGGCCGAGGAGGGGCAGCTGCGCGGACTGGTCGGACCGCGCGAGCTCCCACGCCTGTGGAGCCGTCATATTGTCAACTCCGCGGCGGTCGTCCCCTTCCTGCCCTCGCGGGGGACGGTGGTGGACGTCGGTTCCGGGGCCGGCTTCCCGGGTGTGGTGGTCGCCCTGCTGCGTCCGGACCTGGAGGTGACGCTCATGGAGGCCATGGAGCGCCGCGTGGAGTGGCTCGACGTCGTCGTCGAGGAGCTTGGGCTGGATAACGTCACCGTCCGACGGGCCCGGGCGGAGGAGGTCGGGGAGCAGTACGACGTCGTGACGGCACGTGCGCTGGCCAACCTGTCCAAGCTGGTCCGGCTGACCGCGAGGCTGGTGCGTCCTGGCGGGGCGATCCTCGCGCTCAAGGGCTCCCGGGCGGAGGCCGAGGTCGAGGAGGCCAGGTACGTTATTAAGAAGGCGCGGTTCAGGCCCGCGGTGGTGCACGATGTGGTGGCGCCGGGGGAGGAGCTGACCAAGGTGGTGGAGTTGAGGCGGACTCGCTGAATATATGTGATAATAATCATATATTATGCCATGGGAAGACACGGTTCTCCGCGGGAAGGGCGTCCGGCGGAGGAAGCGAGGCCGCTCTGCCGTAGACTGAGGTGGCCAGCCGCATCGGCTCGGAACGTCGTCCCAGGAGAGCCACGTGTCGTCTATCTTTGACCAGCTTCAGGCCGATCATAAGATCCTGTCTGAGGTGGCGGAGGGTGACTTCCCACGCCCCACGCAGACCCGGGTCATTGCTGTCGCAAACCAGAAGGGCGGTGTCGGGAAGACCACAACCGCCGTCAACGTGGCCGCGGTACTGGCGCAGGGCGGACTTGAGGTCCTGGTGATCGACGCCGACTCCCAGGGCAATGCCTCGACGGCGCTGGGCGTGGGGCACCGTGACGGGACGATCTCCATCTACGACGTCCTGGTGGAGGGCACGCCTATTAGGGACGTGGCCGTCCAGACGCGGTTCACGCCGAACCTGTGGTGCGTACCCGCCACCATTGACGTGGCCGCCGTCGAGATTGAGCTGATCGACGCCGAGCGGCGTGAGTCCAGGATGCGCATGGCGCTGCGTGAATACCTGCTGGGACGACGGGAGCAGGGACTGCCCCGGCTGGACTACGTGCTTATCGACTGTCCGCCGAGCCTGGGCATTATGACGATTAACGCCTTTGTCGCCGCTGGCGAGGTCCTTATCCCCATGCAGGCCGAGTACTACGCCCTGGAGGGCCTGGCCCTGCTCACCCGTTCCATTAACAGGATCGCCGAGATACACAACCCGGTGCTCGGGGTCTCCATGATCGCCCTGACCATGTTCGACAAGCGCACCATGCTGTCGCGGGACGTGGAGGCAGAGGTCCGCAACTACTTCCCGGAGGCCACTATGGAGACCCGGATACCGCGGTCGGTGAGAGTGGCGGAGGCGCCCTCCTACGGGTCGCCGGTGGTCTTCTGGGATCCCCGTTCAACTGGTTCCGTGGCTTATGCGAAGCTAGCTCAAGAAATCGCAATGCGCGGCGTTGCTCACACGATGACTGAGGGAGAGACCTGATGGCACAGAAACGACGCGGTCTGGGGCGCGGACTCCAGGCACTCATTCCAGATACGCAGCTGGAGAGCCCGAACCAGAGGCCCTCGGACGTCTTCTTCCCGGCTGGGCACCGACCTCCCCGGTCTCACTTTGGGGGCGGCACCCTGACGGCGGAACCCGTCAGGACTGCCCCTGACCGCACCTCGGTACTGGGGGATCGTCAGGTGACAGAGGTGACGGCAGCGTTGCTTGCTCCCAAGCCCCGACGACGCAGTGGGGGAGGGCGCAAGGCTGCTGCCACAGGTGCGGCGGCCGATGTTTCACGTGAAACACCGGTGGACTCACAGGATCCGAAGGGCGCTGCGGGTTCGGACGGAGCTGTCCAGGAGCCTCGGGGCCGGTCTGAGGCAAGGCCAACAGGGTCTCGCGTGGAGGGGCCCACGACGACGAACTCGACAAAGTCCTCGACCCCCTCCAGTGCCGAGACGTCATCGGCTACGGGGGAGGGGGCTGTACCTGACGCGGCGCCCGCTCTGGGTGACGGGGCACCTGGCAAGGACAGCAGAGACGCTGGCAGTGTTACGGCCTCTGTTCCTGAGGTCAAGGCCGCAGTCGACAGGGCGTCGGATGCTGGTGCAGATAGCTCCGGTGGTGGGGCAGATGCTCCGGACGGGGCAGATGCCTTGGTGGCGAAGACAGGTTCCGCAGGGAATGAGGCGGGCACCTCGGTTGGCGAGGCGCCCGCTGTCGTTAGTAAGGCGTCTTCCTCGACGGTGCAGTCTGCGAGCAGCAAGTCCGGGGCGGCAGGTAGCGCGAAGCGTGTTTCACGTGAAACGTCGCGTCCCGACGGGGAGGTCGATCCTGACGGCCTGGTCCCGGTTCCGGGGGCCACCTACGCGGATCTGCCGCTGGATGCTATTGTCCCGAACCGGCGTCAGCCGCGTCAGGTCTTTGACGAGGACGAGATCGCCGAGCTGGTGGCGTCGATGAAGGAAGTCGGCCTGCTCCAGCCCATTGTGGTGCGACGTATTGACGAAGGCTCGGATGAGGGCGATGCCCGCTACGAGCTCATTATGGGCGAGCGGCGTCTGAGGGCGGCCAAGGCAGCTGGTTTCAAGAAGATTCCGGCGATTGTCCGCTACATTGAGGACGAGGATCTCCTGCGGGACGCCCTGCTTGAGAACCTGCACCGGGTCCAGCTCAACCCCCTGGAGGAGGCGGCAGCCTACCAGCAGCTGCTCGACGACTTCTCGTGCACGCATGAGGAGCTGTCACGACGGATCGCACGTTCGCGGTCCCAGATCTCCAATACGCTCCGTCTAATGAAGCTGCCGCCGCTGGTTCAGCGTCGGGTGGCTGCGGGAGTCCTGTCAGCCGGTCACGCCAGGGCACTTCTTGGCCTGCCTGACGCAGCTGCAATGGAGCGCCTTGCTCAGCGTATTGTGGCTGAGGGGCTCTCGGTGCGCGCGACGGAGGAGGCGGTGGCTCTTCATGACGAGCCAGCTAAGAAGAGGAAGTCCTCCCGGGCTCGTGCGGTGGCAATGACGGCTCTGGCCACACGTCTCTCTGACACCTTCGACACCCGGGTCAAGGTGGTCCAGGGAGCAAAGAAGGGCCGGATCACCATTGAGTTTGCCGGTAAGGACGACCTGGCTCGCATTATTGAGGCCCTGGCTCCAGGGACGTCGCTTCAGGAGTGAGGGTACAGGCACGCATTGGTAGGCGCTCTTCCTAGTAGGAGGCGCGTGGCAGGAGCAGGGCACGTCTTCCTGTACCAAAGGGGATGCCCGGGTATGGTCGGGTTACCGTATGGCCGGAGCTGCCGGTGGTGGCCGTCTTCTTCCTGGGCTCAGCTCCGGGGTTGGTTACCGCGCGCCAGGACTGGAGTGAGCGCATGGTCCCGAACGCCAGCGGAGATGCGTGTGTCGAACGCGCAATAAAGCGGGGCGAAGAGCGTGGCCCCACACGCCAGCGAAGATGCGGCTGGTTGCTGTGCGCTAGGACTGGAGAGATCCTTGTCCTTCTCAGGTATCTGACCCCTGCTGCCTCCTAGGGGAGAGGGGCGCTCAGTTATCTCCACATTGCCACTGAACAGGCGTTGGGGTAGTTCTTGTCTTGCTCTACGTCAAGGGACTGTCCTGGGAACGAGGTCCGCCGAGGAGATTGGCGTGGCGTCTTCTCCGACGTCAAGGGGGTTGTCAGCGGTCCAGGCCGTCGCCGCGTCCGGTCTTCCCCTGCATTAAGGGAGCTGGTTCCTTCATCCGCAGCCATCTGTGTGACGCCGCCGTGGACGATATCTCTCTGCGTCAGGAGGCTGCTACCGGTCCAGAACGCCGTGTGAACCGTACTCGGTCTCCTCCTACATAAGGGGCTGGCTGTCCTTCACCCGCGGTCACTTGTGTAATGCTGTGGACGACGTCCCCCTACGTCAAGAGGCTGTCCTCCCGATTATCTGGTAGCTCGGCGGAGGAACGGGTTGACAGTTCTATTGGCGAGGGCATTGAGGGGCGATACCGTCAGGTGTTTCACGTGAAACACTTGACGACAGGAAGGCGTCGAGAGCTAACGAGGGGCGCGATGAGTCGCTCCATATAGAGGTCGTAGACGTCATTGTTTCACGTGAAACATCCGGATACCACTGGCGCTACCCCGGAGCTCGCTTCCCGCTCGAGCAGCAGGTGTCCGGCCCTGTACCGCCGGAGTCACCGGACGCCTTCACCAGCAACGCCCAGGCCGCCGGGTCCGGCCCCCATACCACCAGGGAGGCACCCGCACATTCCATGCAGTACCTGGACTCAGCGTCCGGCCCCCATATCACCGGAGGCGCCTCAACCCCTGTTTCTCCATGACCAAGGTGCCCCGAGCTTCACAGTCAGGTTCCGCTCCGCTCATGCTATAGATGGAGTGCTTTGTAGCTCAGAACTCCCTGCTCGCAGGAGTAGTCCCCACGACCCGTCGCACTCAGGCATCGCCTGGACCAGAGCTCCCTGCTCGCAGGAGTAGTCCACGACTGGACTTATTGGTGAGGGTGAGGGCGGACAAAGCTCCCTGCTCACAGCGCTCCGGCGCCGTTCCTCACCGAAGGAGTTGGAGCCAGAGGCCTCTGATCTCACAGGTGCTGAGACTCTAATAGTCCGCTTGTCTCCTACCTGTGCAGGCACTGTCTCTCGGTGACTTCTGAGCGCCTCTCCTTATGGGGCCGTGCCAGCAGGTCTCTTTGAGCGGCCTTTCGTACGCTGGGATTGGTGCAGATCCGCCTTGAGCTCGGACATCACCACTCCAGCGGCCTCTCATGACTGGGACTAGTGACGTTCACCCTCTCGGTGGTTGTGCTGTTCTCCGGGGATCCAGGAGACGATGGCGCCTCAGGGGTGTCGTCGCGCATCTTCAGGAGACTAACCTCTTGGAATCCAGGAGCTAGCCGCCCCCCAGTAGGCCTACGACCTCCTGGACTGTTCTCCTGGATCCAGGAGATGGCACTTGTCTGGGGACAGGAAGATGGCTGGTCTCTGAGCGGGAGTGTTGTTCTGATCCGTACCCGTTAGTCCTGTTCTAAGAGGTCACAATGGGGTTCTGTGGCATGACCCGGCTTCCTCGGCTAGAGGGTGAGCCGCAGCGGGGAGGGGCGGTACCGGGAGCCCGGGGTCTAGCTCCCTGGACTAGAGGGTGATCCGTACGGGAACCTGCCACATGAACTCACCCTTGTCCTGGTACGCCAAAGAACAGTGCAGGGCGGCTCGGAGCTCTTGTCTGATCGTCAGCTCTTTGTGAGTTAATGAAGATAGGATTGACCGCTAGAGCAGGCCGCCTCTGCCTGTCCCTTAAGGTCGAGGGCCACTAGGGCTTTTACAAGGGAACTGCTTGAGGTCGCCAGGAACGTTTAGCGAAGCATGTTTCACGTGAAACACATGGAGATGGAGGGCGGAGGAGGTCACAGCGAAGAAGGTGGATCGCAGGTGTTCGTCCCGCTGTTTCACGTGAAACATGAAGTTGATAGCGGCAGCAGGGCGGGCCCTGTCTCGTCGACGTCGGCAACAGGAAGGAACGGTCCTGCGTCGGCACGGTATTTGGCGGCAGCAGAGGGGTGAGCCCGCAAGGACGGATCACTCCTCCACTCTCATGGACACCTCCGCCCGGCTGCAGGTGAGCGCAGTAAGGGCAGGTAGGTCCTGTGACTTGCAACCAGGTCAGCCTCGTCATAGTCGAGCCTGCGAAGGGCGGGTTTGGTCGACGCGTTCGTACATATGCTGCGAACACGTTGAGTCCGCGAGGATGGGTAGTAGGTCGACGTGATGCCAACACAGCTCTGATCCTACGTAGGCGACAATTCGTCCCTGAGGGTCAGGGTGCCGCACCATGCGTGACCTGATCTGACCAGGCAGGTTTACGAGGTTCTCTTCCTAGACGACCTCACCAAGGGGGATCAGAGGGAGTCGGGGGCGGACTGTGTGCCGTGTACTCATGAGTCGAAGGAGGTGAGACCGCCGTCGGGAGCGGGGACTTGTCCGGTCTCGGAGAGATCGAGCGCGGCGCGGACCTGGTGGGCACCCACCGTTTCTCTCTGTCAGGGTGCTCCCGGGTGGTCAACTGCCGCGGCCTCGGCTGTCGGTTCGTTGATTCTAGGAGCTGTCAGAGCTCAATCGAGGTCGATCAGGCTCGTCCTGAATGGGAGTCCAGGAGGTGAACACTCCCATGTTTCACGTGAAACATGGGAGCGGCCTGCCGTAGAAGCGGTCCTGCGGCCGATGTGCTGCATACTGTGCTGCATACGGTGTGCTGTGCACGGCGTACACCGCGGTAGCGTAGATCTCCTGAGGCTGGTTGTGGCGCGGTTCGTAAGGGTTGGTCCTGGCTGGTGCAGCAGACAGCCCCGCTCTGGAGGGCGGTCTCACAGTTGTTTTGCGAGGTACTGTTCGGGTAAGTCCCGTCCCAGACAGGTGACTGCCGTGCCCCTCGGCACGGCAGTCTGTCCTCTCGCTCTGCGGTGTCTGCCAGGGCAGTCTTGTACCCAAGAGCACGGTCTGCGTAAGCCGGGTTAAGACTGTCACCTCAGGTGCGTTCCTTGTCTGCGGAGCGGTCACGTTCTGCCAAGGTGTACCGAGGAGAAGGAAGTGGACTGGCTTATCTCAGTCCAGCGGAAGAAGGTGCTCAGCTAAGCGGAGCGTGGGCCAGGGAGTTGTAGACGCCTGGCAGATCGCCGTCGGCCTTAACAGCGAGGGGGAACAACGAGGTCTCGGTCATTCCCGGAACGACATTGACGTCAATGAACCAGGGAGTGCCTTCCTGGTCCACAATGAGGTCTGTCCGAGAGACGTGTCCGAGGCCAAGGGTCCGGTGGACGGTCAGGGCGGTCTCCTTGACCCGCGCTAGGACTTCTGAGCTCAGACGTGCGGGGACAAAGTACTCTGAACGACCAGGATTGTAGCGGGCGTCAAAGTCGTAACGTCCCTGGAAGGAGATCTCGACAGGCGGCAGTGCGCGAGCACCGTCCCCTGTGTCTATTACGGACACCGCCACTTCCGTGCCAGGGACGTAACGCTCAATGAGGGCCCGCTCGTCATAGGCGAAGCAGGCAACCATGGCGCTACGCAGCTCGTCGGCATCCGCGGCTAGCGAGACACCCAGGCCGGATCCTCCTTGGTTGGGCTTGACCACTACGGGAAGGCCGAGGTGGCTGGCGACGACGCTGAGCACCTCCTGGGCGCCGAGCTGACTGAAGTAGGCCTTGGGAAGAGTCACCGAGTCGGGGGTGAGGACCCCGCCGCGGCGGACTGTGGCCTTGGCGGTCGGCTTGAATGAGGCGCGCTGGCAACCATCAGAATGGGTTCCCACATACGGCAGATCCAAGGCGATAAGAATATTCTGAAGACCCCCGTCCTCGCCGGGACCACCGTGGACGAGCGGCCAGACAACATCGGGAGAGAACGCGCGCAGGGAGGAGATCATGCGGGCGTCGACGTCGAGAATGAGGACGGTATGGCCGAGGTGACGTAGGACCTGGGCCACGCGGTGACCAGAGCGCAGGGAGATATCGCGCTCATGAGACAGTCCGCCAGCGATAATGGCAATACGTAGGGGGTCAGACATGGTGGTGTACTTCCTCAGATCTGGTCGGGGGCGGGGCCGACGACGGCGTCGGCGTCGCCATTGCGGGAAGAGATAGGGCCAAAGATGCGGACGAGTTCCAGATCCCTGGTAATGACCTCGGAGAGACGCTGGACACCCAGGCGGATATCTGCGGGCTCGGGGTAGCAGAAGGACAGGCGCATATGGTCACGACCAGCCTGTCCGCCTGCATAGAAGGCCGTGCCGGAGACGTAGGCGACGAGGTTGGTGACGGCGCGAGGCAGCATTTTCTTGGCGTCCAGGCCCTCGGGCAGCCGTACCCACGTGTAGAAGCCACCTTCCGGTACATTCCAGGAGCACATAGGAAGAAACTCATGGAGGGCAGCGATCATGGTGTCGCGACGCTCACAGTACATATTACGGAACTCCGCAATCTGCCGCTTCCAGTCAAAGCTCTCCAGGTACATGGCCACCGAGTACTGGCCCATGGAGGAGGGGCAGAGGATAGCGGCCTCTGAGGCGAGCTTCATCTTCTCACGGACGGCAGGAGGTGCCACCGCCCAGCCGACTCGGTAGCCGGGGGCGAAGATCTTGGAGAAGGAGCCGAGGTAGACGACGTCGTCGGGAGCGAGTGTCTTGAGGGCGGTGGATGTCTGCCCCTTAAAACCAAGCAGACCGTAAGGGTTGTCCTCAACAATGAGGACGTGGTGGCGTCGGCAGATCTCAATGACCTGAGGGCGACGCTCCTCGGAAAGAGTGACTCCAGCGGGATTGTGGAAGTTGGGGAGGCAGTAGAAGAACTTGACGCGGCGCCCCTCGCGCTCCAGGCGGAGCATGGTCTCTTCCAGGGCCTCCGGGATGACGCCGTCAGCATCCAACGGCACCTGCTGGACGTCGGCCTGATAGGTGGCGAAGATGGAGAGTGACCCGACGTAGGTGGGTGCCTCGGCGAGAATGACGTCACCGGGGTCAATGAACAGCTCGGTAATAATATCGACGGCCTGCTGGGAGCCGGTGGTGATAATAATGTCCTCGGGGTCGGCGTCAATACCTTCCAGCGCCATGACCTCAGGGATCTTCTCGCGAAGGGAGGGCAGGCCCTGACCATTGCCGTACTGGAGGGCCTTACCTCCGTCCTTGCGGATCATGTCGTAGGTAGCCTGGGCCAGCTCGTCAAGAGGAAGATCCTTGAGATTGGGCATGCCGCCAGCCAGGGAGACCACCTCAGGACGAGATGCGACGGCGAAGAGAGACCTGGTCTCTGACGCGCGCAGGCCGTGGGCTCGTGCTGCGTAGTTATCCAACCAGGGGTCGAGACGGTTTCCCTTGACGTCGTTGCTCACGTCTGATCCTTTCCGGTCGGGGGACCACCCCCCATGGGCCCCAGTCTGCCACTTGGCGCCAGGGAGCGGGGAGGAACGGTGCTGGTGACGGTGGCGACTCGGGAAGTGGTCGCGGCGTTATAGGGGCCGGGAGCCGTGTGCTGGTCCTGGGGTCGTTGTTTCACGTGAAACAACGACCCCAGGACCATTCGCTGAGGAGTTGTCTCCCTGCTCCTGTCGGGGGACACGTCTCAGCAGGGTCCAGCTTCTCCTTGCCCGCAGGCCCTCGCTCCTGTCAGGCAGGGACACAAGGGCCTCGTTAACCTCGCGCGAGCAGGGATGATCCGACCGCGGACAGTGCCTACCCGGCCGGGACTAACCCTTCGCGACAGGGTGATCTCTTGCTCCTGTCAGGCAGGGATACGAGGTCAGGACAACGCCACCCGCAGGTGCAGCTCGCTCCTACTCCTGTCAGGCGGGGCGTGAGCGCACGTTGATCGGCAGCATCCCTCCCGGCCTCACTCCTGTCGAGTGGGGACGCAAGGCGGATGCGCACAGGGATCAGCGCCGCAGCACCTTACCCCCCTGCCCCTGTCACGCCAGGGGTGCGAGGCGCACCAAGTCGGCACACTGGACCGTCGCGTCCCCTGTTTCTGCTGTCAGGCGATGGTGACGACGAGCTTGCCTCGGACGTGGCCCTCACGCAGGGTGGTGTACGCGCTACGCACCGACTCGACGTCGAACGGGTAGACGTGGGCCACCTGGATCTTCAGGACACCGCCAGCCACCAGGTCAGCTACCTCCTTGAGGTCAGCAGGGCCAGCGTGTCGCATACCGGTCACGTGGACGCCCTTGGCGACAGCCTCCGGTGAGGGGACCAGGGTGCCAATGGCCTCGGGTGCCAGGCCCAGCGACAGGGCCAGGTCGACGTACTCCGGACCGTGGCAGTCCAGCAGCTTGGTGACCGGGCGTGACGCCACCGAGCGGATCCGGGAGGCCAGGCCCTCGCCGTAGGCCACGGGGACCGCCCCCAGGGAACGCAGGTAGTCGGCGTTGCGCTCACTGGCGATACCGATGACCGGTACGCCTCGGTGGGTGGTGAGCTGCACGGCCAGGGAGCCTACGCCGCCGGACGCCGCGCTGACCACGAGGACGTCGTCGCTGGTCAGCGCCAGCGTACGCAGTGCGCCGCTGGCGGTCAGGGCGACAATGCCCAGGGCGGCGGCCTCGGTGAACCCGAGGGCCTCCGGCTTGCGCAGGACCTCGTCCGCACTGACCACGACCTGCTCAGACAGGGCCCCGACGACCTGACTCTGACCAGGGGCCGCCCAGAGGGTCCCGAAGACGGCGTCGCCGACGGCGAGGTTGCTGACCTCGCTGCCGATTGCGCTCACGACGCCCGAGAAGTCGTGCCCTACGCCTTGTGGCAGGTGCGAGGCGTCCTTGCCGATCATCCCGCTGAATACCTTCCAGTCCACCGGGTTGAGTCCTGCGGCCCTGGTGCTCACACGGACCTGGTGGGGTCCGGGGGCGGCGTCAATGACGTCGGTCATCTCCAGGACCTCCGGGCCGCCGAAGTGCTGGTACTGGATCGCTCGGGTCATAGTGTGTCCTCCTGGCTCTGGTCCTGTATGTGGTTGCGCTGATAATGGTGCCCGGACACGCCCTGTGGGGTGCGGGCACCTCGTGCTGAGGGGGGTAAGCAGTACCTGAGGCGTGGTGGCGAGCATGGTCGGAAACGTTATTTACCAAGGATATAGAATCATCTGCAGATATGCTGGGATATAACGTATACGTGCAGCTCAGAGGCGAGTCTGAAAGTATGCTGTGAAATAGGGTGCATTCTGTCCTCGGCAGTGAGGACGGCGGTAGGCGGGGCATGGCCCGCGCGCATGGTTCGTCCTCGGTGGTGGCATCAGATGGCCTCGACCACGCCGCATAACTGAGACGAGGCGCGGTTCGTTCTCGGCGGTGGCGGATTCGTCCTGCTCCTGTCGGTTCGTCCTGGGCCTCTCCTACGGTCTGCCACGGCTGTCGATCACGGCTCGTCCTACTCGCGCACTAGCGGCAACACGGTCTCCGGTATGTCTCCGTGGGTGAAGAAGTGCCTGAACGCCTTGATCGCCAGCTCGCGAGGCACCTCCACGCTTCTGGGGATCTCTGACCAGCTGCCGTGGTAGTCGTACTCAAGGAAGCCCTGGCCGTCATCGACCACCGCAGCCGGCCAGAACATCTCCGTATCGTTGCCAAAAGGAACTGTGCACCCATCCCCCTCGAAATGTATGAGCACGCAGCTAATATTCCCCAGGAGGAGCTCGATAACGGGGGTGCCTCGTAGGTGAGGGGGCGTCGAACGGTCTCTATCGCATTCTCTACGTCTCCCCACGTCGGCGCCTCTGCCTCAGTAAACCGGTCGGCGGAGGTGTCACAGTAGAGTTTATGACCATATTGCTGTTTTGTGATTGCCGATTGTAAAAAAATGTGCAACCCCTCTAACCAATCCGGTTGACGGCCTGATAGGCCAGCCCGGCTGAGGCCGCTACCCCAGCGCATGGCACGACCAGGACAATAGATCCCGCCCTGTCCGCGCTATGGTCCTGGGACCTGTCAGTGCTGGGCGTAACTGGCGACCAGGGGTCGGAGCTCCTCCTGGGTGGCCGGGATCTCCACGACGTGCTGCGGCCTGGCCAGCAATTCCCTGACCACCTCGGCCACCGGCAGCTCCTCACCCAGGGCCTCGGTGACCGTGTGCCCGAACTTGGCGGCCTTGGCGGTCTCCATGACCACCATAGGCACGCGCCGCCCGTGGGCGGAGCTGCCCTGGTCGAGGCTGTCACCCCCAGGTACATTGTCCGCGCCAGGTGCGGCGTCGGCCTTAAGGACGCGCAGCGCCACGGTGACGCCGTCAGCAGTGTGCGGGTCAATGAGCTCACCTGTGGCCGCGTGGACCTGGCGGATCGCCTCAAGCCGGTCGGCGTGGGTAGAGGTCCCCGAGATAAACCCGTGCTCCTGACGCAGAGAGACAATTCTGTCACACAGGTCCAGGACGCCGTCGGACTCCAGACGAGTCCAGTACCGCATAAACTCCTCCCCGAGGACCTGGGCCACGAAACGTTCCAGGTTGGAGGCCTTGGAGATGTCCATGGAGGGGCTGGATGTGGCCAGGGTCTCGGCACCGCCGCGTGGGCGGTAAACGCCGGTGGAAAAGAACTCGTCGAGGACGTTGTTCTCATTGGTGGCCAGTACCAGGCGGCGCAGCGGGACCCCCATGGAACGGGCCAGGAAGGCGGCGTAGATATTACCGAAGTTTCCACTGGGGACGGCGACGTCGACCTGGAGGCCCGTGCGGACGTCCTCGGGTGCGGCGTCGGTGACCCGCAGCCATGTCCACACGTAGTAGACGGCCTGGGCGGCAATACGACCGATATTAATGGAGTTGACCGCGCCAAGGTGGTGGGCGGTCTTGAAGTCGGCGTCGCCCATGAGGGCCTTGACAAGGTTCTGGCAGTCATCAAAGACGCCGCGCACGGCCACGTTATGGATATTGTCGTCCGCGATGGAGTACATCTGGGCGCGCTGGACCTCGCTCATGCGCCCGGCGGGGGAGAGCATGACGACGCTGACCCCCTGTTGGCTACGGAAGGCCTCCTCGGCGGCCGAGCCCGTGTCACCGCTGGTGGCCCCCAGGATTGTGAGGACCTGACCGCGGCGGGCCAGGACGTAGGGGACGGCCTGGCCGAGGAACTGCATAGCCAGATCCTTGAAGGCCATGGTCGGGCCCTCGGACAGGCCTGCCACGAGCAGGCCCGGGTGCAGCGCCTCCAGGGAGCGCAGGGGGACCACCGAAGAGGGGAAGCGCTCGGGGCCGTAGGCGGCGGCGGTCAGGGCGGCCAGGTCCTCGCCGGGGACGTCTGTGGCGAACAGGCCGATGACCTGTGCGGCCAGCTCAGGGTAGGTCAGGGGACGCCAGGCCTCCAGCTGCGCGGCGTCGATCCGGGGCAGGGCCTCGGGGACGGTGAGGCCGCCGTCAGGGGCCAGCCCCATGAGGAGGGCATCGCAGAAGCTGACAGGGTCCATGCCCCCGCGGGTGGAGACGAACTGCATGCCGGGCCTTCCTGGAAGGTGTGCAAGGATCGGCGCCCACGGTGACGTCCTCGGGCGCCGCCCGGGCACGCCGCGTCGCAGACCGGCCGAAGGCCGTGGCGGACACCGTCCCGGGGTGCGAGCCCGCTCATCCTAAGGGGCCGGTGCATTGGGCCGCAACCGGCGCGCGCCTGGTGGGGCGGGCTGGCTGCGGCGCGTGGTCACCACCCCTCCCCGGCCTCACCGAGCATGAGCGGGACCAGTACGGCTACCAGGTCCCTGAACCGGGGCCGCGTAGCCCCGTGGTCCGGCGTCGAGGTCCCCCTGCTCCAGGGTCTGCCAGTCCCGGGCGTCAAGGTCGTAGACGTACAGCGGACCGTCCTCGTAGTCGCCCACCATGAGGTAGCGCGGGTAGTCCGCCACGTACAGCCCGGTGGTCTCCACCATCTCGGCTGGCCCGTACAGGTTCGCGCCGTTCATGCCGCAGCCGTCCGTCAGCTGCCAGAACCCCAGCAGTGCCGCCGGTACCTCGGCACCCAGGTGCTCCCTGACCCAGGCGGTCGCCGTCTCCACCTCGCCGGTGGGTGCGGGTACCAGCTCCTGGTCCCAGTAGGTGCGGTACCGCTCACCTACCTGCGCGATCAGCGCGACCACCAGCTCGTCATTAGCCCGGTTACGTGTCTGCTGCACGGTACACCTCCAGGACGGGGACGGTTCCGCGTGTCAGCCTAGACGTCCCGGACACCGGCAGCGGGGACGTGCCCTGCCACCGAGACGAGGTGGTGTGGTGCTCCTAGGAGTCTTGGCCCAGGGCCCGTTCGACCTTCTTCCTGAAGCTGGCCCGGGGGTAGCTGCCCTGAAACTGCGTGACCACCTCACCGGCGCGTACGACGGCGAAGGTCGGCAGGGAGCGGATACCGAACAGACGGGTCGTGACCGGGTTCTCGTCCACATTGACCATGACGAGTTTCACCCGACCGGCGAGCTCGCCCGCGACCTCGTCTACCACCGGGGACATCTGGCGGCAGGGGCCGCACCACTGGGCCCAGAAGTCTATGACGACCGGCAGGTCGCACCGGGCGACCTCGACGTCGTAGGAGGAGTCGGTGACGGCAAGGGCGGAGGGCATAAGTATTCCTTTCGAGCCTGTTATGACGGCACCTGTTCTCGCGGGCGGCAGTAACCGGCGGTTGCTCGCGGGACCGGGTGCTATGTGTCCCACAGCCTGCACGGGTTCCTGTATATCGCACAGGTTCCGCGCCAGCCCTCTACCGGCCGCGTCCCGTGGGGCCAGCAGGTGTCTCCTACAGGATGCCACGGCCTAATGGGAACCAGTGCGGTCCGCGGGCGTACCACAGACCGTACCTGTGAGCATCCTGTGAACCCCCCGTTCTCACGAGCAATAAGTACCGTTCTCGCGAGCAATAAGTACCGTTCTCGCGGAAGAGGGGGAGGGGAGGACGAGGTGGGGCGGGTGTCAGCTTGAGGAGCGTGCCCGGGTGGCTAGGCTGCGCAGGTGGCCCTTGGCCTCCTTGGCGCTGCGCAGGGCCAGGAAGGCCGAGGACCGCAGGGGCATGTCCCAGCTGCCGTCGACCTCCGTGACGCGCTGGGCGTAGCGCTTCTTGTACTGACCCACGCTGTAGAGCTCGGGCACCCGCACGGACCCGGCCCCCATGAGGTCGTAGGACACGCAGCCCTCGTCAGCCAGGGTCCGCATGCACCACCAGTCCAGGGCCTCGGCGCCCCGGTAGGCCCGGGACTCGTTGGAGGAGGCTCCGTAGTAGGCCCAGGTGTGCCGCTGGTAGATCGTAATGAGGTTCCAGGCCTGGGGCTTGCCCTGGGCGTCACGCATGACGAACAGGCGCGCGTGCTTGGGGCCTAGGAAGGTCAGCATCTGCCAGTAGACCTCACTGGGGTGCGGGGTGAACCCGTCCCGCTCGGCGGTCTCCGTCAGCACCTGGTAGACCTTCTCGAACTCGTGGCGGCTCAGGTCGCTCTCGTCGGCGAACGTGGCCCCTGCCGCCGCGGCCACGCGCTGGGCGCGACGGACCCCGCGGCGACCGTCCTTGGGCATGGCCGCGGCAATGGCCTCGGGGTCACGCGGGCTGAGGTCGGCGATATAGGTGTGGTCGTAGGTGATCGAGTTCAGCAGCGGGTGCAGGTCCGGGGCGCTGAAGGCGGCGGCCAGGCGCAGGAACACCACCGACTTGTCCCGCCGTCGCACCTCGGCCTGCAGGAGCTCACGCAGGTGCGCCTCACGCTCGGGGGACTGCTCCTTGAACCACACCGGCCCGTGCTTGGCCCACAGGAAGCGCCGTCCCACGATCTCGTAGACCAGGAACATGACGTAGGCAACGACGACGCCGCCGTCCTCGTAGACGTACCGGCCCCAGACCTGGTTGCCCCGGGCGGCCTCGAAGGCCTCCCACGGAATGGTCTGCTCCATGGGCATCTCGCGGTGACGGATCAGCTCGTGCGCCTCCTGCGGGCGGAGCCGGCGGAGGGTCTCTTGACGCTCACTGGACACGTGGAACCTTCTGTCTCTCGGGTCGGGCTTAACGGGTCGGGCTTAGGTGGGGAGGTCAGTAGGACTGGTCGGTGGGGTCGGGGTAGTAGCGGGCGAACTTGCGGTAGTGGTTGAGGCGCTGGGCCTCCACCACCAGACGGCGGCGCTGGGAGCGCTCGCTGGGGTCCCGCAGGGGGTCCACGGCGTCGCCCAGCAGGCCCCGCACCCGCTGCGCCAGCTCGGGGTCGCGCAGGTAGTGCATGAGCAGGCGTCCGGGCACCAGGGAGTAGAGCACCTCCCGGGTCACGTTGCGGCGCACCAGGCGACGCCCCCCAATGAGGTCCTCGATCATGGGGACCATGGGGTTGGCCCCGGCGGCCGTCATATAGAAGGAGTTGCGCCCGATACGCGGGTTGACCTCGAAGAACAGGGCGCGCCCGTCGCGGGGGTCGATCTTGACGTCGAAGTTGGCGAAGCCCCGGTACCCGGCGGCCGTGAGGATCCGCTCGGCGGCCTCCCAGATCTCGGGGAAGGGCTCGGTGACCATGGCCACCGGGTTGCCGATCATGGTGGGCGCGTGGTCCTCCAGGAGCACCCGGGCCGAGCCCATGAGCGTCACCCGTCTGGCGGAGTCCACGTAGGTGGTCACCGAGCGCATGGCCGTGTTGTCACCGGGGATGAGCTCCTGGACCACGAACGTGGAGCGGAAGCCCGCCTGACGCAGGTCCTGCCACAGGGACTCCAGCTCCTGGGGGCCGTCCATGAACCAGATCTTGCGCTTGCCGGGGAAGGAGACCGCGTCGTAGGCCTCCCCGACGGCGGCCTTGGCCACCACCGGGAAGGGCATGTCGATCTGCGGGGCGGCCCAGCCCGGATCGTCGCAGTCGGACATGTCCACCACGACCTGGCGGGGGGTGTCCACCCCCACCGAGGCGCACAGGGCGGAGAAGGAGGTCTTGTCCGAGACGGCGTCGATCACCTCGCTGGGGGGGAAGGGGACCGCGTAGGCGGGCTCCAGCAGGTGACGGTGGCGGGCCAGGAGGGCGGCCTGGTGGTCGGTGTTGGCCATGACCACCGCGCGCTCGTCCTCGCCCAGGTCCTCGGCGACCTCCAGGAGGGCCGCGATGGTGTCCTCCTCGGTGGGCTCCTCGGGCAGGGGGACGACGTCGATGTAGGAGGACAGGCTGATCGCCTCGATCGGGGCGGGGGACAGGACCGTCACGCGACTGGTGGTGGCGGTGTGGAGCTGGCGGGCGATGGCGTAGACGCCGATGTCCCCCCCCAGGACGACCGGACGAACGTGACTCATGTGGCCTCCAAGCTAGTGCGGCACCCTCCCGGGCAGACGGGAGGGCCGTCTGCCCAGGATAGATCAGACGGCCCCCGACGTGCGGGTGGGGTACGGCTCAGGCGTGGTCGGCCAGGTAGTGTTCGGCGTCCAGGGCGGCCCGGCACCCGGATCCCGCTGCCGTGATCGCCTGCTGGTAGTGGGGGTCGGCCACGTCGCCGCAGGCGAAGACCCCGGGGACGTTGGTGCGCTGGCTGGGGGCCTCGACGCGGACGTAGCCGGCGTCGTCCAGCTCCAGGACGTCCCTGACGAGCTCGGTGCGGGGGATCTGGCCAATGGCCACGAACAGGCCGGCGGCCGGGATCTGGCGGCGCTGCCCGGTGAGCGTGTCCTCCAGGGTGACCGACTCCAGGGCCTCCTGCCCGCCCAGGCCCACCACCCGGGAGTTCCAGGCGAAGGTGATCCGGGGGTCGTCCAGGGCGCGCCGGGCCATGGCGGCGGAGGCGCGCAGGGCGTCGCGGCGGTGCACCACCGTGACCGAGGAGCCGAAACGGGCCAGAAACAGGGCCTCCTCCATGGCCGCGTCCCCGCCGCCCACCACCACGATCGGCCGGTCCCTGAAGAAGAAGCCGTCACAGGTGGCGCAGTAGGACACCCCGTGCCCCGAGAGGCGGTCCTCCCCCTCCACGCCGAGCCTGCGGTACTCGCTGCCGGTGGCGACGATGACGGTGCGGGCCTCGTGGACGCCGTCGTCGGTGGTGACGCGCTTGACCTCACCGACCAGCTCCAGGCCGGTGACGTCCTCGTAGCGGATCTCGGCACCCAGGCGCTCGGCCTGCTCCTGCATCCGGCCCATGAGCTCAGGGCCCTGGATCCCCTCGACGAACCCCGGGTAGTTCTCCACCTCGGTGGTGCTCATGAGGGCGCCGCCGGCGGTGACCGAGCCGGCCAGCACCAGGGGGTCCAGCCCGGCGCGGGCGGCGTAGATCGCGGCCGTGTAGCCGGCCGGGCCGGAGCCGACGATGACGACGTCGTGGATCATGACTCTCCTGAGGGTGCGCAGGTGCTGACCGCCTGCTTGGCCTCGCGGGCCCGGCAGGACATGGACACAACCTCCGGCAGGTGACGGCGATTCCTACGGATCCTCCTATCGGAGCGTGATCTCCGTAATAGTGAGCTTGTTCTCGCCGTCGGAGGACTTGGGCAGCCGGGTGACCAGCAGGACCACCGTGCTGGTCTCGGTAGGCTTCTGGAAGTTGAAGGTGGTGGTGCCCTGGGTGAACTCGCCCTCCGCCAGGAGGGTGCCGCCCTCGGGGTCGTCGGGGCTGGTGGCCCGGATCTGGACGTGGCCGCCCGCCCCGGTGCCCTGGATGTCGATGCCCGAGACGGTTGCCTTCTGCTCCAGGGTCACGGCCAGGGACTTGGTCCCCCCGTCCATGCCCGGGTCCCGGTGCCACTGGGAGAACCACTCCTTGGAGGTGTCGCCGTCAGTCAGGCGGCTCTCCAGCTCGGGGTGGTCCCCGCTCAGGCTCTTGGCCCCCGCGACCTTGACCGGCGCCGAGGAGGGCGTCGGCTTGGTGCTGTCGTCGCTGCTGCTGGTGGTGGCGGCGGGCGCCTGCGTGCTCGACGTCGAGGTGCTGGGGACGGTCTTGGCCGCCGGGACGTCGTCGTCGGTCAGTCGCACGCCGGCGAGCTGGAGGAGGTTGCTCACCGCGAAGAACGCGCCCACGAGGACCAGCGCCACCAGGGAGACGAGGACCACCGTGGAGGTGCGGCTCACCGACCGGGAGCTCTCCTCGTCGTCCTCGACCCGCTCCGGGGTCGCGGCCACGGCGGCCCCACGGGCCTGGGAGGCCGACCACGTCTGCGTGGGGTTCCTGCCGTCGGCGGGCCGGGAGGGCGGGGCGGCGACGGGCTCGGGCTGGGCCGGCGGCGCGCTCGGGGGGATCGACGGCGGCACCGGGTTGGAGTACGGGGTCTCCACCGCCGGGCGGGTCCGGGGTGGGATCTGGGCCGGCAGCTGCTCCGGGGGCGCGGTGGCGGGCGCCTGCGGGGCGGCGCCCTGGGTCTGGGTGCCCGCGCCCTGGGGGGCCTGGGGGGCCTGGGCGTCGCCCTGGGCGGGGGCCGGCTGGCGCGGAGGGACCGGGACCGGGTCGCCGTAGCGTGAGGCCGCCTCCAGGGCCACGGCCTTGGTGGTGGCCAGGAAGGACTCGGCCGGCCGGTCCTGCGGGGCGGCCGGCTCCGGGTCCGGGGCGGGCAGGAGCGGCAGCAGGGAACGGGAGTCCCACCGCCCCAGGGACCGGGCGACCTCCGCTGCCGACAGCGGCGGGTGACCGCCCCAGGTCCGGGCGATAAGGGCCTCCAGGTCACGGTCGGACGGGTCCCAGTCAGGGTCCAGGCGCGAGGGCGGTACCGGTCCGCTCGCGCCCATGGGGGCCGAGGGGATCCCCGAGCGCTTTCCGGGCCACCGCTTGGTCAGCAGGTAGTACAGGAGGCTGACCAGGCCCTTGGCGTCGGTCCGGTCGGCGGCCAGGGGGTCGAAGTTCACGCCCCCCTCGCGGCCCAGGACGGCGGCGTCGACCCCCAGCCCGAGGACCTGGACCTGGCCGTGGCGGCGCAGACGCACCGAGTCCGGGCCCAGACCCAGGTGGTGCAGGCCGCGGCGGGAGGCCGACTCCAGGGCGCTGGCGACCTCCCCGATAATGGTGCGGGCCTGGGCGGGGTTGACGCCCCGGCGCACCAGCTCGGCCAGGCTGACGCCCTCGGGCGGCTCGGTGACAATGAAGGTGACGGATCCCTCCTCCACGTCGTAGACGCGCTGGACCCGTGAGTCGGTGATGAGGACCGCGCGGGCGGCCGCCTCCAGGACCTCGGCCCGGTGGGGGGTGGCGTCCGTCAGCGTCAGGATCATGACGTCGCGGTCCAGGATCGTGTCCACGCCCAGGTGGCGCACGATCCGTGGCAAGGTGGCGGGGAGAGCCTCCCCGAGTGCGTAGCGCCCGGAACCCAGTGGAGTCATGGTGCTCATGCGGGCCCTCCTCTTTGCTTGGTGGCGCGCTGACTGTGATCCCATCGTAACCTCAGAGGGGCGTCGTACCGCAGTGTTACCGACAGCATAGGGCGACGCCACAGCCGGCTGTGCCGGTGGGTGACCCTCGGAGGGCCCGGGGGTCGTGGGGGCGCCGGGGCGCACCGGGATGCTGGGGGGCAGCGAGCCCGTCGGGGCGCTGACGGAGTGCCCGGTGGTACGGGTCGCTCCGGTCCTCCGGGTTCCTGACGGCGCTACCGCCGACCTCGTGCGGGGCGGCAACGAGGCCTCTCCCTGTGGGACCCCTGCGGCCTGTGGGGCCCCGGTGGCCTGCAGGACACCGGTGGCCTGCAGGACACCGGTGGCCGCCCCACCCGCGGCCTGCCGGGCCCCACCGGGCAGGGCCCCGGCGTGCGCGGCCGTCCCGCCTGCCCTCGCCCCGTCCGCGGCTACGCCAGCCGCGGTCACCCCGGCTGCTCCGTCCGCGCTGGCTACCGGCCCCTGCGAAGTGGGCGCCGACGTCGTCGGATCCAGGGCCTGGGAGGCCCGTAGCACCGCGGCGCCCAGGGCGCCGGGCAGCAGGCGGCCCAGGAGCGCCAGGATCCGGGCCAGGCGCGTGAACAGGAGGCTGAGCTCACTCACCCGCAGGACGCGGCCGACCGCCAGGTACACCACGGTCATGACCGTGGCGACCACGGCGATCTGCACCAGGGCGTCCAGGGCGCGGGTGCCCGTCATGGAGCCGTCGGCCGGCCCCAGCAGCAGGCGCACGCCCGTGCCCGCCGCCGCCGCTCCCAGCGCGGCCATGCCCAGGCGCAGGTAGGTGCTCAGGACCCGGCGGCCGTCCAGGGAGGGGATGTGGCGGCGCATGAGCGGGACGATGGCGGCCGAGGCGGCGACCAGCCCCAGGGAGGAGCCGACGGCGGCCCCCACCATCCAGAGGTTGGCCGGGGCCAGGAAGTAGGCCACCACGCAGGCCACGACCGGGGTGACGCCGGCCACCAGGTCGGCCAGGAGCAGCCGCTTGGTGTCGGCGTAGGCGAGCATGACCCGCTGGGTCGTGAACCACACCCCCTGGGGCACGATCCCCAGGGCCAGGGCGATGAGGACCGGTGCCGAGCCCACGGCCTCGGCGGTGGAGATCGAGGGCACGAAGGCCTGCAGGGCCTGGGCGGACAGCACCACGATCCCGGCGCTGGCCAGCATGGTGAACACGGCCACCGAGCGCAGCCCCAGGGACAGGTCGTCACGGACCCCCTCCCCGTCCCCGGCAGCGGCCTTCTCGCTCATGCGGGTGAACAGGGCGGTGATAATGGAGGTGGTCACCAGGGACTGGGGGAGCATGTAGACCAGGAGGGCGTTGGCGTACATGGTGGTGGAGGGCACGACCACCCCGGCGTACGCGGGCTCCCTGGCGGCGGTCACGGCCAGGGAGCCGAGGTTCGTCGTCGCCCAGTCACCCAGGGAGGCGATGAACACGCCCAGCAGCGCCCAGGAGGCCACCTTGGAGGTCTGCCCCAGGCCGATCCCCCTGACCCCGAAGACGACCCGGGGCCTGAAGCCGATACGGCGCAGGGGCAGGTAGAGCACCACGGCCTGGATGACGATCCCCAGGGTGGCGGTGCCCGCCACCAGGGCGATCCTGGCCACGCCCCAGTCGGCCGGGGTCTCGCTGCCCTGGTAGGACTGGTAGATCTGCATGTAGGCCAGCAGGGAGGCGATGGAGATAATGTTGTTCAGGACCGGGGACCACATGTACGGCCCGAAGCTGGAGCGGGCGTTGAGCACCTGCCCCCACAGGGCGTACAGGCCGTAGAAGAAGATCTGGGGCATGCACCAGAAGGCGAACCCGTAGGCCACCGGCAGCCAGGCCTCCAGCCCCGAGGCGTAGACCATAATGACCAGCGGGGCGGCTATGGTCAGCAGGACGGTGACGGCCAGTATGAGGGTCCCCGCGGCGGTCAGGAGCCGGTTGACCAGCTCGTCGCCGTTCTTCTGCCGCAGGGCCCGTACGATCTGCGGCACCAGGACGGCGTTGAGGATGCCGCCAATGAGCAGGTTGTAGAGCTGGGTGGGCAGGGCGTTGGCGGTGTTGAAGGCGTCCGCCGCCCCGGAGGCGGTGGCGCCCAGGGCCACCGCCAGCAGCGCGTTGCGCACGAACCCGAGGATCCGGCTGGTCAGGGTTCCCGCGAACATGACCGCGCTGGACCGGGCGAGTGAGTTCTGGGGGGTGCGGCTCACGCTGCCTCCTCATGTGGCCGGGTGGGGGGCCGCGGCAGACCGGGGCCCTTGACGGCGTCCGCTGCGGATGGTCCGCACGACGCCGACGACGAGCAGGATAACCAGGGCCGAGGCGCCCACGCGCACGCCTCTGCTCTCCCAGTTCGCCCGTACCCGCATGTGCAGGATGGCGGGTGTACCCACCACGGTACCGTCTGGGGCCAGGATGTGGATGGTCAGGTTCACGTCACCGCTGCCCACGGCGCTCACCGGCAGGGAGGCCACCGCCCCGCCGCGGGCCGGGACCGTGATGGTGACCGGCTTGAGGGGCTGGAGCCTGGTGGAGGAGGAGAAGATGCGCACCTGGACCGTGGCCGCCTGGTTGAGGGACGAGGTGATCCGCACCGGCACGTCCGCGCTCTGGGCAATGAGGTTAATGGTGCTCGACGGCGCCGCGCCCAGGGACTGGGTGATCCGCGTGCCCACCTGGTGGTCGGCGGTCAGGGCCCTCTGGCGTCCGGAGGGGTCGTCGCGCCAGACCGTGGAGGTCACGGTCGAGACGACCTGGGTGACCCCCTCCAGCTGGGTGGTCGGTGAGGCCAGCACCCCCACGATCGAGCCCAGCGTATGCTCTACATCACGTGCCTGCTCCAGCTCGCTGGTGCTGAGCTCGGTCTGGGACACGGACTGCTGCGCCAGGTCCTGACGCTCCACCAGGTTCTGGCTGGCGCGGGTGTCGGACACGACCCTGGACAGGGTCCGGGGCTCGGACCAGCTGTTGCCCATGAGCGCCTCCAGGCGCCGTCCCAGGGCCTGGGGGTTCGTGGCGGCCCCCCGACCCAGGGTGACGACCAGGTTCCGGTTCAGGGCCGGGGCCTGGCGGGTGATAATGGCGGACAGGCCGCGCAGGAGCTGGCGGGAGTCCAGCTCGCACAGCGGGGACCGGGAGCTGCCGGTGCTCAAGGTGGAGGCCAGCGCCTGGGACAGGCTGGGGTCGGACAGGAGGACCACGCGGTCGTCAATGAGGGTCGTCCCACTCGGGGTGTAGGTCAGGTCCTCGGCCACCGGGGCCGCCGACGCCGGGGCGATGAGGGTGGTGGTGGAGGCGGGCAGCGCGCTCAGGGTCTGGCTGTCCAGATCCTCCACCCAGGCGGTGTCCGTGGCCGCCCCGGCGGCGACCGTCTGGGAGGAGGCGGAGCGCTCCAACGCCGAGCTAATGAGATCCGTCTCCCCCAGGTGCGCCAGGGCTGGGACGTCGGCGTCGTTCCAGGGCAGGGCGATCACCTCCCCGGCGGACACGGCCTTGGTCAGCGCCGCCGTCAGGGGGTCGGTCGCGGGGAAGGCGTACTTGGCCCCGGGGGAGGCCGTGGAGGTGGCTGTGGAGCTGGGGGAGGGCGTCGTGGGGGAGGGCTCGGCGGAGGGGGTCTCCGCGGGGGTGGGTGAGGCCGTGGCCTGCCCGCTTCCCGGGGGCGGTGTGGCCGGGACACCCAGGGCCTTCAGGAGCGCCGGGTCCACGGCCAGGACGACGCCGTCGCCCGCCAGCGCCAGCAGCCCCAGCACCCGCTGGCGCAGCCGCTCCACGGTGGTCGTCACCCCTGAGGGCGCCGGGGCGGGATCCTGGGTGGGTAGGACAGTGGCTGAGTCGGCGGGCTGGGTGCTGAACTCGGTGGAGGCGGGGGGAGACAGGGCGACGGTGCTCAGGGCGATGAGCTCGGAGGGCGAGGCGGTGACCGGTATGACGGTGGTCACGCCCGTGGCCCTGCTCGGGGTGGCGTCGCTGGACCAGATGAGCAGGCTGCGGTCCTTGGCCACGGTGGTGGCGCCCTGGGCCAGGCTGACCTGGACGCCGCGGGGCCCCCACTCCCGGGTGCTGGACAGGGGCAGGTCGGCGGCGGGGACGGTGACGCTGAAGGTGCCGGTGGCCCCCGGTGGGACGGGGGCGTGCAGGTCCTGGGTCAGGGAGGTGGTCAGGGAGCTCTCCCGCTCGTCCGCCAGCCAGGACTCCAGGTCGGTGGTGATGATCTCGGTGTGGTCCTGCACCTGGACGCTCAGGGCGGCCCTGTCCAGGGTCTCCTGGGTGCCGTTGGTAATGGTGCCGCTGACGGTCAGGTCCTGGCCCTTGGTGAGGACCTCGGGGGCCAGGGCGTCCACTCTGAGGGTCACCTCGCCCTCCACCAGGGGGGCCTGTGAGGGGGCCGTGCCCGCGGCGGGGGCGGACTGGGCGGCCAGGGCCTGCGACGGCGGTAGGCCAGGCTGGGTCACTGGGGCTTGTGATGGCGGTAGGCCGGGCTGGGCGGCGCAGCAGACCGAGGGCGCCAGGGCCAGGGCCAGGCTCGCGGTGATCCCGCACAGGAACCTGGCTGCGCGACGTATACTCCACTGCCGTGTCATGAGGAGGTGCTCCTGTCACCGACGAGGATCGAGCGCGCAGCTGCCACGATCCGGCGCTCGTTGGGGTAGGCCAGACGGCGGGCGACCTGGTCGATGTCTACCCAGGCGACGTCCTCGGCCTCGTGGTCGGGGTCGTTCTCGGTGGTCAGCGTCCCACCCGTGGCCTCCAGGAGGAAGTGGTGGACCACCTTGTGGACGCGGTGGTCGCTGCTGGCGAACCAGTAGTCGATAGTAGCCAGGTGCTTGAGGACCCGACCCGTGATTCCCGTCTCCTCGGCGATCTCGCGAACCGCTGCCTGCTCGGGGGTCTCACTGCCCTCCAGGTGGCCCTTGGGAAGGCACCACTCCAGGCGTCCGCCCCGGTTGCGCCGGGCGATGACGGCGACTGCCGCCCGGCCCCCCTGGACCTCCACAATGAGCCCGCCGGCACTGGTCTCGTCCACTACCGGCAGGTTTCGCGCACCGCCGTGTCGCGCCGGTATGGCGGCGCGGGGTGAGCGAGTGCGGTGAGAGGGCATAGAGGCAGTCTAGGTGGTCGGGCGGAAAGGGCCTGCTGGACCGATCCGTGAGACGTGCCTGCGGGGACGGGGCGCGGCTCGGGATGCGGCCCGTCCCGGTGCGGGGGTGCGTCCGGCTGCGGGAGGGTCGTGCCGCTGGTCGTTGGAGCAGGTAGGTGCGCGTTTGTGCGCTGTCTCTTGTGGGGGTGCTAGTGAGGGGCACCGGTGGGGGCGCTGGTGTGGGGTCCGGCCAGCTGACTCATCTGGCGGGTTTGTTGAGCCTGGGCGACGCCCTGCTGGCGGGGCCCGGCGGCCCAGTGGCGCAGCCGTTTGCGGCGACAAGAGGTGATGCCCTGGGGGGGTCCAGCCGTTACCGGGTCCGGCTGGTGCCCGGTAGGCCTGACTGGCAGGCGCGCCTGCGCGGGTGCGCTCCCGGGTGGGGGTCGTCTGCTCCTGTGCCCGCGGGCGTGCCCGGGGCGCCCCCGAGTCGGTTCGTGGCAGGCTTGCCCTGATGACTGAGCCCACGCATGACAACCCCCGCGACGCCGTCGAGCCCGGGGTGGCTGCCTCCGCCCCGGTGGACGACCGGGGCCTGACCGCGACCGCCCGCGCCGCCCTGGAGCACCTGCCCGTGGCCCTGGCGGTCCTGGGGCACCTCTTCACGCGCGCCGGGCACGAGATCGCACTGGTCGGGGGCCCGGTCCGGGACGCCTTCCTGGGGGTGGCGCCCCACGACCTGGACCTGACCACCTCCGCGCGACCCGAGGAGACGGAGAGGATCCTCACCCAGTGGGGCGACACCACCTGGGACGTCGGAAAGGACTTCGGGACCATTGGCGCACGCCGGGGCGAGACGGTCGTGGAGGTGACCACCTACCGCACCGAGGCCTACGAGGTGGGCTCGCGCAAGCCAACCGTCTCCTACGGCGACACCCTGACCGGGGACCTGAGCCGCCGCGACTTCACCGTCAACGCCATGGCCCTGCGCCTGCCCGACCTGGAGCTCGTGGACCCCCACGAGGGTCTGACGGACCTGGAGGCGGGCGTCCTGCGCACCCCGGTGGGCGCCGTCCAGTCCTTCGACGACGACCCGTTGCGCATAATGCGGGCCGCGCGCTTCGCCTCCCAGCTGGGCTTCGACGTCGAGATGGACGTGATGGACGCCATGGCGGAGATGGCCCCGCGCCTGGACATTGTCTCCGCCGAACGGATCCGGGCCGAGCTGGAGCGGCTCCTGACCAGCCGGTGGCCGCGCCGGGGCCTGGAGCTCATGGTGCACACCGGTGTGGCCGACGTCGTCCTGCCGGAGGTGGCCTCCCTGCGTGAGACCGTGGACGAGCACCGGCGTCACAAGGACGTCTACGAGCACACCCTGACCGTCCTGGAGCAGGCCATGGACCTGGAGACCGGGCCCGAGGGCCCCGTGCCCGCCCCGGACCTGGTGCTGCGCCTGGCGGCTCTGCTGCACGACATCGGCAAGCCCGCCACGCGCCGGTTCCTGCCCGACGGGACCGTCACCTTCCACGGCCACGACCACGTGGGGGCGCGCATGACCGCCAGGCGCCTGCGGGCCCTGCGCTTTGACAAGCAGACCGTCAAGGACGTCTCCCGCCTGGTGGAGCTGCACCTGCGCTTCCACGGCTACGCCGACGCCGCCTGGTCGGACTCCGCGGTGCGTCGCTACGTCACCGACGCCGGGCCGCTGCTGGAGCGTCTGCACCGTCTCACCCGTGCCGACGTGACCACCCGCAACCGGCGCAAGGCCGCCATGCTCTCCCACGCCTACGACGACCTGGAGGCACGCATTGCCGCCCTGTCCAGGCAGGAGGAGCTTGACGCCATCCGCCCCGAGCTCGACGGCGGTCAGATTATGGCCGAACTGGGTCTGGAGCCGGGTCCGGTAGTGGGGGAGGCCTACCGTTTCCTGTTGGACCTGCGTATGGAGAAGGGGCCGGTGGGTCCTGAGGCGGCTCGTCAGGCTCTGCGCTCCTGGTGGGCAGCGCGTCGGTGAGTACGGGCGGTGGGGTGCGGGTGCGGCGGTGAGTGCGGGCGGTGGGGTGGGGCTGGCCGCTGGTGTGCTGCCTCGCACCCTCTCGTGAGAACGGTACTTGTTGGCCGTGAGAACGGTACTTGTTGCTCGTGAGAACGGTACTTGTTGCTCGTGAGAACGGTACTTGTTGCCTGTGGGGGTGGTGTACCGCGCTGAGGATCCAGGCTCGGTGCCTGTCACGAGCGGTGCGTGTTGTACGGGGCGTGGGTGCGGGGGTTGTCTAGTGTCCTTGTTTGTGTTCTGCGTGGTCGGTGAGGTGTGTTGTGGTGTCTACTAGGTTGAAGGTGTCGGATATCTGGGTGGTTGTGACGGTGCCTTGGACGTCGTGCCAGGTTCCGTCCTGGGGGCGGTAGCGGGCGGTCCAGGTGGTGGTCAGGGTGAGGTGGACGCCGGTCTGGGGGTGGTGGTAGCGGTGGGTCAGGGTCTGGTGGGGCCAGGGGGCGCCGGGGCTGGTGGTGGTCGTGGTGGTGGCGTCCCCCCAGTCCCAGTGGTAGGAGGCGGGCGTGGCCTCCACCTCCACCAGGGTGCCGGCCACGGTGGTGGACAGGGAGCGGGTGGAGGGGTCGGTGTAGGCGATGAGGTCCACGTCCACCCGGGCCGTGGAACCCGGGGGCTGGCGGGTGATACCCGACCCCTCCACCATCAGGGACGCCACGTCCCTGGCCGAGACCACCACCGGCACCGCAGCCGGCGCAGGCTCGGGCTCGGAGGCGCGGTCGAAGCGGCACTTAAAGAAGCCGCCCCGCTTATAACGGGTGAACGTGCCCACGAACTCGCACGAGGGGAACCGCCCCCCGCTCGGGTCGGAGTACGCCGCCACCACGCCACCGGACCCGGACGATCCGGATCCGGAAGAGCCCGAGCCGCCCGAGCCGGACCCGGACGGCCCCGCGGGCGGATCTACCCGGGTGTACTGGTCACCGTACAAGGTAATTGACTGCCCCTGAGCTCTGCCCCCGATATCCGTAGTTGGCGAACTGTCAGATCCTCCCCCGCCTGGCATAGGAAGGGTGACGGGGAGTGTCAACACGATCACGGCAGCGTAGGTTATAGTGCCCATCATTTCTTTACCTCGGACTCCCCGATCGTCCAGTTTCCGTTTACGTAGCGCATTGCGATAATGAGGGTGAAGTCTCTGGAGTCTGTCGTCTTCGGTGTCCCATCTCCGTCGTACGAGGTTCCCTCCGCCCACTGCATGTCGATCTCTACGTGGATGTAGTCGTAGCCGGGGTTCTGCTCGTAGACCCGGACTGCCGTGACCGTGCTGTCCCATGGGTCGGCCCACCCGCCGCTGTCGTGGATCTTCTTGGCGTCGTCGATGACGCTGTTGCAGAAGACGCACCGCTGCTCGCTCATGGCCGCGAAGTCCGTGGTGTCGCCGGTGACGAAGGCGTACTGGTAGAGGTCAATGAAGTAGGCGGCCGCGGTCGCGGCGCCCTCGGTGGTGTCCTCGCTGATCTGCTCGGGCCGCTCCGGTGGTGGTGTGGCCAGGGCCGCCTCGCGCCTGGCCACCAGGTCCGGCCCCAGGGCCGCGTCACGACTGGCCCGCGCACTGGCCGACGCAGAGGCCGCCGCCGCCATCGCACTGGCACCCACCTCATAGGGATCCACACTCGGCGACGCCCCCGCACCAGCCCCACCGGAGCACCCCGCCACACCGGAGGCCACCATGACCACCACCAGGACAGGCACCCACGACCCGGACCGCACCATCACGACCCCCCTCACACGCTCGGGAACACCAGGGGCGGCCCCGGCGGCACCAGCGCCACCACGACCAACCCCACCGCCAACCAGACGACACACACCACCATAACACCACCACCCAACCCACGCACACACACCACAACCACCACACACCAGAATCCCAGACACCCCCACACCCACACCCCCCAAACCAGGACCCACGTCCCACACCCCACCCGGACATTCAACTGTGCTCCTGCTCGGGCGTGGTATCGGTGTCGGTCCCGGGCGTCGTCGCCTCGGTCTTCTGCGCCTGGCGCCTCGGCGTCGTCTCACGGCCAGACCGTTCCGCTCTCTGAACTTGAATTGCCCACTAGGTGAGAATGGGTGAGGATGCCCGTATGCGCGTCTACAACTTCTCCGCAGGCCCCGCCCAGCTACCCCTGCCCGTCCTGGAGCGGGCCGCCTCCGAGCTGACCGACTGGGGCGGCTCGGGCATGAGCGTCCTGGAGGTCTCCCACCGCGAGAAGGACTTCGTGGCCTGCGCCGTCGACGCCGAGACCACCCTGCGCCGACTCCTCGCCGTGCCCGAGAGCTATCGCGTCCTGTTCCTCCAGGGCGGGGCCACCGCCCAGTTCGCCGCCGTCCCCATGAACCTCACTACCGCGGGGGACACGGTCGCCTACCTCAACACCGGCCAGTGGTCCACCAAGGCCATTAAGCAGGCCCGTGCCTACGACCTCGACGTCGTCGTGAGCGCCGACGAGTCCGCCTCCTCCTACACCACCACGCCCGACCCCGGCTCCTACGAGGTCCCCGCCACCGCCCGCTACCTGCACTACACGCCCAACGAGACCATTGGCGGGGTGGAGTTCCCCAATGTCCCCGACGCCGGGGACGTGCCCCTCGTGGGGGACCTCTCCTCCACGATCCTCTCCCGCCCCCTGGACGTGGGCCGCTTCGGTCTCATCTACGCCGGCGCCCAGAAGAACATGGGTCCCTCGGGGCTGACCGTGGTCATTGTCCGCGAGGACCTGCTGGGCCGCGCCCGCACCATTACCCCTGGCGTCCTGGACTACACGAAGATGGCCGCCGCCAACTCCATGCTCAACACGCCGCCCACCTTCTCCGTCTACCTCCTGGGACTCGTCGCCCACTGGATTGAGGACACCGGCGGGCTGACCGCCATGGGGGAGCGCAACCAGGCCAAGGCCGCCGCCCTCTACGCGGCCATTGACTCCTCCGGTTTCTACTCCAACCCCGTTGAGGAGCGCTCGCGCTCCTGGACGAACGTCCCCTTCACCCTGGCCGACCCCGCCCTCGACGCCGAGTTCCTGGCCGGGGCGCTAGCAGCCGGGCTGACCAACCTCAAGGGCCACCGCTCCGTGGGAGGTATGCGGGCCTCCATCTACAACGCCATGCCCATGGAGGGCGTGACGGCCCTTATTGACTACATGGCCGAGTTCGAACGCACCCACGGCTGAGCTGGCTGGCTCTGCGCGGTGCGGCGGCGTGGGACCTGGCGGCATGGGGCCCGGTACTGCGGTGCCCGGCCGCGCGGGACCTGGCGCCCCGTCGCGGCACCGGGTGCGATGCGACACCCCCTGCCTGCGTCCTGCTCGGCCCCGTCTGCCGCCCCGGCGAGGGGGTGTCCGCCTCACCATTACCCGCAAACAAACACTGTCTTCAAAGAGAAGGACCTACCATGACCTCCAAGCAGTTCCGTGTCCGCACCCTCAACGCCATCTCCGGCAAGGGGCTGGCACGCTTCCCCGACGACCGCTACGAGGTAGGCGGATCGGTGGAGGATCCGCACGCCCTGCTGCTGCGCTCCGCCCTCCTCCACGACTCCGCGGTCCCCGGATCCGTGCTCGCGGTGGCCCGTGCCGGGGCCGGCACCAATAATATTCCGGTGACCTCCCTGACTGAGCGCGGTATCCCGGTGTTCAACACCCCGGGCGCCAATGCCAATGCCGTCAAGGAACTGGTCCTGGCCAGCCTGTTCATTGCCTCGCGCCACCTTATTCCTGCCGCCCGCTTCGCCCACACCCTCGCCGGTGACGACGACGCCATCGCCCGGGCCGTGGAGGCCGGAAAGAAGAAGTTCGTCGGGTTCGAGCTGCCCGGGCGTACCCTGGGGGTCATTGGGCTGGGGGCCATCGGCGTCCAGGTGGCTAATGCCTCCCTGGGTCTGGGGCTGAAGGTCATTGGATACGACCCTGCCATTAGCGTGGAGCACGCCTGGCACCTGTCCGCCGACGTCAAGCGCGCCAACTCTATTGAGGACGTGTTCCGCAAGGCCGATATCCTCACCGTGCACGTTCCCCTCATTGACTCGACCCGCGGCCTGGTGAGTACCCAGCGGATCGCCCTCATGAAGGATACCGCGGTGCTGCTCAACTTCGCCCGCGCTGAGATCGTGGACACCGCCGCCGTCGTGGCCGCCCTGGACGAGGGGAAGCTGGGCGGGTACGTGTGCGACTTCCCCTCCACGGCCGTCCACAAGCACCCCAGGTGCATCTCCCTGCCGCACCTGGGGGCCTCTACCAAGGAAGCCGAGCGCAACTGCGCCATGATGGCGGTGGACTCCCTGCGCGGTTTCCTGGAGGACGGGCAGGTGCACAACTCGGTCAACTTCCCCGAGGCCGTCATGTCGCGCGAGCCCGGCACCCGACGTATTGTCATTGTCAACCGCAACGTACCCAATATGGTGGGTCAGGTCTCCACCATTGTGGCCCAGCACGGGCAGAATATTGCCAACCTGCTCAATAAGTCCCGCGGTGAGCTGGCGGTCACCCTGGTGGACGTCGAGGGGGAGGTGGCCTCCGGGCTCCTGGACGAGCTGTGCGGGATTAACGGCGTCCTGTCCGCCCGTCTGGTCTGAGAGGGGCGCCTGCCTGGGGTAGGTATCCGCTACGCCAGTAGCGTCCGCAAACGACTGCCCTGGGCGCGTAGCCTGGGGGCGTGCGACTGCGAGACGACCTGCGGGATCTGGCCGCCTCGCGCGGCCTGCGGATCCTCCTGGCCACCCGCCTCATCTCCCAGACCGGTGACGGCATGGTCCAGGTGGGCCTGGTCACCCTCTTCTTCTTCGCTCCCCAGAACGCCACGAGCACGGGCGACGTCGCCGCCGCCCTGGTCGTCATGCTCCTGCCCTTCAGCGTGGTCGGCCCCTTCACCGGTCCCTTCATTGACCGCTTCCGACGACGCAGCACCCTCATGACCATGAACCTCGTGCGCGCCGGGCTCATCCTCACCACGGCCGTGGTCATACGGGGCGCGGGCGCCGGGGTGGTGGTCTACCTCCTGGTCCTCGCGGCCCTGGGGGTCAACCGCTTCCTCCTGGCCACCCTCGCCGCGAGCCTGCCCCACGTGGTGGACGCCGACCGGCTCCTGACCGCGAACTCCCTGGTGCCGACCCTCGGTGGGGCGGCCACGGCCGCCGGGGCGGTCATCGGCCTCCTCCTGCGGCTCACGCTGCCAGCGGACGCCCAGGACGTCGCCAGCCTCCTGACCGCCGCGGGGCTCTACGTCGCTTCCGCCGGGGTCGTGAGTCGCCTGGGCCGCGACGAGCTGGGCCCCGACTGGCTCACCAGGGCGCGGTCCACCGGGGGCGGGGCCGCCGGGGCTGCCGGGGCCGGGACCGCCGGGGCCTTCGGGGCCCAGCGGCGGAGCGAGCCGGAGGACACCGCCCGGGGGCTCGGCACCACAGGCACCGGTACCACGGGCACGGTCCGCGACCTGGCCGACGCCGTCCGGCACCTGCTGTCCCGACGCACCCCGGCGCTCGCCCTGGGGGTCATGGGCGCCTACCGGCTCGTCTACGGCCTGGAGCTCGTGACCATTATCCTGGCCTCCCGCAACCTCCTCGCCGACCCCGCCGACGCCGACGCGGGCCTGGCCGTCTTCGGCACCCTCATGGGAGCGATGCTTGTCGGGCACGGCCTGGCCGTCGTCCTCACCCCGCTGGCCCAGGAGCGCGTCAGCCCACCCACCTGGGTGGTGGCCTGCCTGCTGGGAGGCAGCCTGGGGCAGGTGCTCCTGGTGGCCGGACACACCCGTGAGGGCATGGCGGCCGGGCTGTTCGTCTTCGGGGTCGGGGTGCAGGGCGCCAAGATCGCCGTGGACACGATCGTCCAGACGGACACCTCCGACGACTACCGCGGCCGGGCCTTCTCCCTCTACGACGTCCTGTTCAACGCCGCCGAGTGCCTGGCAGCCGGGGTGGCGGTCCTCGTCATGCCCGACGTCGGCTGGTCGCGCGGAGTCCAGGCGGCCCTTGTGGCCGCGGTGTGGGTGGTGGCGCCGGCCTACCGGTGGAGCGTGCGCCGGTGGGGCGTGCACCGGTGCGGCGGGTCCGGGCGCGGGCCGGAGTGCCAGCGTAGACCCGGGCCCAGGTACCAGCGCGGGCGCGGACCTGGATCCGGGCCGGGGGCGGTGGTCCGCTAGGAGTCGCCAGCCCTGGTCCCCGCGGGCCCGCGGTCGTGTGCGTCCCTGTTGGCCGCCCGCCGCCACCTGGTCCCCGCGGGCGCCGGGGTGCCGCTTTCGACGAGCCTCTGCGCGTAGATAGCCACGACTGGTCCCCGCGGGCGTCGGGGCGCCGCTTTCGACGAGCCTCTGCGCGATAGCCACGACTGGGGCGCCGCAGGACCGGCTCGGGGCCAAGGACGTCATAGCTGGCTCCTCACGACGCGCACGTCCCCGGCAGGCAGTGTGACGCTATCCAGCTCCTCGCCGGTGAGGACGTCGGTGCCCGCCAGGGCCGCCGTGTGCGCGACGCCGTCGTGGTTGACCAGGATCGTGTAGGTGGTGCCCTCCCGCTCGCCCACCCCGTAGCGGGTGACCGCCTCCAGGCCCGGCACCCGTGCCCCGCCGTCCACCACCGGGCGGTCGGTGGGCAGGTTGAGCAGTGGTTCCAGGACGCGGGCCAGCCCCTGCCCGTCCAGCAGGACCGACACGTAGACGGCCAGCCCCTGCCCGTATCGGTGCGCGGTCACGGCCGGTCCGGGTGTGGGGCCGTCCAGGGCCGTCCACACGGGCTCAGCCCCCTCAAGCCGGAGGTCCTCCGACCACAGCGTCCCGGTGAGCGGTGAGGCGCTGACCGCTCGTCCCTCTCCCCGGGTGGTGGGTGCCAGGTGCACCTCCTGGCCTACGGGCACGGGCCGGATCTCCTCCACGCTCAGGCCCAGGACGTCGCGCAAGGGGCCCGGGGCCCCTCCACGGTGCACGCACTCCTCGGCGTCCACGACGGCGAAGAAGGGCAGGGCCGCCAGGCGCCCGCCCCGTTCCACGAAGGTGGCCAGGTTCTCGCAGGCCCGCTGTGAGACCAGGTAGGAGGCCGGGGCGATGACGACGTCGTAGCCGGACAGGTCGGCCTCGGGGTGGGCCAGGTCGACCGTGGTCCCGCGCTCCCACAGCCAGCGGTAGGTGGTACGGACCTGCTCGCGGTGGCTCATGAGGCTGCTGGGGCGCCACGCGAGATCCTGGGCCCAGAAGGACTCCCAGTCCCAGGTCAGCGCCACCCGCGCCCGGACCCGGGTCCCGCGCAGCTCGGACAGGGCGGCGAGCTCGGCCCCCAGCTCACAGACCTCCCGGAAGACCCGCGTGTCCGTCCCGGCGTGGGGGATCATGGCGGAGTGGAACTTCTCAGCCCCACGTCGTGATGCCCGCCACTGGAAGGCCATGACGCCGTCGGCTCCCCGTGCCACGTGGGCCAGGGCGGTGCGGCGCTCCTGACCGGGGTCCTTGGCACGGTTGTGGGACTGCCAGCTCACCGCGGAGACGGAGTGCTCCATGAGGAGCCAGGGGGCCCCGCCCGCCAAGGAGCGGGTGAGGTCGGACTCCAGGGCCGCCCAGATCTGGGGGACGGGGGAGTCCGCCTCCAGGTAGTAGTCGGTGGACACGACGTCCGTCTGGGACGCCCAGCGCCAGTAGTCGTTGGCCGGGCAGTTCGTGGCCATGAAGTTGGTGGTGACCGGGGCCTGGGGGAAGGCGGCGCGGATAATGTCGCGCTCGACGGTGAAACGGGCCAGGAGGGAGTCGGAGGTGAAACGGGCGTAGTCCAGCTCGCAGGCAGGATTGAGGGCGGTACCGGAGTGGCGCGGGGTGGTCACCTCCTCCCAGTCGCCGTACACCTGCCCCCAGAAGGTCGTGCCCCAGGCCCGGTTGAGGGCCTCCAGGCTCCCGTAGCGCTCGCGCAACCAGGTACGGAAGGCGGCCTGGGAGCACTCGCAGTGGCAGTCCCCGCCCGGGGCCCCGTACTCGTTGTGGACGTGCCACATGACCGGGGCGGTGCGCGGGCCCTCGTCGGCCGGGGTGGCGCAGCGTCTGGCGACGTGCTCGACCAGGGCGCGTGTGACCCGTTCGGCGGCACGTGCGTAGGCCGGTGAGTGGGGGCAGCAGATGCCGCGTGAGCCGCCGTGGCGCACCGTGCCGTCGGCCTCGACCAGGCACGCCTCGGGATGGGCCCGGTAGAACCAGGCAGGTGGGGCGGCGGTCGGGGTGGCCAGGTCCACGCCGATCCCCGCCTCCTGGAGCAGGTCCAGGATCTCGTCGAGCCACTCGAAGCGGAAGGTCCCTGGTGTCGGTTCGACCAGGGCCCAGGACCAGATTCCCAGGCTCACGGTGTTGACCCCGGCCTGGTGCATGAGGGTGACGTCCTCGCGCCAGACGTGCGGATCCCACTGCTCAGGGTTGTAGTCGGCCCCGTACAGCAGACGGGTGCCGGGCAGGGGCAGGCTCCTGGTGCCGGGGCTGGTCGCGGTGCGGGGTCGCCCGGAGGGGGGCGGGGGCGGGGTCGCCATGGGGACTCCTTGGACTCTTGGGTGGCTGGCGTGGCGGCCGACCGGTGGGCTTACCGGCCGACCTGGGTGGAACCCGTATGGGAACGGTCCCAGAACTCTGGTCGTTGATTGTCGATGGTGCTGGAGCCTCCCATGTCAGTTGCCCTCAGGAACTGCGACTTAACAGGTGCCAACTCCGGTACTAATACTGGGACCGGTCACAGAACCTGTCAAGTCCGCCCAGGCTGTCGCCCTGCCAGGACGCCGTACTCACAGAAGAGGACACCATGACTGCCACCCCCACCCTGTGGACCTCCCCCGCCCTGTCCCGCCGTCGCCTCCTGACGGTCCTCGGCGCCACCGGGCTCACCGCCGCGCTCGCGGCGTGCTCAGCACCTGAGGACGCCGCTGGGCAGGACGACCCGACCGGCCCGGTGTGGGACGCCGAGGCCCGCCAGTACGTCATGGAGGACGCCGTCGCCTCCGGGCAGCAGCCCCTGAGGATCTGGGTCGAGTACGCCGCCTACGGGGACGCCCTCAAGGCCGCCTTTCAGAAGGCGCACCCGGGAGCGGTCCTGGACTACGAGGTAGTGGCCAAGGTCGACGCCCTGGACAAGATGTCCCTGGCCGGTGAGGCGGGTACCGGCCCGGACGTCTTTACCACCAACTTCGACGACCTCGCCCAGGCCGTCAGCTCCTCCCTCGCGGCGCCGCTGGGTGAGTACGGTCCGGTCATCGCCGAGCAGTGCGGCCAGGACCTCAGCTCCGTGGTCACCCGTGACGGCCAGGTCTACGGTGTCCCGGTCTCCACGGAGTCCATCGCCCTGTTCTACAACAAGACCCTTCTCAAGGATCTCACCGGCAGTGACCAGCCTGCGCGCACCTGGGAGGAGATCACCTCCCTGGCCTCCACGTACAACGACAAGGCGAGCAACCGCTGGACCATTCGATTCCTGTCCGGCCAGCTCTACTACGCCTACCCCGTCCTGTCCTCGGCGGGCTGGCACCTGTACCCTGACGGCGACCTCGCCCACCCCGGCCTGGACCAGCAGACCCTGACCCAGGGCCTGGAGTCCTACAAGAACCTGCGCAGTGTCTGGGACGTCAACTCCGCGGACGCCACCTACGACTTCATTGAGAACGAGTTCATCAAGGGCCAGACCCCCTACGTCATCACCGGTCCCTGGGTTTTCTCCGACTTCGACGCCGCCGCGCAGGAAAAGGGCTTTGAGTACGGTGTCACCACGCTCCCCACGACCGCGGGCGGCCAGAAGGCCGCCTCCCTGGCCGGCATGGCCGTCGGCGTCGTCTCCGGCTACTCCAGGTACCCGGCCGCCGCCCGGATCCTGGCCGCCTTCCTCGCCTCCGACGCCGGTGCCCAGGCCCTCTACAGCTCTGTCAGGGCCGTGCCCGCCCTGGCTCCCGACAGGCTCGGCTCCGTACCCGCCCTGGCCGACGACGACAAGGCGGCCGGCGTCCTGGCCCAGTCCGCCAACGCGGACTTCGTCCAGGAGATTCCTGAGTACATGTACACCGTCGGCAACGAGCTCGTGGCAGGTGTCTGGGACGGGGTCCTGGACGTGCCCGCCGCCCAGAGCAAGGCGGTCACCAGCTACGACCAGCTCCGGAGCATGGTGAGCTGACATGGCGACCAGGATGCGACGCGGGCGGGGCCGCTACCAGGGCGGTGTCCCGGCCCTGTGCTCCGCGGTGGTCTGGGGCAGCGGCCAGATCCTCAACCGGCAGGTCGGAAAGGGCCTGATCTTCCTGACCTCGTTCGTCGGCGTCGTGACGAGCGAGGTCGTCACCGGCCACTACCTCCTGGGAGGCAGGGACTACTCCCCACGGGCCAACGGAGGCTGGATCGTCCACGGCCTGTGGGGCCTGGTCACCCTGGGAACCCGCCCCCGGACCATGACCACCTCGGGCCTGACCAGCGGGGACAACTCGGTCACCCTCCTGGCTGACGGCATGATCACCCTCTTCGGGGTCCTGCTCCTGGTCGCGCTGTGGTGGTGGAACGTGAGGGACGCGTGGACCACGGCCCGGGAACGAGCCGGTGGCAGGCCCACTGCCTCCACCCGGCAGTGGCTCCGGAGCCTGTGGCAGCGCTCGACGGCGTACGTCATGTTGACCCCCTCGGCACTCCTGGTCCTGTTCGTCTCGGTCCTGCCCATCGTCTTCGGGATCCTCATTGCCTTCACGAGCTACGACCGTGACCACACCCCGCCTGCGCACCTCGTGCGCTGGGTGGGTCTGGACAACTTCACGACTGTCCTGCGGGTGGGCAGCTGGGCGCGGACCTTTGCGGGGGTCCTGACCTGGACGGTGGTCTGGGCGTTCCTGGCGACGCTGACGACCTACTTCCTCGGGTTCGTCCAGGCGGTCCTCCTCACGCGCAGGGACGTCCTGTGGCCCAGGCTCTGGCGCAGTGTCCTCATCCTGCCCTGGGCCGTCCCGGCCATGGTCTCGGCCCTCGTGTTCCGCTCCATGTTCAACGGGCAGTTCGGCCCCGTCAGCGGCTTTCTGGTGGACATGGGGATCACGGACCAGAGGGTCAACTGGTTCACCGACCCCAACCAGCCAAACCTGGCCCGTGCCGTGGCCCTCCTGGTGAACCTCTGGCTCGGCTTCCCCTACTTTATGGCCCTTATCTCCGGGACCCTGACGAATATTGACTCCAGCCTGTACGAGGCTGCCCGTATCGACGGGGCCTCGGGCCTCCAGGCCTTCAGGGCCATTACCCTCCCCATCGTCTACCGGGCGACCGCCCCCCTGCTGATTATGAGCTTCGTCAGCAACTTCAACAACTTCGGGGTCGTCTACTTCCTCACCCAGGGAGGTCCCGCAGACCCCTCCTACCAGTACGCCGGTGACACCGACCTCCTTATCACCTGGCTCTACAAGCTGACCCTGGACAACCGTATGTACAACATAGGTTCGGTCATGTCGATCCTCATCTTCGTCGTCGTCGGCAGCTTCTCGGTCTGGAACCTGCGACGCTCCCGCGCCATGGAAGGGGCTGACCTGTCGTGAGCATCCAGAGGGTCCGGCGCCACCTCGCCAGGGCTGCCGTGCACTGCGAGCTGGTCGTAATGGCCGCCGTGGTCGTCTACCCCCTCGTGTGGGTCGTCGGCGCCTCCTTCGGGCCGGACAAGGGCCTGGCCAACGCCTCCGCGATCCCCGCCGGGGCGACTCTTGACAACTACCGTGAGCTGCTGACGGGGACGGACTACCCGCGGTGGTACCTCAACTCCCTCATTGTCGCAACCGCCAACGCCGTCCTCAGCGTGGTCCTCTCCGCCTTCAACGCCTATGTGTTCTCACGCCTGAGGTTCCGGGGCAGGAGCGCGGGGCTCCTGGTCATGCTCGTCCTCCAGGTCTTCCCGTCCTTCCTGACTGCCATCGCCGTCTACATGCTGTTCCTCAACCTTGGTCTGCTGGACTCCCTGGTCGGCCTGGTCGTGGTCAGTGTGGCCGCCCAGCTGCCCTACAACACCTGGCTGCTCAAGGGGTATATGGACAATATCTCCACGAGTTTCGACGAGGCGGCGCTCATGGACGGGGCGTCCCGCCTCCAGGTGTTCCGGATCATTATCCTACCGCTGACCAAGCCCATGCTCACCTTCGTGGCGATCACCCAGTTCGCCGTCCCCTGGATGGACTTCGTCCTGCCTCAGCTGCTCATCTCCAGCCCAGAGAAGAAGACGATCGCCATTGGCCTGTTCGCCATGGTCAACGACGCCACCCGCAACGACTTCACTCTCTTTGCCGCCGGCGCCGTCCTCGTCGCGGTCCCTATTACGATCCTCTACATTGTGCTCCAGCGCTACCTCATCTCCGGGCTCACCGTCGGCGGGGAGAAAGGATGACACCCGTGAACAACATCTCCCGCGACACCATGACGCCCCGTGACAGTGCCAAAGGACTCCCGCCCCTGGACGTCCGTGGTATCGACGTCTCCAGCCTGGCCGAGGTGGAGGCCTGCGGCGGACGCTTCTGCCACGACGGGCAGGAGGGCGACCTCCTTGAGATCGCTGCCGGGAACGGGGTCAACCTGGTCCGGCTGCGGTTGTGGGTCAACCCGTACGACGCCGCGGGGCAGGGCTACCTCGGCGGCGGCAACGACCTGGAGACCGACCTCGCCCTGGCCCGGCGTGCCACCAGCCACGGCATGCAGATCATGGTGGATCTTCACTACTCCGACTTCTGGACCGACCCCAGGAAGCAGGTCCTCCCCCGGGAGTGGACGGGTCAGGACCTGTCTGAGCTGGCACTCACCGTCAACCGGTACACCACCGACGTCCTGGGTGCCTTCCTCCGGGCCGGGGTGGTCCCCTCCCGGGTACAGGTCGGCAACGAGATCACCAACGGCATGCTGTGGCCCCTGGGGCAGCTGCCCCGTCACGACGACCGGGCCCATGTCCGGCCAGGGGCCACGCGCCACCAGGAGGCGGCTGCCTTCGACGCCCTGGCCCTCCTGGTCCGTGCGGGCACGACGGCGGTTCGTCGGACCACCCCGGACGCGCGGGTCTGCGTCCACCTGGACGACGGCGGGGACACCGCCCTCTACCAGCACTGGCTCGACCGGATGCTCCAGCGCGGGCTCGACGTGGACGAGGTGGGTCTGTCCTACTACCCCTACTGGCACGGGAGCCTGGACGACCTGAGCGCCACCATGGGCCACATCGCGGGACGCTACGGCCTCGACGTCGTCGTGCTCGAGACCGCCTACGGAGCCAGCACGCGCTCCCACGGGCCCGCCACGGTGCTCAACGAGGAGCTGGTCCAGGCAGGCGGCTACCCGGCCACACCGGAGGGTCAGCTGCGCTACCTGACCGACCTGCGGGACCGTGTCGCCTCCGTCCCGGGAGGGCACGGCCGGGGCCTGGTCTACTGGGAGCCCGCCTGGCTCGCCGTCCCCGGCACCTCCTGGGCGAGCCAGGCTGGCATGCGCTACGGGGACGACGTCGCCCCTGCCGGGCCCTCCTGGGCCAACCAGGCGCTCTTTGACGATAACGGCCAGGCCCTCCCCGCCTGGCAGGTCTTCCGCCCCTGAACCCGTCCCGTGAACAGTCTGTCTACGCTCAAGGAGACAACACATGGAAAGTAGTCACATTCTTAGTCGTCGGTCCTGCCTGGGGATCCTCTCGGGGGCAGCCGCCGTCATAGCTGGTATCGACCTTGCCGGCCCCGCGGCGGCGACAGGACGGGGTGTACCTCACTGGATTAGCGGGGTCGACCTGGGCATGCTCATGGAGGTTGAGGAGAAGGGTGGTCGCTTCTCCACCAGCGCCTCGTCCTCGACCGACGCCGTGAGGATTCTTGCCGACGCCGGCGCTAATCTGGTCCGGCTGAGGCTGTGGGTAGATCCCTACACCACGAGTGGAGAGGCCTACGGTGGTGGGACGAACGACCTTCCCCGGACCATTGTGCTCGCCAAGCGGGTAAGGGCGCAGGGTATGTCGATCCTCCTTGACTTCCACCTCAGTGACTGGTGGGCGGATCCTGGTACCCAGACCAAGCCAAAGGCCTGGCGCAGCCTGACCGGGACGGCCCTGCAGGAGCAGGTCCGTTCCTACACCAGGGGCGTGATCCAGCAGATGAAGGATTCTGATGTCCTGCCCGCTATGGTCCAAATGGGGAACGAGATCAGCTCCGGGGTCCTCTGGGACGACGGCAAGGTCGGCCACGGTAAGGATGACTTCTCAGGTCTCGCCTCCCTCCTTAAAGTCGGGTTCGCTGGGGTCGACGACGCCTTGTCCGGTGAGACCATTGAGAAGGTTCTCCATCTTGACATGGGAGGGGATAACTCACTGTACCGCTGGTGGTTCGACGGGGTGATCGGCCAGGGGGTGGATTTCAATGTCATCGGACTGTCCTACTACCCTTTCTGGCACCGTTCCATGGGTGAGCTCAAGGCCAACCTCAACGACCTGGCGATCCGCTACAAGAAGGATGTCCTTATTGTCGAGACCGCCTACGGATGGACCCTGGAGGACGGGGACGGGATAACAGACTCCTTCTACACCAAGGAGGAGGCAGCCGGAGGGTACCCGGCGTCGGTAGCGGGACAGACGGCGTACCTGAGGGATCTGCGTGACCTGATTGCCGGTGTGCCTGGAGGCCACGGCCGTGGATATATCTGGTGGGAGCCGGCGTGGCTGCCGGTCGGTGACGCCTACTGGGGCAGCGAGGCAGGGGCGCGTGACGCCAATGATACTGGCGTCCGCGGCAACCCCTGGGACAACCAGACCCTGTTTGACTTCCAGGGGCGTGCGCTGGAGACGCAGAAGGTGCTTGCTGAGCCTGTGCCCGACAACCTCCTGTGCAACGGTGACTTTGAGGACGACGGCTATACCACCTCACCGAGCGGCTGGGGAACCTGGAGTCCCGGCTCCGCCCACGACAGGGCTTCGTTCGTCTCAGACCCGGCAGTTCGGGGAACATACAAGCTGACCCACTGGAAGGACAGTGCCTATGTGGTCTCCACCTACCAGGTGCTGACCGGTCTGGCACCGGGCAGCTACCGCGTCCAGGCCTGGGTCCTGAGCTCGGGCGGCCAGGACAGGGCGTACATGTACGCCAAGCGGCACGGCGGCGCTGAGCAGCAGGCCGCGTTGCCGACGTCGAGCAGTATCTGGAAGCTCGTGACGCTTGACGTCACCGTGTCCTCCGGGACCCTGGAGATCGGGTTCTACTCGGATGCTCCCGGAGGCTGCTGGGTCAACGTCGACGACGTCCGGGTCAGCGCAAGGTGAGCCCGTACGGGGTGTCACTGCCGCACGGTGGCACTCCGTAGCGGTTTCAATAGAGCACGTGACAGGAGACCAGCCTATGCCCAGGCGAGGAGCCAAGCGTCCCACGATCCGCGACGTCGCGGAGAGGGCGGGGGTGTCCCGAGGCACTGTCTCGCGCTACCTCAACGGGGGTACCTTCGTCTCCCCCCAGGCGGCCCGCAAGGTGGAGAAGGCCATTGCCGCTACCGGGTACGTGGCCAACCACTCGGCCCGCTCCCTGGCCACCGGGCGGGCTGGCTCCATCGGTTTCCTCCTCACCGAGCCCCAGCAGCTCCTCTTCGAGGATCCCAACTTCTCCACCCTCTACCGCTGTGCTGCGGCAGCTCTCGCCGAGCACGACCTCCCCCTGGTCCTCATGGTGGCGGGCAGTCCCTCCGAGCGGCGGCAGGTTCTGCGCTATATCGAGGCCGGGCACGTCGACGGCGTGCTGCTAGTATCCAGCCACGAGGGCAACCCCGTGGTCAAGGCCCTGCTAGACGCCAGGGTCCCTACGGTGGCCTGCGGCCGTCCCCTGGGCTTTGAGGACCGGATGGGCTACGTGGCCGCTGACGACCGAGGAGGTGCCCGCACCATGACCCGCCACCTGCTCGACGCCGGAGCCCGGCACCTGGCCATGATCGCCGGGCCTGCCGACACCTCCGGAGGACAGGAGCGCCGGGCAGGCTTCCTCGACGTCCTGGGGCCAGGCGCGGACGAGTCGCTGGTCGTCCCGGCCGACTACACGCGGGAGGGCGGTGCACGGGCGGCACGCTCCCTCATGGAGACCCACCCCGAGACAGACGGCCTGTTCGTGGCCTCCGACCTCATGGCCGCGGGCGCGGTGGAGGAGCTGCGGCGCGCCGGGCGGAGGGTACCCGAGGACGTCCTAGTGGGTGGCTTCGACGACTCCAGCTTCGCCCTGACCACCGAGCCAGCGCTGACCACCATGCGTCAGCCTTTCAGGAGGATCAGCGCCGAGATGGTGCGTCTGCTTCTGGAGGCCGTCGAGGGCCAGGACCCCGCTGCCGTCATCCTTCCCACCACCCTGGTGGTCCGCGGCTCGACGGCGCGGGCCTGAGGCCGGAGCTGCGAGGCCGTGTGCCGGGGCCAGCCAAGGGTGCTGGTGAGTCCTGAGGCCCCCGGCAGGGGCGGTGGGCCCGCACGGCGCCGTGGCGGTACGCCAGGGCCCACGCCGGAGTCGGAGTGCAGGCAACGGGCCCGCACGACCGAGCCATCGACTATAGTCGACGCTATCGGCGATTGAGCCGACTCCATCGACCGTAGTCGACAGGAGGGTGTCGTGCCCGAGTCCGACCAGATCGTCCCCCGTCCCCGTTACACCAGCCGTATCGCACCATTCGTTGACGTCCCCGTCATTAAGGTCATCACCGGGGCGCGACGCAGCGGGAAGTCCACCGTCCTCGACATCCTCGCCCAGCAGATCCGCCAGGACCACCCCCGGGCCCAGGTCGTCCATCTCAACCTTGAGTCCACCGCCGGCCTGGGAATCCGGGCCCCTGAGCAGCTGCTCGACCACCTCGTCACCCGAGCGCCCGACCGCGCCCAGCGCGCCTACCTCTTCCTCGACGAGATCCAGCAGGTCCCGGGCTGGGAGCGGGTCGTCAACGCGCTGCGCCTGGACTGGGAGTGCGATATCTACCTCACCGGCTCTAGCTCGCGGATGCTCTCCGGCGACCTCGCCACCCACCTTGCCGGCCGGTACGTGACCACCCGTGTCCAGCCTCTCGCCTTTGCCGAGTACAAGGCCCTGCGTCTTCTCGGCCTGAGTGCCTCGGGAGAGGAGCCGCCGTCGGACCAGGAGCTCTTCCAGGACTATCTGGCTCTGGGAGGGTTCCCCGGTCTGCGCTACTTCCGCGGTGAACGCGAGGCGTCACTAGCCTACCTTCGTAGTGTCTACGACTCGGCTCTCGTCCGCGACGTGATTGAGTACCACCAGATCAGGGACGCGGACCTTTTCCGCCGTGTCGTGACCTACTGCCTGGCAAATATCGGTCGCACCTTCTCGGCGAGCTCGCTCAGCCGGTTCCTGCGCAGTGAGCGTCGGGGTGTCAGCGTGGACACCGTGCTCAACTACCTCACCTACTGCGCCGAGGCGTTCCTCCTCAACCGGGTCCCGCGCTATGACCTCACCTCCAAGCGAGTCCTCGCGGTGGAGGAGAAGTACTACGTGGTGGACCACGGCCTGCGCGAGGCCATGGGCATGTCCGGCTCGACGGCGATCGAGCTCGTCCTGGAGAATATCGTCTACAACGAGCTCACGAGCCGGGGGTGGTCAGTCAGTATCGGGCGCGCTGGCGACCTGGAGATCGACTTCGTCGCCCACCGCGACACGCAGGTGCTCTACGTCCAGGTCAGCTACCTCCTGGCCAGTGAGAGGACGCGGCGCCGTGAGTTCGACGCCCTCCTGGCCGTACCGGACAACCACCCGAAGCTCGTCCTCAGCCTCGACCCCCTCAGTCTCAGTCGCGACGGCGTCGAGCACCGTAACCTCGTGGAGTGGCTGCTCGCGGCAGAGGAGTAAGAGAGGCAGGCTGGCGGGCTCCTGGTAGCAGCCGGAGGCGGCTCCTGGTCCTGAGGGCGACTGAACCTGGGGTAGTACGGGTGGTAAGGCCGCTGGGATGGGTGATGAGCTACAGCGTCTCGGCCCATATACTGGCGGACTGCTTAATCGAATTAACGATGTTCAAGGTCCTGGTCATTGTCTCGGCGACAGGACGAAGCGCCCGGGAGAACTCGGCAAAGGCCCTCAGCTGCAGGGCCATGTCGTCAGTACCTGGGAGCTCCAGTGACGTGGCCAGATCCGTTAGTGAGGTCCTCAGCGCGTCAGAGAGCTCGTCGACCCCGGCGGCGCCGGTGAGGCGGACCAGGTCGCTCACGTCCTTGTCAAGGGCGCTCCACGCCTCGGAGAATGACGACGTCGCCGCCTCCAGGGCCTGTCGGCTCGGCTCCAGTCCTCGGGCAATGCGCCTGACCTGGGTGGGGGTGGGTAATGAGCCCTGGGGGACGAGTGCGAACTCCTTGCTCGTGGCCGAGCCGAAAGTGCTCATGGCCTTGTCCAGGGTGTCCATCTCGTGCTGGAGGCGAGGCAGGTGATTCTCCTGGATGGTGTCGAGTAGCTCAACGATACCAGGGTCCGCGTCATCCGCACTCGACGGCTCCGCAGGGTTGGTGTCCATTGAGGTGGTAGGGCCCTCTGCGTTCCTCGCCTTAATGCGCTTGACCAGCTCGCGCCCGATTTCCCGGGCAGCCCTCCGGAACTGGGGGCTGTCAGGCTCCAGGTCCTCGAGGGGGGTCTTGGGTTCAAGCCACTGGTGCTCGTCAATAGCGGCGTGGATAACCTGTGCCGTCGGGTCGTCACGCAGGGCGGGCAGGTTCCAGTCCGGTTCGTCGACGAGCAGGGTGAGAATACCGTTGTATCCCGCTTTCCTGGTCTTGTCCCTGAACTGGAGGAACTCCTTGCGGCACGCCTCGGACGTGAGGTAGCGGGTGGTGACCATGGCGAGCAGGAAGGTGGTGCGCTCCACCTCGTCCCGCAGCCTCTCGCTCCACCTGTCACCCCATCGTAGGATCTCCTCGTCATTACGGAGGTCAATAGGGGTACCTTTGAAGTCGCATGTCCTGGCCACCTCCTCGGCGAACTTGACCAGTGCGCCTTCAAGGTAGTCGTTGTCGGCGTGGACGTAGCTCAGGAACACCGTCGGGACAGGTGCTGCGGAAGGTACGGCCGTCACCTTCTCCTTTTCGTGGTCAATTGGCGTGAGCAGTGCTGTGGGCGGTGTCGGGGACCTTACGGGAACGGGGTCCGGAGACGCCTTGCCCAGCTCCCGACGGGAGGTCAGGCACGCCAGCGGGAGCGCCCACAGGCCGTCGTCAATCTCCTCGAACTCGGTTCCTGTGTAGACGACGAAACCCCGGTGCAGGCCGCCGTCCTTGCGCATCGCCTTCAGCCCCTGCAGGTCCTTGAGGCTAATGCTGGAGGCCAGTTTCACCTCGACGCCTACCCGGCGTCCCCGACCGTCCACCAGGACCAGGTCGACCTCCTTCCCGGTCCTGTTGTCCCGCCAGTAGAAGGCGTCAGTAGCAGCCGTCGCCCAGCCCTGTGCGGCAAGGAGCTGGTTTACTACCCAGGTCTCCAGGACCTGCCCTGTGAGCTCGGGGGAGCTGGCAATATTATGTCCTGCGCGGATCAGGCTCTCGCAGGTACTGGAGGTGTCAACCGCATGCCCCTTGGGTGCTCTCCGGGCTGCCCGGGTCACCCCGCCCTTCAGGTTGGGTAGCAGGGTCCTGAGGAACCTGCGCTGGAGGATACCGAGGTAGCGGCCCACGGTCCGGGCGTCGAGGTCAAGCTCCTGTCCGATCCGGGTACGGTTAATCTGTCCTCCGGGCGTGCGCAGGACGGTGTCGAGGACCGCCCGTGCGGTGCCGACGTCCAGGGGCTCGGTGGGGAGCACCTGGTCCCCGAGTATGGCGAGCGTGTCCGTCTGCACCTGGTTCTGCCAGGCGGCACGTGAGCGTGGCAGACGAGGGAGCGCGAAAGCGGGCAGGCCTCCGGCTTCCAGGAGCCTGTGCAGCCCGGGGCCCTGGACGGAGGGGACCTGGACGGGTACCAGGGGTGAGTCGAAGAGGACGTCTACCAGGCTCGGCGTGGAGGAGTCGGGCGGACCGTCCAGCTCCAGGCGCGTGAACGGGTGTAGGGTGAGTCTGCTCGCCCGCCCGACCAGGGGGTCGCTGCTCTCCATCGTGCCTCGTCCGACCGAGGCGGAACCTGTCAGCAGGAAGTGGTGGCCTTGGGGGAGGGTGTCAACCAGCTCCTTGACCGCCACGCTGACGGCTGGCACCACCTGGGCCTCGTCAATGACGGCCGGGCGTCGCAGCGAGCGCACCCACCTGAGCGCGTCCTGACGGGCTCGTTCTGCCGCCGCCGGGTCGGTGAGCGACTGGTATGAGGCGTAGGTGCCCGCCTCCGTGAGGTGGCGTGCCAGGCTGGACTTCCCGACGGCACGCCGCCCCTCCATAATCGCGACCTGGTGCGAGGTGCGCACCGCGAAGACCTGCTCGATGGCCCGGTGATGGTACGGCAGTGACGGCACAGAGACAGCCTACCGCACGGCCTGGGAAACCGGCATTGGATGTAGGAATTTTCCTACATCCAATGCCGGTTTTTTCCGATTCGGCTCTCGGAGGCGGTGTGGCCGAGGCAGTGTGGCCTGAGGGTGGCTGGCCGCCCTCGGCCCGGTGCGGGCTGGTGTGGTCGGGGGCGGGGACGCAGCCGGTCCGGGGCTGACGCACGGTGCTGCGCCTGTGCGTGGTCGCCGATCGTGAGGACGCAGCCTGGGGCTGGCAGCCAGTCCGCGTCCTCCGCCCCGCTCACCCGGCCCGGCGCAGGTGGCGGCCACCGGCTTCGGCGGGCCCCTGGGGACCGTTCACCCGGCCCGGCGCAGGCGCAGGGAGTTGGTGACCACAATGACGCTGGAGGACGCCATGGCGGCTCCCGCGATCATGGGGTTGAGCAGTCCGGCCATGGCCAGTGGGATGGCGGCCACATTGTAGGCGAAGGCCCAGAACAGGTTCTGCCGGATAATCCGCAGGGTCGCCCGGCTCACCCGCACCGCGGCCACGGCCGCCTCCAGGTCGGTGCGCACCAGGGTGACGTCCGCGGCCTCAATGGCCACGTCCGCCCCCGACCCCATGGCCAGGCCCAGGCCCTGCGTACTGGCCTGGGCCAGGGCCGCGGCGTCGTTCACCCCGTCCCCGACCACGCCCACATTGCGTCCCTCGGCCTGCAGGGCGGCGACGACGTCGCGCTTGTCCTCGGGGCGGACCTCGGAGCGCACGTCGGCGGACGCGATCCCGACCTGGGCGGCCACGTGCGCCGCCGCCCGGGGGTTGTCCCCGGTCAGGAGCACGGGGCGGATACCCAGCTCGCGCAGGTCGGTGACGGCCTTGCGTGAGGACGGGCGCACGGTGTCGCGCACCGCCAGCACGGCGCGGGCGTCCAGGACCTGGTGGCCGGGCTGGGTGCCCGGAGTGCGCTGGCTCGTCTGAGTGGCACGGGTGCCGGGACTTCTCACGGTCCCCGAGCTCTGGCCGGGCCGGGTGGGCTCGGCCCCGGGGGCGGGCCCCACGGCCAGGACGACGGCGGTGGCCCCCGACTCCTCGGCCCGCTCCAGCGCCGCGGCCAGGCCCTCGCCCAGCACCACGCCCTGCTCGGTGAGCCAGGACGCCCGCCCGACGGCGACCGTGCGCCCCTCCACCACACCGGTCACGCCCCGGCCCTCGTGGTTGGCAAAGTCGGTGACGACGGCCAGTCGGGGTGGGACGGGGGCGTTGGTCCGGGCGCCGGGGGCGGAAAGGGTCGTCGTGTCCGTGTCCCCGGTTCGGGCTCCTGCGGCCCGGGCACCGGGGGTCCCGGTGCTGGCCGCTGGCGGGGTGGCTGCGTCGGTACTGGCCGCTGGCGGGGCGGCTTCCTCGGAGCGTGCTGCCGGGGCGGGCTCCGAGGGCTGTGCGTGCTGCGGGCCGCCAGGGGTCCCGGTGCCCGACGCCGGGGCGGTCTCCAGGTGCTCGCGGGCCGCCGTGGCGATGGCGGCGGCCACGGGGTGCTCGCTGGCGGCCTCCAGGGCCCCGGCCAGGTACAGGTCAGCCTCGCTCAGCGGGCCCGTACCTGCCACCCGCATGCTGGTGCTGGCGTCGGTCTTGTCCGTGGGGGCACTGACCTCGCTCATGTTATTGCCGGTGCTCCCGGCGTCGGGGCTGCGGGTGGCGGCGCCGTCGGCCCCGGCCCCACCGGTGGCGGCGCCGTCGGCCCCGGAGGGGACGCTGGCCGACGCCTCCGCGTCCAGGCTCATGCGCCCGGTGGTGACGGTGCCGGTCTTGTCCAGGACCATGGTGTCCAGGGAGCGCGTGGACTCCAGGACCTCAGGCCCCTTGATGACCACGCCGAGCTGGGCGGCCCGGCCGGTGCCCACGAGCAGGGCGGTGGGCGTGGCCAGGCCCAGGGCGCAGGGGCAGGCGATGACCAGGACCGCCACCGCCGCCGTGAAGGACGCCTGGGCGTTGTGCCCGGTGACCAGCCACCCCGCCAGCGTCAGGGCCGACAGCCCCAGCACCACCGGTACGAACACCCCCGAGACCCGGTCCGCCAGGCGCTGGACGGGCGCCTTGCCCGCCTGCGCGGCCGTGACCATGGCCCCGATCCGAGCCAGCGTGGTGCCCTCGCCCACGGCGGTGGCCCGCACCAGCAGCACCCCGGAGGTGTTGACGGTGGCGCCGGTGACGACGTCACCCACCCCCACGTCCACGGGCACGGACTCGCCGGTGAGCAGGGAGGCGTCCACGGCACTGCGTCCCTCGACCACGACCCCGTCGGTGGCCACCTTCTCCCCGGGGCGCACGCAGAACAGGTCCCCGGCACGCAGCTCGTCCACCGGCACGCGCTCCTGGGTGCGGGTGGCCTCAGGCAGGGGAGCGCCCTCCTCGTCCAGGACGTCGACGGCGTCGGTGGAGCCCGACGGCGAGGTCAGGCGCACCCGGGTGACCTCCTTGGCACCGAGCTCCAGCAGGGCGCGCAGGGCGTCGCCGGAGCGGTACCGGGCGCGCGCCTCGGCGTAGCGGCCCGCCAGCAGGAAGGTGGTCACCCAGGCCGCCGACTCGAAGTACATGTGGGCCGCGTGCCCCTGGTGGCGGGGTAGGAGCTCCATGGTCATCTGTGTGCCGATCTCCCCGGCCCCGCCCCAGATAAGGGCCCACAGGCTCCAGGCGGTGGCGGCGACCACCCCCAGGGACACGAGCGTGTCCATGGTGAAGGCGCCGTGGCGCAGGGCACGGGCGGCGGCCCGGTGGAAGGGCCAGGCGCCCCAGGTCGCCACCGGCAGCGCCATGAGGGCGACCGTCCACTGCCAGCCGGGCAGCTGGAGGGCCGGGACCATGGAGACCACCATGACGGGTACGGACAGGACGAGGCTGTAGACCAGGCGCAGGCGCAGGTCAGCGGCCCGGGCGACCTGGGAGGCGCCCAGGCGCGGGGCCTGGTCGGGATGCGGGGTCTGGGGGACTGGTGCGGTGTCCTCGGTGGGCGTGGTGTCCTCGGTGGGTGCGGCGTCTGACCGTGCGGCGACGTCGGCGGACGGGACGGCAGGTCCCTCGCTCCCAGCCCCTCTGCCCGCTGGTGCGGTGTGCTCGGTGGGTGCGGTGGTGGGAATAGCTAGGGCGTCCTGGCCTCGTGGCGCTGGTCCCGCGGAGGTGCCGGACGTGGTGCTGGTACCGCTGGTGAGGACCCCGCTGCGGGTGCTGTCCGCTCCGGTGGAGGCGGTCTCGGGGAGGGTGCCGGGTGTCCTGGGGTCGGAGGGTCCGGCGTCGGCCGTGAGGGGACCCTTGGTGCGGGTGCCCTTGAGCCGGGCCGTGTAGCCGGCGCGGGCGACCGCCGCCAGCAGGTCGTCGTCCGAGATCCCGGCGGGCGCGGTCACCCGGGCGGTCTCGGTGGCCAGGTTGACGCTGGCGCTCACCCCGTCGAGCCTGGACAGCTTCTTCTCCACGCGGGCCACGCACGACGCGCAGGTCATGCCCTCCACGCCGAGGGTGATAACGCGCTGGCCTGAGGCCTCAGGGTGGGAAGCGGGTACGGGACTCATAAGTGCCTTCTTGGTTTCGGAGTATACTGATAAGTCACACCTATCAAGGGTGCGACCGGTGCAGGAGCAGCTGATCTGCCCCGGACGGAGTTGCACATTCTTTTTACAATCGTCGATCAAACAATGGCGGGATCATGCGGATCGACTGGTCGGTGCGGGGCCTGTGAACCAGGATGAATGTGCAACGCAGGCGCCGTTGCACATTCATCCTGTCCCCGGTCCTCTCCCGGAGGGACAAAACGTTGGAAACATGTCACTCGCCCACTGTCGACCCCGTAATGAATGTGCAACTCCGTCCGGGGTGGCAGGAGGGTTCGGATGGGTGGCCCGCCGCGGGGTGCCCTGCTGCAGGGGCGCGGGGTGGTTACAGCGCGTCCTGGTCGCTGGTACCCCTACCTCGCTCGTCGCAGGCGGGTGTGGGGGTGGTGCCGCGGTGTCGGGCCACCCCGGCGAGCGGGTGCTCGCGAGGGTGGGGGCCGGAGGCGGGTCCGCAGGGCCGTACGGTGCGGGTCGGAGTCGCTCTCACGCGGTGGCGTAGAGGCGGTCCTCCCGCAGGGCCGTACGGTGCGGAGACACCTGCCAGGGCCACTGCCCGGCACGGTCCCGCCCGGGCGGGGAGTACCCGGGCCCAGATGGCCTGTGATGAGCCCGGGCGGTGTGTGGCTGGGCGCGGCCACGGGACTGCCTGGCTGGGGTCCGGCGGACCGCGTAGCTCACGTCCAGGATCCGCTGCTGCGTGGGCCGGTGCGGGCACCGAGGTCACCGAAGGCGGTGCTGTTCTGCCGTCCTCCGTTGCCGCGTCCCCGGGCCCTGTCGTGGCTGCGGCCACCTGCTGCCGTGTGGGCCAGGGCGGGGCTCGGTGAGGACGTGGGCCGCACCGGCCCTAATTACCGTGCGGGCTGGGGCGGGAGTCCGTACCACGCCGAGGATCCAGCTCGGTCCCCACCCGTTACCGCGCGGGCTAGGACGGGAGGGACGGAGGTCCCTCCTCGCCATCCCCGCGCTCACTACCACGCGGGCAAGGGGCGCCGTACGTGGTGCGGCCTGGTGACGTCCTGCCCACGCAGGCTGGGGGCGGAGTGAGCCGCTGTCTTGTAAACAGCGGGTCGTCGGCCCTGGCCCACGCAGGCTGGGAGCGGAGACGGTCGAGATCAGCTGGCGTCTGCCGGTGCCCCCTTGGCCCACGCGGGCCGTGGGCCAAGGGGGTGGACGGGAGCCTCAGACGGCGGGCGTGTCGCGCTCGACCGCGTCGAGGGTGTAGTCCCCGGCCTCGTTAATGGCCTCAGCCAGGGCGGCGTCGGACAGCACGGTGTCGGAGACGACTGTGACAGTGGACTGCCCGCCCTTGTTGAGCAGGACGGAGACGTTCTTGACGCCGGCGACCGCCTCAAGCTCCTCGGTGACGTGGGTGACGCAGTGCCCGCAGGTGAGTCCGGAGACCTTGAGGGTGGTGGTGCGGTCGACGCCGGTGGCGGTGAACTCGGTCATGGTGTGCTCCTGTGGTTGCGGTGGGCGGCCCGGGTGGGGCCGACTACGGGTAGGGGGTAGGCCGGGGCGGGCCCGGCCAGTGGCGCCGCCCAGGTGGCTGCGCGGCGTCGGGGGCTCAGGACCGTACAAGACGGGCTATGGCGTCGGAGGCCTCGCGGATCTTGGCCTGGCCCTCCGCCTCGGAGGACTGGGCGGCGTGGATGACGCAGTGGCTCATGTGGTCCTCCAGCAGGCCCAGGCTCACGGCCTGGAGGGCCTTGGTGGCGGCGGCGATCTGGGTCAGGACGTCAATGCAGTACACGTCCTGCTCGACCATCCGCGAGATACCACGGACCTGGCCCTCCACGCGCCGCAGGCGCTTGAGGTGGTCGTCCTTGGTTCCGGTGTAGCCAGCCATGTATCCTCCCTGGTCGTCAGCAGACAGAATACCCCTAGGGGGTAGGGGTGTCAAGAGGGTTGCTTTCAGTGCGGGATGTCGCGCCCACCCACGACGGGCCGGGCCCTGCCTCCGGGAGCTTCCGGTGCGAGGGGTCGTGCTCCGGGTCGGTCGGTGCGGGGGCGATCAGCTCGGTCGTGCCCGGGGACGGGGGAGGGGACTGGTCGCCGCCCTGGCCAGGTACCCGACACCGGGCTGCGCCCGGCCCTGGGAGAGCGGAGGAGGACGTCGCGCCCGGCGTGGGGTGGACTATCCCTGCTCGCGTGGGGTCGGCCTGGCTATACCTGGCACACGGGCGGTACTCCCGGACCAGGTGCGGACGAAGCCGACCGGCGGCTATACCCCTGGCACGCGGCGGTACAGCTCCCGCGTGGACCGACGTCGTGCCATGCTTGGGACCATGAGCGTGCAGGACCTTGATGAGACCGACTGGGCCCCCGCGGGGTGGGAGCCCCAGGACGTGAGCGCACTGGACGACTCCCCCTTCGGCTCCGTCCTGTCAGGGTCGATGATCTATGACGTCTCCGTCCTGGACCCCACTCCCGGCTGGCAGCCCGAGGACGACGTCGCCACCGAGCCCGCCGCGCCCGGCGACCAGAACCCCACCCCGCCTCCGCCCTCCCGGAGGACGGCGGCGCCGGCCACGGCTGCCGCCCACACGGCCGCTGCTCGGACCTCGCAGCGCACCGCAGCAGGACGGACGGCGGCGCCGGCCACGGCCTCCCGCCGGACCACCGTGCCCCAGGCGCGCCGCACCGCATCCCGTCTGGCTGCCCAAAGGAGCACGGCGCCGGGAGGCGCGGTGCCGGGTACATCAGGCAGGGCACCCGCCCGGCCGCCAGGACCACGGCTGGCGGGGGCCGGAGGTCCGCCACGCCTCCCGGGTCCGGCATCCTGGGGCCAGACAGGCGTGTCCGGTAGTCCGTGGGCACCGCCCGGCACCGACCCCCGCCTGGTCACCCGGGCGGCCCAGCGCCCCGCCGCGCCCCAGCCGTATGCCCCCGGAGCCCCGTCAGGCGCCTACGGCTACGGGCGGGGACCGGGCTCCGGGCGAGGACCGTCCCGCGTGCCGGGGTCCCGGTACGGGCAGGCGCCTGCTCCGCAGACCCGGCAGGCAGCCACCTGGCAGCCCGCGAACCGGGCGGCCGGTACGGTGGGCAGCCCCTACGCCTCGCCCAGGATCACGCCGTCGTCCGATCACGGGAGCTGGTACACGGGTCTGTGGATCGTTATCGTCCTGGTCTTCCTGGCCATGATGCGGGCCGTCCTGAGCTGAGACGGGCGGGGGCACGGCGATGGCCGCCTGTCCCCGCCGCGTGGCGAGCCCCTGGTGCCTGTGCCCCTGACAGTGGGTAATGCGGGCGTGCGCACTGCGGGCCGGGTGCCCTGGTCCCCGTGCCCCTGACGGTGACGCCGGGGGAACCTGTTCGGGTCACGTACGCGGTGCACCCGGACCCCTGAAGTGAAGTCGTGCCGGCACGCAGCCGGTGAGGTCGTCTCACCGCAGACCTGGGCCATGACGGCCAGACAGGTGGCACCCAGGTTCGGCTGAGACCATAAGGTCATGGAGCTCATTGTCCGTACCCTTGGTAACGCGGCGGGCCTCTGGCTCGCTGCCCGGTTCATGTCCGGCCTGACCGTCCCCGGCGACCAGTCCGCCGTCCACACCTGGGTCAACCTCATTGTCGTCGGCCTCATCCTGGCGCTGGTGAACTCGCTGGTCAAGCCCGTGGTCAAGACCCTCGCCCTGCCCATCTACGTCCTCACCTTCGGCCTGTTCGCACTGGTGGTCAACGGGGCCATGCTCATGATGACGTCCTGGCTGACGGACAAGGTCTCCTGGCTCGGGGCCGGGTCCGGGGTGCAGCTCGGCCTGCACGTGGCGACCTTCGGTACCGCGGTGGGGGCGGCGATTATCGTCGCCATTGTCTCCGCCATTATCGTAGGCATCTTCGGGCCCGACGAGGACTGAGGAGGACGGTCAGGGCCTGCGTGGCGGGCGGCACTCGGTGCCTGTCCAGGAGACCCGCCCGCCCGATCCGACCACGCCCGCCGACCCCGTCCTACGGCCCGCCCCTGGTTCCCGCAGCGGTATGGTCGCGGAGGGCCACCGCTCCCGTCGTCATACGGTCCGCTCGCTGTCCCTGTGCCCGGGACCTGTCTGCGCGTGCCCGCAGCACTAGGGCCGGTCCGGCCAGGGCCGTGGGTGGGCGCACCAGAGCGGGTGACCGCCTCGTAGAGGCCAGTGGCGCAGGGCCGCGGGTGGGCGCACCGGCACGTACCTGCGACAATGCCGCCATGAGCCCTCGCACCACCGACCTCGCCGACATTACGCCACCTATCGCCCTGGGCCCCCTGGACGGTCGCTACCGCAGCGTGACCGCGCCCCTGGTCAACCACCTCTCCGAGGCCGCTCTCAACCGCGCCCGCCTGGAGGTGGAGGTCGAGTGGCTCATCTACCTCACCGACAACCACGTCCTGCCTGGTGCCCCCGTCCTGTCAGCCTCCGAGAAGGCCTACCTGCGTGGGATCGTCGAGGGCTTCGGCGCCGTCGAGATCGCCGAGCTGGCCAGTATCGAGGCCGTGACCCGTCACGACGTCAAGGCCGTGGAGTACCTCCTCAAGCGTCGCCTCGACGCCGCCAGCGCGCCCGGTGACGGCACCCCGGCCCCCAGCGCGCCGCCCTCAGCCGGCCCGGCCGCCTCCCACCTCCCGGCCTCGACCGCCGCCGGCGCACCGGCCCCGGTCGGTGCGCCCGCCCAGCAGGCTGCCGACGGCGCCACCCAGGTCCCTGCCGTGACCGCCGTCGACGGCGGGCCCACCGTCCTGCCGGGCGTCCACGAGATCGTCCACATCTTCTGCACCAGTGAGGACGTCAACAACCTGGCCTACGCCCTGACCGTGCGCGCCGCCGTGCAGGAGATCTGGCTGCCCGCCGCCCGGGGCCTGGTGGCCGACCTGGGTGCCATGGCCCGCGAGCACGCCGCCGTCCCCATGCTGGCCCGCACCCACGGCCAGGCCGCCACCCCCACCACCCTGGGCAAGGAGCTGGCGGTGCTGGCCCACCGCCTGGGACGCCAGGTGCGTCGCGTGGAGGGCGCGCAGTACCTGGGCAAGGTCAACGGTGCCACCGGGACCTACGGTGCTCACGTCGTGGCCGTGCCCGGGGCCGACTGGGAGGCGGTGTCCCGCGGCTTCGTGGAGCACCTGGGTCTGACCTGGAACCCGCTGACCACCCAGATCGAGTCCCACGACTGGCAGGCCGAGCTGTACTCCGACGTCGCCCGCTTCAACCGGGTCGCCCACAACCTGGCCACCGACGTGTGGACCTACATCTCCCTGGGCTACTTCCGCCAGCGCCTGAGCGCCCAGGGCTCCACCGGCTCCTCCACCATGCCGCACAAGGTCAACCCGATCCGCTTTGAGAACGGCGAGGCCAACCTGGAGATCTCCTGCGCCCTGCTGGACTCCCTGGCCGCCACCCTGGTCACCTCCCGGCTCCAGAGGGACCTGACCGACTCCACCACCCAGCGCAATATCGGGGTGGCCCTGGGCCACTCCCTGCTGGCCATTGACAATATCCGACGCGGCCTGGCCGGGCTGGACGTGGACCATGCCCGCCTGACCGAGGACCTGGAGGCCACCTGGGAGGTCCTGGGCGAGCCGGTCCAGCAGGCCATGCGGGCGGCCGCCGTGGCCGGGGCCACCGGCATGGCCGACCCCTATGAGCGCCTCAAGGAGCTCACCCGCGGCCGGAAGGTCACGCCGGAGGCCATGCGCGCGTTTATCTCCGGCCTGGGTATGCCCGACGACGTCGAGGCGCGTCTGCTGGCGCTGACCCCCGCCACCTACACGGGCCTGGCGGCGCAGCTGGTCGCGCACCTGGAGGAGTAAGGCGCGGGGCCCGGCTGGTTGGAGGGCTGGGGCGCGGGACCTTGCCGTTTGTGGGCGACTGGGGCGCGAGGCTGACCGACTACTCGTCTGGGGCCACCGCGGCCGACGCCGTCGGACCTACGCGGGAGGGGCCGTGGAGTCCCGGACCACCAGCTGTGAGGGGACCTCCACCACGGGACCGACCTCGATCCCCAGCGCCAGGCGGGCGGCGGCCTCACCCACCCCGGCGAAGTCCAGGCGCACGGTGGTCAGGGCCGGGACCATGCCGACGGCGTGGGGGTGGTCGTCCACGCCCACCACCGACACGTCCCGCGGCACCTCGACCCCCTCGCGGGCGAGCCCTGCGACCAGGCCTATTGCCAGGTCGTCGTTGCCGCACAGGACGCCTGTGGCCCGCGACGCCCGCACGGCTGCGGCGGAGCGCAGCCCCGTCTCCACGGACCAGCCAATGGCCACGGGCTCGCTGGCCCTCAGGTGGCGCTGGGCCAGGACCCTGCGCCACCCGGCCAGGCGGGGGTCGGGGTGCCCCGCGCTCGGTACGCCCACGTAGGCCAGGCGCTCGTGCCCCAGGTCGCACAGGTGGTGGGTCGCGGTCATGGCCCCGGCATAGTCGTCTGTCCAGGCCCGAGGCGGCTCCTCGTGCCCGGCGCCCGGGCGGCCCCGGCGATCGCCACCGGCAGGTCCACGGGCAGGTCCTCCAGGGCCGCCACGCTGACGGAGTCGAACTCCAGGAGGACGACGCCGTCCACGCGCCCGTCCAGGGCCCGGGAGAGGATCTCGCGCCGTCGTTGTGAGCCGCCGCTCAGGACGTGGATGGAGAGGTCCGCGCCAAGCTCCTCGGAGGCGGCCACCACCCCCGAGACGGTCGCCCAGTACCCGGTCCGGCTAATGTCCGTGGACAGGGCCAGGAGGTGGGCCCGGTCGGTGGGAGGGCGGTAGCCCAGGTCCTGGGCGGCCTCCTGCACCCGCCTGAGGGTGGGGGAGGGGTTCGGGTGGCCCCGGCCCAGGGCCCGCGAGGCGGTCGCCTTCGATGTCCCGGCGCGGGCGGCGACGTCGGCGAGCCGGGGCGGGAACCATGAGCGCCTGGTCGTGCTCACGTGGCACCTCCCCTGACGTCGTCCCCGTGGCCGGGGGTGCCCGCCTGACTGCGGACGCCCTCCCAGGGTACGTGAGCTGGCCCGGGGCCGTTTCACGTGGAACGGGGCTGGCGTGCCCACCGCCCCGTAGGCGGCCGCTGTTCTGGCTGTTCCACGTGGAACGGTGCCGCTGGGCTCGGTCCTGGCCCGGCGTGCCTGCTGCCTGTGCGCAGGCCCGCCCACACCGAGGCCGTCTCGGTCCCGCGTGCCTGCTGCCTGTGCTCGGGAGCTACCTGTGGGGACCGAGCCCACGGCCCGGCCCCGGCCCGGCACCCTACTGCCTGCGCTCAGTTACAGCTGGGATGGATGGGCAGCCGCTGTTCCGGCTGTTCCACGTGGAACGGTGCCGCTGGCCCCGGCCCCGGCGCCCCTACTGCCTGCGCACCTTGTCGAGGTCGGCGAGGTTGCCCTCGGTGGTGGCCGAGGAGGACAGGTCTGTCTGGAGCAGGACACGCTGCCCGCGCTGGAGGGCCAGGGTGTCGCGGCCGTCCCCGTCCCAGTCGCCGACGTGGACGGCGTCGCTGGGCCTCCCCAGGGACACCGCGGCCACCACGGGGGCGTGAGTGCGGTTCTCGTTGTAGAAGACCACGCGGCTCCCCAGCCGGACCGCGTAGGACACGGTGCCGTCCCCGTCCCAGTCGCCGCGCAGGATGGTGGCCCGCGGGTTGTCCTTCTGGGCGGCCACGAACGACGGGAGCTCCTCCTGCTGGGGGCTGAGGGCCTCGATCCTCCACGTCGTCGCCTGCTCCTCCTCCCCGGTGACGGGCCGGCCGTTCCCGGAGGACAGGGCCAGGCCGCTGAGCTTGGAGCGCATACGCACCCCGCCCTCCACCGACAGGACGTGCCACCGGTACCGGCTGCCCGCAATGTCCGTCCCGGTGCCCGCTGCCGCGGTGGCCACCAGGCCCCCGCCCGCGTAGCCGTTCGCCGAGGCCGCCCCCAGCACGGCCCCCGACGGCGAGCTGAGGACGTAGGTGAGGTCGTCCTGGCGACGTAGGTGCCAGTGGGTGTCCTCGCCGGTGGAGGTGCTCAGCGTGACGCCCCCGCTCCCCAGGGTCAGAGCCCGGCCCTGCGGGTCGAGGACGCGGACGTCGCCGTCGGGCTGCACCTGGGCGGGGGTGCGGTAGTAGGTGTGGACGTAGTCGATGTCGAAGGAGGCCGGCAGGGCGGGGTCGTGGGCGCGGCCCAGGTGCCCCTCCAGGCTGAGGACCACGTGCCGGGACATGCGCCACAGGGAGGGGTCGGGGGCGGGCAGACGCCAGGCCAGGTGGCGGTCCCAGTAGAGGAGCACCTCCCCCTCCCGGCGCTCGACGCCGTAGAGGTGGTAGTCCGCGGAGACGTCCTCGGCGCTGGCGTAGGTGTGCCCGCCGAAGGACCTGTGGTCGGCCTCGGTATTGCCCGGCCAGATGTGCGTGGCGGAGGTCATGGCGTGGAAGTCGAAGGTCTCCTGGACGTCGATCTCCGGGTTCGGGTCGGCTGCCAGCGCGTTCTGGCCGTCGAGGTTGGAGGACTGGAGCCAGACCGCTGAGAGCACGTGGGCGGCCGAGGGCAGTGCCCTGGCGCGGACCTCCACGTAGCTGCGCACGCCGGGGGTGTCGAAGACCGACTCCACGGCACCGAAGGTGTGGTCCCTGCCCTCGTGGCGCTCGGCCCGGGCCCACAGGTGCAGGACGCCGTCGGAGGCCTCGGCGTTCTCGTCACGGAAGGCCCCGACGCCGGAGGCCGGGTACCACAGCCCCTTGTGCCAGCGTGAGGGGTCCAGGGGGGTGTCGAAGCTGTCGCTGAGGGAGTCAATGAGGGTCCACTCCTCCAGGTTGACGTCGGTGGCCCCCGCCCCCACCTCCTGCGCACGGGCCTGGGAGGGCAGGAGAAGAGGCAGGCCGGTCAGGGTCGCCGCGGACAGGATGGCGTTACGTCGGGTCAGCGTCATCGTTCATGCTCCTTCGCACGGGCCGGTGGTAGGTGCAGACTAGGCTCTGCCGGACGCGCAGGGAAGAGGGCCGCGGGAGTGCGTGAAACAGGCGTTTCACAGGTTGTAGACAGGCTGTCCGGCCCCTATCTACGGTAGGTGGCACCGTCAAGAGGGGGCCGGTGTGGGTCACCTCGTCCTGGAGGTCTCCATGACTGCGATGACTGCGCCCGTGTCCGCCACGCCCGGACCGCCTGCCCGCCCAGACGGCGGGGACGCCCCCGCCAGGCCCGGACCGCCTGCCCCGGCGCCCGCCACCCGCCCCCTGGGCCCTGGCCGGCTGCCAGCACGGCTGGATGCGTACCCTCCGCCCCGGCGAGGAGGTCGTCACCCCCACCGCCGCCCTCGTCCTGTCCGACGCCGGCTGGCAGGGCGCCGTCGCCGGGCTCACCGCCTACCGCCGGGCCCTGCGTGAGCGCACGGCACCGACCACCGCGCCCGCGCCCGTCGTCTTCAACGACTACATGAACACCCTCATGGCCGACCCCACGGAGGAGCGCCTGGCCACCCTGGTGCCCGCCGCCGCCCGGGCTGGCGCGGAGGTCTACTGCATCGACGACGGCTGGCACTCCGACGAGGAGGACGGGGCCTGGTGGGACGCCGTCGGCGCCTGGGAGCCCTCCGCCCGGCGCTTCCCCCACGGCCTGAGGGCCACCCTGGACCTCATCCGGGCTGAGGGCATGGTGCCGGGCCTGTGGATCGAGCCCCTCGCCGTCGGGGTGCGCAGCCCCCTAGCCCGAGACCTCCCCGAGGAGGCCCTCATGCGCCGCGACGGCCAGCTCCTCGTGGAGCAGGGCCGCCTGCGCCTGGACATGCGCCACCCCGCCGCGCGGGACCACCTCGACGCCGTCGTGGACCGTATGGTCGGCTACGGCATCGGCTACCTCAAGGTGGACGACAACTACTCCGTGGGCACCGGCCCGGACGCCGGGGCCGACTCCGCCGGGGACGCCCTCATGGAGCACTCCCGGGCCTGGGCGCGGTGGCTGGCCGACCTGGGGCGGCGCCACCCGGACCTGGTGGTGGAGAACTGCGCCTCGGGCGGCATGAGCACGGACTACGCCCTCCTGGCCTCCGCCCGCCTCCAGTCCACCTCCGACCTCCAGGACCCCTTGCGCTACCCGCCCGTGGCCGCCAACGCCCCCCTGGCCGTGCTGCCCGAGCAGGCCGCCAGCTGGGGCTACCCGCAGCCGGGGATGAGTGACGAGGAGATCGTCTACACCCTGGTCACCTCCCTGGCCGGATCCCTCTACCTCTCAGGGCACCTGGACCGCATGAGCGCCCACCAGGCAGCCCTCGTGCGCGCCGCCACCGACCTGGCCAAGGACCTGCGCACCCACCTGTGCCAGGACGTCCCCTGGTGGCCCGCGGACGTGGCCGGCTGGAACGACCCCTGGGTGGTGGCCGCCCGGGCCACCACCCAGGGCGGGCGCGAGGGACTCCTCCTCGTGTGGCACCGCCCCGGCCTGGGACCCCGGACCCCGGAGCTCCACCTGCCCTCCCTGGCGGGGTGCGCCGTCGAGCAGGTCTACCCGCCCCGCGCCCTCGTCCCCGACCCCGGCCTGCACGTCGAGCCCGGTGACGACGGCCTACACCTCGCCGTCCCAGCCGGCGCAGGCACCACCCACCCCACTGCCCGGGTCTACCTGGTCCGGTCCCACCACTGCGTCAATGACGCCGCATGAATGGAGAAACCTCATGAACCGCACCCCTCTCACCGCCCTGACCACCCCCGTCACCCGGCGTACCTCCCTGGCCCTGGCCACCTCCCTCGTGGGCGCCCTGGCCCTCGCCTCCTGCTCCGACCCCGGCAGCGAGACCACGACCCAGTCCGGCCCGGCCTCCTGGCCCTCCGCCACCGACAAGCTCGACGGCGTCGAGCTCACCTTCTGGGCCGCCCAGTCCTCCGCCAAGATCCCCCAGAACGTGGTCAAGGCCTTCCAGGAGGCCACCGGTGCGAAGGTCTCCATCGTCACCATCCCCGACCCCTACGAGCAGGGCGTCCAGACCAAGGTCGCCACCGGGGACCTGCCCGACCTGGCCATGTGGCAGCCCACCACCTCCCAGCTGCTGAGCCTGGGCGCCAAGGAGCGTCTCCAGCCCCTGGACGGCGCCCCCTGGGAGGCCACCACCGACGCCAGCGTCCTGGGCGCCGGAGGCACCCTGGAGGGGAAGCGCTACGCCGCCTTCGTCTCCGCCCCCTCCGTCATGGGCGTCTGGTACAACAAGAAGGTCTTCGAGGCCAACGGCGTCACGGTCCCCAAGAGCTTCGAGGAGCTCCTCACCACGGCGCGCTCCCTCAAGGCCAAGGGCGTCACCCCCTTCTACGAGATGGGCGGGGAGTGGTGGGCCTCCTCCTGGCCGTGGTCCTCCTGGCCTTCCCCGTCATCGGGATGCTCCGTCGTCGAGAGAGGAACATGGCATGAACCGCCTCAAGCGTGGGATCCAGCCCGTGGCCGCGGTGCTCCTGGCGGCCGTCCTGGTGGGGGTGCTGCTGTGGACGGTCCTGGTCACCGCGGGCAAGTCGCAGGCCGAGGCCCTCAGCCCGGACCTCTCCCTGCCCTCTGACTGGCAGCTGTGGGACAACGTCGCCGAGGTCGTCTCCCGTTCCCACATCGGGGCGGCCTTTATCGGCAGCCTGCTGCTCCTGGTGCCTTCCGTGGCGCTCGTGCTCGTCCTGGGGTCCATGGCGTCCTAGGTGCTGGCGCGCCGCTCGGGACGGCTAGCGGCCGTGGTCTACGCCGTCGGCATCTGCGGGATCATCCTGCCGCCGGCCGTGGTGACCCTGGTGCTCCTGCTGCGGCAGCTGGGCCTGGCCGGGACCGCGGTGGGCATGATCTGTGCCTACGTGGGCATGTACCTGTCCACGGTCATCTTCTTTGTCACAGGCTTTGTACGCACCGTTCCGGTCTCGCTGGAGGAGGCGGCCCGGATCGACGGCGCCGGGCCGCTGCGGGTCTTCCTCACCATTATCCTGCCGCTCCTGCGGCCGGTCCTGGCCACGGCCACCATCCTCATCAGCCTGTACGTGTGGAACGACGTCTTCTACGCCTTCTTCGTGGTGGGCGGGCGCGTGGACACCCTGCCTCTCAACCTCTTCGCGGTGGCGAGCGCAGGGGTGCACCTGAACAACTGGCACCTCATCTTCACCTACGTCCTCCTCATGAGCGCTCCGCTGGTGCTGCTCTTCACGGTGTTCCAGAGGCAGATTATCTCGGGGATCACCTCGGGTGCCGTGAAGTAGGGGTGGGTGTGGACGGGCGCCGTCGGCCCCCAAGGGACAGGTTCCTGCCTCGGAGACGTACCTTAGTCATTGGGGACGTACGTCTAGGGTACGTTGCCGAAGACTAAGGTACGTTCCCGGCGGTCAGGGTACGTCCGCGGCGACCGGGGTACGTTCGCGAGGCCGGGGCGCGTTCTGGAGGCAAGGCTGCGTCCCTGGCGGTGGCCGGCCGACGGCGAGCGCTGGCCGACGGCGGGCGCCCCGGTCGGTTTGCAGAACAAACCGACCGGCTGTACCCTGGAGTAGGTTTGCAACACAAATCGATCTGAAGTCAAGACCTAAGGAGTCCGACCATGACCACTGCAAGCGCCTCTGCCGGTACGTCCTCGCCTGCGTCCTCACCTGAGACCGGGGGCCTTGACCCGGCCGCCGCCCTGGCCACCATTAGGACGCAGCGCCAGGCCGTCGTGGTGCGCAGCGACCTCATTCTCATCGCCTGGGGCCTGGCCTGGGTCGTGGGCTACGTCAGCCTGGCCCTGGGGGCGGGCCAGGCCGTCCTGGGCGGCTGCCTGATGGCCGCCGTCATCGTGACCGCCGTCGTCGTCACCCTGGGGGCGCGCGGGATCCGGGGCACCACCTCCCGAACCGGTAGCGTCTACGGGGCGACCTGGCTCGCCGCCATGGGCCTGGTCACCGTCCTGCTGGGTCGGGCTGGGACGGTCCTGTCCGACATTGGCACCGAGCAGGCCCACGAGCTCCTGAGGCTCCTGAGCTCGGGCATCCCCTGCCTGGTGGTGGGAACCATCTACATGGCCAGCGCCATGCTCTGGGAGGAGACCGCCCTGGCCTGGACCGGCGCCTGGATCCTCGCGGTGACCGCCCTGGCCACCATTGTGGGCACGCCCGCCGCCTGGTGGGTCATGGCCGTCCTGGGCGGCGGTGGTCTGCTGGCGGTGGGGCTGGTCCAGCTCGCGATGCGCAAGGCGGTGCGATAATGCTGGACCCCGTTATCCACGCCCAGGCCAGGCTGCGGATTATGGCCACCCTGGCGGCCCTCGCCAGGGGCGACGAGCTCTCCTTCCCCCGCCTGCGCTCCACCCTTGACATGACCGCCGGCAACCTCTCCACCCACCTGAGCAAGCTGGAGGGGGCGGGGTACGTCAGGGTCAACAAGACCTTCAGGGGACGGACCTCCGCCACCTACCTCAGCCTGACCACTCAGGGGCGGCGTGCCTTCGAGGACTACGTCGTCCAGCTCCGGGCCATGCTCGGGTAGGCGTGGTCTGGCCGAGGCGGGCCTGATTGCCCGCTACGAGGCTGGGTTGTGCTGGTAGATGTGGTCTGGGGTGTCCTGGTTGTGTTGGGTGGTCCTAGCTTCCGGGATGTGCGCGGGTGAGGGGACAGGTCGGCGGCGTCGGGCAGGTGGCCCGCCGACGCCGTCGACCCTGAGCTATCCGCGTGATCCCGTAGGGTCCCAGGGCGCCTCCTGCAAGAGGTCGTGCAACCTGGGGTCACACAGTACCCGATCCTGTACGCGACATCCGTTCTCACGGCAAACAAGTACCGTTCTCGCGAGGAACAAGTACCGTTCTCACGGCAAACAAGTACCGTTCTCGCGAGGAACAAGTACCGTTCTCACGGCGAATAAGTACCGTTCTCGCGGGGGTGGCGGGCTCAGGCCATGGGGTCCCAGCTGGGCAGCAGGACCGGCTCGGCCTCCAGCGCGGAGCGTGTGGCCTGGGGCAGGCGGTCGGCGCGCACGACCACCTGGTAGACGTACTGGTCGAACCAGGAGTCGTTCATGGTCCAGAAGCCCTTCTCCGCCGTCTCCTCGCCCCAGGAGTTCTCCACCCGCCAGCGCCGTGGGGTGCCGTCAACCAGGTCCACGCCGGTCAGGCACATGGCGTGCGTGGGCGCGGACTCGCGCGCCACCAGCCGCTCGGCCTTGGTCATGGACAGCCCCACGCCGTACAGGCCCTCGTAGTCGTGCAGGGCGGCGTCCCACACCCCGGCCTTCTTGTCCCGCTGCTTGGCCACGTCGCAGGCGAACCACACCGGCTCCCCGTCCCGGACGGCCGCCACCGCGGCCGCCTTGACGACCTCCAGGGACGCGGCCACGTGCGTCTGGGGCCCCTGGCCCACCATCGTCTCCGAGCGGTCGATGGCGTAGAGGGTGTCCTGCCGGATCTGCGGACGCGGGTCGTGGACCACCACCACGAACTCGTCCACGTCCGGGGCGTACCTGCGGGCGAACTCGCGCGGCGTCATCGTCCCCACCCGGGTGAACGCCTTGTCCTTGTTGCGGTACTGCCACACGAACCGGCTCGGCGGGGTCCCCAGGTGGATCGCCAGGAGCCGGTAGACGTCCGCCATGGCGGCCTCCCGCAGCTCCCTGACGGCGGCGTCCTGGGCGGCGGCGTCCTGGGCGGCGGTGTCCCGGGCGGGGCCGTCCCCGGCGGGCTCGACGACGGCCCGGATCCGCAGGGCCGCACGCCGCAGGAGGGTGTCCAGGTGGTCGTTCATGGCCTGGGAGTCCGTGGCCGACTGGGTGTCCGGCATGACGTAGGCGGGCACCATGCCGTACTTGGCCACCAGGTGGGCGAACTCCGGCCACCAGCCGCCGTCACCGGCCGGGGAGGCCAGGTCCGCGACGACCTCCCGGTCCTCCAGGTCCCGGCCGGCCACCATGTCCGCGGTAAAGCGGTTCAGGAAGGCGTTGGCCTTCTCCAGCTTGTCGTGGAAGTAGATGAAGTTCTGGCTCAGGGAGAAGCCCTCCAGCCCCAGATCCTTGATCATGGCCGCCCGCAGGGTGTTCAGGCCGGCAAAGGCCCAGCAGCGGCCCGAGCGCTTCTGGTCGGTGATCGCCGCGTCCGGGATGAGGTCGGAGACCGAGGAGTCGATAGAGGTCAGGACCGCACGGTCCAGGCTGACGGTCTCCACGTCCGTGGTGGCCACGGCGTTGCCCGCCAGGCGGGCGGCGGGGTCGGCCAGGAAGGAGGCGGCGGCGTCGGCCACCCACTGGCTGCTCAGGGGGGTGCTCAGGTTCTGGGTCATGGGGGACATTGTGCCCCGGTGGTGGTCCGGGCGGTGGCGGCTACCCTGGTGCCATGGTGAGCGCGGACGGTACGGACCCGGACGGCCCGGACCCGGATGGTACGACGCCGGGCGGGGCCGGGCAGGCCGCTGGCTCGCCAGCGCCCCGTGGGACCCCCTCCGAGCGTCCCCGGGTCAGCACCGAGACCGACATGTGGCTCACCCGCGTGGTCACCCTGAGCTGGTACCTGGTCACCGTCCTGTACGCCGAGCGGCGCCGACTCGCTCTGTACTGGCTGCTCAGCCTCGTCGTGGCCCTGGTCGCCTGCTTCACGCCCCGGCCCCGCCTCGCGATTATCGCCCTGGCCGGGGGCATTGCCCTGTTCCAGGGCGTGGGCCTGACCCTGCGGCACACGCGCGCCCAGCTCGCCGCCCCACGGGGGACCTCCGTGCGCACCGGCAGCCTCGGCCCGACCGGGGCGGCCCTGACCACCGGCATCTGCCTGGAGGTCGCCCAGGCCCTCCTCATGCTCTCCGTGCTGCTGGGGGTCGTGGTCGGCAGCTGGCTGGCCGACCGCTACGGCCTCACCGCCGTCCACGACGTCCGGGTACCACGCTGGTTCCACCACCACGTAGCGGTGAGGTTCTACGCGGTCTACGGGTGGAGCGGCGGGCTGTGGGTCAGTAGCGCCACCAGTGAGATCGGCACCTTCTCCGGGTACCTGGCCTTTGCCGTCGGGGCGGTGCTGCGCTCGGTCAGGGCGGCGCGCCTGGCCTCCGCCACGGTCGCCTTCCTCATGTTCTCCCCCCTGGCGTTCGGGGTGACGCCGCTGCAGGTGGAGTCCCCCTGGCCCACGGTCGTCATGGAGGTCCTGTCAGCCTGCGTCGGTGTGGTGGCGATCTGGCTGTGGCGGCACGTCGCCCGTGACCTGCTCACGCCCCAGGCCGAGCTCCTGGGGCTGGGCCGTGACCTGAGCCTGGCCGAGCGCCGGGTGGTGTGGGCCAGCGTGCGCAGGGCCGTACGGCGCGACGGCGCCCTCATCCGCCGCGGGTGGAGGTGTCTGCGGAGCGAGGGGCTGCGTCACGTCCTGTCCAGCACCTTCACCGTGTCCGTCTGCCTGGAGGCCATGGACGAGGCCCGCGGCCTGGCGCCCTCCCCGCGGGCACGCGCCAAGGTCCTGGAGGTCTTCACCTACAGCGGCGTGAGCCTGGACCAGCCGGTGCGGACCCTGGGGCTGAAGGAGGTGATCCTGGTGGGCTTCACCTGGGCGCTGTCCCACGAGGTGGCCGTCTACCTCCTGCCCGACATCCGCGGCCTGGTCAGCCCCGAGGCGCTGCGCGTCCTGGACTCCCTCCTGCTGGAGCGCGTGGAGAAGGGCGCCGACATTATTATCCTGTGAGGTGCCGACGCCGCCGCCTGGCAATCGTGCGTCATACCGGAACCGCGTGGTACCGCGGTCTCACTCAGCACACAGGCAGCGCTCCCGGGCAGGTTGTCCACAGGGTGGCGCGGAGGTGGGTGCGACCGGAGTAGCTAGGTCTTTACCGTTGTTACATGTCTCTTGCTGATCTTGACTCTGCTGACACCGACCTCACTTTCGCCACCGCCTCCTTCCCCACCACTGTTCCTGCCTCCTGGACGGGCTCCGCCGCCACGGCCTGCCAGACGAGCCTGGACCAGGTCAGCCTCCTTGTGAGCGCTCTCACGTCCCAGCTCACTGAGGTCCGATCCGCCTGCACCGCCGTGAGGTGGATGTCATGAGCGACTACCCTGCCTCCTCCCAGGGCTCCGGGTCCCAGGGCTCGGGGTCCTCATCCAGCTTTGGCAGCTCCAGTTCCTCGTCCGGTTCGTGCCCGGCCGGACCCTACCCCGCCTCGGCCCAGGGGTGCGGGACGGTGCCCCCTGAGGACACGTCCTCCACGCCCCCGTCGCCCTACTCCTGGACCATGTCCTGGCCGACGGTTCCGGTGCTCGTCAGCGGCGGGTCCACCAGCGTCAGCACTACCGACCTCGACCTGCTCAACGCGGCGGTCACGAGCACCGCGACCTACCTGGAGAGCGCCAGGACCTCCCTGCTCAAGGAGTACGCGGACCTGGAGGCCCTGCCCACCCCCGAGTCACCAGCAAACTCCTGCTCCGTGGTCTCGAACAAGCAGGCCCTGGGCGGCGCGCTCTCCAACCCCAAGGGCATCCTGTTCTCCTCCAACCACAACTTTGAGCTCTACCGGACCATCGCCCGGTGGACGGTCGACCGGGCCGCGAACGGACCCGGTTCCCTGGGCGCCGTCGCCGCGACGCTGCGTGGCCTGGCCCGTGACATCAAGACCTGCTCCGACACCTACTCAGGCGCGGAGCTGGGGGCCAGCATGTCCGGCGGCCTCCACTCCTGGGGCGGCACGGGCAATCTCGTGGGCTCCCTGCTGCTGTCCCTGCCCCTGGCCCTGGTGAACCTGCCCTCCCCCAGGCTCATCCCCGACATGGACGGCGACGCGGACGACTGGTTCGCCATGGCCACCACCCTGCTCAACGACGACACGCTGGAGGGCTGGGTCAGGACCGACCTGGTGAACCTGATCTGGATCCTCCAGAACGTGCCCGGGGCCGAGGACGGCACCGAGGCCAGCGAGGTCAGGAGGTACCTGAGCCTGACCGCCGCCCGCCTGGCGCCCCAGCTGCGCCCCCACCTGCCCCAGCAGGTACGCCACGGGGCCGGGTACGTGGACCGCGAGGACCTCACGGACATGCAGGTCGTCGCCGCCTACCTGGCGATCCTGTCCGAGAAGGACGGTGCCGAGCGGTTCGGCGAGACCACCGGGGTGCGCCTGACCCTGGACGGCGTCAGCCTCACCGTGCCGGCTGCCGCCAAGGACCCCTACGGCCTGGGCTCCAGGATCATGTCCCTGTTCGACATGACCCCGCAGGAGGAGACGTGGATCCCGGGGATCTCCTCACCGGCCCCCGTGGGCGGGCGGGTCCTGGACCACCCCCCGCGTACCGCCGCCGAGCTCATCCGCTACTCCGACGGCCTCAAGAAGAATGACGACGACCCCAAGACCGGTGTCATCTCCGTCATTAGGACCGTCGTCCCCGGCCAGCCCGACCGGTGGGTCGTCGTCGTCCCGGGCACGACGAACTGGGGGGCGGGCAGCTCCAACCCCCAGGACATGCAGACCAACTTGGAGGCGGTGGGGGGAATGGCCACGGACATGAGCGCCGCCGTAGTCAGCGCCATGCGCCATGCCGGGGTCCAGCCCGGGGACCCCGTGGCCATCTACGGCCACTCCCAGGGCGGGGCGGTGGTCTCCAACCTGGCCGCCGACCCCGTCATCCAGGAGCACTTCTCCATCACCTCGCTGCTCACCGCCGGCAGCCCCACGGCCGGGGCGGAGCTGTCCTCCGACGTGGACGCCCTGCACCTGGAGAACACCGGCGACGCCGTCCCCGCCCTGAGCGCCGCACCCACGCCCACCAGCCCCACGCGGATCGTGGCCAGTATCGACACGCACACCGGGGCGAAGGCCTCCCGGTACCCGCACAGCTCGGACGTCTACGCCGACGCCGTGGAGGGGATGGAGAACGGCAACGACCCGGACCTGGTGGGCTGGAGCAACCGGTTCGCGACCTACACGGGCCAGGACGTGGAGGGGGCGACCTCCGTGGAGTACGTCTTCGAGGTCGAGCGCCTTACCGACAACGGGTTCAACGTCAATGACATTGACGGCTACGTGGACGACGTGGTCGAGGACGTCGAGGAGACCATCCACGACGTCTCCAGCAAGCTGCCGCTCACCCAAATTGGGCCCCGGCGGTGAGCGGGGGCTGTGCGGGCGACTCGTCGACACAGCCGCAGTGGTCATTGGGGCCCGGTCAGTAGGGGCTGGTGTCTCAGGCGTTCACGTGGCGCGTGGGGCAATCGGCCCCGGCGGTGAGCGGGGGCTGGCTGCCGCTGTGGCAGGCCGCTGGGTCGGTCGGCCCGTCCGCGGCCCGCTGGGTCGGCAGACCTGCTGGGTTGTGAGGTTCGTGGAAGGCCCGCCGGGCTGGTCGGCCAGCCAGCTGCGGCCTGCCGGGCCTGCCAGTACGCCGGGCCCGCCGACACGCCGGGGGACGGGCGGCCCGGGCGTGCGCGTGCGCGGCCTGACAGGCGGTAACGGGGCCGGGGCCGGTGGCCCGGGGAGGAACCTCCTCACCGGTGGGCGCCCCGCAGTGACACCATGAGGGCATGAGCGTGTTCCCCGCCCCGCCTGCCGTCCATGTCCGTGCCGCCGTGCGCACCCTGCCCGCCTACGTGCCCGGTGCCCGCCCCGACGGCGACCACGTCGTCAAGCTCTCCAGCAACGAGCTGCCCTACCCGCCCCAGGAGAAGGTCGTCCAGGCCGCGGCAGCAGCGGCCGCGCAGGCCAACCGCTACCCCGAGATGACGGGGCAGACCCTGGTGGACGCCCTTGCCGAGCGCCACGGTGTCGACAGCGCCCGCATCGTGGTGGGAGGAGGCTCGGTGGCCCTCATATCCCACCTGGTGGGCACGGTCTGTGACGAGGGCGACGACGTCGTCATGCCGTGGCGCTCCTTCGAGGCCTACCCCATATGCGTCACCGCCGCCGGGGCCAGGCCCCTGTGCGTCCCCCTGACCGTGGACGGCCGTCACGACGTCCCGGCGCTGCTGGAGGCCGTCACCCCGCGCACGCGCCTGCTCATGGCCTGCACCCCCAACAACCCCACCGGGGCCGCGCTGAGCGCCGCCGAGCTGCAGGCCCTCCTCGACGGCGTCCCGGAGGACGTCGCCGTCCTCGTGGACGAGGCCTACCTCGACTTCGTGACCGACCCCGACGTGGGGGACGCCCTGGAGCTCATTGACGAGTACCCCAACCTCGTGGTGTCCCGTACCTTCTCCAAGGCCCACGCCCTGGCCGGGCTGCGGGTCGGCTACCTGGTGGGGGAGACGGTGCTCATGGACGCGGTGCGCAGGGTGGCCACCCCCTTCGGCGTGAGCCTGCCCGCCCAGGCGGCCGCCCTGGCGTCCCTGGAGGCCCACGTCCTGGAGGAGACCGCCAGCCGGGCCGCCCAGGTGGCGTCCGAGCGCGACCGTGTGGTGGCGGTCCTGCGCGAGCAGGGCTGGACGGTCCCCGACACCCAGGGGAACTTCTACTGGCTGGGAGTGGGCGGGCAGGCGGTGGCCCTGGCCGACCACATGGAGCAGGCCGGTGTGCTGGTGCGCCCCTTCATCGAGGAGGGGGTGCGTGTGAGCGTGGGCCTGCCCGAGGACAACGACCGCGCCCTGGCCGCCCTGGCCGCCTTCCCCGACCGCCCGTGCCTGCCGGCGCCCGTCCCCCCTGCCCCTGCTGGCCCGGCTGACGAGACCGAGACGGAGACGGAGGCCGTCTGAGTTGCGTTAGCTATCGCGGACGTACCTTAGTTATTGGCGACGTATGACTAGGGTACGTCGGCCATGGCTAAGGTACGTCGTCCACGGCTAAGGTACGTCCGCGGCGTCCGGCCTACAGGGCCAGTGAGACCGTGACCAGCACGCAGAAGACGAGCTCGGTCAGGCCGACGACCTTGGGGCGCATAGGCCGGTGGGTGACCCGGGCCAGGTGCCACTGGCGCAGCGGCATCACCACGGTCCTGACCACCAGCGCCACCCACACCACGGCCACCGTCCAGGAGACCTCCCCGTTGGAGGCCAGCCAGAAGGACGCCCCCGCCACCAGCACGTGGGCCGCCGTGGTGGCGACCAGCAGCACCATATTGAAGCGCTCACGGATCATGGTCTTGACGTAGGGCACGGTGCCGCAGAAGTAGGCGGCCATGAGGGCGGTGGCCACCCAGGCGTGCGGCCAGCCCACGGACTGGGCGGTGGGGCCCGTCCCCAGGAACCCGCCCGCCCCGCCGACCCCCAGCTGGAAGGTGATGGCCGTGAACAGGCTCGCGATCGCCGTCGTGGACAGCCCGGAGGCCAGCGAGCGCTCGCGGCCCTGCCGGACCTCCCAGCCGGCGACGGCCGCCAGCGGCACCAGGGGCACCGCCCACTGCACCAGGTAGGGGGCCAGGACCAGGGCGACCAGGCCCCACGCCGCCGTCCAGGCCGTGTAGACGCCCAGCGGCGGCAGGAGGAGGGCCCGACGTCGGGGCGAGCGCGTGCGCAGCCACTGGGACCAGGCCCAGTAGGCGAAGTAGGCGCCCCACCAGGCGGGCAGGAGGACGGAGTCGACCCAGGACCAGCCGCCCAGGAGGATGCCCAGGAGCGGCGGGAACAGGAGCATGCCCCACACGCCGTGCTGGTTGGGTACCCAGGCGCGTCGCCCGGGCTGACGGCGGATCCGCTCCTGCCTGCCTGCCGCGGGGCGGCCGCGTCCGCCTGCGCCGCCCGCCGGGGTGGGCCGGCCTCCGCGACCGCGGGCGGCTCGCAGCGGCTCACCGGTGGCCAGGAGGATGTCGTCCTGGGGCCCGGGGCGGGACTGCTGTGAGGGGGCGCCGACCAGGGGCGCACTCTCGGCCCCCGGGGCCTGGGTGGGGTCGGCTCCGGGGCCCCCGGCTGGGCTGGCCCCGGCCGCGGTTGGGCTGGTTCCGGTGGGCCCGGCTCCGGCCGTGGTGGGCCCGGAGTCGTCCGGGCCCGCGGGGACGCGCTCGATGTGGTGGTCGGAGGGTGATGTGGGACGCGACTGGCTCACGTCCCCAGCTTACGTAAGGAGGGCGCCGGAACAATAGGGTCTGCCTGCTCGACGTCTTGCTGCGACCGGGACAGGCCCGCCGTCGGCCTATGACCTTCCGTCAGCCGTGCAGGCCAGAAAAAGGCGCGGTAACGGCCTGCCGGTCCCGTGCACGTCCTCGACGCCAGCTACCCGTGTTCCCGCCACAGTGACCGGGGAGCCCTGGGATCCGGCCGCGGCCGAGCAGGTGCCGCGGTACCTCGTGCCAGCAGAGTCGGGGCGGCCTGGGGAGGTCTACCGGGCGCACCCCGCACTGGCAGGGGGAAGTAGACCCAGGACCGCGGCTGGCCGGTGCCTCGTACTGGCAGGGGAAGGGAGCGGGGGCGAGGTCGTCCTTAGCGTCCCGACGTCTCCCTCGTCGTACCCCAGGCCCCGTCCTTCCGGAGGACTGCCGTCTCAGCCAAGGCATGGTCCTCAATCGCTAGCACGCAGGATCCGCCAGGCGGCGTGAGCAGCGAGGCTTTCCCCATCAACTCAGGCAACCGGCGGCCAGGCCGCTGCTCAACGACGGAGGAGAGAATGCCAGGAAGGACGCAGCGCCAGTACCGGCTTCGCCGCGACACAATGTTCAGCGAGTCCGCGGGTGGGATCTACTTCTCAAACTCGACGTCAGGCTTTGAGATCCGTGGGGCAAACGCCTACCGGGTCTTCCGCTCTGTCTACCCGCTCCTTGAGGGCGGGCACACCGAGGAGAGCCTGCGTGAGATCCTCGGTCAGGAGGCCTGGAGGCGTCTGCAGGTCTTTATCGAGCCCCTGAGGGCCCACGGTTACCTCCGGCTCGTCGACCCCTGTGACGACATTGTCCTCGATGACGGCGTCGAGACCCGTTTTGCCGACCAGATCAACTTCCTCGCCCACTACACGGACGAACCGCGCCGGGCCTTCGTGGCCTTCCGCGACGCCCGCCTTACCGTCCTGGGTGAGGGAGCCTGCGCCGTGGCCCTCGCCCGCGCCCTCGCGGACAACGGTGCCAGCGTCATCCGGGTCATTGCGCCCGGATCCTCTGACGACGCCGTCCTGGGTGACGTGCCCGACCAGGCCGTCGTCGTCCGCGCCGACCCCCGCACCGACCACGAGGTCCTCACCGGCACGGACGTCCTCGTCCTCACCCCCTGCAGCGCATCCTCCGACCTGCTGCTTCACGGCGTCGACGAGGACGCTGGCCGCAAGGTGCTCCCGATCTGGGCGATCGGTGACGAGATCGTCATCGGTCCCGCTGGCTGGACGGGCTCAGAGCCCCTCCCGAGGCGCTGGGCGGACGCCGTCCAGTCGTTCACCGACCACTGCCCTGACGGTGCCGCGGCCCGGTTCTGGTCACGCTCCTGGGCCGGCCTGCCGACCGGCGCCGAGAGCACCTGGAACCCTGCCCTTGAGCGCATGGCCGGCGTCATCGCCGCGTTCGAGGTGTTCAAGGCGGTCACCGGCGCCATGGATCCCGAGACGGTGGCGCACGTCCTCGTCCTCAACTGCCTGTCGGGGGAGACCCGGCGCCACCGTGTCCTTCCCAGCCGCTGCCTGCGCCTCATGGACGACACCCCGGAACGCCTGGGCGCCATGCGCCGAGCCGCTGAGGCCCTCCTCGACCACCCGATGAGGACCCCGGAGCGCACGAGCACCAGCGACCTGGCCGTCTACGACGCGCTCGTCGGATCCCGGACCCTTCCCGTCAGGCGCTTCACTGACGAGGACCTTGACCAGCTCCCGCTCAAGGTGAGCACTGCCGAGGTCGTTGAGGGGCCCGGTGAGATCCTCAGCATCGGGGGAGCGGACCTGTGGAACGTCGCGGGAGCCCGCCAGCGGGCCGTGCGTCAGGCACTGGCCCTCTACCTTGAGCACTGGGCCCCGGCACGACGCTCCCGCGCCCAGGGGCCGGAGGTGACCTCGCTGAGCGGCCAGCTCAGCAAGGCGCCTGGTCCCCTCCCCGACCTGGTACCGGCGCAGGAGGTAGCCACGGGTGCTCCCCGCGCGGTCCCTGCCGCGGCTACCGCGACCCTCTCCCCGGCCAACGGTGCCGGGCTCTTCGCGCGGGGGTGCGCTGGTACCGGGATCGGGGCAGGTACCGAGGACGCCGTCGAGTCCGCCCTGCGCTCGGCCGCCGTCGGCACGGCCCTACGTGCCGCTGCCACCGACCGCCCCGGTCTCCTCCTGACGGACTGGGGACGTGACGAGCGCACCGCCTTCCTCCTCCGGACCGCCACGGACGTCGGGGTGGAGCCCGAGGTCATTGACCTGGGGACCTGGCTCGGCCGCCGCGTCGTCGCCGTACGCGCCTCGCTGAACGGCAGGACCCTGTGGGAGGTGCAGGCTGGGGCCCTGCTCGAGGAGGCCGTCATCGAAGCCCTCGTCGGCGTCCTCGGTGCCGTCCAGCGCGGTGACATGACGACCTGGACCCAGCTCGCACACCCCTCCTACCCGCCTGAGGTGGTCGCTGTCGTGCACGATGACGTCGACGGCCCGGACCCTAAGGAGCCCTGCTACGGCGCGGTCCTCGTCTGCGACGTCACCAGCCCAGAGGTCGACGGCGCCGGCCTGGTCGCCTGCAAGGTCCTCGTCTGCGACCCCGCCGCTGAAGCCGGTGCCTGATGACGTCCACCGACCACGCCCTCACCTGGAGGACGCTTGACGACCTCAGTGCCTGGTGCCGCGCGGGGGCGCGGGAGGCTCTCGGCCCGCAGGGGGCACCCCTCCTCGTCCTCGCCGGTCGGCACGCATTCCTCCTGGACTCCCTCGGCACCCCGTCAGGCCCGTGCCCGGGCTGCCTCTACGACGGCATCATCCGGTCGCGCAGCCAGCGTCGGCTCGCTGCGGACGCACTGGGCCGGGGCGAGGAGGACGGGTGGGGACCGGTGGTCGCCCTGGCGACGCAGCTGGCCCTCCTGCCACTGGCCCAGGACGGATCCTTCCGCCAGGTAAGGGTCATCGACCGTGACAGCCTCAGTGTCTCGCTCGTGCCGGTACTGCCCTCAGAGACCTGTTCCCTGAGGCACGACCAGGGCGGTGCCCCCATTGAGCCGCTGGTCCGTCCCCCAGCACGGCCTGCTGACGGTCTGTCCCTGCCCTACCGCAGGCTCTCCCTGGACATGGTCGCCCACCAGGTGGGTGACGCAGCCAACCCCTTCTGCTCGAGCCTGGGGCTGGAGGCGGTCACCGACCTCGAGATCGAGACGACGGCGAAGGTCTCCGGGGCCTATGTCGCCGTCACACCCTCTGGCTGCTGGACGGGCCCGTGGGGCGGGCACACCCCGCGCTTCTCCCGCTCGGCCGCGATCGGTCTGCTGGAGGCCCTTGAGCGCCGGGCCGGTATGACCGGGCCCGTCACCGCACCCGGGGTCCTGAGGGGTACCGCGTCCGAGCTGCCGGTTGAGGCCTACCTGCCGTCCGTCTTCGGCATCGACGCCGCCTTTGACACCCACCCTATTGCCTGGTCGACCGCCCGTCGGCTCTCCGACGGCGCCGTGGTCGCCGTCCCCCGTGACGTCGCCTTCTACGGGGAGGAGGGTCGGATCGTGCAGGACTCCTCCAACGGCTGCGCCTGCGGTGGCACCCTTGCCGAGGCCGTCCTCTTCGGGCTCCTGGAGGCCGTGGAACGTGACGCCTTCCTGATCAGCTGGTACGGCGCCCTGGAGCTTGACGAGATCCGGTCAGGGTCCGTCAACGCACTGGCCTCCCGCCAGCTCCTCGACCGCATGCGGCTCCTCGGCCAGCGGGTCCGTTTCTTTGACGCCACCGTCGGTACCCGGGTCCCCACGGTCGTCGCCGTCGCCGAGAGCTCCGTGACCGGATCCCTGTGCTTTGGCGCGGGAGCCCACCCTGACGCGGAGCGTGCGCTCGCGGCAGCGCTGAATGAGGTCGCCTCCGACTATCTCGTCGCCCGGACCCGCCTGGAAATCGGTCGTGAGCACATTGAGCAGATGCTTGAGGACTTTGACCAGGTGAGGGTGATGGAGGACCATGCGGACCTCTTTACGCATCCCGGTGCCCGTCCGCTCGCCTCCTTCCTCCTTGACGCACCGCGTGGGGAGGAGAGGGATATCGCCAGTCTCAGTGTCCCGGGAGCTGGCTGCGACGTCATGACGGATCTGCGTCTGAGTCTTGAGCTGCTCCGTCCTGACTACGAGGTCCTGGTCGTCGAGCAGACCCTGCCCGCGCAGAAGGTCCTGGGGGTGCGCAGCGTCAAGGTGATTGTCCCCGGCCTCGTCCCCATTGACTTCGGCTGGCGTCAGCAGCGGGCCCTCTCAATGCCCCGTACCGCTGAGCGCGCCGGTGCCTACCGCAGGGCCCACGCAGACCGCTGCACCACAAAGCCGGCTGCCCCCGTCCCCCACCCCTTCCCCTGAGAGGAGCACGTCATGACCGATGAAGCCGTCACCTTCTGGAACACCATGCCGCTCGGTAGCGCCGCCGAGAACTACGCGGACCTCATTATCAACCGCGTCGAGCGTGGCATGCCGACCGACAGCTGGAGCGTGGACTGGGCGGACTGTCCGAGCGAGCAGAAGCTCTACCCCCTGGCCCAGCGTGTGCCCCTGCCTACCCCCTCCTGGGGGCGCGGTGTGCTTGCCGCCGCTGGTGAGGGCCTGCACGGCCAGGAGCGCGGACGGGTGCTCGCCGACATCCTCTTCCTCTCCTACGGCCTCCTGTCCCAGCGATGCCGGGTCAACTGCAGCGACCGCCCGGAGATGCTGTGCCAGGCGAGCCGGTACCGGTGGGGTCGTGGTGCCTCCTCAGGCGGCGGGCGCTACACCGTCTCCGTCTACCGTGTCGTCGGAGCCAGTACGGATCTGGCCCCCGGGATCTACCACTACTCACCGCTTCACCACGCCTGGGACCTGCTCGTCTCCGGTGACCACACCGCAGCCGTGGCCCAGGCCCAGGGATACGGCGACGTCGTCGACGACTACCTCCTTCTCACCATTGACTACTGGCAGTCAGGCTTTAAGTACAACGACTTCGCCTACCAGGCCACCTCCATGGACGTCGGCACGATCCTCGGGACCTGGCGCTACCTCCTGGGGGAGCACGAGGACCAGGTCGTACCCGATATGTGGGTCAATGAGGAGCGGCTCTCCCGGATCCTCGGTACTGACCGCGAGCAGGAGGGCGTGTACGCCGTCCTCCCTGTGGGACGGCCCCACCGCGGCACCGTGCGTGGCGGGAGCCCGGTCGTCGCCGACCACCAGCGCTCCCGCCACGTCAGGAGCTTCCCGACGACCCGTGCCATGCAGCGCGACATGGCAGGCACCCCGTCCCGCCCCCGCACCACGGCTGGCGTCCCGCTCGCCCTCCCCGGCGACGACGTCGTGGCCCTGCCTGCTCCCACCCACCCGGCGCTGGCCGACCGTGTCCGTGCCGTACGACGTCGCGAGACCTCCTTCGGACGCTTTGACGGGGCGCCGATCGCCGCCGAGGATCTCCTCACCCTGCTCAGCACGGGCGCCCAGGCCGCGTGCCTCGTCGAGCACGACCTCGGCGCGGCCTGCTCGAGCAGCGTACGACCCTACGTCTTCGTCGAGAACGTCACCGGCCTTCAGGCCGGTCTCTACGAGGCCGACACCTGCTCCGGGACGCTGCGCCGCCTCAGCCCGGGCAGCCACGCCTCCTTCCTTGACTCCACGTACTTCCTGCACAACTACGACGGCCAGCGCTCCTCCACGACCCTCGTCCTCGCCGCGGACGTCCTGGGCCTCTCCCGCGACCTCGGGGTCCGTGGGTACCGGATCGTCAACGCCGCGGTCGGGGCCGTCTGCCAGGTCATGAGCCTTGAGGCTGCGCGCCTGGGCATGGGGCTCGGTACCGCCCTCGGCTTTGACGCGGCCCGTCACACCACTGGTATCGGCCTGGAGGACACCCCGCAGAAGCCCGTGCTCATGATGCTGCTTGGTCACGACATTGAGTGCTCAGGTGCGTGGAACGGCCGTCTCGACCTCCTGAAGGAGCTCTCATGAACGTCACCGTTGACGCCCTGGTCCAGCTACGTGTGGGGGGCCTGCCTGTCGGTACCGAGCAGGCCCTGTCCACCCCGGCCGCCCTCGAGTGGGCGGACCTCGTCCTGAACGGACGCCGTGAGGTCACACGGCGTCGTCGGGAGGCCTCAGACCGTCTTGCTTCCCTTATCGAGGGAGCGTCACGTCAGTGGCGCAAGGAGCTTGTCCAGATCCGTCGTGCTGTCTTCAACGGACGTCCTACCGCCCGAGGTGTCGCTGCCCTACCTGCGGGGCTCGCGGCCGAGGCCCGTGCGGCCGTCCTGCCTGCTGAGCAGGCCGGTGGGCGTCTTACGGCCCTGGTTGACCGCGGTCGGCAGGAGTTTGACGGCTGGCTCGTCAGCCAGCGCCAGGGCCTGGCCAGCCTCCTTGACGACCAGGACTTTAAGGACGGTCTGGCAGTAGCCGCCCCGATGGCAATGCGTGACCTCATGCGCTACCCGCAGCACGGGGTCTGTCCCCGTCCGTCCAAGAGCATGCGTAAGGCGGAGCGCTCACTCGTGTCCTACGCGAGCCGTGCCATTGCCAAGACCTCACCCTTCTCGACCTTCACCCCCACGGCCCTGGCCACCTTCAAGGGCACCGGCCCCTCGTGGAGCCTGCTGCCGGTACGCCCGACGCGGCGGACCCGCTGGAACGTCTACCCCGTCGCCCGGGCACTGGGTGCGCTCGCCGAGGATCGCAGCTGGCTGCATGACCTTCCCCTGCGCCTCGCCCGCACTATCGCGGTGCTCCCGGACGGCTCCCTCTTGGTCGCCCGATCGGTCTACGAGTTCAAGGACTCCCACCGTGCCGAGGACTACGCGACCTGTGAGCAGTCCACCGTCCGTCTGCGTCATGTCGGGCTGGTCAGGGCCGTCGAGGCTCTTCTGGTCGACGGCCCACGTCCCTTCGCCGAGGTCGTCCAAGGGGTCGCCGGGACCACCGCGCTGGCCGAGGAGCGGGCCGAGGACGCCGTCCTCGGGCTGGTGAGGCTCGGTGTGCTCGAGGTTGACGGCCTTGACCTGCACCCGCACACCGCCGCCTGGGCCGGGCGCTCCCGCGACGTCCTTATCAGGACGAACGACACCCGTGCGTCCCAGCTGGTGACCATGCTCGACGACTACGAGGGCGCTGCCCGCCGTATCGCGGGCCTTGAGGGGGACGCGCGCCTCCAGGGGCTCCAGGAGCTGCCCGCGAAGGTCGCTGCGATCTATCGGACCGCCAGCCTGGAGGCCTCCCTGCCGCGGACGGTCGTCTACGAGGACTGCGCCCTCGACGCCGGCCCCTACACCGGGCCCGCGCTGCGGTGGAGTGAGGAGGAGTGCCGGGCGTTGGTGCGTCTGGCCTGCCTCCTTGACACAGCCCAGACAGACCGGGCCCTCATGCGTGGCTACTTTACCGAGACAGTCGGTGAGGGACGGCGCTGCGATGACGTCGCCGGGTTCCTGCGCTCGTTCAACTCCGACCTGTACGACGCCTACAAGTCGAGGCCGGGCGACCCGGACACCCCCGCAGCCGCTGAGGGCGCCAATGACCCCTGGCTCCGCTGGGGCGAGGCGTGGCGCTGGGTCGCCGCCCGTCAGGAGCTCTCTGCACTCGTGGAGGGTGCCCAGAAGGAGACCGACCTCCTGCCGCTGCTCCGCCCGGGCTCCGCGGTCACTGACGGCCTGCGCTTTCCTCGGCAGCGCTACCAGCACCTTTTCCTCTTTGCCCAGCTGCTCCCCGAGGGCGACGTGGGATCCATGGTAGTCAACCGTGTCTTTGGTCAGGCCGGGTTCGGTCTCTCGCGCTTCTCCTACCTGCATGGTGAGCAGGGTGCCAGAGTGGCTCGCGACCAGGAGGCGCGAGCTCGTGAGCACGGCGTCGTACTCGCCGAGATCTCCGGAGGCACGACCTTTACGAACCTCAACCTCCACGGTCCCCTGCTCGACACGGAGATCGTCCTGCCAGGCGACCCCAGCGGCTCCCAGACGGCACGCAGGCTGGCGCTCGAGGAGCTCGCCCTCGAGGACCGTCCTGAGGAAGGACGGCTGGTGCTCCTTGACCAGGACGGCCGGGAGGTTCAGCCAGCCTACCTCGGCTACCTCGTCCTCGCGGCGACGCCGTGGCTCACACAGCTCGTGTCCCTCCTCGCCCCGCCCGGGAACATCGGCACCTCTCTTGTCCCCAGGCTGCCTGAGGGCGAGGGCGTCCGGGTCCTTCCCAGGCTGCGGCTCGGCTCGCTGGTGCTCCGTCGTCACACCACCCAAGTGGGACACGACCTCCTGCCTGACGCCGACCCGGTTACCGCCGAGGGGTATCTCGCCTGGGTCGAGTGGTGGCGGTCCCTGGACCTTCCGGAACAGTGCTATGTCACCGTCGCCGACGACTCCCCGCAGGGAGGCGGCAAGCCCCGTTTCGTCGACGTCACCAGCGTCATCAGCCTCCTGACGGCCTGTCATGAGTGGCGAGGTGCTGAGGGCGCCCTCCACGTCGCCGAGTCCCTGCCGAGCCTTGACCAGACCCTCATTAACCGAGCTGACGGTGACCGCCGTATCCACGAGCTGGTGCTCGGTTTTGACGTCACCCAACCTGACCAGGAGGAGATCCGTTCATGAGCACGAACCCCGATATTCTCTGCTCCGCAGAGCCGCGCCGGTGGATGGCCTACCACGTCTTCTACGGCAGCGCCCCCACGGTCCTGCTGCGAGACTGCCTCCTGCCGCTCTCCCAGGACCTGCATGAACGCGGCCTCATCCGACGCAGCTTCTACATTAACTACTGGCTTGAGGGAGGGCACGTGAGGCTCCGCCTCGACCCTGCCGCAAGGGCTGAGGAGGACGCTATTGACGCTGAGGTGACGGAAACGGTTACCGACTACCTGCGCCGCCGTCCCTCAATGCACCCTATGGCCCGTATTGAGCAGGGCTCCTACTACAGGAAGATGTTCGACCTTGAGTACGGTGAGGAGGAGCGTGGACGCTACTTCCGCGAGGACGGCACCGCGATCCTCCAGTCGAACAACACGGTCGTGCGCAGGGAGTATGAGCCCGAGTGGGACCGCTACGGCGGCCCGGTCGGCATGGTGATCTCCGAGGACTTCTTTGCCGACTCCACCCAGCTGGCGGGTACCGTCATCGATCTCGGGAACACGAGCACGCGCACGATCCTCCTCGGCCTGGGCGCAGAGATCATGGCGGTGACCGCAGCAGCACTGCTCAGTGACCACGCCGCTCTCGCTGCTTTCCTCCAGTTCTACCACTCGCACTGGGCCGGCAGCTACGGGAGCAGCGTGACCTACACGCAGAAGACTGACCAGCCTCGCTTCCGCAAGACCGTCTCGCTGCTCCAGCGCTCGGTGGTCCCTATGATCGACGCCGTCCTGGCAGGGGCCCACGAGGATCTGCCCGGATTTCTCGGTGACTGGGCGAGGACCTGTATCACCTACCGCCGTCGTATTGAGGATGCGGTCTCTGAGAGAGCCCTCGTCTTCCGTCACAGGGACGGGACCGAGAACCGTCCTGACAACGTTTCTGAGGCGGCCTGGAATCTCTGCCACTCCTACGTCCACATGACCAGCAACCGCCTCATGATCTCTATCGAGGACGAGGCGTATCTCGCCTTTGAGATCCTCCAGGCGCTCTCACCCCGACTGATGGAGACGGCAGCATGACCACCGTTGAAACCGCCTGGCGCCCCGTCGCCCCAGAGGGAGTGCAGATCGGTCCTGCCGTCTGGAACGGGACATCCCTCGTCGTTGAGGCCGCAGCGCACCGTGGAGGACGGATCTACACGCTCGGCGCCGCAGAGGCCCTGGTCCTGGAAGCCCTACGTGAGCCCGGTACTGTCGATGAGATCGCAGACCGGGTCAAGGAGAGCTCGGGCCTGGCGATCAGCCTGCGGTCCGTGGAGCGGATCATCAATATCTTCCTCGTGCACGGGCTCGTTGTGCGCCCCACCGGGACCGTGCCTCAGGAGGCTCAGGATATCGATCCGGCCTCTCAGGAGCAGGCCTCCTCTCAGCATCCCTCCCCGGCCTCTCCGCCAAGGGCTCTTCAGGTCATCACCTCCTGCGCCTGGGGCGTCGCGGGCACCCGTATCGCCCCCGTCCTGGCCCTGCTCTGCATTGCGGTAGGGGCCATGGTGGCCGCAGGAGTCGTCAGCGGCTGGTCGCAGATAACGGCCTCCGTCAAGGGGCTGACAGGTCTCGGGCCTCTTGGGGTCATACTGAGTGTCACCGGCGCCGTCATCTGGCACCTGGTATCGCAGTGCGGGCACGAGATCGCCCACGGAATAGCTTTTGTCCGTCTCGCCGGAGGGCGGCTCCCAGTCCTCTCAGTCACCTTCCTTGGTCCGGTGCCGATGCCCTCGACCCGCCTTGACGGACTCGGGCTCATCCGCAGCCGCCAGCGGGCTCTCGCAATCGTCCTGGCAGGTCCTCTCTTCACGCTCGCCATGGCCGCTCTGCCTGCAGGGGCCGCTCTTCTCGGGACCGCCGGGACCGGGGTGGCTGCCTGGGGATCCCTGTCCCTGCTCATTGACCTCACTATTGTCATCCTCAGCCTGACGCCATTCCCTAATACGGACATGACCAGAGGCCTGGAGATGCTTGTCGGTGTTAAGCAGCTCCCTCTCGCTGCCTTGCGGGCCCGGCGCGGGACCCCTGTACCTCAGGGACTGCCCCGACTCACACGCCTGGCCATCACCTGCTACCCCGTCGTCCTGCTCACCGCCTTCCTCGTGGTAGCAGCCTGGTCCGGGCTCCTCATCAGCTCCCTGATCTGACTCCATGACTTGCGTCGGGATCCTCCCGATCAAGAGCGGGCGGTAACCACCGCCCCGTACCTCCGAACGACCGGTCACCGTGACAGGTCATCTCTGAAAGGAAACCACCATGAGTAACTCCGTCTCCTCCTCCGTTGCCAGGATCGCTATCGACCTCGGTGAGCTCGACGTCGAGACCTTCGAGGTCAAGGACTGTGTCGACTACTCGGACATGGTCTTTGGGTCAACCTGCTCGTCCTCCTCCTCCTCCTCGTGCTCCTCGACCTGTACCTCCACCTGCACCTCGACCTGCACCTCGACCTCCTCCTGCGCGACCGCGTGACGCGCACCAGGAGAACCCGGCGCTGAGCAGCGGCGGTCCTGGTCACGTCACCCGACATGACCAGGACCGCCGGGACGCGGCCGGGGCTCAGGAACATTCTGTACCTGGTAGTTAGGAACATCAATGACTCCCTCTGCTGCACCAGCTGCTGCTCTCCCGCAGACGCAGCGCCCGTGGGACCTGGTGGGTTCTGCTGAGCCATCGTCCACGACGTGCGCCTTCCGCTCACGCCGGACGGTCCTCGTGTGGCCGTCCTGGGCCAGCGATATCCCAGGTGCCTACGCCGAGCTCAGGGCACGCTGGTGCTCCACCCGATCCCCGATCCTGCAGAGCCAGTGCAGCGCCGGGAAGCCCGTTCACGGACACGACGAGCTGGTTCCTCACAGGCCCTGGTTCCTGAAGGTGCTCACCGCCTTGGCGGACTCTCTGTCTCCCGCACCGGTCCGCATAGGTGGTGGAGTAAGGATCCCGGTCTGGGAGTACGATACCGTGACTGCGCATCTGCGTCAGGGGGATCTTCTTGTCGGTGAGGGCAGGACTACCGCGTACCACGCACATGACTCGGATCCGCTGCGCCGTGTGGACGCGGACTCCCTTGAGCTGCGCGAGCAGTGTCTTGTCAACCCGGTCTGCGGGGCCGTGGGTCTTGGTGTCGAACAGCGTCTTGACTGGGAGACAACCGCTCCGGTCGCAGGACAGACTCCTCTGTGGGACGGCAGGCGGATCCGTCCACTGACCTGGAGCGGTCAGGAGCCCACCTTCGAACGGAGCCGACGTGCCGCCCTCCTGGAGGCTCTTGAGAGGCTCGCTGGCGCCCGCCAGCGCACTGGTCAGGTCGTGATCAGTGCCGAGGAGGATCTCACTCGCGAGCACCGTGTTCCGGATAACTTCGGCGCCTATGGGTCCGGAGGCTATGTCGAGGGTATTGTCCCCTTCAGTCCCGACATGCCTCACGAGTGGGTCGTTGCGAACTCTCTCAAAGATGGCCGAGAGGTCCTTGTACCCAGGGATCTCGCCTTCTTTGCGCAGCCGCTCTTGACGCCGCGCTGGTCCTTTGTGTGCACCTCGGGCCTGGCTACAGGATCCTCAGTCGAGGAGGCCTGTCTCTTCGGTCTGCTTGAGCTCGTTGAGCGCGACGCATTTATTAACTGCTGGGTGGCGCGCGTGGGAGGACGGCGGATTGACCCCCGAAGCGTTCCCGGAACGCGCACGGTCCTCAGTCGTGCGGCCCTCCTGGGGCATCGTGTCGACGTCCTGGCCATCCCCTCAGACACAGGTGTGCCGGTTATTGCCGCTGTTGCGCGGGGGAGCCGCGCGGCCGCCTTCGGGGCCGCGGCGCACCCGGATCCGGAGCGTGCCGTTATCAGCGCCCTGAGTGAGGCCTGGACATATCTTCCCGAACGCGAGGAGCGCACTGTCCGTGAGCGCCAGCGCTGTCTGGACATGCTCAGGGATCCCACGCTCGTCACAGGCATTGACGACCATCCCCTACAGTGTATTTTCCCTGAGGCGAAGCCCCTGGTCCAGGACTATGTCGGGGACGGTCCGGTCCTTCCTCTCAAGGAGGTCTTCCCTGAGGCCCCGCTTGCCGGACTGGGCGCTCTTGGCCTGCTTAACGAGCTTGTCTCACGGCTGGGAAGGATCGGTGTCGATCCCCTGGTGGTTCGGGCCACGACCCCCCTGGAGGGGGTGCTCGGACTGGAGACCTGCTCCGTCCTCACGCCAGGCCTGTCCCCCCTTGATTTTGGATGGCATCGCCAACGTGTCCTGCAGATGCGTCGCCCCTCTGAGTTCTGCCGAAACCTCGGGATGCCGGAGCCAGCCACCCTGCGCCGTCACCCCCACCCCTTTTCCTAGTAAGGAGCAAGCTATGACCACATCCTCGTCCTCAGTGCCAGCTCGTGTCACGCGCCCCGGCGCCCGACCAGCCGACGTCCTCAGCCTCAGCGCCCTCGTCATGGTGGCACCAGGCGCAGTGTTCCTACCACACGTCGGACTGGCAGTACTCGTTCTCGTTGCCTGCCTTGTCATGAGGCTGAGGACGCTCCCTGAACCGACAGCACCTTCCAGGCACCCTGGCAGGCCTGTAGCCGAGGCCGGGCTCCGCTGGGCCGGGACCACCTCAGCCCTTGAGGGCGTGGCTCCGGCCCTGGGAGCGCCTATGCTGCTCATTGACAGCCTGCGCCCCTGGTGGTTCCTTCTCCTTCTTGGCGTGGTCTCCCTCCACCTCACCGGTTTCCTGGTCTGGTGGTTCCGCTGGGTCGACGTCGCTGCGGTACCACTTGCCTGGGGGGCGGTCGTGGTATGCGCTGCTGGCCTGGTCTCAGCCTCGTGGAGAACGGGGTGGGCAGTCAGCGGCTGGGTTATGGGGACCGCGGTCCTGATCTACCTCGCCGCACTTACTGTAGGGAGTCAGAGCGTGTTGTGTGAATCCATCAAAGGACGCTAGTGGAGTTATTGCAGATAATCTGCACCAGCTCGTGGGCTCACAAAGGAACTATCTTGAACGCAAGATGAAATTTAACGGTTGCGGCAACGGAATATCCAGGTACAGCGCAAAATGTAGAGCGGGTCGATTGTCTCAACGAAACTGTCGTCTAGAGTGCTGACGTCGCCGTGGAGAGGGGTATAGCTGATGCTGTCGTCGTCTACGGGTGATGCCGAGGCAGGAGGCGTGGTGGCGCCCATACAGAAAAGGGAGAGCGCTAGGAGGATGACAGCGAGGGGACGGGGGCGGGCCATTATGAGCTCCATTGGTCGGGGGTGAATCGGATACCCTTATCCTGGCGCGAGTCCGCGCCCTCGTCATCCTGCGTGGAGGCGAATCTGACTCCTACCTTAGTCGGAGCGGCACGGGCCGGTCGTCCCTCAAGTGGCAGAAGGTGACTTCTTCGCGGCGAGTGGCAGCGAGAGCGTGAGCAGCCACTGACGCCCTACAATGGCGCAGTCGAACGTGCCCTCCAGGGCGTGTGCCCGCTCGCCCAGGCCGAGGAGCCCTGCGCGGTCGGTGAGCTCGTGGTCGTGGGGGCTGTGGCGGTCCGCAATGCGGCACATGGCAAGGAGGTCGGCACGTGAGCGTCCCACATCAAGAACGAGCTGGCTCCGGGTGTCCGTCGCGGCACAGGTCCTCAGGCAGGTGACAGCCTCGTCAATAGCGAGCACAAGCGTTGCGGCAACAGTAGCGGGCAGCTCTGTGAGGCGGCCGTTATGGGTCGTGGTGACGCGCAGGCCCGCGCGCCTGAGGGTAGAGCGGGCAGAGCTGAACGCGGCACCGAGATCGGTAGCTGGTGCGGTATCGGGTTGTGCAGGCGCGTCCTCGCGTAGGACGCGCAGCATGGCCCGCAGCTCCGTGACGGAGCTGCGACTGGTCTCGGCAATCTCCTCCAGGAGGGCGGCCACCTCCGGCTGCTCTGCACTTGCGGAGAGCGCACCCTGAGCACGCAGGTACACGCGGGTATTAGCTCGGGCTAGGGTGTCGTGGAGCTCACGGGCGATAAGGGAGCGCTGGGTCCGCAGTGCCTCTGCGTGGGCAGTCTGCACCATAAGGGTGCGCCGATGAGAGGACTGCAAGATCATGCCCAGAACTATTGCTACGATAAGAAGAATTATGGTAGGCAACCAGTCTGGACCTGCGGGATTATCGCTATTGAGAAGATGAAGTGTGATCTCGCTAAGGCAGCCTGCTATAATGACCGCAACACACCTGAGGCGTGATCGTGCCAGGAACAGCGCCACGGAAAGAGTACCGGCGATAACGGGTGCTGTGAACTCGTCGGTCATGGATCCCAGGAGCACGCCCAGGGCGAGTCCTATTGCCCCAGTGCGTGGGAGGCGGTCGAGGATCAGGACCAGGAACGCTGCTGGCAGTGCGGTGAGCGACCACCAGCTTGGCCCGTTCTGGACTATTGAGGGAATGGGACTGAGCAGGACGGTGGCGGTTAGTGCCCACTGGAGCCAGCGCCAAGGTGTCTCAGTAGGCGGGCCGAGTCTCATGACCGAGCAGTGGCAAGTCCCTGGTGGTACGCCTCGACAACGACCTCGAGACGGCTTGAGACGTGCATCTTGCGCATAATCGAGGCGATATGGGTCTTGACGGTTGTCTCCGCTATCATGAGGCGGGTCGCGATCTGCTGGTTGGACATGGCCTCACACAGCAGGAGGAGCACCTCCTGCTCGCGCTCAGACAGATCCAGGTCCGCGGCTGACGCTATCCTGGGGAACTGACCGTGGACGTAGCGGTCCAGGACGCGGCCAGCCGGTCCGGGGGAGAGGACCTTTCCACCTGAGTGGACGGTACGGACCGCGGCGACGACCTCGGAGGGCGGTGTCGTCTTGAGGAGGAAGCCGTAGGCTCCCGCGGCGATACCGGTGTCAAGGTAGGTGTCGTCATCAAAGCTGGTGAGAATAAGGGACCGGGTGCCTGAGGACGTCTGCTCGAGCCTCCGGGTGGCGGCGATGCCGTCGAGTACGGGCATGTGGGCGTCCATGAGCACGACGTCGACCATGTGCTCATGGACGAGGTCAACGGCCTCTGCGCCGTCCGCGGCGACGGCGACGACCTCAATGTCATCCTCCTCGTCAAACATTGACTTAATGGCCGCCCGCGCAATGGGGTCGTCATCGGCGATGATAATGCGAATAGTAGAGGCGTCAGAGGCGGTGGTCATTACTTGGCTCCGTTTTCTAGGGGAAGGGAGAGGGAGAGGGTCCACCGGTGGTTGGTGGGCGTGCAGCGCAGTGACCCGCCCAGGGCCTGGGCGCGCTCCTTAAGGCCAGCGAGCCCGTAGCCGCTCGTCAGTGCGGGCGGTGCGGGACGACGGTGCTCGGCTACAGAGTTGACGGCGAGCATAATAACGCGCTCGGCGGAGACCTCGATCTGGATAATGCACGGGGAGTCATGAGCAGCATACTTTGTCATATTGGCAACGGCCTCGTTCACGGCGTGGACGATTACTGTAGCAGATGCCTGGGGTAGTGCGGCGAGATCACCGTCGTGGGAGATGCTAGCACGCAGCCCTGAGTGGGTCAAGGTCGTTTGAGCGGAGTCCAGGGTCGTGAGAAGGTCGTTGGCAGGGAGGGCGTCCCAGCTGGTCGACGCCTCCTGCTGGCGCAGGACGCGGAGCATGGCGCGCAGGTCGCCCTGGGAGTCGCGGGTAGTGGCGGCAATGTCCTCCAGGGCCTCGACGACGGCAGGACTGCGTGGTCCCAGTGCGAGCGCCTTGACGGTGGCCTCGGAGACGAGCTCGTTAGCACGGGTGAGAATGCTCTGCAGCTCCTGGGCAATAAGGAGCCGCTGGGCGCGCAGGGCCTCGTCGCGGGCCGTCTCTGCTGCGAGCAGTCCGCGGTTTGAGGCACGAATTACCAGACCGGCCCCAACCGACGTGCCCAGGAGAATAGTGTAGAAAGCGAATATCCTTTCGTCAGTAGGTTCGCCGCGGAGGGATGCCGTGGCGTCTCCTCCGATGAAGCACAGAAAAAGTGTCAATGCCTGCCACTTGTGATCATCGGCAATAAGAAGAGGGAGGGTAAGGAGGCAGCTGACAAATGCCGTCGACACAGCGCCGATTGCCAGCAGCGGCAGGAGGGGCAGGCCTACAAGGGCTACAGCCGCCCAGGGGTGGCGTCGTACGAGCAGGACGCTGGCCGCGCTGGGCAGGGAGCTGAGTGTGAGAGGATCTGCCCCGGTGAGGGCCAGGTCCGTGCAGGCGAGCGCGGCCAGGAGCAAGGCGATCACGCGGCGGGCCGTGCAGGCGCGTGCCGCGCGGCGGGCCAGGCGGCCTGGGGCGGGCAGGTGCGCTAACGCCCCTGATGACGCAGGGATTGCTAAGGTCACCTCAGGTAGTCTAGTACGGCTCGGCGATGCGTGTCCGATTTGACGCGGATCACAGAAGTATGGCGCCAAACACAGATACGGTGAAATATATATGCTTAACTATCTTTGATGGTTTTTGACTCCTTCAAAGTGTTTGCAGTATGAGCTCTGTACACCCTCCCCTCCTCCGAAAGTTGGAGTGCGAACTGGCACCTTGCAGGATCCGCTGACGGCGTCGTCCCTGGATCCTTGAGGTTGTTGGTAGACACTGCGAGCGGCCCCGTGCGGCTGCCCAACCAGGAGACTGAACTATGACCACCCTTCTCAAGACCCCGGGCGCCAGCCAGGGGACAACGCAGAGGGCCCCTGACCAGGAGGTCGGGCCCGCTCACCGCCCGGATCCGGACGGGCCCCCCGTCATCGTGCGCGACGTCCGCCGTTCCTACGGGGACCGTGAGGTGCTGCACGGGGTGGACCTGGTGGTGGAGCGTGGATCCTTCCACGGGGTCATCGGCTCCAACGGCGCCGGCAAGACCACGCTCATGGAGATTGTCCACGGGGCCCGCAGACCCAGCTCCGGTACGGTTGAGCTGCTCGGTCGCCCGCCTCTCCCGCGCGACCCGGCCCTGCTCGCCCGCCTGGGTATCCAGCCCCAGGCCACGGCCTTCTTCTCCCGCGCCACCGTGCGCGAGCACCTGGGCACGATGGCCGCGCTCTTCGGCGCCTCCCAGGCCCGGGCCGACGAGCTCATTGAGATCATGGGCCTGGAGCGGGTGCGCAACTCCAGGGTCACCAAGGTCTCCGGCGGTGAGCGCCAGCGCCTGGCCGTCGCCTCGGCGATCGTCCACCACCCCGAGGTGCTCTTCCTGGACGAGCCGACGGCGGCCCTGGATCCCACCTCCCGCCATGATCTCGTGGAGCAGCTGCGCAAGGTGCGCGAGGAGGGCACGACGGTCATCTACACGACGCACTACCTGGAGGAGGCCGAGCGCCTGTGCGACGTCGTCTCCGTGCTCGACGCCGGCCACATTGTCACCACCGCCACCCCGGCTGCCCTCATCGCCGACTGCAAGGCCAGCTCCTCCGTGCTGCTGCCCGGCGGCGCGCAGTGGCTTGACACGATCACTGGGCTGGAGGGTGTTCTGGACGCCCAGGTCACGCCCGACGGCGTCGTCGTGCACGTGCAGGACGTGGGCGATGGGTTCGCCGTCCTCGCGGCCGCGGGCGTACCGACAGCGGGAGCCCAGGTCCGCGGGGTCAGCCTCGAGGATGCTTTTGTGCAGCTCACCGGAAAGGAAATCCAGCGATGATCCCCTCCAAGGCACTGACCGCCTCCCTGGCGCGTACGACGTTGCGCGACCCCTCCACCCTCTTCTTCTCCTACGTCTTCCCCTCTGCCCTGCTCGTCATCCTGGCGCAGACAATGGGCTCCTACCCGGGTGTCCGCGGGCACTCGGTCGTGGACTCCATCGGCCCTAACGTCGTAGGCATCGGCGTCACCTTCGTCGGGCTCTTCGCGGGTGGAATGAACATTGCCGAGTGGCGTGAGAACAAGATGCTCGGCGTCCTGCGCTGCGTGCCCCTGAGCGTGTCCCGGATCCTTATGAGCGCCTTTACTGTGGCACTGGTGTCCGCGTTCGTCCAGGCTGTCCTGATCATTGTCGTCGGGATTATGCCCTGGGTCGGGATGTCCTTGTCACCGTGGGCCTTGCTCGCAGTTGTGCCGGTATTCCTGGGGGCCCTGGTGTTCTACCTTATCGGTATTCTCGTCGGACTCGTGGTCCCCAGTCTCCAGGCCGTGCCGCTCGTCATTATGCTCATTGTCTTCCCCATGTGCTTCGCCTCGGGCGCCATGATGCCCCTGGAGATGCTGCCGAGCTGGGTGGAGACACTCTCGCACTTCCTGCCCATGACCTACGTCCTGAACGGCCTGCGCTGGCCGCTGACCGGTGTCGTCGACCTGAGTGACGCGCTTGTCGGCTGGGGCGTCCTGGCCGTCAGCGGCGTCGTGCTCTTTGCCGCCAGTGTCCGTCTGATGCGCTGGAGGTAGTCCCTGGAGCGACACCCTGGGTGTTCCTTGGCCCAGGGCTCCGGAAGGCGTGGCCCGCCCAGTACCCGCTGGGCGGGCCACAGCGTTATTGCGGTGGTAAGGACGCCGCGCAGCCGCCCGGCCGGGGCTCCTGGGACATTCGCAGGAGCAGGCCGTGACGGCTGCGACGGCTGCGGGGGCGCCGGCCCGGCAAGGCCAGCGCGCGAGTGCTCAGGCCCCCAGCGCGGCGGAGACGACCTCCTTGGCCTCCTCCTGGACCTGGGCCAGGTGCTTAGCCCCCTTGAAGGACTCGGCGTAGATCTTGTAGACGTCCTCGGTGCCCGAGGGGCGGGCCGCGAACCAGGCGTCCTTGGTGGTGACCTTAAGGCCGCCGATGGGCGCGTCGTTGCCCGGCGCCCGCACCAGGCGGTCGACGATCGGCTCCCCGGCCAGCTCGGTGGCGGTCACGTCCTCGGGGGACAGGGCCGCGAGCCGGGCCTTCTGGGCCTTGGTGGCGGGCGCGTCGATGCGGGCGTAGGCGCTGGCGCCGAAGCGGGCCACCTGCTCCTCGTGCAGCTGCGAGGGGGTCTTGCCGGTCACCGCGATGATCTCGCTGGCCAGCAGCGCCAGGATGAGGCCGTCCTTGTCCGTGGTCCACACGGTGCCGTCCTTGCGCAGGAAGGACGCCCCCGCGCTCTCCTCGCCGCCGAAGCCCACCGAGCCGTCGATGAGGCCGGGCACGAAGTGCTTGAAGCCCACGGGCACCTCAATGAGCTTGCGCCCCATGGCCGCCACCACCCGGTCGATGAGGGAGGAGGACACCAGGGTCTTGCCCACCGCGCAGCCCTCGGGCCAGCCGGGACGGTGGGTGAACAGGTACTCGATGGCCACGGCCAGGAAGTGGTTGGGGTTCATCAGCCCGCCGTCGGGGGTGACGATGCCGTGGCGGTCGGAGTCGGCGTCGTTACCGGTGGCGACGTCGTAGGGGGTCTTGCCGGCGGCGTCGGGCTTCATCTTGGCCCGCAGGGAGGCCATGGCGTTGGGGGAGGAGCAGTCCATGCGGATCTTGCCGTCCCAGTCCAGGGTCATGAAGTGCCAGGCCGGGTCCACCTCGGGGTTGACCACGGTGAGGTTGAGCCCGTAGCGCTCACCGATGGCCCCCCAGTAGTCCACGGAGGCGCCGCCCAGCGGGTCCGCGCCGATGCGCACGCCCGCCTCGCGGATGGCGTCCATGTCGACGACGTTCTCCAGGTCGGCGACGTAGGTCTCCAGGAAGTCGTGCTTGGTGACGTAGGGGCCGTCCAGGGCCTCGGCGATGGGCACGCGCGGCACCTCGCGCCAGCCACCGGCCAGCAGCTCGTTGGCGCGGTCCGCGATCCACCCGGTGGCGTCCGAGCCGGCGGGGCCGCCGTGCGGCGGGTTGTACTTGAAGCCGCCGTCGCGCGGCGGGTTGTGGGAGGGGGTGATGACGATGCCGTCGGCCAGGCCCGGGCCGGTGGTGCGCACGCCGGCCTCGGTACCGGCGCCGTTGGCCCGCAGGATGGAGTGCGAGACGGCCGGGGTGGGCGTGTAGGAGCCGCGGGCGTCGATGGCGGTCATGACCTTGGCGGCCGAGAGCACCTCGATGGCGGTGCGCCAGGCGGGCTCGGACAGGCCGTGGGTGTCACGGCCGATGTAGAGGGTGCCGTCGGTGCCCTGGGAGCGTCGGTACTCCACGATCGCGGCGGTGATCGCCACGATGTGGGCCTCGTTGAAGGCGGTGTCCAAGGAGGCGCCGCGGTGGCCGGAGGTGCCGAAGACCACCTTCTGAGCGGGGACCGCGGGGTCGGGGACGAGGTCGTAGTAGGCGGAGATGACCTCATCGATGTTGACGAGGTCTTCGGGCTGTGCTGGCTGTCCTGCTCGTGGATGCATGGGCCCTAGTGTGTCACGAGCCACTCGCGATTGTCCCGGGGTTCCCGCTCAGCGGACGGATATGTTCCGGAGCGCGCATTGACGACGGCGCCCGGGCCTGTTCCGCGGTGCGCTCCGCCGTTGCCCGCCGCCCGTCCGGCCCCGCCCGCCGATCCTCCGCCGTCGGCGCCTCAGAAGAATGGGGCGACGACCTCGCCGATCTCGCCGAGGAAGCCGAGGAACTTGCCGAGGCAATCGAGGGTGTTGAAGATGCTGGACACGAGACTGTCGCGGTTCGAAATCCACAGCTCGGCCCGGGTCGCCCGGCCCGATGTCATCACGAGGGACCCGCGCATGGCGTGGGGGACGCCCTCGTACAGGCGGAAGCGGGCCCCGTCGTCGACGCCGACCCGGCCCTCGCCCAGCAGGTGCAGGCGGACGATGGGCCGGTCCGGGCGCGCCACGAGGGCCTGGGCGGCCCGGGGCGGGAGCCACTCCGGCAGGAGGAGGCGCATGTCGGCGGCGTACTCGGCCCCGTCCCGCCCGATCGGCGCGACGAGGACGTCGACGTGCTGGTTGCCCATGCCAGCGTGGGTGTCCACGCACAGGCGGTCCCAGTCCACGGCGCCGCGCCGGCGGTCGGCCTCGGAGACGGTCACCCGGCGCAGGGAGCCAGTGGCGGGGCCGAATTCCGTCGGCCGGAGCTCCTTATCCTGGTGTTGTCGTATCAGATCCGTACCATGGCGCATGATGCTCGGCAGCCGGCGCCCGTGGATGTGGATGAGCTCGTCGGCATCGAGGACCCCTCCCGGCGCAACGGTGGTATCGAAGCCCTCGCGCTCCAGGATGCGCCTCCTGCGCCAGCCGAAGGATAGGCCCGTGCGCAGCAGGGACGCCCCGAGGACTTTCGTCCCCAGGCTGCGCGAATGCGGCTGTGCTGCCAGGGCCGTGGCCAGCCGGCGCTGGAAGAGCGTGCCCTCGAAGCCCTGCCCGGATCGGATCCCGCCGGGCAGAGCGGAGCGCGCCGCGTCGGCGGCCCGGGCGGCCTGCCCCGCCGCCTGACTGGCGGTCTGGCCCGTCGCCCGGCCCCAGGCGCCCGCCTGCCCCGTCGGCTGGTTCCAGGCGCCCGCCTGCCCCGTCGGCTGGTTCCAGGCGCCCGCCTGCCCCGTCGGCTGGTTCCAGGCGCCCGCCTGCCCCGTCGCCCGACCGGCGACCTGCGCGTGACGAAGGCGCTCGGCGCCCTGACGTGCTCGCTCATCCATGATCATCGTCTCCGTTCGGTCGACGGGCTGGCGGTGCGGGGCCGGCGATAGGCTGGATGGAACCGATCCTATCCGCTCCGGCGCACCGCGCACACCGTGAGGAGTCCCCATTGTCCGCCGTCCGTCCGGCCCGGCCCCGGGTGCGGCGGGGCTTCTGGGGCGGTCCGGGGCGGGGTCGTGGTCCGGGACGGGGAGCCCTTGGGCCCGGCCCCGCCCTCCGATCCTCCGCCGTCGGCGATTCAGAGCGCGCTCAGTTCGATGAGATCGCCGAGGACCTCGCCGAGGAAATCGATGACGTCGGGTCCGATGTTCTTGCGGTCCGAGATCCACAGCTCGGCCCGTGTCGCCCGGCCCGACGTCATCACGAGGGACCCGCGCATGGCGTGGGGGACGCCCTCGTACAGGCGGAAGCGGGCCCCGTCGTCGACGCCGACCCAGCCCTCGCCCAGCAGGTGCAGGCGGACGATGGGCCGGTCCGGGCGCGCCACGAGGGCCTGGGCGGCCCGGGGCGGGAGCCACGCCGGCAGGAGGAGGCGCATGTCGGCGGCGTACTCGGCCCCGTCCCGCCCGATCGGCGCGACGAGGACGTCGATGTGCTGGTCGTCGTCGGCCCTGTCGGAGCTGGTGTCCACGCACAGGCGGTCCCAGTCCACGGCGCCGCGCCGGCGGTCGGCCTCGGGGACGGTCACCCGGCTCAGGGAGCCGGTGGTGGAGCCGCCGTCCATCGGCCGGAGCTCCTTGTCCTGCCGTCGTCGCGTCAGAAAACCCAGATTCGTACTGCGCATGATGCTCGGCAGCCGGCGCCCGTGGACGTGGATGAGCTCGTCGGCATCGAGGACCCCTCCCGGCGCAACGGTGGTGTCGAAGCCCTCACGCTCCAGGGTGCGCTTCCTGCGCCAGCCGAGGGACAGGCCCGTGCGCAGCAGGGACGACGCCCCGAGGATGTTCGTCCCCAGACTGCGCGCATGCGGCCGGGTCGCCAGGGCCGTGGCCAGCCGGCGCTGGAAGAGCGTGCCCTCGAACTCCTGCCCGGATCGGATCCCGCCCGGCAGAGCGGAGCGCGCCGCGTCGGCGGCCCGGGCGGCCTGCCCCACCACCTGCCCCGCCACCTGACTGGCCGCCTGCCCCGCCTGCTCCGCCGCCCGGCCCCAGGCGCCCGCCTGCTCCGCCGCCCGACCGGCGGCCTGGGAGAGCGCTCCGCCGGTGCGGGCCGCCGCGCGACGGAGGCGCTCGGCGCCCTGACGTGCTCGCTCATCCATGATCGTCGTCTCCGTTCGGTTGACGGGCCGGCGGTGCGGGGCCGGCGATAGGCTGGATGGAACCGATCCTATCCGCTCCGGCGCACCGCGCACACCGTGAGGAGTCCCCATTGCCCGCCGCCCGCCCGACCGCATCGTTCACCGCCGTCTCCACGCCCGACGCCCCGGCCGCCGTCGGCCCCTACTCCCAGGCAGTGGCTACTGGTGAGACTGCTGGCAGTCTCGTCTTTGTCTCCGGCCAGGTGCCCCTCGACCCGGCTACCGGCGCCCTGGTACTCGGGGACGTCCAGGCGCAGGCTGAGCAGGTACTGCGCAATATCGGCGCCATCCTCGGGGCTGCGGGCCTGGGGTATGACGACGTCGTCAAGACCACTGTTCTTCTGGCTGATATTAACGACTTCGCTCCTGTCAACGAGGTCTACGCGCGTTTCTTCACCGGTGAGATCCTGCCCGCCCGCGCCGCCTTCGGCGTCGCCGCCCTACCGCTGGGGGCCAGGGTGGAGATCGAGGCAGTGGCCGTGCGCCGCTGAGGGCGGTGGGCCGCCGGGGGCGGTTGGTCCACCGTGCGCAGCACCGTGGGCCTACCGCCCTCCCGCCCGGATCCCGGACCCGTCGTCGGCAGCAGTGTCGGAGCAGCCGCATCCCGCTGCAGACGTAATGCCCCGTCCCATCTCTTATTCAAGAGTCCTCATGGATCAGCCACTTATTGTGAGGCTCGGCGGTATCCGGGCTGTATCTGCCCTCGCCGTGGAGCTCCTCATTATTCTGGGATTTATCCTAATGCTGCCCGTCACCCTCATTGTGGAGGCCATGATCGCAGCCCATCCCACGGTGGAGATCCACGACGAGGCACATGTGCTCCAGGTGGACTCCCTGTCCCAGAGCATTGAACGCCTCACCTTCTCCAAGGACGTGCACGTCGCTGTGCTCACGTTGCCCGGAAAGGACGTGAAGAACCTCAACGACGAGGTCCTCGAGTACGCCCGCGCCAGCAACAGCACTGACGTCCCGTGGATCTCACCAAAGAACCCGCGCTACTGGGCAAACGGCCTGGTCATACTGGCCGTCGCCCCACAGGCGCGGTTTGTGGGATGCTACTTCGGGGAGGACGTCAAGGTCAGTCTGCAGGAGCAGGCGGAGATCCAGAACGTCGCCAAGAACGCGCTGCGTTCCCAGGATTGGGACAAAGGTATTACGCTCATGGCCCAGGAGTCCGCGCAGCGTCTGGGGAGCGGCCGTCAGATCGGCTACGCCATGGGGGCGGCTGTAATGAGCGTCCTGGGACTCGTGTGGCTGGCATTCCTCCTGCACCGCGGCCGTCGGAACCGAAAGCTCGACGCCCGTGCCCGCCGCTCCTACAGCGAGGTCACCCACGACTACGACGCCACTGAGCTCATGGCCCGCACGCTACCCCCCGAGGAGCCTCATAGCGCCCAGGTCCTGGCTCGCTACAACTGGTTCCTCAGGGAGTACGAGAAGGTGACACGTGATTTCACCGAGCTCGGCGAGCCCCGGGGCGCCCAGTGGTACAGCGACAGGGTCGGTCGCCTGACCGCCAAACTGGCCAGGCGCTCGGCCGTCCTGGACACCCTCGACGACGTCATAGCCAACGCCTCCGCGCTCCTGACCATGTCCTCGAGGTGGGAGGAGGCCTGGCGAACCGAGACCGGCCCGGTCCGGGAGGACCTGGCGTCCCTGCTGACCCTGACCGACAGGGTCGCCGAGGCCGGTGCCCTCGATGTCACACCGGTGCGGGCCTGGGTGCGTGAGCAGTCCCGGTGGCTCGCCCAGATAACCATTGACCTGAGGGAGCGGACCATGTCCCCCTCCCAGGCCCTCAGGGAGCTCGACCGGATGTCCGACCGGATCCGGGCCACCGCGGAGCGGCTTGTGAAGGACGCCCTGGACGCGGACACCTCCCGGTACGCCGAGGCCCGTCGCAGGCGGTACCAGGACCGCCGGTCCTTCGTGAGGCAGAGGCCCTACAACGGCAACTGGTCCCTGGCCGGGATCCAGGGATCCTACGACCCGTGTTCCACTATCCGTCTCAACCCGTCCTCGCCGGGACAGCAGGCGGTTGACTCGGCCAGCCTGGGATCGGTCTTTAGCACAGCACCCCTGTCAGATCTTATTGTGGGCTACTCCAACGCCGCGAACTACACCCCCGCCTCCAGCTCCGGTAGCTCCTTTGACGGCTCGGGAAGCTCAAGCTCCTTCAGCTCGGGGTCGAGCTTCTCCGGCTCAGGCTCCTCCTCCAGCTTCTGAGCTGGCGTACTCCCGGTAGACGCCCTCACCCTGGGGCCGGGATCGGGGGTGTGCGCGGCTTCGCACCCGGTTTTGTCGCAATCTGAGGATCAGAGCCGACCCCACCTCGCTCCCGACTTTGTGCACCCAATGTCTGCGCAGGTCATGGGCTTGAGCCTCGGCGCGGTCAGGAGTGCCCACCGTTCTGATCCTCAGATTGCGACACGCGTAAGGATCCGGGCCCGCAGACGAGCGGTAAACCCCTCGGAAAACCGGGTAAATGCCCGGACCTGCGCCAGGAGACACCTCAGGCACACGATTCTCCGCGGCCAGGCCCTGGCTTACGTCACCGGGACCCCAGGACAAGGCCCGAGCCAGTGCCGAGCACGTGTCCTCAGGCCTTGGCCAGGGCCATGTCGCCGGGACGGATCCAGCCCTGGGCCCGCATGAACTCGCTAATGACCAGGGTCAGCAGCGCCGGGGCCAGGAAGTGGAACACCAGGAGGACCCCTAGAAGACTGCCGGGTGATGTCGTCGACGACATGGTCTGCCAGGTCATAATCTGGCCCACCAGGCCCGCTGAACCCATACCGGAGCCGATTGCGTTGCTCTCCAGGTGCAGCACCACCGTGGCCACGGGTCCCAGGATCGCTGAGGCCAGGGTCGGTGGAACCCAGATCAGCGGGTGGCGCACAATATTGGGTACCTGCAGCATGGAGGTGCCCAACCCCTGGGCCAGTAGCCCACCCCACCGGTTCTCCCGGAAGGAGGCCACCGCAAAACCCACCATCTGGGTGGTGCAGCCGATTGTGGACGCCCCTGCGGCCACGCCGGACAGGCCCAGGATCACCCCCAGGGCGGCCGAGGAGATCGGCAGGGTCAGGACCATCCCCATGATAACGGCGACAATGACCCCCATGAGCAGGGGCTGGCGTTCGGTGCCCCAGTTGACCAGGTCGCCCAGCGCCGTCATGCCCTCGCTAATGGGCGGTCCCACCAGCAGGCCCACCGCCCCGCCGACGGCGACGCAGGCCAGGGGCGTGACCAGGATGTCCACCGGGGTGCGTCCGGAGACCGCGCGTCCGACCTCCACCGCCGTGTAGGCGGCCAGGAAGGCCCCCAGCGGCTCACCGGGACCGCGTAGGACCAGGGCGGTGCCGACGCCGTCGGTCACGAGCGTGGTCCCGGCCAGGAGGCCGGAGGCCAGGGCCCCGACCTGCCCGGCCACGGCCGCGGAGACGACGACAAAGGTGTCCGCCCCCAGGCGCCGGGCCGTGCCCAGGCCGATGCCCGCACCGGTCACCGAGGTCGCCACCCGCCCCAGGAGGGTCAGGCTGGTACCTGCTGCCCCGGGCAGGAGACCGCCGACCTGCGTGAGGATAGTGCCGATAATGAGGGTCCCGAACAGGCCGTGGGCCATGCCGGTCAGGCCCTCGATAAAGAGGCGGTGCGCCCAGGAGCGCAGGTAGGTGATAGCAGGGTGGGCACCCTGTGGTGGGGTTGGACGGGTGGACCCCTGGGGCGGGTCGGCGGCGCCAGGGTGGCCGGAACCTGCTGAGGTCTTGGCCGGGACCGGGTCGGCGGTGGGTAGGGGTGCTGAAGGGGTGCTCATACGCGGCTCCTGCTCTTCTACTGTCATGACAGCTGTCAAGACAGTAGGAGTCTACGACCTTCCGGTCCTCACCCCAGTGTGAGTGTGTTCATACTTCTGGCTGGAGAGGTTGGGTGGGCGTGTGCTGCCGGCCCTGCGCGTGTTCGTGCTCCTGTCGGGGGAGTGCTGGTGGGCGGGTCTTAGGTGCGGGGCCCTACCGATCCCCCGGACCCGGGCCTACGGGCCATGCCATGCATGCGCGGCGGGGGGCCTGCTGGCCCCCGGGCCCGGGCCTACTCCGGCTCCCGGGTGAGGCCCAGGGCCTCCAGGCGGGCGACGGCGTCGTCCAGGATCTCCTCGCTGGGGGCCTCCAGGGTGTGCGTGTGCCAGCCGTTGGTGAGCTCGGCCAGGGTGGAGGAGACGGGCAGGCGCCCCAGGAAGGCCCGGACGTCCTCAGGGGTGCGCAGGTGGAGGTCCACGGTGATCTGCCCGTAGAGGCGGTGCTCGATGGAGGTGTCCAGCAGCCAGGCCCCGGCGCCGATAACGGCGGTGACCTCCGCCTCGATCTGGGCGCGGGTGTGCTGGACGAACACGGTGCGACGCGGCAGCGTGGCCGGGCGGGCCAGGAGGTAGCCGCGGCTGGTGGCCAGGACGGGGGTGCCGGAGGAGCGCAGGAGGGCGACGTCGCCCACAATGACCTGGCGGGAGACGCCCAGCTCCTCGCCCAGGGTGGTGGCGGACACCGGCGTCGTGGTCCCGCTCAGGCGTTCCACAATGCGGTGGCGGCGGGTGGGTGCGTCCATACTGTCTCCTGGGCGTCTCCTCGCGGGCGGACCGGGGCCGGTGGTGCCAGCCGTGCGCCGGGGGAGTGCGGATCCCCTCGCACCGCGGGCTGGGTGCCGACCGTAGCACGGGTGGCGACACGCCGGGGAGAGGCGGCCGCGGGGAGCGGTTTTGCGACCTGTGTCCCCAGGGTGTGGATTCATGGGGGCGACGGCGGGGCCGGAGCCTGTGGCTAACGGCGGACGGCTCGTGCCGACCCTTTGGGGGGAGCGTCGTTCCGCGGGAGCCTCATCATCCGCACCAGGCGCCCGCCCGGCCGCCGGCAGGCCGGTGCGGGTGCGTTGTCCACCGGTTCTCCACAGGTTCTCCAAGTGTGTCCACAGGAAGGGGGGCTACTGTACACAGGGCTTGGCCTAACACATCATCTAGGGGTGGTGGCGGCCTCGCACCACTAGGGGTAGTGTTTAGTCCCGTACGGGAGGCCCGCCCTCCCGCCGACCACATCCGTACCGCACCCCCCGGTGGACCCCCTGGCGGGGCACGGGCCGGACGGCACCGACGACTCCCAGGAAGGGTCCAGCATGGCGATCACTGTCTACTCCAAGCCCAACTGCGTTCAGTGCAACGCTACCTACCGGGCTCTGGACAAGGCTGGCCTGTCCTACCAGACCGTGGACATCTCCCTCGACGTCGAGGCCCTGGAGCAGGTCAAGGCCCTGGGCTACGTCCAGGCGCCGGTGGTCATGGCCGGTGGTGAGCACTGGTCCGGTTACCGCCCCGACAAGATCAAGGGTCTCGTCCTGGCCGCCCAGGAGCTGGCCGTCGCCGTCTGAGGGGTGGCGGTGGACGACGCGGGCAGCCAGCCGCTCCTGGTCTACTTCTCCTCCACCTCGGAGAACACGCACCGGTTCGTGGGCAGGCTCGGCTACCCCACGGCGCGCATCCCCCTGCGGCGTACCGAGGCGCCGCTGCGGGTGGACCGCGAGTACGTGCTCGTGGTCCCCACCTACGGTGGCGGCGCCGTCAAGGGGGCCGTGCCCAAGCAGGTCATCACCTTCCTCAACGACCCTCACAACCGGTCGCTGTGCCGGGGCGTCATCGCCTCGGGAAACACCAACTTCGGCAAGGCCTACGGTATTGCCGGTGACATTATCGCCAGTAAGGTGGGGGTGCCCTTCCTGTACCGCTACGAGCTGCTGGGGACGCCCTCCGACGTCGAGCGCGTCAAGCAAGGATTGGACAAGTTTTGGCAGACACTCTGACGGACACCGGCCTGGAGCCGGTGTCCTCCCCCGAGCTGGACTACCACGCCCTCAACGCCAGGCTGAACCTCTACGACGCCAACGGGCTCATCCAGTTCGACGCCGACCACGAGGCCGCCCGCCAGTACTTCCTCCAGCACGTCAACCAGAACACCGTCTTCTTCCACGACCTGGAGGAGAAGCTGGAGTACCTGGTGGAGGAGGGGTACTACGAGGCCCGCGTCCTGGACCGGTACAACCCGGAGTTTGTCAAGAGGCTGTTCAAGGCGGCGTACGCCCACAGGTTCCGGTTCGAGACATTCCTGGGGGCATTCAAGTACTACACCTCCTACACGCTCAAGACATTTGACGGCAAGCGCTACCTGGAACGGTTCGAGGACCGCGTCTCCATGGTGGCCCTCACGCTGGCCGACGGCGACGAGCAGCTGGCGCTCGACCTGGTCGAGGAGATGATGACCGGGCGCTTCCAGCCGGCCACGCCCACCTTCCTCAATGAGGGCAAGGCCCAGCGCGGGGAGCCTGTCTCCTGCTTCCTGGTGCGTATCGAGGACAATATGGAGTCGATCGCCCGCGGCATTAACTCCGCCCTCCAGCTGTCCAAGCGCGGCGGCGGCGTGGCCCTGCTGCTGAGCAACCTGCGTGAGATGGGCGCCCCCATTAAGCGCATCGAGAACCAGTCCAGCGGCGTCGTCCCGGTCATGAAGCTGCTGGAGGACTCCTTCTCCTACGCCAACCAGCTGGGGGCCAGGCAGGGCGCGGGGGCCGTGTACCTCCACGCTCACCACCCCGACATTATGCGGTTCCTGGACACCAAGCGCGAGAACGCCGACGAGAAGATCCGCATTAAGACGCTCTCCCTGGGCGTGGTCATCCCCGACATCACCTTCGAGCTGGCCCGCAACAACGAGGACATGTACCTGTTCAGCCCCTACGACGTCGAGCGCGTCTACGGGCTCCCGTTCGCCGACGTCAACGTCACGGAGAAGTACCGTGAGATGGTCGACGACGGGCGGATCAAGAAGAAGAAGGTCAACGCCCGGCTCTTCTTCCAGACCCTGGCCGAGATCCAGTTCGAGTCGGGATACCCCTACGTCATGTTCGAGGACACGGTCAACCGCGCCAACCCGATCGCGGGCAAGGTGGTCATGTCCAACCTGTGCTCGGAGATCCTGCAGGTATCCGAGCCCAGCGTGCTGAGAGAGGATCTGTCCTTTGAGCACGTGGGCAAGGACATCGCCTGCAACCTGGGGAGCCTCAACATTGCCAAGGCATTTGACTCCCCGGACTTCGCCCGCACGGTGCGCACCGCGGTGCGCGGCCTGACGGCGGTGAGCGACCAGACGCACCTGCCCAGCGTCCCCTCCATCGACCGCGGCAACCGCGAGTCCCACGCGATCGGCCTGGGGCAGATGAACCTGCACGGCTTCCTAGCGCGTGAGCGCATCCACTACGGCAGCGCCGAGGCCCTGGACTTTACCAACGTCTACTTCGCCTCCGTGCTGTACGCGGCACTGAGCGCCTCCAACGAGCTGGCTACGGAGCGCGGGGAGAGCTTTGTGGGATTTGAGGACTCCGCCTACGCCAGCGGCGAGTTCTTTGAGAAGTACGTGACCCAGGACTTCGTGCCGGTCACGCAGAGGGTCAAGGAGCTCTTTGAGCGCTCATCCGTCCACGTGGCCACCCGCGAGGACTGGGCCGCGCTGGCCGAGCGGGTCAGGCGGGGCGGCCTGTACAACCGCAACCTCCAGGCGGTGCCACCCACCGGCTCCATCTCCTACATCAACAACTCGACGTCCTCCATCCACCCGATCGTGGCCAAGATCGAGATCCGCAAGGAGGGGAAGATCGGGCGCGTCTACTACCCGGCGCCTTTCATGACGAACGACAACCTGGAGTACTACCAGGACGCCTACGAGATCGGGCCCGAGAAGATTATCGACACCTACGCCGCGGCCACCCAGCACGTGGACCAGGGGCTGAGCCTGACGCTCTTCTTCCCGGACACCGCCACCACGCGGGACGTCAACCGGGCCCAGATCTACGCCTGGCGCAAGGGGATCAAGACCCTGTACTACATCCGCCTGCGTCAGGCCGCCCTGACCGGCACCGAGGTCCAGGGCTGCGTGAGCTGCATGCTGTGAGCCGGTCCCGGCAGCACCCCGGGGGCGGTGGCCAGCAGGCCCTCCCCGGGCCAGCCGTACGCCCGGGCGCTCACTCGGCCAGCAGGTAGGCGCGGTTGCGGCTGGTGGGCGGTGCCGTGGCGACGACCAGGCCCTCACCGACCAGCTCACGCAGGAGCGGCCGCAGGGCACTGAGGGACCTGCCGGTCCGCTCGGCAATGACCTGGATACTGACGGCCTCACGGGAGTCAAGGACGGACAGGACCTCCCACATGGCCCCGGTGCTCGCAATGCGGTGCTTCAGGTTGGCCAGCACGTAGGGCCCGTCGTTCATGCCCACCAGCAGGCCTTCCTCGACGATCCTCCCCAGGAGGTCGCGGATATCGTCGGAGTCCATGCCGAGGTTGCGGCGTACGTCTACCACCCGCACCCTGCCGTCACGGCGGGCGAGCGCCAGGACGGACTCCGCCCGTGCGTCCCGTGGCGCGCCGGGGAGGGAGTCGAGCCACGCTCGCACCTGGGGGTCAAGCAGGCCGAAGCGGGACAGCCTGACCACCACCCGGTCAATCGTCGTCGCCTCGTAGTCAGGTGCGGGAAGACCCTGCTGGCGCATGGCGCTGATCATGCGCGGGACACCCGTGCCGGCGGCCTCGGCGACCATGCCCGTGCCGTGAGGACGCGGGATGCTGCGCAGGAGGTTCGCCAGGACCTTGTTGCGGGAGACGGGAACCCCCTCATCCAGGTTGCCCACGGTCCTGCCCCCGTAGAGCCCGCCCGGGTTCCCTACCTCGACCCGGTCCTGGTAGACGTCCACCGATACCGTCTGCCCCTCGGCCTGCGCGGAGTAGTCCCGGTGCATGACCGCATTGGTAATAGCCTCCCGCAGGACGTCCTCAGGTACCTCCAGCACGTCCTCGGCCAGTGTCCCCCGGACGACTCGGCGCCGACGCAGGTTGCGGGCCACCGCGGCGACGGCGTCGTCCACCATGAGTGGCACGGGTCCGTCACAGGCCTGGCGGTCGATAAAGCGCACGCTGTCCTCCTGGGACTTGGTGGTGCCGGGGTGCACGCACACGTCCACGACGAGACGGGGGAACTCCTGCTGCGGGTAGGCTGCCAGGGTCACGTATCCGGCGAAGGTGGGGACGCCGTCGCGCGTGAGGATATTGAGCCGTTGAAGGGCTGCGACCTGGTTGCCCTCGTCAATACCGTCGAGGACGTGCGACCTGCTGGTGCGCAGCTCGGCCAGGAGACGGTCCACGCTCCGGGGGTCAAGATCCTCAAGAGCGGCGCCTGTGACGGGGGCGCGGTCCGTGGTGTCCTCGACCCGGCGGCTCATGAGCGCGTACACCTCGTAGGACGACAGGCGGATGTCGTGACAGCCTCACTCTACACAGTGAGGCCCTCACTTTATACAGTGACAGCCTCACTGTGTAGAGTGAGGAGCCTGTTCTATAGAGTGAGGTCGTCGTCTTGTGCACTGAGGAGGCGATCTCACCCACTGACGGGCTGGCTCGGCCAGTGAGGCAGTGCGTGCGGTGAGGCTGACGGCTGCGGCGTGAGGGCGTGCGCAGTGGGCGTCGACCAGCACCGTACGCGGGACCGCCCGGCGTAGGACCGAGTACGGGGCTGCCCCGCGTACGGCGAGTACCTGCGGGTGTCAACCGGAGCGTCCGGGTACCTGACGGTCCCGCGCGGTGAGCGTTTGCGGCAGGCTCCTGCTGGGTATGCCCACGCAGGGTGACGGCCCCGCGCGGTGAGCGTTTGCGCCACGGCGGGTGGTGATGGAGGTGACGCGACCGACGGTCCTGCGCGCGGTGAGCGTTTGCCGACCGGTTCGAGCCAGGCTACCGTGAGCGGGCTAGGACCTACAGCCCAAAGGACTCCCATGCGTATTACTTCCCTGTCCGCCCTGCCCGTCGCCGTCCTGCTGGTGGCCTCCCTGACCGCCTGCTCCGGTGGCTCCCAGGGCACCGACGCCGAAGCCAGCGGCTCCTCGGCGTCCACGACTGCGGACCCGTCCGCCTCAGCCGAGGCGGATGCCACGACGTCGGCCGATGCGTCCGCCTCTACCGGGGCATCGGCTGCCACCAGCTCAGATCCCACCTCCGCCGGAGGGAGCGCGAGCGGGACGCTGGAGGGCAAGCTGACGTTCACGGCCCCGTCCGGGTTCACGCTCGACAACCAGTACTCGGACTCCCTGGAGTTCCTGAGCGCGGACAGGAACCAGCGCATTGTGGTCGGCTTCTCGACGGCCCCCGGCGGCGCCACGGCCGAGGACATTGCCAAGCAGGCCACCGCCAGCAACGTCTCCGACTCGAGCGGAACGCCCGCTGCCGTCACCGCCGACGGCACCGTTGACCTGGGCGGGCACAAGGCCGATGTCTTCACCACGTGCGGGACGAAGGACAAGGAATCGGTGTGCGCACGCATAGCGATCGCCACCGAGGGCAGCACCATGACCGCCCTCATGTGGACCACCAGGGTCCGCGACGGCGGCCAGGCCGCCCCCGTGTCCGCTGACGAGTTCAAGGCTGCCGCGGCTGGCCTGAAGGGGTAAGGGCGCCCACGGGGTAAGGGCGCCCAAGGCGCTGCTCCCGGCGTGGGCCGCCGACGTGCCCGTCACGTTCGCCCGTGGCCACCGCCTTCCGCGCTGCTCCCGGCGTGGGCTGCCGATGTCCCTCACCGCACCGTTGTGAGGGTGTCGCGAGGACCCGACCTGGCGCCCCGGCTACCCCGCCCAGATCCCATACCTCACCGGTGGTCGCGAGGACTCGGCACTTCAAACATACCTTAACGCGCACACTAGACCCTGCCGGTGGTCGTGGGGAGGACCTATGGTCCCGCCCACCGGTTCCGCGGAGCAGGCCAGCCTGGTGGTGGTTGCGAGGGCCTGTCGTTGGGCTATCAATGAACGCTACCTTAAGGAGGTGAACGCCGTTTTGAGGAGATAGACGCTGTCTCGGAACTGTGAACACTCTATCGGAGAGGTGAACGCCATCTAGGGAATATGAACGCCGCCTAGGTGTGCGTTTATCTCCTCAAAATGGCGTTCACCTGTCTAAAGTAGCGTTCACTCGCCCAAGATGGCGTTCACCTCCCTGAGATGGCGTTTTACAGCGGCGGCCAGCAGCCCCAGGCGGCGGGGTGGGTGGTCTGGGTGTGGTTGTCGGGTTTCTGTGCGGGGTGCGCCCGGCGGTGCGGGGTGCGCCTGGCGGTCCGCACAGCGCGGACTGCCGAGCACGTCATCGGACGACCCCGGAAGCCACACCCAAGCGCCCACCCCACACAGCACGCCCCACCGGACACCCCACCCCGACAGACCCCGGTCTCCTAGGCCGCTCCCGGCACACGACCCAGGACAGCTCCACTCCGCCCCGAGACACCCCCAACAGACCAGGCACCTCCCCGCAGCCGCCTTCTAAGTCTTCTGGGAAGGTGACCAACTGCCCACAATGGGCCCTCTAGGACGGGGACTTGGTGGAGGCCACGCAGCCGTTGGGGGCGATGAGGGACTCGCCTGCCGCCAGGACCCGCATGGCGTCGTCGCTCAGGATCGACGAGTTGTACTCACTGCCCAGGACCACCGAGATCGTCGTGTCGGTGGGGTCAGCCGTCGCGTCGATCTGGACGGTGACATTGCCGGTGAAGGCGCGGGCCATGGTGTAGGCGTTGACCAGCCCGGCGTTGGAGGCGGTAATGAGGATGTCGCCGTCGTAGGAGCCCTGCGGCCAGTTCGTGGTGTTGGCCACGGTCACCCCGGCGGACGAGAGCGTCTTGGCGACGTCACCGGCCAGGCCGGCGGTCTCGCTGCCGTTGTAGACGTTGGCGGTAATGCTGGAGAGCTCCACGCTCACCGCGCCGCTGGGCGGGCAGACCGGGGGCGTCGCGGGGTCCTTGGGCGTGGCGCTGGAGAAGCCCGGTTCGTAGAGGACCGGGACGACGCCGGACCACATGCCCATGGCCAGGACCGCCACCAGGGCCATGCCAGCCAGGAGGGATCCGATGACAATGGTCTGGCGGCGCTGCATACGACGGCGGTAGGCAACTCGAGGGTCCACGGGGGTGCTCACACCCCCACAGTAGTGTCTTGGCCTACGGTCTGAAACACTTTCGGGACGGGACGCGGCGGGTGTCGGGCACAGGGTGCGCGTCACAGGTGCGGGGATACCGGTAGCGGGGGGTGCGCCGTCGGCGACGTACCTTCGTTACGGGAGACGTACTGTAGAGGTCGTCTAGGGTACGTCCCCCATGACTAGGGTACGTCTTCCGTCACTAAGGTACGTTCGAGGCGCGGGGAGCAGCCGGCGCGGTGCGTACGCTCCCGTGGCTTACGGTACGTTCCCGGCGGCAGGCGGGAAGGCGGCGGCCTGCGCCAGACGGGGCCGGCTCCCCCGCTGCACCCACCAGCCCCGGCCGGGGCGCAGGCGCTCGGGGCGCACCCCCGGCAGGCTGCCCTCCCCGCGCTCCCCGTCCATGAGGAAGCTGGTGGCGCCGCCGTCGCGCAGGGCCTGGAGGACCTGGTCGTACACGGCCTGCGTCCCCGCCGCCGCGCGGCTCACCACCACGCTGAGCCGCAGCTCGCGCGAGGAGGGCAGGTAGGCCGCCAGCGGTCCCAGGGGCCCGCGCCCCCCGGAGGCGACGGCGTCGTAGTCATCGACCACGAGCACGATCTGCGGCCCGGCGACCGGCCGCCCCTGCCCCAGGGCGCCAGCCCGCCGCTCCAGCTCGGAGGCGATCGAGGAGGACAGCGCGACCGCCGTCGTCTCGGAGGTGGCGTGCCCCCCCAGGTACTCCTCCGGGCAGGCGGACACCACGCTATGGCTTACGTCATAGAGGGCGATGACGAGCTCATCGGGCCGACGGCGCTCCACCAGCCCCCTGACCACGCCCCGCAGCACCGTGGACTTCCCGCACCCGGCGTCCCCGAGCACCAGCAGGTGGGGGTCGCGGTGGCCCAGGTCCAGGAGCACCTCCTCCAGGGTGTCCTGGAACAGGCCCAGGGGGAGGCGGTCGGGCTGGGCAAGAGGGCCGGACAGGCTCGCGGGGTCGATGACGTCGGGCAGGACCCGCACCGGGGCGGGGCGGGGCCCCTTCCAGGAGGCGGCCATCTCCGAGGCGAGGGCCTCCAGGGCGTCACCCACGTCCCCGCCCGCGGCGCCAATGCCGCCCGCGCCGCCCGCAGCGCCAACGACACCGGGCCCGCCGCTGGCGCCTCCGGGCCCGCCTCCCGCAGCGCCAACGGCACCCGCGCCTCCCGCGGCGTCGGCCCGCGTGCCCCCGGTCCCCACGGACTCCACCGGCAGGGACACCTGGGCGAACAGCTGGTCGGGCAGCAGCGCCCGGCCCGGCGTGCCCGCCCTCAGGGTCGCCGACAGCCTCCCGGAGACCGCCGAGTCGGCCGGGTCGGTCAGGCGCAGCTCCAGCCACGTCCCCACCAGGGGGTGCTGGGAGACGCGCAGCTCGTTGCTGCGGGTCATGGTCGCCACCACGTGGACCCCCAGGCCCCCGCCCCGGCGCAGCAGCTCGTCGAGCGGCCCCTCCAGCTCCTCGAAGTCCGCCCTCAGCCGCCCGACGCCGTCGACCAGGAGCACAATGTCGGCGCTGGCCAGCTCGGGTATCCGCCCGGCGGCGTGCTCGGAGCGCAGCATCTCCAGGGAGTCAATGTGGTGACGGGCGAAGGCGCGCTCACGGGCCTCGAGCGTGCCCACCACCTCGTCCATGACCCGCCGCATCCGGCCGCGGTCGCCCCGGGTGGCCACCCCGCCCACGTTGGGCAGGGTGCTCAGGCGCGCCAGGGACCCCCCGGTGGCGTCCAGGCCGTAGAAGGCCAGGCGGGCAGGGCTGGTGGTCAGCGCCGCCGAGGTCGCCAGCGTCCACAGCAGGGTGGTGCGCCCGCTGCGGGGGGCGCCCACCACCGCCACGTGCCCGCCTCCGACGCCCAGGTCCAGCAGCCACGGCTCCTGACGGTGACGGGTGGGGTCGTCGCTCAGGCCAATGGGGACGGTAGGCCGCAACCCCGCCGCCCACGGCGCCCCCGCCGTCTCCGGGGCCTGCACGACGCCGTCGGAGCGCACCAGCGGCGCGCCGTAGACCTGGGGCAGGCACAGGCGGCGCGGCAGCGGGGGCAGCCACACGGGCGCCACCGCCGTCCCCCGCCCCCGCAGCCGGCGCACCACCGTGTCCACCACGCTCACCCGGGCGCTCCGGCCCCGCCGGGCGGGTGCGGTGCCGATGGGCCCGGGCGTGGCGGACAGGCCGTTGTAGGCGCCCAGCAGCGCGGGCCCGCAGCGGCTGGCCTCCGCGGGCTGGGGCAGATCCTCCTCCAGGTTCCCCACGGGGCCCGAGACGTAGCCGGAGCGGAACCGGGTGTACACCGAGGTGTCGACCTTCAGGTAGCCGAACCCGGGGGCGGCGGGCAGGTGGAAGGCGTCGTCCGTGCCCAGGACGGCGCGGGACTCGGCCTCGGTGAAGGTCCGCAGGCAGATCCGGTAGGACAGGTAGGCCTCCAGCCCCCGCAGCCGGTCGGCCTCGACCCTCTGGGAGGACAGCAGCAGGTGGACCCCCACGGAGCGGCCGATCCGCCCGATCGCCAGCAGGAGGTCCACGAAGTCGGGGTTGACGGCCACCAGGTCGCTGAACTCGTCGATGACGATCAGCAGGTGGGGCATGGGGGGCATGGCCGCCTCCTCCGCCCTCAGCCTGCGGTAGCGGGTGATGTCCGGGCAGTTCCCGGCGTCGCGCAGCTGCTCCTGACGGCGGATCACCTCCCCCACGATCGCGGCCCGGGCCCGCTCCACCAGGGCCGCGTCCTTGCCCAGGTTGTCAATGAGCCCCGCCACGTGGGGCAGGGAGGCGAAGGGCGCGAAGGTGGCCCCGCCCTTGTAGTCCATGAGGACCATGGACAGGTCCTCCGGGGGGTGGGTGGCGGCCAGCGCCGTCACCAGGGTACGCAGCATCTCGGACTTGCCCGAGCCGGTGGCCCCCACGCACAGGCCATGGGGACCCACCCCCAGCTGCGCGGACTCCTTGAGGTCCAGGTAGACCGGGGCCCCGGAGTCGTCGCTGCCCACGGGGACCCGCAGGAAGTCCCGCAGGGGGCGGGGCGCCCAGCTGGTAGCGGTGTCAATGCCGCCGGGGTCGCCGACCTCCAGCAGGTCGCCGACGGCGGCCTCCTGCCCGCCCGGGCCCTGCCCGTCCCCCGAGGTACCCAGCCAGAAGGGGGCGAGCGCCCGGGCCACGCCCTCGGCCAGGGCGGGGCCCACCCGGTCGGGACGGCACAGCGCCTTGACGGGGCAGCAGGCCCGCCCCGGCCCGCCGCCGCCCCGGGGCCGCAGGTCCTCAATGAGGACGTCGCCGTCCACGCGCACCGTCAGGCGCACCCCCAGGCCCGGGGGCTCGTGGCGCCGGTCGGTCACCAGGTGGATGACGGTGGCGCCCACGTCGGCCGGGGTCAGCGTGGCCTCGGGCAGAGGCAGGGGCAGGGCGTCACCGTGGTCCTCGATGACCACCACCAGGCGCGGTCCGGGGAAGGCCGGCTGGCCGGGCAGCCGGGTGCGGCAGACCGTGGTGGTCTCGGCCGCCTCCCGCAGCTCGGCGCCCAGCAGCCCGGCCAGCTCCCCCACCGAGGGGGCCACCCGGCGTCGGAAGACCGGGCCGTCCAGCTCGGTGCGCATCCTGAGGTGGGGCAGGCGCGACACGCAGTCCCAGGCCTGCTCCCGCTCCTGGGGGAAGACCAGGGCCAGGTGGAGGTCCTCGGGGGCGTGGAGGACCGCCGCCTGGGTGACAAGGGCCCGTGCCAGCGCCGTGGTCGCCTCCCGCGGCCCCACCACCGCCACCTCCCCGGCGCAGTCGAGGTCCAGGGTGGCGGGCAGGTCCGGCTGGAGGGCGTGGCGGCCGGCCAGGACCTGCGCCTCGAGGACGAGCATGGGGTCCAGCTCGGCGGGCAGGGTCCGGGGCATGGACACCAGGGGGTTGGCGGCCTCCGCGGTACCCACGCGGACCTGCAGGAAGTCGGGGTCGTGGCGGCGTCGCTCCCAGCGGCGGGCCCGGGAGGTGGCCCACACGGCCAGGGCGGTGGGCTCGGGGTGGGTCGCGAAGGCCTGGCGCCGCAGCTCCCGGCCGACCTCGCCGGCTTGGTGGTCGATCTCGTCGAGGGCCTCCAGGTAGCGTTCGCGGCGGTCGTGGCGCTCCTGGCCCTGCCCGGCCCGGCGGGAGAGCTGGGCGGCCAGCACCCCCAGCACCGTCAGGGCCATGACGAAGGCCCCCAGCAGCGCGAACACCGGCTTGGAACGCAGCACGGTCATCATGACCAGGGCGCTGGCGGCCCCCACCAGGAGGACGAGCATCTGGAAGGGGACGCTCTGGCGGGTGCCGGTCTCCCTCAGGGGCGGAGGGGGCGGGATCTCCAGGGGCGGCGGCGCGCTCACCGGGAGGGTCGTCCGGCCCGGGCGGGTCACGGTGCGGATCATGGGGCCTCCCGGTACGGGGTGGTCCTGCTCCCCGGTGCCGGGACGGCCGGGTCCCGGTGGGTGACCCGGCGGGCGCAGGAGGCCACGACGTCGGCGGCCAGGTGGGTCATGTCGCGCGCCGCCCGCGGCCCCACCAGCCCCGGGGGCGTCGTGCGTCCCGTGGCCGCGCCCTCCAGGTGCCGGTCGAAGGCGATCATGTGCTCCCCGGGCGCCAGCGGCGGGACGAGCGGGTTCGCGGTGGTGGCCACCACCACGTGGAGGACGTGGGCGGGGCAGGGGGTGCCCGCCAGCCCGGAGCGCAGGCCGTCGGCACGCTGCCGCCCGCGCTCGACGTCCTCGCGGCGCGCGGGGCAGACCAGCACCACGACGTCGTGGACCAGGGCCATGGCCCCTAGCGTGGCCAGGGGGAGGGGGTCGGTCTCGGTCAGGACGAGGTCGAAGAACCGGGCCAGGGCGCGCCGGGCGCCGGTCCACTGCGCCGTCGCGGTCTCGGTGCCGTTCAGCGGCGGCAGGCGCAGGCAGGACATGAGGCCGTCGGGGCCGGTGCTGGCCAGCTCGCGCGCCTGGGCGGTGGTGCCCACGCGGGGTACGCCCTGGGGCCAGGTGTCCGGGTCCCCGGGCGGGTCGTCGTCCGGGTCCGGCACCCGGGGCGTACCGGCGGCTCCCGGGCCTGGCGGGGGCCAGGTGCGCGAGCCCCTCACCCGGTCGGCGGCGCTGCGGGGCCCTGAGGAGCCTGAGAGCAGGAGCGCCGGCAGCCCCCGGGCACGTGAGATGATCGCCGTCAGCTGGAGCGCCAGGGTGGTGGCCCCGCAGCCCCGCCCCAGGGGGGCCACCAGGACCCGGCACGGCAGGGGCAGGGGGGTGCGCAGCGCGACGGCGTCCTGCTGGGCCTCTCGCCGTCCCCGGGCCGCACCGGTCAGCAGGATGCTGGCCAGGCTGGGGTGCTCGGAGGCCTTGGACGTGGCAATGAGGCCGCTCATGAGAACAGGCCCAGGAGGTAGGTGAAGACCCCTGCCAGGCCGCACAGCAGCGGGACGGTGGCCACCATGGTCAGGGACTCCAGGAGGTCGCACCCCTGGCCCATGCGGATCCGTACCCGCGCCGTCGGCCGGTAGAGGGCCGAGAGGGCCAGGAGCACCACGAGCCCCCCCAGCACGAGCACGCGGGTGGTCAGGGCGGGGACGGCGGAGAGCAGCAGCAGGAGGGGTGCCATGGCGCACACCCACATGGTGGCGACCTCGACGCGCAGGGGGAAGGCGCGGCTGCGCAGCAGCAGCAGGGCCGCCAGCGTCCCCGCCAGGGCGCGGGCCCAGGTGCTCGGCAGGCAGGCCAGGTCGGAGGCGGCCCAGGCGATGGCGACCGTCAGGAGCACGCAGGCGACCATCATGGAGTCGTGGGCGGCCACCAGGCTGCGCTGGACCCGCTCGCGCCGGGGCCGGGTGCCCGCCAGGACGTCGTGGTCCAGGCGGGAGAGCCCCGACAGGAGCAGGGCCATCCAGGGCAGCGCCCCGAGCAGGGCGGCCGCCGTCACCCCGAACACACCGCGGGCCAGCATATTGCCGGGGGCCAGGGCGGCGGCCGCGATCCACAGGACCTCCAGGCCCAGCCCGAGCGCGCCCCCGGCGGCCCACCCGGGACGTCCGCGACCGAGGGCGTAGACGGCCCCGGCGGCCAGGAGCGCCCCGAGCACGGTCCTGGCGTCCCGGGGCTCGGCCCCCGGGCTGGCGCACTTCCAGGCCAGGGGCAGCAGCCACCCCAGGCCGCTCCACGACAGCAGGGTGGCGAACCCCTGGGCGCGTCGTCCCAGCGCCCGGTGGGCCCCGGCCCCCAGGGCCACCGCCGCCAGGCCCGGCAGGACCAGGACCAGGGTGCTCCAGGACTCGCTCAGCCGCTCGACGCACATCCAGGCGGTGGCGGCGGTCAGGACGGCGGTGACCAGGCTGTAGCAGGTGATCCGGTCGGCCTCGGTGCGCCACCCCGGGTGGGACTCCGAGGCGTCGGCCAGGGCGTTGCTGATGTCCGTCACCTCGGTGGGCGGGGGCACGTCGTCGTCGGCGACCACGCGGATCACCTCGCCGTCCAGGACGTCCTGGGTCTCCAGGTCCTGCTCCAGGTCGATGACGTCCCCGTCCCAGCGGACCAGGGACAGGGGGCCGCCGGTCGGCTCGGTGTCCGCCCCCAGGAGGTGCAGGAGCCCAGGGAGGAAGGTGCCGACGGCCTCGTCGGAGGGCAGGACGGCCTCGGCGCGGGAGCTGGGGGTGACCATGGTCACGCGCGTGTAGTGGATCATCGCTTCTCCTTGGGGGCCGCGGCCGGTGCCGGGGAGGTGGAGGCGCGGGGCGTAGGGGCGCCTGAGGCGGTGCCTGGGGCCGTGGGCAGGGCGGAGGCGGCCGCGGTGGGGGGTGCCTCCGCCGCGGGCTGGGCCGGGGCGTCGGGTGCCTCCGCCTCGGGCGCCTCCGCGGCGGCCGTCTCGGCGGTGCCCGGGTGCTGGGGCGGCGGGTCCAGGTCCGCGGCCATGAAGGAGTAGCCCACGCAGGCCGCGCTCAGCCCGGCGGCGGCGACCAGGGAGGCGACCAGGAGCGGCAGGGAGCGCCTGACCGGTACCGGCTGGTGGCCGTACTGGAGCGCCTGCATGAGCCGCCTGGTGTGGAGGCGGGCGGAGTCCAGGACGGCGGAGTCGTTCTCATGCGGCACGGCGGGCTCCCGGTGCGGGGGCGTGGCGGGGGCGCCGGGAGCCCGTGAGGGCGCGCGGGGTGCTGGCGGCAGGGCGGGCGCCGTCGGCCCGCCCGTGGCGCAGGGGGTAGGTGGGCACGCCTCACTCCTCGGTCAGGGAGAGCTGGTAGCCGCCCAGGGAGATGACGCTGGGCAGGGGCGTGGCTACGGGCTGGTGGGCGGTGCAGGGGTAGGTCCTGCCGTCGCGCATGCGGATGGTGGTGCCCTTGGCTGAGCCGAGGTCGGTGACCACGAGCAGGTGGTTGTGGATATTGAGCATCGCGTGCTCCTTGGAGGCCGACTCGCTGGTGTCGGGCACGGTGAGCAGCGCGGTGTCCGCGCCCCCGGAGCGTCGCCGTAGCGCCCGGCCCAGGATCGTGGGGCGCGTGATGACCGCCTGCCAGCCGTTGTCGTCGACCATGCGGATCCTCCACTCGGCAGGCGTGGGGGCTGGCGGCATGACGGGCTCGGCGGGCTCGGGGGTGGCGGCGTGACGGGCTGGCGACTGGGCGCGCGAGCGCGAGCGCGACGCGGGTGGCTGGGCGTGCCGGTTGGCGGCGGGCGACGTCGGGGCGGGTAGCGACGTCAGGGTGGACTGCGGGTCCTGGCGTGGCAGCGAGGCCGTCGAGGGGGACAGGCCCGCCCGGCGGGTGGCCGGTGACGACAGCGAGGGGGCCGGGGCGTTCGGTGACATCGTGGGTGAGGGGGTCCGGGTCGTGGGCGACGCCGGGAGCGGGGAGGGCGACGTGGGTGTGGGCAGGGCCAGCGGCTCCATCCGTACGGAGGTCGCGGCGGGGTCCTCCCGGGGCGGGCGGCGCAGCGTGTCCACGTCCGCGGTAGCACGTGCGCGCGGACCGGCCTCGGACAGGAGGGCGCGGGTGGAGCGCCGGGGGACGGAGGGCGAGGACGTCGCCGGGGAGGAGGGCGACGCCGGGGCCGCGCTGGGCGGCGCCGACGCGGCCGGTGGCGGGGGCGAGCTCGGCGGGGGCGGTGCCACCGGCGAGGGCGTGATGGCCGCCCCGGTGACCACCAGGGGGGGCAGGGAGGTGGCGGAGTCGTCGGCAGGGGCCGGTACGGGCAGGGACGTGATGGTCACCTGGACCGGGGCCGGAGGAGGTGCCGGGGCGGGCCGCGGGGCACCGCGGGCGGGTGCCGTGGGGCCCGCTGGCGGCGCCGACGTCCGGGACGTGCTGGGCATGACCGAGGTCCGGGTGGGTATGGTCGCGGCGCCCGCGGGCGTCCCGGGACGTTTGGTCGCCGAGCCCGAGGGCATGACCGAGACCCGGGTGGGGGCGGAGGCGCGGACGAGGGTCACCGGGGGGTGGGACGAGGAGGTGCCGGCCGGTGCGACCGGGGTGGTCGTGGTCGGCGTGGCCGGGGAGCTGGCAGGTGATGCCGGGGAGTCCCCCGACGCCGGTGCGCCGGTGGGCGAGGCCGGGGAGGCCGGTGCCGTCGGGGAGGGCGCACGGCCTGCCCCGGTGCCCGCCAGCTCGCTCGGAGGCGGTGCGGGGGCGTGGCCGGGCTGGGCCGGGCTTATGACACCGGGGCGCACGGCGGTGTCGGAGTCGGAGGAGGGGCGGATGGCGGTGTCGGAGGATGGACGTGTGGCGGGGCCCGAGAAGGGGCGGATGGCGGTGTCGGAGGAGGGACGTGCGGCAGGGCCCGAGAAGGGACGGATGGCGGTGTCGGAGGAGAGGCGCGCGCCAGGACCCGGGGAGGGTGCGGGGGCCTCAGGGGGCAGCGGCGCGGAGGACGCCGACAGGGGGGTGGAGGCTACCTCGGGGGTGGGTGCGGCCGGGGGCTGGGAGACCGCTTGCGGGCTGGTCGTGTGGCCCAGCGTCGCCAGTGTCCCGCGAACCGGATCCGGCCCCGGGCGGGTGCTCAGGGTGATGGCGTGGGCGCTCTGGCCGCCGCGCAGGGGGGTGATGAGCGCCTCGTAGGTCCCGGTCGGCAGGCCCGCCGACCGGTCCACCGTGCGCAGTCCCAGGATCGCCCCTCCCGCCGCCCGTCCGTGCAGCATGTGGGCGTAGCCGGTCATGACGACCGTGACCACCGTGCAGAGCACCAGCGCCAGGCGCACGACGGCGGGTCCGGGCAGGACGTAGGCCAGGACGCCGGGAGCGGCCAGGAGGACGACGTCGATGACGACACTGGCGACCACCCGGCGGGGGTCTGCCTGCGAGCACACCGTGAGCACGGGGGTCTGGGCGCCGACGGCTGCTGAGCTCACCGTCTCCTCCTCTCCGTAGCCAGTGCAGCATGTTTGTCACTCCACTCTAACGGGAGGATGCCCCTGTGCGGGAGGTGTAGCTCGGGAAGGAGACCGACAAGGCGTTCGGACCACCGGCTTCTTCCTCATTTTTGATTATCACATATTGTGTTTACAGTTTTTTAACATGTGACAAATAAGTGTGTGGAGCGTCATTGTCGGCCCTGTGTGCCCGCTGGGCAGGACGCCTCCGACCCGCGTGCCGGGCAGCGGGCGGCCGTCCAGCGCGCCCGACCCGGGGCAGGCCCAGCCGGGTCCGCCCCGACCAGCGGCCAGCCGCCCGCCCGACCGGGGGCAGGCGGCTGGGACGCGCCCGGTGGACCGCTGCGCGCCCTGCCGCCAGGTAGGTGACGGCAAGAACCTCGGGCACCACCATTCCCCTAGCCCTAAGAACAGCGTCCTGGTACGTCAGGGGACTTGTCGGAATAGCCTGGCAATACCCTGGGAGTAATAGGTGTCTCCTCTCGCTCAGAGACGGCCTAAGACCCGGACGCCGTCGATCCGGCCTCTTCCGCTCCTTCCAGGAAGGGGCACGTAGGAGCAGGATCTCAACCTGTCATCTTAGGCACACCGTGGTGGCCTCGTGCCCGTCCACCTCCGCGCAGCCCCTCTGACGTGCGCGTCTAGTCGCCTGTGTGCCCGTCCTGGCCCGGAACACGCCGCGACTCTCCGCCGTCGTAGATCTCGCAATTGTCACGGTCGCCCTCGTAGCATGGCCGTACTGATCCTCAACCCCACCCAGAGATTCTGGGAGACAGGAAGTGAAGCACAATGAGTGCCCAGTGGTCCTTTGAGGCGAAGATGCAGGCAGTTGACAGCCTTCAGAACGGCCTGGCTCAGTGGATGCGCTCGGTGGACGCCTCCGAGGTCGTCATCGAGGTCGAGGCGTTGGGGGGCCGGGCGAGCGTCCGCTCCCACGCTCAGTGCGAGCGGGGCTCTACCGAGGAGAACACCGTCCCGGGCCCCCTGGTCCAGGAGGCCGCCCACCTGCGCGCCGTCATGGCCCGCCCCGGCGGGGGGGCCTGGACGTGGGCGAGGCTGGGCATGAGCGCCCCCGACTACCGTCTCGTCTCCGACTTCGACTACAACCGTTTCCCCCAGTTCTCCGACCCCGTCACGCACAAGGACTGCGCTACCGAGCTGGAGTTCTTCCCCCGCGACCCCAGCGCCACGCCTGAGTGGATGAGCGCATGAGCACGCCCCCGGCCTCCGGGCGGCCCGTCTCCCAGGACGACGGCGTCAGCGCGCCCGGTTCCTCAGGGACCGCAGGGCCTGGGTGGCCGGGGGCTGCTGCCCCTGGTGGGGTCGGTGGGACCGCCGGCCCCGGCGTGGACCCCGACCTGGTGCCGGGGATCCTCCTGGACGACCCCGGCGGGGGAGATGACCCCTATATGGCTGCGCTACGGGCCTGTCCCAGCGCCCCTGCCGAGACCGCCTCCCGTCCGGGCACCAGGTCGTCGGCCACCCGCCACCCGGCACGTGGCGCCCTAAGGGCCCGACGGGACACCCCCCACTACCCGCGGCAGCCCAGCCTGGGTGAGGCCTGGCGGTGGGGGTGGTCCGCCCTCGTCTCCTCTCCCGTCGTCATGGCCGGCCTGGTGACCTGGGTCCTGGCCGCCCTGGGCGTCCTGACCTGGATAGTGGTCTACATGCCGGTCACGCGCTCGCAGGTGGCCGTCTACGCCTGCGCCGGTGAGCTCGTCCTCATGGTCTCCCTGGGAGTGATAGGACTGACCAACGCGGCACGTGTCCTGGCTGCGGGGCGGGTGCTGCGCTACCGGGACTTCTTCCTCGTACCCGGCCAGGCCCGCGCGGCCCTGGCGGTCATAGTGTGCACCGTGGTAATGGAGATCGCCAACCGGGTCCCCTACATCTTTATCACGTCCTTTGTGATCGCCTACTTCCTGTGCTTCACGGTCCCGGTCGTCCTGTGCGAGGAGGTCGGCCCTCTCGAGGCCATTGCGCGCTCCTGCGTGCTGGCCACGGAGAACGTGGGGACCGTCCTACCCGTGCTGATTGTGGGCTACCTCATGATACTGGTGGGTATTGTGACGCTCCTGGGGTGGATCGTCCTCGTGCCCGTGGAGATCCTCATGGTCATGTTCACCTACCTGCGTCTGACCGGGCAGGACGTCGCCCGCATTGTCTGAGGCGGCCGTCGGGCTTTCCTACGCGACGCCGTCGGACCCCGAGGAGCGGCGCCGCCGGACCCTGTGGAAGACGGCCGCCCGGTCCCGTGCCCTGCTGTCCCGTGACGTCCTGCCGGGTGCCCGGACCGGGCGGGTGGGCTCGGTCGGAGCAGGCGGGGCGGGTGGAGGCGGCGCGCAGGTCTGCTGGCCCGTGGCGTCAAGGTCCAGTACCCGGGCGTGGATGGCGGTGCGCCCCTGGAGGGCGGCGCGCAGGGCGCGGTGCAGGCCTGTCTCCAGGTAGAGGGAGCCGCGCCAGGAGACCACGTGCGCGAACAGGTCCCCGAAGAAGGTGGAGTCGTCGTCCAGGAGGTCACGTAGGTCCAGGGTGGAGCGCGTGGTGACGAGCTGGTCCAGCCTGACCTGCCGCGGTGGTATCGCGGACCAGTCACGCTGTTCCATCTCCTGGTGGCTGGGGTAGGGGGCGCAGTCGCCCACAGCCTTGAAAATCACAGGGTCATGCTATCGGGCGAGCGGCCCGCATCCGGGGACCGCACAGGACGCGCCGAGACGCGGTACAGGAGCCGCCTGCCCCTGAAAAAGGCGGGGCGCGTCCCCGTGAGAAGACGGCGCGTCCCCGCCGTCGCGCGGGACGGCGGGGACGGGTGTGCGGGCGTCAGTTCACCGCGCCCAGGCACAGGACCATGTCGGTGGTAATGGACACGGTGGAGTCGCCGTAGCGCAGCATGGACCACTCGTAGAACCTCTCCGGGCTGGAGGCCCCGGCGGCTGCGCACTTGTCGAGGGTGTTCCTGCTGGTGAGACCCTTGCTGCTGGTCAGGACGGCCTGGACCGGGTAGGAGCCGGGAACGCAGTCGGACTTCCTGATACCGCTCGGGTCGGAGGCGTCGTCAATGAGACAGCTCCCGGCCCTGAGGGTGTTGACGCCCTGGGAGGCGTCCGCGTTCTTGGCCATGAGGCACAGGTACTGCTCACCGTCTGCGTCCGTGGGGACGGTGGCCTCCGTGCCGGCTACCTTGAGGCAGTCGGTCTCCGAGGAGACCTTGTCCAGGACCCTGTAGATGGCCGAGCTGTCCGAGCACTCCGCCCTCCTGGCCTCCGTGAGCGCCTTGCCCTCGCTCACCCCGGCCACGCAGTCCCCTACGGAGGCGCTGCCCAGGGCGGGCCGGTGGCTCTGGAGCGCGAGGAAGGCCAGGGCACCGACGACCGACACCACCAGCACCACCACGGTGACCAGGAGTGGTGTGCTGCGCGTGAGGGTCGACAGGCTCGCCGGCGTCTCCGGCTGCTGGGCGGGCGGTTCGGTGGTCATGACGGTCTCCAACGTCAGTTCTTCGCACCCACGCAGAACACCAGGTCAGCGGTGGCCGCGACCTTGACGCTGCTGTACTTGAGCATGGCCCACTCGTAGTACTGCTCCGGGTCGGAGGCACCGGCAGCGGTGCACTTGTCGTAGGCGTTGGCCTCCGTAATGCCACGGGGGTCGGTGATAACGGCCTGGACCGGGTAGGAGCCGGAGCTGCAGTCGGACTTTCTCACGCCGGTCGTGGCGGAGGAGTCCTCCTTGAGGCAGTCGCCTGCCTTAATGGTGTTGGCGCCCTGGGACGGGTCGGATCCCTTGGTGATGAGGCACAGGTAGTCTGCGGAGGAGCGCTTGGTCGTGGGGACGGCGGCCTCCGTGCCGGCTACCTTGAGGCAGTCGGTCTCCGAGGATACCTTGTCCAGGACCTGGTAGGTGGCCGAGCTGTCCGAGCAGTCCACCCGCTTGGCGTTGTCGAGGTCCTTGCCCTCCCCGACCCCGGCCACGCAGTCCCCCTTCGAGGCGCGGCCCAGGGCGGAGCCGGACTGCTGGAAGATGACAAAGCCTCCCACGCCCAGGGCGATGACGAGTACCACGGCCGTCAGGACGATCCTCATCGTGCTGGGCTTCCTGGTGGTGGGGGTCGGGGTGCCGTAGGCGGCTGCGGCGAGAGGGATCTGGCCCTCCGAGGTGCCGTACTCCCCGGGGCCTGGTGTCCCGTAGGTCGGGGAGCTGGAGCTGAACAGGGGCGGATTGGTGGGGGCTCCCGGTGTACCGACCCCGTAGGGGGGTGTGGGCTGCCCGGGTGCGGCACCGGGCTGCCCGGGTACGGCGCCGGGCTGCTGCCCGGGGGTGCCGTAGGGTGAGGTGGTCATTGTGTTCTCCTGACTGGTGAGGTGTCTTCCACAGGATGTCGGCTGGGTACCCGACGAGGTGGCGCGGTGCGGCCCGCTTCTCAGTTCGGGCTCCCCAGGCAGAACACGATGTCGTTGGGGAGCGTGCTGCCGTCTCCGTACCTGGTCATGGACCACGGGTAGAACGTGTACGGGTTGGAGGCTCCCGCGGCAGTGCACTTGTCGTAGGCGTTGTCCCTGTCGATCGTGTTGGCGCCCTCCTTTATCACGACCTGAATCGGGTAGGAGCCGGTGGTGGTGCACTCCGTCTTCTTGACCTTGTTGATCAGGTTGGGGGAGGAGTCGTCTATGAGGCAGTCGCCCACCTTGGCGATATTGACCCCCTGGGACGGGTCAACGTCCTTGGGGCCCATGCACAGGTACTGGACCGCGACGACCGGGTTGACGGGGACGGCCGCCTCCGCGCTGGCTACCGTGAGGCAGGCGGTCTCCGAGGAGACCTTGTCCAGGATCTTGTGGGTGGCCGAGCTGCTTGAGCAGTCGGTCACCTTGACGTCCGAGAGCTTCGTGCCCTCGACGAGCCCGCTCACGCAGTCCCCCTTGGAGGCGCTGCTCAGTGAGGTCGCGGTCCCGTTGCCTCCCGGGGTGGGGGTGGGGCTCTTGGTGTCCGGGGTCGGGGACACCTCGGGGGTGGACGTGGTCTCCTGGGGGGAGCTGGTGGTCGGGTCCGCCACGGGCTTGGTGTCCTTGCCCTGGATGAGGAAGAAGGCCAGGACGCCGATGACCGCCACCATGACCACCGCGATGACGGCGATGACCGGCCCGTTGCTGCCGCTCTTGCGGGCAGGGGGCGGACTGGCGTAGGCCGGTGCCATACCGGGGGCGGGTACCTGTCCCATGGGCGCCTGTCCGGGCGCGAAGCCGTTCGGCACCTGACCCGGCGAATACTGGCCCGACGAGTACTGACCCGACTGGTACTGACCGGACGAGTACTGACCCGACTGGTACGGATCCGACGGGTACTGACCCGGCGGCACCTGGCCCGGGGCCGCAGGGGGCACCTGCCCGGCTGACATCTGGCCGATGGGGACCTGGATGGTCGGCGCCTGGTCGCTGTACTCGGTTTCACCTGCCGCGTATGCCGGGGTGCCGGCACCGTACGCGGGCTGGTTCGTGGGGACGCCCGGTGTGGCCCCGTAGGGAGGCACGGGCTGGCCGGGTACGGCACCGGGCCGCTGCCCGGAGGAGCCGTAGGGCGGTGAGGTGGTCATAAACGGTCTCCTGACAGGGAAGGACTCTTCCGCAGGCTATCGGATGAGACTGACTAGCGGCGTTATTGTCGCGCCGCGAGGGACGTGGCGCCATCGCAGGCCAGGGGCTGGGTAGGTGCCGTGGTCGGGGGCTGGACTGAGGTGGGCGTGCCGCGCGTCCTCCTCGGCGGGGCGCGGGGGGTGGCGGCGTCGCCCGGACAGAAGGCTAGACGATCCTACGCGGTGGGGGAACCGCTGTCCTTGGCCGACCAGGACGGTCCACGTGGGCCTAAGGACATCGTGCTGGCGGCCGGGCGCCGGGGCGTGACGGTGCGGGCCTCGGTGGGGCGCCGGGCTGCTGCCCAGGAGCGCCGTGAGACGGTGTGGTCATTGTGATCTCCTGGCAACGTGGTCCCTGTGAACGCTATCGGTTGAGACCGGTGGAGCGGGAGAGGGGGGATGCGTGTTCTACCTCATACTGACGTGTGTCCTGGGCGGGGTCGGTGTGGTGCCGGCCGCGGCGGGGACCGGTGGCGCGGCGAAGGAGCGGGTGGTCAGGGGGCCCGTGAGGTAGTGCTGGAGCGTCGGCGCCACGAGCTCCACGACCCTGTCGATGCTCGCGCTCGCCAGCGGCTCGAGGCGCAGGACGTAGCGCGCCATGGCCAGCCCCACCACCTGGCTGCCGACCAGCGTGGCCCGTTCGCGGGCCTCGGAGCGGGCCGCGCCCGCCCGCCCGAGCGCCTGCGCCACCGGGACGGCGATCTGCTCGGTGGCGTAGGCCTGGATCGCCTCCGGGGCGCCGTCGTCGGTGGCGATCCAGCGCAGCAGGGCGCGGAAGGTGACCCCGCCCTCCTCGTCGTCCCAGGCGGTCAGCGCCAGGCGCACCAGGCGGGGGCCGGCGGTGCGCAGGTCACCGGCCAGGACGGCGTCGATCTCCTCGCTGGCGCGGATCCGCAGGTTCATGGCGGCGGCGAAGAGGTCGCCCTTGGAGCCGAAGTAGTAGGAGACGAGTGCCGGGTCGACGCCGGCCGTGCGGGCCAGGGCCCGGATGGTGGTGCCCGCGTAGCCGCGGGTGAGGAAGGACTCGCGGGCCGCGGCCAGGATGGCCTCGCGGGTGGAGGGGCCCTCGGGCCTCGCCCGTCGTCCCCGCCGGGGCCGACGCCGCCCCTGCTCGCCCGTGTCCGCGGTCCCGCGCACACCCCTGCCCTGGTCGGTGGTCATGTCCTTGAGGGTAGGTCATCCGGGGCCCTCATATTACGAAAATATAATGGTTCGATATTCAACGCCGTCGAGTAGATATTGCGCTCGCAGCGTGCCGGGGTCCTGGCGACCAGCGTGATCGCAACGAAAAGGTCACGTCGGGGGCCGGGCGGAGGGGAACAGTATTTCAACGCTGTTGAATCACGGTCGGCGGCCTGGTTACGGTGCCTCACGTCCTGAAGAGGTGACGACATGACCACAGTCCCGGCACCAGTACCAGTACCCGCTCCCGCGCGCCCGCCCGGCCCCGCCCTGCGCCTGGGCCTTGACATTGGCTCGACCACCGTCAAGCTGGTCCTCCTGCCGGAGACGGCGGTCGGGCCGGGTGGCCCCGGGCTGCCAGGTGGTCTCGGGCTGCCGGGCGCCGTCGGGACCGGTGAGGGCGAGGCCCCCGCCCAGCCCGTCCTCGCCGAGTACCACCGCCACAACGCCGACGTGCGCGGGGAGGTCACCCGCCTCCTGGGCGAGGCGGCCGAGCGGTTCCCTGACGCCCAGGTGCGCGGCGCCGTCACCGGCAGCGCCGGGCTGAGCCTGGCCACCCTCATGGGCCTGCCGTTCGTCCAGGAGGTCATTGCCGAGACCGAGACCGTGCGCCGTCGGGACCCGCAGACCGACGTCATTATCGAGCTCGGCGGCGAGGACGCCAAGATCACCTACCTCCACCCCACCCCCGAGCAGCGTATGAACGGTACCTGCGCGGGAGGCACCGGGGCCTTTATCGACCAGATGGCCCAGCTGCTCCACACCGACGCCCCCGGCCTGGACGAGCTCGCCAGCCGCTACACCACCCTGTACCCCATTGCCTCGCGCTGCGGGGTGTTCGCCAAGTCCGACCTCCAGCCCCTGATCAACCAGGGGGCCGCCAGCGAGGACCTGGCCGCCTCCGTGCTGGCGGCCGTGGTCACCCAGACCATCGCCGGCCTGGCCTGCGGCCGCCCCATCCGGGGGGAGGTCATGTTCCTGGGCGGCCCCCTGCACTTCCTGCCCCAGCTGCGCGCCGCCTTTGAGCGCACCCTGTCCGGGCAGGTGGACTCCTTCAGCTGCCCGCCCGACGCCCAGCTCTACGTGGCCCTGGGCGCCGCCTACCTCGCCACCGGCGCCCCCACCACCCTGGGGGAGCTCGTCACGCGCCTGGCCACCCGGCGCGCCCTGAGCCTGGCCACCTCCCGCATGCGGCCCCTGTTCGCCTCCGAGGAGGAGCTGGCCGTGTTCCGGCGTCGCCACGCCCGGGCCACTGTGGAGCGCGCCAGCTGGCCGCGGCCCGGTAGCGGTGAGGGGGCCGGGGGCGCTGGTGGCGAGGCTGGCAGCCAGGCTGAGGGTGCCGCGAGCGCCGCTGCCTCCGCCGAGGGCGAGGCGGAGACGGGTCGGGCCGCCGAGGACGCGGGCGCCGGTGCCGCTGGCAGCCAGGCTGAGGGCACGGCCGCTAGGGCGGAGACCGTCGAGGACGGTGGGGGCACGCCCGGCGGTACCGCGGGCGCCGGTACTGGGAGCGCACCTGGCGCGGCGGATATCGGGTCCGCTGAGGAGGCCGGGCCCGCCGGGGAGCCGCTCACCGGTAGCGGGAAGACCGGGTCCGCTGGGGATGCCGAGGCCGGTAGCGGGCCGCAGGACGCCCCGCGCCCTGCCGACTGCTTCCTGGGTATTGACGCCGGGTCCACCACCATTAAGGCCGTCGTGCTGGACGAGGCCGACCGCATTGTCTGGGAGCACTACGCCGGTAACGAGGGCGACCCCGTGACCGCCGCCGTGGAGATCCTGCGCCGCATTCACGTCGAGATGCCCGAGGGCGTGCGCATTGCCCGCTCCTGCGTCACCGGCTACGGCGAGTCCCTGGTCAAGGCCGCCCTCCACCTGGACGAGGGAGTGGTGGAGACCATGGCCCACTACCGGGCCGCCGCCCACCTCAACCCCGGGGTGACCAGCGTCATTGACATTGGCGGGCAGGACATGAAGTACCTGCGTATCCGCGGTGAGGCCATTGACTCCATTAGCGTCAACGAGGCCTGCTCGGCCGGGTGCGGCTCCTTCCTCCAGACCTTCGCCCAGTCCATGGGCCTGAGCGTCCAGGAGTTCGCCGACACCGCCCTGACGGCCCCCCGCCCGGTGGACCTGGGCTCGCGCTGCACCGTGTTCATGAACTCCTCGGTCAAGCAGGCCCAGAAGGAGTCCGCCACGGTGGGGGAGATCAGCGCCGGGCTGTCCTACTCGGTGGTGCGCAACGCCCTGTACAAGGTCATTAAGCTCAAGGACCCCTCCCAGCTGGGGGAGCGCGTCTCCGTCCAGGGCGGCACCTTCCTCAACGACGCCGTCCTGCGCGCCTTCGAGATCCTCACCGGCCGTGAGGTGGTGCGCCCCGACGTCGCCGGTCTCATGGGCGCCCTCGGTGCGGCCCTGACCGCCCACCAGACCTACGACGGCACCCCGGGGCGGCTCATGACCCTGGCCGAGCTCTCCCGTTTCAGCCTCACCACCGAGACCGCCACCTGCAGGCTGTGCCAGAACCACTGCAAGCTCACTATCACCACCTTCTCCGACGGGTCGCGCCACGTCTCGGGCAACCGCTGCGAGCGGGGCGCCACCCAGGAGCGCCGCGCCAAGAAGTCCGACCTGCCCAACCTCTACGACTACAAGTTCAGGCGCACCTTCGCCTACCGGCGCCTGCGCAAGGGCCAGGAGACGCGCGGGGAGATCGGCGTGCCCCGGGTGCTGGGCATGTACGAGAACTACCCCCTGTGGTTCACGGTGCTCACCTCGCTGGGGTTCCGCGTCATGCTCTCGGGGCGCTCGGACCACGAGCTGTTCGAGAAGGGCATGGACTCCATCCCCAGCGAGAACGTCTGCTACCCCGCCAAGCTCGCCCACGGGCACGTCGAGTGGCTCATCTCCAAGGGGGTGCAGACCATCTGGTTCCCCTGCGTCTTCTACGAGCGCGACCTCGTGGAGGGGGCGGACAACCACTACAACTGCCCGATCGTGGCCACCTACCCCGAGGTCATCCGCACCAATGTGGAGGCCCTCCAGGGCACGGCGCCCGAGGGGGCCGACGGCGCCGCGGGCCGTGCCGCGGGACGGGAGGCGGGACGGGAGGCGGGCCGGGCCCCTTCCGCTGGCGCGGGGCCCGGCGCGGGTGACGGCCTGGGCGAGGAGGCCCACGGGCAGGGCGCCCCGCGGGTGCGCCTGCTCTCCCCCTTCCTCAACCTGGCTGACCCCGCCAAGCTCGCCGAGCGCCTCGTGGAGGTGTTCGCCGACTGGGACGTCACCCTGCCCGAGGCCCGGCGGGCCGTGGCCGCGGGCCTGGCCGAGGACGCCGCCTTCAAGGCCGACGTGCGCGCCGAGGGGCGCCGGGCCCTGGCGTGGATGCGCGAGCACGGGCGCACCGGCATCGTCCTGGCCGGGCGCCCCTACCACGTTGACCCCGAGATCAACCACGGGGTCCCCGACGTCATTAACACCCTGGGCATGGTGGTCCTCTCCGAGGACTCCGTCCTGCCCGAGCCCGAGGCGGGCCAGGACGACGGCGCCGAGAGGGCCGTGGCCACCGGCGCCCTGGCCCGCGCGGTCGGGCACCTCAGGCGCGGCGCCCGGGCCCTGGTCGGTCCCCTGACCAGGCGGGGTGAGGACCCGCAGGCGCCCGCGGACTGGTCGGACGTCACCAGCCAGGGCCTGCCCAGCCCGCTGACCCCGGTCAGGACCGCCGACGTCGCCCCCCGCCTGCGGGTGCGCGACCAGTGGGCCTACCACTCCCGCCTCTACCGGGCCGCCGAGCTGGTCACCCGCTCTAAGGACCTGGAGCTGGTCCAGCTCAACTCCTTCGGCTGCGGCGTGGACGCCGTGACCACCGACCAGGTCCAGGAGATCCTGGAGTCGGCTGGCGACGTCTACACCGCCCTGAAGATCGACGAGGTCTCCAACCTGGGGGCTGCCACCATCCGCCTGCGCTCCCTGGCGGCCGCCGCCGAGGCGCGCCGGGGGCGTCGGGCCGCGCGCACCCCCGAGGCCGACGCCGAGGCCGCTACTGAGGCCACTGCTGGGGCTGCCGCCGAGGCCGGGGTCGAGGCCGGGGCGACCACGACCCCCGGGGCGGCCACCACCGGCGCCGGTGCCCCCGAGGCACTGACCTCCGCCGTCGTGCCCGCCGGGGGACGGGCCTCCCGCAGCCTGCCGGGGGCCGCCACCCCCGTCTTCACGCGCGAGATGCGTGCCACCCACACCATCCTCATGCCGCAGATGAGCCCGGTCCACTTCCGGCCACTGGTACCCCTCATGCGGCGCCTGGGCTACCGGGTCGAGCTCCTGGAGTCCGCGTCCAGGGCGGACCTGGAGGTGGGGCTGCGCTACGTCAACAACGACGCCTGCTTCCCGGCGATTATGGTGATCGGCCAGCTCATTGGTGCCTTCACCGACGGCTCCCACGACCCCGACCGCTGCGTGGTGGCCATCTCCCAGACCGGTGGCATGTGCCGGGCCACCAACTACGCCGCCATGCTGCGCAAGGGCCTGCGCGAGGCCGGGTACCCGCAGGTGCCGGTGGTGGCCGTCTCCCTGCAGGGGATCGAGTCCAACCCCGGGTTCGAGCTCACCCCCACCATGGGGATGAGCATGCTGCGCGGCGTCGTCATCGGTGACACCCTCAACACCTGCCTGCTGCGGGTGCGCCCCTACGAGGCGGTCCCCGGCTCCGCCCAGGAGCTCCTGGAGCGCTGGAACACCATTGTCGGGGAGTTTTTCGAGCACCGGGGACGCTGCCCCACCTGGGGCGGGCGCCTGGGCTACCGGCGCCTCCTGCGGGAGATGGTCAAGGAGTTCGACGCCCTGCCGCTGGCCGACGTGCCCCGCCGGCCCCGCGTGGGTGTGGTCGGTGAGATCCTGGTCAAGTTCCAGCCCGACGCCAACAACCACGTCGTGGACGTCATCGAGGCCGAGGGCTGTGAGGCGGTGGTCCCGGGCCTGCTCGGGTTCCTCCTCAACGGGCTGGTCACCGCCGGGTGGAAGGCGGACACCTACGGCATCGGCCGGGAGACGGTGACCCGGCAGAAGGCCGCCGTGTGGTTCATTGAGCAGGTCCAGGCCCCCGCCCGCGCCGCCCTGCGCGCCTGCGGCGGGAAGTTCGACGTCGAGAGCCCCATCGCGGTCATGGCGGACAAGGCCTCCCGGATCCTGTCCCTGGGCAACCAGGCCGGTGAGGGCTGGCTGCTCACCGCCGAGATGGTCGAGCTCATTGAGCACGGGGTGCCTAATATCGTGTGCTGCCAGCCCTTTGCCTGCCTGCCCAACCACGTGGTCGGCAAGGGCATGTTCCGGGAGGTGCGCCGCCGCTTCCCGCAGGCCAATATCGTGGCCATTGACTACGACCCCGGCGCCAGCGAGGTCAACCAGCTCAACCGTATTAAGCTCATGATCTCCACCGCCTTTATGATGCAGGGAGCTGAGGGCGACGGGGCTGGTGCCAGCGGGACTGGCGCCGGCAGGGCTGGTGAGGGTGCCGACAGGGGCGCTGGCAGGGGTACTGGCGGCGCGGTCAGTGGGGGCGCTGGCGGCGCGGCTGGTAGGGGCGCGGCCGTCCGGGACGCCGGGGTCGGCGGGCAGGGTGGCGCCGGAGCCGACGCCGGCACTGGCGCCGGGGCCGCCAGCCCGGGTGCCGGCCGGAGTGGCGGCGCGAGGACCGCTGGCCCGGGTGGCAGCGACCAGGGCGGCGCCAGTCATGGTGCTGGCGCGAGGACCGCTGGCAGGGGTGGCACCAGCCAGGGTGGCGGCCGGAGTAGCGGCCAGGGTGGCGGCGCGAGGACCGCCAGTCGGGGTGCTGGCCGGACCCAGGACGGTGACGGGCGGCGCCTGAGCGAGCTCGTGGCCGGCCTGGGGCCGGCGCCCGACGGCACCCCGGTCTCCCCGGACGTGGCCGCCGTCGAGCCCGACCGGACCCTGGCAGGGCCCTGACGCGGTTCGCGGAGGGCGGTCCCGGCCCCGGGTGTCTCAGTGAGCGGCCGGGGCCGACCTGGGGTATGTAAGAGGTATGACCGACCTGCTCTCGGCCACCACGCCGCTTACCGTCCTGTCCGCCGCTGACATCGGCTCCTGGATACGTTTAGCCGCCCAGGCCGTCACCGACCACACCGAGGAGCTCACCAAGCTCGACGCCGCCATTGGCGACGCCGACCACGGCACCAATATGAGGCGGGGCCTGGCCGCCGTCGTCACCGCTCTGGACGAGGGCGAGCCTGACACTCCGGCCGCCGTCCTGAAGAAGGTCGCTATGACGTTGGTCTCCCAGGTCGGAGGGGCCTCCGGGCCGCTGTACGGCACCTTCTTCCTGCGCATGTCCACCGCCGTGGGTGGCGTCACCGAGCTGGACGCCGCCACCCTGGCCGACGCCGTCGAGGCCGGTGTCGACGGGATCAGGGCCCGGGGCAGGGGGGAGACCGGGGAGAAGACCATGCTCGACGCCTGGTGCCCTGCGCTGAGCGCGCTGCGGGAGCACCCCAGCTCCCTGGAGGAGGCCACGGCCGTCGCCGCGCAGGCCGCCGCCGTGGGCCGGGAGGACACCAGGGGCATGACGGCCACCAAGGGTCGTGCCTCCTACCTGGGTGAGCGTTCTGTGGGGCACCTGGATCCCGGCGCCGCCTCCACCGCCCTCATCCTGAGGGCCCTGGCCCAGACGGTGCACGACGGGCACCCCGGGTGCGATCCGGGGCAGGCGGTGAGGTGACCGGTATTGTCGTCGTCTCCCACTCCCGTCCCCTGGCCCGGGCGGCGGTAGACCTGGTGGTCGGCCTGGTGCCGGGTCTGAGCGTGCCCCTGGAGGTCGCCGCCGGGGTCCCCGAGGTGCGGGGGTGGGGGCTGGGGACTGACGCCATTGAGATCACCAGGGCGATTGAGCGGGCTGACGACGGCCAGGGGGTCCTGGTGCTGGCCGACCTGGGCAGCGGTGTCATGAGTGCCGAGACGGCCCTGGAGCTGCTGGATCCCGGCCTGGCCGCGAGGGTGCGGTTGTCGCCGGCCGCGCTGGTCGAGGGGCTGGTGGCCGCCTACGCCGTGGCCGGGACCGGGGGCGACCTGGAGGCCGTGGCGCTCCAGGCCGAGCAGGCCGCGACCGCCAAGACCCTGCGTGCCGACGCTACGTAAGCCGTCCCCGCCTCTCCCCCTCCCTCCCCTCTCCCCTCCTCTCCGCGAGAACGGTACTTATTGCTCGCGAGAACGGTACTTGTTCGTCGCGAGAACGGGAGAGGTGCTCGGAGCGCCCGTCTCTGGCCTGTGTGGTGCGGGAGCGTGCGGGCAGGCAGGGTGGGGGTGCGCGTGAGCGGGCTCCGCCCTCTGCGACCGGGGCTTGTGCCCTGGTGGTGCGGTGCTGAGTCGGCATCAGGCCACTACGCCCCCCCGCGACCGGAGGCTTGCATGGCCCTGGTGGGGCCGGGTGCCTGGTTCTGTCGCAGTCTGGGACCCAGGGCCGGGCCCATCCCACCTGCACTTTTGTGCGTTCAATGTCCACGCAGGTCAGAGGGCTGGTGCCTGGGTCCCGACGCGACCAGGGAGTCCGGCCACTCAGCCCTTTCCGTCGACGAGCCCGACCTGGGCCCCAGCGCAGCCGGGGGAGCCGACCGCCCTGGGGCTCAGATCGCGACACGCACACGAACCCAGGCCAGCAGACGACCAGAGGCCCCCGACAGCCCCAGGAACCAGACGACCCAGATCCCACCGGCAACCACGCCAGCAACCCAGACCCACAGACACCCCGAGCACACCCCCCGCAGCAAATAAGTACCGTTCTCGCGAGGAACAAGTACCGTTCTCACGAGGAACAAGTACCGTTCTCACGGCAAACAAGTACCGTTCTCACGAGCAATAAGTACCGTTCTCGCGGAGAGACGGAGAGGGGAGAGGCGGGGAGGTGGGGCGGGTCAGATCCCTTCCTGGTCCAGGAGCGCCAGGACGACGGCGGCGCTGCGGGCGGCGGCCACGTCGGCGCCAATGTGGAAGTCCTCCCCGGCCTGCGGCCCGCACAGGTCCGACACCCCCCGGACGGACACGAAGGGCAGCCCGCGGCTAGCGCACACCTGGGCCAGGGCCGTGGACTCCATGTCCGTGCTCACCGCCTCCGGGAAGGCCTCCCGGACACCCGCCACGTTGTCGGCCGTGACGAAGGAGCTCCCCGCCAGCATCTGCCCGGTGTGCAGGCGCGCGCCCGTGCCCGCCAGGGCCCGGGCGGCCACGGCCTCCACCTGGGCGAGCGTGGCCGGGTCCCCCTGGTAGGTCGCGGGCATGCCCGGTACCTGGCCGCGCAGGTAGCCGAACGCGGTGGCGTCGGCGTCGGCGTAGGCCAGCGTCCTGGAGGCCACCACGTCCCCCACGGCCACGCCCCGGGCCAGCCCGCCGGTGGTGCCGGCGGAGAGGACGACGTCGGGGCAGACCTCGGCCAGGACGGAGGCCAGGGCGCTGGCGGCGTTGACCAGCCCGATCCCGGTGCGGACCAGGACCAGCTCGCGCCGGGAGGGTCCGGGAAGACGCAGGCTCCAGGACTCGGCCGTGCCGGAGGCCGGGGCCGGGCGCGGGGCGCGGGTGCGGGGCAGGGCGTCCAGGAAGGGCTGGGCCTCCACGTCCATGGCGGTCAGGACCACGGCGGCGACGGGGCGGGGGGCGGGTACGGTGGCGGGCCAGGGCGTCATGTCCCGAGCCTAGCCGGGCGGCGGCCGGGCCCGGTCCCGCCCGCCCCGGGGAGCCCTCCTGGTACCCGACGGCGCACCGCGCCCATCAGCCGCGCTGCGTCAGCCCCACCGGCCACCCCGGTCCACCAGCCCGCCATGCGCTCGGCATAAGGCTTTCAAAGATCGCCAGCACGCCGGGGCGCGCCGGCGGTGGATGGCAGGCCCTCGGCGCCGCGCTCCGTCAGCCGCGCCAGCTCACCCCAGCCTACCAGCCGCACCGCGCCCACCGGCCGCACTGCGTCAGCCGCGCCAGCTCACCCCGGCCCGGCGAGGTGCCTCTAGAAGGTGGGGACAAAGATCTCCACACGGCGGTTGAGCTGGCGCCCGGCGGGGTTGTCCGACCCGTCCGGGTTGGTGTTGGGGGCCACAGGCCGGCTCTCCCCGTAGCCCACGGCCTCCATGGAGGCGGTGACGCCGTCGCCCCTCAGGGCCTGGACCACCGCCTGGGCGCGCTTCTCGGACAGGGTCTGGTTGAAGGCGTCATCGGACACGGAGTCGGTGTGCCCGTTGACCACGAGCCTGGGCGCCCCGGAGCTGGTCAGGACCGTGGCCAGCGACCTCAGGGTGCCAGCGGCGTCGGCCCGCACCTCAGAGGAGCCGAAGTCGAACAGGACGCTGTCCTCCAGGGTGATGACCGTGCCGCAGGAGGTGGCGGAGGGGAGGGTCTCCAGGCTGGGGAACCGGCTCAGGGTGCCGACCTTGGGCAGCGGGTCGGCCTTGACGGTGGTGCCGTTGACGTCCGCCGTCCCGTCACCGTAGTTGTTGATGGTGAGCTTGCCGTCCGTGTAGTTCCCCGACCCGTCACCGTAGTTGTTGACCGTGATATTGCCCCTGGTGTAGTTTCCGGCCCCGTCAGCGTAGACGTTAATGTTCTCGTTGGTCAGGGAGTTCGTGTAGCTGCCGGATCCGTCATCGTAGATATTGACCAGCAGGTGGTCGTCCATATAGTTTCCGGACCCGTCACCATAGACATTGATGGTGACGCGGTCGTCACTGTAGCTGCCTGAGCCATCACCGTAGTTATTGACGACGCTGTTCCCATCGCTGTGGGTGCCTGAACCGTCCCCGTACAGAATGGTGTTGCCGCCGTTGAGCGTGCCCCCGTCGTCACAGCGGGCCGGGGAGACGGTCACGCCGGGCACGGAGGTGATGGAGCGGGTCATGTCGGGGGTGAAGACGGAGGTGGCGGTCAGCAGGCTGAGGTCGGGGACGGTGAACAGGGGGATCGGGGGGATCTCCCCGGGCTGGTACCCGGGGACCGTCGGCACCGAGCTGGTCGAGGCTGTCGCCGAGGGGCCGCCCGCCGACGCCGAGGCGCCGCTCCCGGCCTGGGAGGCCGCCGGTGCCGGGGCCGAGGAGGAGGCGGGGGCCGGTGCCGGCGTGGGGGCGGACCCGGCGTCGCCCCCGCCGCAGGCGGAGACGGCCAGGGTGGTCATGAGCGCGCAGGCGGTGGCCAGGTGGCGGGGGAGGTAGCGGTTACGTGCCATGGGGATACCGTGTCACAGGCGCCGCCGCAGGGCCGTCTCAACCGTGTCGCGGTCCTGCGACAGGCACCGAGAGCCAGGCCCGGGTCCCCACGCCCTCGCGGGAGGTGACCTGGACGGCGCCCTCGTGCCGCCGCACGATGGTGGACACCAGGGCCAGGCCCAGGCCGCTGCCGGGCAGGCCGCGGGCGTTGGAGGCGCGTGCCAGCTCGTTGAACACGCCGGGAAGGTCGGCGTCGGGGATGCCGATGCCGGTGTCGGCGACCTCCACCGTGACCACCCCGGCCTCCTCCCGGCCGCGCACCTCGATGCTGCCGGTGGACGGGGTGTACTTGGCGGCGTTGGAGACGAGGTTGTAGACCGCTGAGTACAGCAGGTCGCCGTCGCCGCGCACCGGCGGCAGCGGCCAGGGCACCTGGGGCAGGTCGAGCCGCAGCCGGGCCACCCCCTGGCGCGCGGGGGCCTCCTCCAGGACGGCCTCGACGGCGTCGCGGACCGTCTCGGCGATATTGACCTCCTCCAGGCTCAGGGGCGCGGTCTCCAGGAGGGCGAGCTTGCGCAGGTCCGTCAGGAGGCGCCCCATGCGGCGGGCCTGGGCGTCAATGACGTCCAGGCGGGAGCGCTGCTCCGTGCCCGACGCCGTGGCGGGCTCTATACCCGCCACGGCCGCCCGGATCGCCGTCAGGGGGTTCTTGAGCTCGTGGTCCAGTCGGCGCAGGAACTGCTGGTGGCGCCACAGGGCCTGGTCCTGGGCCTCCTGACGGGCCCGGTCCAGGGCGCGGTGGTGGCGTCGCCGCACCAGGGACCACCCGGCCGCCGCCCCCAGCACGCCCAGGCCACCGGCGCCCACCACCACGGGCACGGTGGTCACCAGGGCGACGGTGGTGGAGCGGGCCAGGGACCAGGCCAGGGCGGTGGCCGCCAGGACCACGGCGACGCCGACCGCGTCCCACCAGCGCGGTCGGCGCCACCAGGGACGCGGGGCCCGAGGGCCGGGGCTCACGCGTGCACCTCGGCACGGAAGCGGTAGCCCATGGAGGGGACCGTCTCGATGTAGAGCGGCCTGGCGGCGTCCTCCCCCAGGACCTGGCGGATCTCACGCACCCGGTGGTCCACAGCCCGGGTGGTGGTGGTGAAGTCGATGCCCCACAGGGAGGCCAGGAGCGACTCGCGGGAGAAGAGCTCCCCGGGGTGGCTCATGAGGTACTCCAGGAGCATGGTGGCCTTGGGGGTCAGGGCCACCTCGCGCCCCCGGTGCTCCACCCGGCGGGCGGCCCGGTCCAGGACCAGGTCGCCGGCCACCAGGCGCGGGGCCGCTGTCAGGGGCTGGGTGCTGCCCTGGGTGCGGCGCAGGACCGCCCGGATCCGGGAGGCGAGCTCGGCGGGGTCGAAGGGCTTGGACAGGTAGTCGTCCGCGCCGTCGTCCAGGGCGGAGACCCGCTCGTAGGGGGCGTCCACCTGGGTCAGCAGGATAATGGGCGTCCAGGTGCCGCCGGACCGCACGCGGCGCACCAGCTCCCGGCCGTCCAGGCGGGGCATGAGGACGTCGGTGACGACAATGTCGATCCGGTGCCTGCCCAGGACCTCCAGGGCCTCGACGCCGTCGGAGGCCAGGTGGACCCGGTAGCCGCTGCGCTCCAGGTAGGGGCCCAGGGAGCGGCGGATAGGGGCCTCGTCGTCCACGAGCAGGACGGTGGCGCGGTTGGAGGAGGGCAGGGAGGGTGCAGCTCGCATGGGCCGGGGCGGTCCTACCTGGTGATCTGGGTGACGTTGTGGTTGGCGCCGTCGCCGGTGACCGTGGGGTTGCCGGAGACCCAGTAGACGTTGACGTCGGCGCCCTGGATCTCGACCTCCTTGACGCTCTCGACGTAGACGTTGACCGTGGAGGCCGTGACCACCAGCTTCTCGACCTTCTGCGCCGCCACGTCGGACATGGCGCCGCTGATGGTGAGGGCCCTGACGTCGCCGGTGACGTTGACCGTGGACACGGCGTCGTCAACCGACAGGTTGCCGCTGGCGTCCGGGCGGGTCTGGGAGCCGCCTGAGATAATTGCCTGCCAGTCGGGGTTGGTCACGCCGGAGGCCTCGGCGGGGTCGGGCTGCCGGGACGCCTGCCCGCCGCCCTGGGCGGGGGCCGGGGCGCCCTGGGCGGGAGCCGTCTGGCTCTGGGAGGTGGTGCTCTGGGAGGTGGCGGCCTGGGTGGGGGCGGCCTGGGGCGCCGTCTGAGCGGGGGCCGGGACCGCCGGGGAGGCCGAGGTCTGGTCCGGGGAGCTGCCGACGCTGATCGAGCAGCCGCTCAGGGCCAGGGCCAGGGCGGCTGCCGAGACGGTCAGGGCGGTGGCGGGTCGCATGGGGATCTTCTATGAGTTGCGTTCCGTGTGATGGGACCAGCCTAACGGGGGACGTGTGGCAGGACGGTGGCACACCTGTCGCAGTCTCGCGACCTGGGCCCGGTCCGGCACCCGGCTCCTTGCCGGGCTCGGCGCCGGGAGCGGTCCTGGCCGGCCTGCTCGGCGCCGGGGAGGAGGCGTTGCCGGGCTCGACGCCGGGGAGGGGGCGTTGCCGCTCGGCGCCGGGGCCCCGAGGGCCGCAGGTCTGCTGAGGGGCCGAGCCGGCTCCGGCGCCGGGGGTCCTCAGGGGCGGGTCCCGGCCTCCTGGCGCATGACCTGCTCCCACTGGCTGCGGGCCGCCAGGAACGCGCCCACCGCCTCCTGGGCGGCGGGCAGGCAGTGGTTGGCGCCCCAGCCGCACTGCACCTCATTGGCCGCCGGGACCTCGGTCGCCTCCAGCACGTCACGGAAGGTGGCCTCCAGCAGCTCCAGGAAGTCCTCCTGCTCCACCCCCAGGGTCAGGGCGTAGAAGCCGGTCTGGCAGCCCATGGGGGAGAAGTCAATGAGGCGGTCGGTGTGGTTGCGCATGAGCTCGGCCGTCAGGTGCTCGATGGAGTGCACCGCCTTCATCTCCAGGTGCTCGCGGTTGGGCTGGCAGAAGCGCACGTCGTACTTAATGAGCGTGTCCCCGCCGGGCAGGGTCTTGCGGTCGGCCACACGCACGAAGGGCGCCACCACCCGCGTGTGGTCCAGGTTGAAGGACTCGACGTTCATCCGGGGCGTGCTCTGCTCACTCATGCCCTCAGCCTAGGGTCAGGACAGGGGCACGGGCCCTCCTGCACGGCCCCTCACCCTCCCGTACCCCCGCACGGTCTGCTCCCGCAGCACAGGCCCTCCTTCAGGGCCCCTCAGCACTCGGCGCGTCCCAGGCGCCAGTAGCCCATGAAGGCCACCGCGCGCCGGTCGATGCCGCGCTCACCCACCAGGTGGCGGCGCATGGCGCGCACCGCGGCCGCCTCCCCGGCCAGCCAGGCGTACAGCGTGGCGCGCCTGAGCGCCGCCCCGCCCCTGGCCGTGCGCGGCACCTCCCACAGCAGCTCGTGGTCGACGTCGATCTCCTCGACCTCCTGGGGCGCCCCCGCCGGGCACAGCCGCGCCGCCGCCTCCCGCACGCCCTCGACCAGGGCCTGGCCGTGCGCGCGCCCGTCGCGGCCGGTCACCCGCACCTCGAGGCCCGGGTGGGCCGGCAGGTAGGCGGCGTCGGCGCTGCACGGCATCTCGACGACGGCGACGCCCCGGGCGTCCGCGGGCAGGTCCTGGAGGATCCGCGCGATCGCGGGTGCGGCCGTCTCGTCCCCGCCCAGCAGGTAGGACCCGGTGACGGCCGGCGGCACGAAGTCCACGCCCCCGGCCTCGTCCGCCCAGTCGCGGTCCGGCCCCAGCAGGACCGCCTCGGTCCCCACGACGGCGTCCGCGATCCACCGCGACGCCGGGCCGATGGGCTCGTGGACCACCGTGTCCACGTCCACCTCGGTCCCCTCCCGCCCACGGCGCACCGCCCGCGTGGTGTAGGTGCGGATCGGCGGGCGGTGCTCGTCGCCCAGCCCGCGCCACCGGCTGTACCAGTCCTCCCCGACGGGCAGGCGCTCGTAGCCCGACGACGGCGCGGGCAGCACCAGCTTAATGCGCTGGTCCCAGCCCGGGTCGCCGAAGCGGTCCAGGTCGCCGCCCGTAAAGGTGAAGCGCCGCATTGACGGGGTGATGTCCCGGATCGATGCCACCGTCACGTGGAAGAACCGGAACGGGGACGACGTCGCAGGGGCTGAGTTCATGGTGTCTTCCTTCTTGGGGGCGTGGGACCGGCGCCCCTCTCACGCCCCGGCGTCGGTGAGCACGTGGTGGCGGCCCCTGGGGACAATGAGCGGCGTGCCCGAGACGGGGTCGGTAATGACGTCGGCCTCCAGGTCGAAGACCTTGGCCACCAGGTCCGCGTCCACCACGTCGCGCGGTGCCCCGGCCGCCACCACCCTGCCCCGACGCATTGCGATAATGTGGTCGGCGTAGCGGGCCGAGAGGTTGACGTCGTGCAGTACCATGACCACGGTGGTGCCGCGCTCGCGGTTGAGGTCGGTCAGCAGGTCCAGCACCTCCACCTGGTGGGTCAGGTCCAGGAAGGTGGTGGGCTCGTCCAGCAGCAGCACGTCCGTGCGCTGCGCCAGGGCCATGGCGATCCACACGCGCTGGCGCTGCCCGCCGGAGAGCTCGTCAATGCTGCGGTCGGCGAGCTCGGCGGTGCGCGTGGCCAGCAGGGACTCCTCCACAATGCGCCGGTCCTGGGCGCCGGTGGAGCGGAACACGGACTGGTGCGGGTGGCGCCCGCGCCCCACCAGGTCCGCCACGGCAATGCCCTCGGGGGCGATGGGCTGCTGGGGCAGCAGGCCCAGCCGGGTGGCCAGGGTCCTGGTGGGGATCGAGCCCACCGGGGTCCCGTCGAGCAGCACCTGCCCGGACTGCGGGGCCAGGATCCGGGCCATGGTTTTCAGCAGCGTGGACTTCCCGCAGGCGTTGGCGCCCACGATCACGGTGATCCTCCCGCTGGGGATGGTCACGTCCACGCCGTCAACGACGACGCGCTTGCCGTATCCGGAGCGCAGGGCCCTGGTGCTGAGCTGGGGGGTGGGGTTCATGCGGAGGCGCCCTGTCTGTTGACGCGGGTGAGCTGGCCAATGAGGTAGGGGGCACCCATGAGCCCGGTGACCACGCCCACCGGCAGGACGGTGGGGAAGACGTGCTGGGCCAGCAGGTCACAGCCGAGCACGATGACCGCGCCGGTCAGGGCGGCCGGTACCAGCAGGGTGCGGTCGGTCTGCCCGATGAGGCGGGCCGCGACCGGCCCGGCCAGGAAGGAGACGAAGGCGATGGGGCCAGTGGCGGCCGTGGCGAAGGCGGACAGGGCCACCATTGTGATCACCAGCGTCAGGCGGGTGCGCTCCACGGGGACGCCGAGCCCGGTGGCCGCCTCCTCACCCAGGGTCAGAGGCCCCAGGTCCCGCCCGACGACGAGCAGCAGGATGCCGCACACGCCCAGCGCCCCGGCCAGGACCGGCACCTGGCGCCAGTCGGCGGAGTTCAGGGAGCCGCTCAGCCAGCGCATGGCGTCCACGGCCTTGTACACGTTGCCCTGCAGCTGCAGGTAGGAGATGACCGAGGTGAACATGGCCGAGACGCCGATGCCAATGAGGATGAGCCGCCCGCCCTGCGTGCGCCCCGAACCCGACAGCAGGTAGATGACCAGGGCCGTGGCCAGGCCGCAGGCCACGGCCAGGATATTGACGCCCGCGCCGGAGCTCGACCAGCCCAGCACCATAATGGCGAAGACCGCGGATGCCGAGGCCCCCGAGGTAATGCCAATGACGTCGGGGCTGGCGAGCTGGTTGCGCAGCATGGTCTGGGAGGTGGTCCCGGCCATCCCGAAGGCCATCCCGGACAGCAGCCCGATGACCGCCTTGGGCAGGCGCACCTCCCCGACGTCGAAGGAGGCGCCCGGGACGGTCTCACCGGCGATCACGCGCAGGACCTCTTCCACTGTGTGGTGGGTCCCGCCGGTCATGACCGTGGTCCACCACAGGGCCGCCGCCAGGGCGGCCAGGACGAGCGTGACGGCCCAGAACCGCAGGGTGCGGCGTCGGCGGCCGGGAACGGTAAAGCCGGGCTCCGGGCCGGAGGCGCCTATGGTGCCGGTAGCACTCGCGGTGCTGGTGGTGCCCACGGCTCCCACAGCGCTCGCGGCGCCCGGGGCGCCCGGGGTGCTGTTTCCGGTGCTCACGGTACTGCTCACAGCTCACGCACCTTTGCGCCGCGGGCGATCATAATGAGGATGGGGGCGCCCACGAAGGCCGTGACCACGCCCACCGGCAGGGCCGCCGACGGCCGGGAGACGACCCGCCCCAGCACGTCGGACAGGGTCAGCAGGCCGGAGCCGCACAGGGCGGACAGCGGCAGCAGCCAGCGGTGGTCGGATCCGCAGAGCATGCGCACGGTGTGGGGGACCATGAGGCCCACGAAGCCGATGGGCCCGGCGATGGCGGTGACCGCCGAGCACAGGAGCACGCCGGCGCCCGCCGCGGCCACGCGCGTGAGGGTGACGTTGACGCCCAGCCCGATCGCCATCTCCTCGCCCAGCGCCAGGGAGTTCAGGGGGCTGGCCACGAGGACGGCCAGGACGGCGGCCACGACGAGGAAGGGGGCGATCGTGGTCAGGGAGTCCCAGGTGCCCCGGCCCAGCGAGCCGACCTGCCAGAAGCGGTAGTCGTCCAGCCCCTGGGCGCGCGGCAGCATGACGGCGCTTATGACGCAGGACAGGGCGGCGCTCGTGGCCACGCCCGCCAGGGCGAGCTTGACCGGCGTCGGCCCGCCCGGCCCCAGCGACCCGACGCCGTAGACGAAGACCGCGGTGACCACCGCCCCGGCCAGGGCGAACCACAGGTACTGCCCGGCCGAGCTAATGCCCACGAAGGCGACGCCGACGAGGATCGCCAGCGAGGCGCCGGTGTTGACGCCCAGGATGCCGGGGTCGGCGATCGGGTTGCGGGTGACGGCCTGCATGAGGGCGCCCGAGACGCCGAGGGCCGCGCCCGCCGCCAGGGCCACGGCGGTGCGGGGCACGCGCTCGGAGACCGCCAGGGCGCCTATGTCGCTGCGCGAGCCGGTCAGGCCGCCGATGATCTCACCGAGGCCCACGGTCCGCGAGCCGAAGGCGATGGAGCAGACGGCGGCGACGGCCACCAGCGCCGTCAGGACCGCCAGGGCCAGCAGGCAGCGCCGCAGCTGGCTGCTGGCGCCCAGCGTCCGCGGGGCCTGCGAGCCAGCCGGGGCGGCCTGCGAGCCAGCCGGGGCAGCGTTCGCCGGGGCAGCCGGTGCCGAGTCCGCCGGGGCCTGCGAGCCCGCCGGGGCGGCCGGTGCCGGGGTCGCCGCTGGTCCAGGTGGTGGCCCGGACGGTGACGGTGCGTCCGGCAGGCCGGGCGCCGGGGCGTCGCCGGGTGCCGTCTGCTCGCTCACGCCCGGCTCACTTGGCCTTGTCGGCGGCCGCGGCAATGAGCTTGACGTAGTTCGCAATGCCCCACGGGATCGACAGCGGGCCGGGGTTGGTGGAGGCGGCCTGGGCGTTGTTGTTGCCGACGAAGGCGATGGCGCCCTTGCTAATGGCGGGGACCTGGCTGAGCAGGGTGCTGGCCTGGAGGCCCGCCAGGTCGCCCTCCTCGCCGTACATGACAATGAGGTCGAAGTCGGAGAGCATGTCCACGTTCTCCGAGGCAATGTCCACGTTGAAGGCGTCGGGCTTCTCCTTCGAGGCCTTCTCCACGGAGGCGGGCACCTTCATCCCCAGGTCGCTCAGGAAGGCGGTGCGCGGGTCGGCGGTGGTGTAGAAGCCGAACTTGGAGGCGTCCCCGTCCGCCGTGTAGCAGAACGCGGCGGCCTTGCCCGCGATCTGCGGGTAGGCGGCCACGGTGTCGGCGACCTGCTTCTCCAGGTCGGCCACGAGCTTGTCGCCCTCGTCCTTCTTGCCGATGGCGGTGGCGTCCATGGTGATCGTCTCACGCCAGGGCGTGCCCCAGGGGATCTGCGGGTAGGCCACCGTGGGGGCGATCTTGCTCAGCTTCTCGTAGTCCTCCTTCTCCAGGCCCGAGTAGGCGGCCAGGATGACCTCGGGCTTGGTGGCGTTGATGGCCTCGAAGGGGGTGCCGGAGGTGTCGTCGAAGAGGGTGGGCGCGGTCTCGCCCTTGGCCACGAGCTCGTCGACCTTCTGCTTGGTCCAGGGCAGCATGCCGGAGCCGTCCTCGACGCCCCAGGTCTGCTTGTAGAAGCCCACGGGCATGGTGCCCAGGGCCAGGACGACGTCCTGGTTGGCCCAGGCGATTGTCGCGATCCTGGTGACGCCCTCGGGCACGTCGGTGGTGCCGAAGACGTGCTTGACCTGGATGGTCTTGCCGTCACCCTGGCCGGAGGAGCTCTTAGAGGAGTTCTTGGAGGAGCCGCAGGCGGCCAGGAGGGCGGTGGTGGACAGCGCCGCGGTGCCGATGAGGAAGGACTTGCGGGAGACGGACACAGGGCCTCTTCTCTGGGTGTTCACTAAACGAGGTTGGTCAATGACCGGGTGAGCACTGAAGACGCTAGTGGAGGAAAGGCTCCCCTAACAATAGGCCGTACGGTGCAGTGCCCCACGTTGACGCCGTGTCATTTCCGTCTGCCGGGCGCGGGCCGGGGCTTGGTGGCGTACACGCCTCCGGCCACGGTCCACAGCTCCCCGCGGTGCACGGCCTACTCCTCCCAGGAGTCCCAGGGGGCCGAGACCGCTTCAATGAGGTCCTGGTCCTCCTGGGCCGAGGGGGATGAGGCCACGGCTGCCGACTGGGCGTGGGCGGCATCGGCGAACGCGTCGGTACGGACGTCGGGTACCCAGGCCTGGATGAGCCGGTAGCCCTGGTCGCGCATGGACTGACGATACCGGGCGGCACGGGCCCGTGACGTCGCTGCGCTCATGACCAAATGCTACATGTAACAGGGGGCTCGGGGCCTAGAGCCTTGGTGCCTGCCTACTGGGCACTCTACCGGGTGCCGTCGGCGCCGGTGACCCGGGCCAGGGCCGCCTGCCCGGCCCGGCGGCTGCGGTAGAGCAGGTAGGCGCCCAGGCGGTTGCGCCACGTCACCCGGGCGGCTCCCGGCCACCGGTGCGTGACGTAGGCAACGGCGTCGTCCACCTCCAGGCGGCGGGTCGAGTTGCCTACCCGCACCCACAGCTCGGTCCCCTGCCCCTTGGCCGAGGCGTAGACGGGGCGCGGGGAGGGCGGTACCGTCACACGGCACACCTGGGCGGTGCCGTCGGGGGTCGGGGCGAAGTCCACGCCGGGCAGGGCGGCGGCGGTCGTGCCCAGGCGGGTGCGCCACAGGTCGCGCAGCCACAGCTCGTAGCGGTCGGCATCAGGCTGCTTGAGGGTGGAGAAGTCCGGGGCCAGACCGATGAGGGTGCCCGCGTCGTCCACCCCGAGCAGGAGGGTGCCGCCGAAGGAGTTGAGGAAGGCGGCCACGGTCTTGACCACGACGTTCTCCATGGCCTCGTCGCGCCTGCCGGTGCGCATGTTCCAGCGGGCCGAGGACTTGAACTCCAGGCTCTCGCTCTCGCCCGCCCTGGCCACCTGGGCGATGGGCTCCAGGGGGACCACGCGCTGGAGGCGGGCCAGGACCAGGGCCGTGACCGTCAGGATGAGGGCCGCGACCAGGGCGGCCGCGGACAGGGAGCGCACGGTCCACAGCCGGTCGTCGTCGAACAGGAAGCCCGCGATGAGCAGGCCGATCCACAGGCCGACGAGCGTGGTCAGCGTGGCGGCGGAGGTGGAGATCGTAATGCGCCCGGCCAGGAGCCACCGGGTGACCCGGCCCACGAGGTAGGCCAGGAGGAGCATCGCCTGCTGGGAGACGACGACGGCGACGAGGTCGGGGTTGTGCGGGTCCATGACCCCATTCTCCCTGCCCCTTGTCTCCATTACGTGCTCGACTGCCCCGCTCGCCCCGGGCTGCTGCGCCGTGGCGGAGGGGCTCCCCGGTTCTCCCCCGGTGGGGGTGGTGTCCAGGGCCAGGACCGCGCTCGCCAGGGGGTCGAGCTCTCCCCCGGCGGGGTGGACGGTGTGGCGGCGGAGGCGGCTGCTGAGGCCTCACGGCTCTTCCTCGGGGGTGGGTGGCCTTGGAGGCTCCCCGGTTCTCCCTGGGCGGGGAGGTGTGGTCCTGATCCCCGACGCCGACCTGCGCAACGAGCCCGGTTCTCCCTGGGCGGGGAGGCGTGGGTGGCCAGGTTGGCGGCGGCCTCCGCCTCGGCCCCCGGTTCTCCCTCGGTGGAGGTGGGTGGCCTGGCCGCCACCCTGGGCCGGTGCGACGCCTGTTCTCCCTTAGCGAGGGCGGGCGGCAGCGGGTGGGAGGCGGTGGGATTTAAGGGTTATACCCCCCTGCGGCACCCCGGCGACAGCTCCTCCTCGTGTCCCCGCACACAATAGGAATAACAGTTTGATAACCCTTTTGGTCTACCTCCTCGTGTTCCGTAGATCCTGTTGGGTAGAATGTCTTGTTACTGCTAAGGTCACCTCCGCCCTGAATACCCGTCCGTTCCCTACCTGGAGACATCCGTGCCTTCCATCATGACATCCACCCCCGCTGCGGGGACCACCCAGACGGCCGCTTCCGCCCCGGTGCCCCTGCCCTCGTCGGGCTCGCGTCGGGCTCTGGCCGCCGGCGCGGCCTGGTCGCTGCCCGTCATCGTCCTGGGCACCGCGGCCCCTGTCCTGGCCTCCACGGCCTAGGAGCTGACGGCTGTACCGCCTGGTGGCGGCACTTCGGTTCCGGGGCGCCGACGCCGCCGGGCGGGCCGCCGCGCCGCGTCCCCGCGGGTGGGGTGCTGCGCGCCTCACGACGTCGGGCCCGCTCCCGCAGGTGCGGGGGCGAGGAGGGGCGGTGCCGCCAGCCCTACCGGCTCATGGCCCCGCTGCCCGTCCTGCGGCTACGGAGCCCGGTCCGCCACATGCTCACCCAGAACAGCAGACCCACCCGTTCCCGTGGGTACGAGGAGCCCGGGCCGTCCTGTACGAGGGATATTCTGTGTACGAGGTAACGCCACGTGTGCACGGCGGCCTGAGACGGTTGCCCCGCACACACAGTGTTGTCTATAACGTTATTCTGCGTGCAGAATGTTACGACCCGCACAAAGTATTTTGCGCACCCGTCCTGCAAGCGGTTCAGGCGCAGGCCGCCATGGTCTGCGCCACCGCCTGGGCTACCGCCGTCCGGCGCCTGCGCCATCACCCGGCGCCTGCCGTCCGACGCCTGCTCCGTGGGTGGGACTCAGGTGGTGGTGTCGTGTCAGTACGGGTGGTTGAGTGCCGTGTCGTCCTCCAGACTCTGGTGGTTGGGTGCCGTGCCGTCCTCCAGGCCCGGGCGGCGTCGCCCGGTACGGCGTCTGTGGGCGAGGATAGGGACGTGACCTCCGCACCCAGCCTCCCCGACCGCCCGGCAGACCGACGGGTGGAGGCGGCCGCTGCCCCCGCCTCAGAGGCTGGCCCGTGCGTGGCCAGGCCCGCCGGGAACGTGGGGAGCTCGGGCGGGACGTCGTCGGTGGCTGGCTCGTGCGTGGCCAGGCCCGCCCTCTGGGAGGTAGGCGACCCTGCCGCCAGGTCCGGCTCCACCGCGGAGGCCGGCACCCCGGCCTGCACGGCAGACCGCGTTGCCCGGGAGGATGGCCTCGCCGACGCCCCGGCCCGTGCAGGCCGGGAGACGGACGACCCGCCCGCCCAGGCCGCGGCCGCCTCCCCCGCAGCTGACCCTGCGACTGGCTCAGTGGTTGGTCCTACGGGCGCCCCGGCGTCCGGTCCGGCTGCGTCCGGTCCGGCTGCGGGAGGGGCGACGTCCCCAGCCGGTTCCCCGCCGTCCGCGACCCCGGCCTCCCGCCCGCCCGCCATGCCCCTGGCCCGCCTCGTCGTCGGTCCGCAGGACGCCCCCGCCCTGGTCCTCCTCCACGGCATTGGCGGCAGCGCCCTGTCCCAGGCCGACGCCGTGCTCCACTGGGCAGCACGCGGCTACCGCGTGGTGGCCCTGGACGCCCGCGGGCACGGGCTGTCCCCGCGCTGGGAGCCCGAGGAGCTGGAGCGGGCCGGTGAGGTGCTGGTCCAGGACCTCATTGACGTCCTGGAGGAGCTGGCCGCCGGGTCCCACTCCGATGGCCCCGGGGCCGGGGGCGTGCCAGCTGGTGCGCGCCTGCTTGCCCCTGCCGGCCCCGGGGCCGGGCCCCGTGCAGCTGGCCGGGCCAGCGCCGACGTCGTCCGCAGTATGGCTGGTGCCGTGCGCGGCACCACCGGTGCCATGTACAACGTCGCTGACATTCTGCGTCGTGTCGCGACCGGACGCTCCCGGCGCGGTGCGGCGGCCGCCGACTTCGTGTGCCACGCTGCTGGCCTCGTGCGCGACGCGGCTGGCGTCGTGCACAAGGCCGCTGGCGCCGTGCGTGGTCCGGACGCCCCCGAGCCCGCAGGCCGCGTCGCCAGGCGGCACAGAGCCCGTTCTCACGACGAACAAGTACCGTTCTCGCGAGCAACAAGTACCGTTCTCGCGACGAATAAGTACCGTTCTCACGGAGGGGGCCGGGGCGGGGCCCGCCCGGTCGTGGTCGGCCACTCCATGGGCGCGGCCACGGCCATGGTCGCCGCCGCACGCCGACCCGACCTCGTGGCTGGCGTCGTCCTGGAGGATCCCGCCCGCTACGGCACCCGCAGCCCCGCAGAGCTCCTGCGCCGGGGCGCCGGGCGCGAGCGCGCCCAGGAGAGGGTGTGCGCCGACCCGGTCGGGGCCGTGTCCCGCGCCCTGGACACCCCGTCCACCCCCGCCGTCGAGGCCCTGCCCGGGGTGTGGGCGGACCAGCGCACCGACCCCGCCCTACTGCGTACAGGCGTCACCGCGCCCCAGGTGCCGTGGCTGGAGGCGCTCGCGGCCCTGCGCGTGCCCACGCTGCTGCTCAGCGGCGACCGCCCGGGCTCGGCCCGTGTCGGGGCCCAGGGGCTTGCTGAGGTCGACGCCCTGGGCAGCCCCTGGCTGCGGACCGTCCTGGTCCCCGGGGCCGGGCACCAGATCCGCCGTGACGCCCCCCAGGCCTTCTACGACGCCGTCGACACCTGGCTGGCCGGGCTCCGTTAGGCCTGGGACCTCCCGGGGAGGTCGTGAACGCAACTGGGCGGTACTCCGGCCTCCGACACCGGTGCGGTGTCGGCGCCAGCCACACCCCCTCCGCGAGAACGGTACTTGTTGCTCGTGAGAACGGTACTTGTTCGTCGTGAGAACGGGTGGGTCCGGGAGGCCCGTCGCGTCTTCCGACAGGGGGCCCAGGGACCATAGGCCGACCCAGGTGGCAGCGTGTCAGATAGAGTGCCCCAGAGCACTCCCAGCGATGACGCTGGCCCGACCGCAGGAGCACTCGATGACCCCAGCCACGACGCCCCACCGCACCCGCCGTCCTGTCGCTCGCACCCGCAGGCCCCCCACCCTGGGCCGCAGGCAGGTCACCGGCCTGGTCCTGGGCGTCCTGGCCTTCCTGGTCCCCTTCGTCGTCGACGTGCCCGACCTGGGTGAGCAGGGCGAGCGCATGCTCTCGGTCTTCCTCCTGGCCATCGTCTTCTGGGTCCTTGAGGCCATCCCCCTCATGGCCACCGCCGTCCTGGTCATCGCCCTGGAGGTCCTCCTGGTCTCCAACCAGGCCGTCCTGCCCGTGCCCGGGGACGCCGTCCCCTACTCCCTGTACCTGGGGGCCCTGGCCAACCCCGTCATTATCCTGTTCCTGGGCGGGTTCCTCATTGCCGACGGCGCCGCCAAGTACCACCTGGACAAGAACCTCGCGGCCGTCCTCATCAGGCCCTTTACCGGGTCGGCGCGCCGGACCGTCCTGGGTCTCATGGTCATTACCGCCCTGCTGAGCATGTTCATGTCCAACACGGCCACCACCGCCACCATGTTCGCGGTCATCGTCCCCGTCCTGGGGGCGCTGCCTGAGGGACGGCCGCGCGCGGGCCTGGCCCTGGCCATCCCGGTGGCGGCCAACGTCGGCGGCATCGGCACGCCCGTGGGCACGCCACCCAACGCCATCGCCCTGGGGGCGCTGGAGGACGCCGGCTACCACGTCTCCTTCGGCACCTGGATGCTCATGGCGGTCCCGCTCATGCTTATCGTCCTCCTGGGGGCCTGGCTGCTCCTGGTGGCCCTGTTCGTGCCCCGGGGCCTGGGCCTGGAGCTCGACATGGAGGCCACCTGGCACACCGACCGCCAGGCCGTCACCTTCTACGTCATCGCCGCCCTGACCGTCCTGGCCTGGATGACCGAGGCGCTCCACGGCCTCAACGCCAACGTCATCGGCTTCCTGGCGGTGGTGGCCCTCATGGTCACCCAGGTCATGGACGGCAAGGACCTGGCCGCCCTGTCCTGGCCGGTGCTGTGGCTCGTGGCCGGGGGCATCGCCCTGGGGCACGGCGTGGGGACCACGGGCCTGGACACCTGGATCCTGGGGCTGGTGGACTGGGGCGCCATGAGCGCCACCGGTGTGGTCGTGTGCATGGGCCTGCTGGGGCTGGCCATGAGCAACGTCATCAGCCACTCGGCCGCCTCCAACCTCCTCATCCCCCTGGCCATGGGCCTGGCCACGGGCATCGACGGCCTGGACCCCGTGGTCATTGCCGTGGTCCTGGCCCTGGCCTGCTCCCTGGGCATGAGCCTGCCCATCTCCACGCCGCCCAACGCCATCGCCTACGCCACGGGGGCGGTGACCACGCCGGACATGGCCAGGGTCGGGGTGGTCGTCGGAGTGGTGGGCACTGTGCTCCTCGTCCTCCTCATGCCCCCGCTGTGGTCCGCCCTGGGGCTGCTGGGATGAGCCGGGTGACCGGACGGCGGCCGGCGGGCGACCCCGGCCAGGCGCTGTCAGTCCCCCGGGACGGCGGCTGGCGGGCGCCTGACGGCGGCCAGGACACCCCGGCGCCTCGCCGGACGCTGGGCCAGGACGGCATCCAGGGCCCGGGCCAGGACGGCGGCCGGTTCAGCGGTCAGGCTGGCATCCAGGGACCGGGCCGAGAGGTGTCTGAGAGCCGTGCCGATGCCCAGACCAGCACCGACGGCCAGACCAGAGGCCAGCCCAGGGGACAGGAGCTCTTCCCCGGTACCCAGGTCAGCGGTCGGGACGGCATCCAGGGCCAGGGCCCGGGGTCCCCCGGGACACGCCCCAGGACACGTCCTGGGACGGGGCCCCCGACCCTCCTCGTCCTCGTCGTCTCCCCGACGGACACAGGCGCCCGGGCGGCCCACGAGGTCGGGCGCCAGCTCCACTACTGCGAGGTGGCCTACCAGCACAGCGTCGAGGAGATGCTGGCCTTCGTGGCCACCCGGCCCGACGCCGTCGTCCCCCTCATGATGGTCAGCGACGAGGTCGGCAGCCTCGACGTGCTGGCGGGCCAGCTCCAGGACCGTCCCGCCCTGCGCACCACCCGGCTGCTGCTGCTCACCAGGCGCGACGAGCTCACCCACCTGGGACGCGCCCTGGACGAGGACTGGGTCCACGAGGTCGTCTCCGTTCCCTGGACCCCCGGCGCCCTGGGGCACCGGGCGGGCGCCCACGTCACCCGCTGGCTGCGCGAGACCCTCCCCGACGACCCCCGCCTGGCCCACCTCGACGCCGACACCCCCCCGGACCTGCCTCAGGCCAGCCTCCTGTCCAAGTTCGCCGGGGACGACGACGAGCTCGTGGCCGAGCTCGTGGCCGCCTGCGAGCGAGTGCTGGGACCCCGCCCCCGCCTCCACCTGCCCAGGGGGGTGCGCGTCACCCGCGAGGGCATGCCGGTGGACGCCGTCTACATCCTGGAGCACGGGACGGTCGCCCTGACCCGGGTCACCCACGCCGGGAAGGTCACCCTCCACCACGCCACGACCGGCCGCATTATCGGCATCCTCTCCCTGGCCTCCCAGGGCAGCGCCTTCGTGACGGCCACGACCACCAGCGAGGTCGAGCTCATCCTGCTGTCCGTGGAGCAGCTCGACCGGGCCCTGCGAGGGGACCCCATGACCGGGGAGGCGCTCGCGGCCCTGCTCATCCGCTCCCTGGTGGGGCGCCTGGAGCGCAGCGAGATCCTCCAGGTGGAGAAGATCGAGCTCCACGCCGCCCTGGACGCCGAGCGCTCACGCCTGGAGAAGGAGCGGGCCCGGCTCGCCGAGGCCCTGGACGCCCTGGAGCAGGCCCGCCTGGAGCTCCTGGCGCAGGAGCGGTTCGCGACGCTGGGCGAGCTGGCGGCGGGCGTGGCCCACGAGCTCAACAACCCGGTGGCCGCCCTGGAGCGGGCGAGCGCGCACGAGGGGGCGGCGGTGGCCACCCTCCTGGCCTCCCACCCCCGTGGGGACCTCGCGCGTGCCGCCCTGGAACGGGCCCGGAACCTGCCTGCCCGCTCCACGGCGGACGAGCGGGCCCTGCGCCGTCGCCTGGAGAAGGCTGTGAGGGACCGGGAGACCGCACGACGCCTGGTGGCGGCCGGGGTGGAGGATCCCGGCGAGGCGGCTCGTCTGGCACGCTCGACGGCGGATCTCGCCCTGGTGGAGGCGGCGGCCGGGGTGGGGCGCGGGGAGCGCAACACGGTCCTGGCCACCGCCCGCATCCGCTCCCTGGTGGCCGCCCTGTCCGCCTACGTGCGCCCCGAGGGCGGAGCCCAGGAGCGTGTTGACGTGCGCGAGAGCGTCGAGGACGCCCTGCGGCTGGTGGCCCACCGGCTCGATCACGTGGAGGTGGTCCGTGACTACTCCCAGGTGCCGCTGGTACCTGCCCGGGCCGGTGAGCTCGTCCAGGTGTGGACGAACCTCATCTCCAACGCGGCCGACGCCCTGGCCCGGGGGGCGACGGCCCTGGCCGGGAGCGCCCCCGCGGTGGCCGGGAGCACTCCCGTGGTGGCTGGGAGCACCCCCGACGCCCCCCTGGGGCCACCCACCCTCACCCTGTCCGTGCGGCCCCAGGACGGGGGCGTGCGCGTTGACGTGGTCGACAACGGGCCGGGTATTGCCCGCGAGCACCTGGACCGGATCTTCGAGCCGCGTTTCACTACCAACCACGGGCAGGTGCGCTACGGCCTGGGACTGGGCATGGGCCTGGCCAAGTCGGTCGTGGACGCGCACGGCGGCACCATTACGGTGGTCTCCCGCCCGGGGCGGACGCGGGTGAGCGTCACCCTGCCCCCTCAGATTCCGGGGGCGCTGGCAGCGGCTCCCGCCAACCCCAAGGAGGAGTCATGAAGCTGGTCGTGCTGGTGGTGGAGGACGAGCCCCCGGTCCGTGAGGCGGTGCTGGGGGACCTGGAGCACCTGGGCGCCACGGTGCGCCTGGAGGCGGCTCAGGACGTCGATGACGCCTGGGCGGTCGTCGAGGAGGTCGAGGAGGACGGGGACGAGCTCGCCCTGGTCCTGTCCGACCACCGCCTGCCCGGGCGCAGCGGCGTGGACATGCTCGTGGAGATGATGGGGGATCCTCGTACCGCCGCCGCGCGCAAGGTGCTGGTCACCGGCCAGGCCAACCAGGCCGACACCATCCGGGCCGTCAACGAGGCGGGCCTGGACCACTACATTGCCAAGCCGTGGAGGGCGGAGGAGCTGTGCGAGGTCGTGCGCGACCAGCTCACCGGCTTCGTCCTGGACCAGGGGCTGGACCCGCTCCCGCACCTGCCCGCGCTGGACGCCGTCCGCGCCCTGGAGGCCCTGCGCTGACCGTGGGCCGCCAGCGCGGCGCCTGGGAGGGCTTCGGGTCCTGGCGGGCCTCTGGGGCCTGGCGGGATTCCGGCGCTTGGCGGGCCCCGGGTCCTGGCAGGACCCCGGCGGGTCGGCGAGGACGCCGGGGACGGTGACTGGTGGCGCTCAGACCAGGTCTCCAGGACTCGATGCGGGGCCGGTGGCACGGGCCGCCGGAGACGCGAGCCCCAGGGACCTGAGCGGGGGCCGGTAGGACTGCCGTGGCCGGGGCCCGGGTGCCGGGGCTGGCCGTCCGCGGCGGGTCGCGGCGAGGACGCCGGGGACGGGGCGGCGTCGCCGGTAGTCTGACCGCATGTCGAAGAAGAAGCGTCAGGTGCGTAAGGCCGCCGTCTCTGCCCCCAGGCCCCAGAGGATCCCGTTCGTTGTCCGTCCCTTCGAGGGCCTGCCCGCGGAGGAGGACCTGGTGGCGATGATGCAGATCATCCCGGCCGCCTCCATGGGCGTGCGCCTCAACGAGGCCCACGGTGGGGGCGAGGTCACGCTCGTCACCGTCCTGCCCGAGCTCGCCCAGGGGCTCAGGCGCACAGACGGCGAGGTCCTGGTTGCCCTCCAGACCTCCATCCACTCCGGTGACGCCTCCCGCGACGTCGCCGCCGCGCTGCTGGCCACCCTGGAGCTGGGCAACGGGGCGGCCCTGAGGATGAAGGGCCTGCCCGAGCCCGGTGAACGCCTTCAGGACGTCCTGGACCTGTCCGTCACGCCCCGGATCCGTGTGAGCGAGACCTTTGACTTCTGGCTGACCGAGAAGGACTCCGCCGACCCCAAGGCCCTGGAGGCCCTGGAGAACGCCAGGAAGGAGATGGCCCCCACCCGCCCGGTGCCCGGCGTCGAGCACGCCTACTGGTGCCGTATGAACGGCAAGGAGTTCGTGCGCTGGGTGCGCGGGGAGGACGAGGACGACTTCTTTAACGCCCTGGCCCGGGTGCACGCCGCGCGCCGGTCCGCCCTGGAGGAGGGGGCCCGCTTCATTGGCGCCTTCCGTGCCTGCGGCCTGGCCGTCCCCGTGTGGGAGCTGGTGGCCGGCACCGAGGCCGAGGAGCTGACCGAGCCCATGAAGGCCATGGGGGAGCGGCTGGAGGAGGCGCTGGCCGTCACCGGCCCGCTGGACGCCGACGCCCGTCGCGCCAAGGCCGGAATTATCTCGAGGCAGGTCAGCCTTTAGAGGAGCCTCCTTACCTCGTTCCCACCTCGTCCCCTCTCCTCTCCGCCCTCTCCGCGAGAACGGTACTTATTCGCCGTGAGAACGGTACTTGTTTGTCGTGAGAACGGTACTTATTGCTCGTGAGAACGGATGGGCTGTTCGCGGGGGACGGTTGGGCGCTTACTGCTTGCGCGACCGGGCGAGGTGCCCGGCCGCGGGTTGGCCGCCCGGCCGCCCAGCTGCGGGCTGGCCAACCGCGGGCCACCTAAGTGCGACCCGGCCCTCAGCGGGGCAGCATGACGCTCATTCCCAGGGCGAAGGGGAACCCGGGGCGCAGGACGCACTGGGCGACGGGACGGGCCATGGAGGCCAGGGCGACGCCGTCGAGCATCTCGTCAGCAGGGCCGGACAGGGAGCCGGGGGCCAGGATGCGCTGGTAGGGGACCTCGAGGTCCAGGAACGTCATCCCGTCGCGGCGTACCGCCTTCCGCCAGGTCCTCGTCCTCATCTCCATGAGCGTGCCCAGGTGGAAGTGCATGACCTGGTTCTCGTCCAGCTCGCTGGGGACGCTCAGGAGGTGGTGGGCCTCAGGATCCTCCGGGGCCCGCAGGGTGAACAGGAGGATCGCCCCGTCGCGGGCGGCCCGCAGCATGAGGCGCCCCAGGTACACCGTGAAGGCGTGCTCGTTGAGGCTGGTGGCCATGACCTCCTGCACGCTCAGGGAGCGCGAGAGGGGCACGAGCGCGCCCGCCCCGGCGTCCTTGACCGCCCGCCTGCCGGTGGGGGTGGCGGCGTGCAGGCGCAGGGAGCCGTCGTTCTCCAGGGTGGCGACCTCCACCTTCTCCTGCCAGCGGCCTGAGCTCGCGGGGCCGTCCTGGGTGCGCAGGAGGCCCATGCCCAGGACGTCGGTGAGATCCGTGCCCGGCCGGTGCCAGGTGATCGTGGTGCCCTCGTGCCACAGGGGGACGACGCCGTTGAACGGTAGGCCAAAGCGCACGGTCTCAGTCATGGGGCCAAGCCTACGGGGCGGTCCCCGGCAGCGGCCGGGGGCGCGCGGTGGGACGACGGGCGTGGGAGCAGCCGGAAGCGGGCGTGGTCGGCCCGGATGTGGTCGGCCTGGGCGCGGACGGAGCTGCTCCTGGTGGCCGGGTGCCTGGAAGGAGATCGCTTGCACCGTCGTGCCGTACGGGTTATACTGACTCTCGACTGATTCCCAGTAAGCCTCACCGTGTTTGTGAGTGCTGAATGCTCCACCGGTTCGCCGGTCTGACTGCCTGGTCCTGAGGGGCCAGGCAGTTATAATTTTGTGACTACCTCGTCCGTCATGGATGTGATCTAATAGTGTCCATGGCTGCAATGCGTATCCGTGTCGGCGTGGACGTCGGGACACACTCTGTCGGCTGCTGCGCGATCGCAGTCGATCCGGCAGGAGCCCCGGTAAGGATCCTGTCCGCACTGTCCCTGATCCATGACGCCGGTATCGGTGAGGACGGCAAGGAGAAGGCCACCAGCCGACGTGAGCTTGCGGGCGTCGCCCGGCGTGCGCGGCGTCTGCTCCGTCGTCGTCGCAAGCGCCTGCAGCAGCTTGACACCCTTCTGGTCAGGCTCGGGTACCCGATCGTGGATTTTGCCGAGCAAAAGGATCCTTACCTGGTGTGGCGGGTGCGCGCCCAGCTGGTGCAGGAGGTGTTTCCTGAGAAGACCCGCAGGTATGCGATCTCAATGGCTCTGCGGCATATTGCGCGGCACCGGGGCTGGCGTAACCCCTACGCCAGAACGGAGTCGCTGCTGGCTCCCGCTCCCGAGTCAGACTTTATGAGGGCGATGCGTAAGCGGGTAATGAATACTACCGGTGAGGTTCTGGACGAGGGGTTCACGCCGGGGCAGGCGATGGCCGTCGTGGCCCTGAATAATAGGGTCGCTATGAGGGGCCCTGATGGCGTCCTGGGGAAGTTGCACCAGACAGATAATGCAAACGAGATCAGGAGGATCTGCAAGACGCAGGGAGTGTCCGAGCAGGAGTGCAGGGAGCTCATTCTGGCTGTCTTCGCCTCCGAGTCCCCGCGAGGATCGAGCAGGAGCAGGGTTGCCAGCGACCCTCTGCCTGGGCAAGGCGATTTCCTGCGGGCACCGAAGTGTGATCCTGAGTTCCAGCGCTTCAGGGTCATCTCGATCGTGGCGAATCTCAGGATCGCGGGACGAGACGGGGCGCAGCGCCCTCTGCTGCCTCGCGAGCGTAAGAAGGTTGTGACTTTCCTGCTTGAGTCCATGTCGGAGGATCTGGCGTGGGGGGACGTTGCTGAGCGACTCGGTGTCCGACGCCAGAACCTGCGCGGGACGGCTTCAATGACAGCCGATGGTGAGCGAGCCAGTGCGCAGCCCCCGGTGGACGTCACCAATCAGGTCATGGGCAGCTGCCGTATTAAGCCGCTCAGACTGTGGTGGGCGGATGCGGACGCGGAGCGCCGTGGTGCCATGGTCCGCTACCTCTACGAGGGTGCTGACGACTCGGAGTGCGCGGAGTTCCTGGGGAGCCTGTCAGAGGAGGAGCAGGGAAAGCTGGACTCCATCCACCTGCCAGCTGGGCGCGCCGCCTACTCGCGTGAGTCCCTGGCACTCCTCAGCGAGCAGATGCTGGCCACCGACGACGACCTGCATGCGGCCCGTAAGCACGTCTTTCACGTGGACGACTCCTGGAAGCCGCCCGCGGAACCTGTGGGCGCCCCAGTGGGCAATCCCTCCGTGGACCGCACGGTCAAGGCGGTGGCACGTTTCCTCAACGGTGTCGCGGACGTCTGGGGAACTCCTGAGGCTATCCAGATCGAGCATGTACGCGCAGGCTTCTCAAGCGAGCGGACCGCCAGGGAGCTTGACCACGACAATAATCGCCGGTTCCGGCAGAACCAAACGGCTGTGGACGATATCAAGAAGGCGTACGGTATCCAGGGCGAGGTCCGCCACAGCGACGTCGTGCGATACACTGCCGTAATGGTTCAGGACAGTGTGTGCGTCTACTGCGGCGGTACTATCGGGTATCTGACGTGCCAGCTCGACCACATTGTCCCGCAGGCAGGGCCCGGTTCCAACAACCGTCGCGAGAACCTCGTCGCAGTGTGCGAGCGGTGTAACCGCAGCAAGTCGAACACCCCGTTCGCCACGTGGGCCCAGGACTGCGGTATCTCGGGTGTCAGCGTAGAGGAGGCCGTGGCCCGGGTGAGGCGTTGGAGGAATATCCAGGACGGTCGCGCGCAGTCTGCACAGCTGCGAAGACTTCAGAAGAACGTGATCGCACGATTGCGTCGCACCGATGAGGATCCAGAAATTGACGCACGAAGTATGGAGTCAGTGGCCTGGATGGCTAATGAGCTCCATCACCGGGTGCAGTCAGCGTATCCGTCGGCAGAGGTCGCCGTGTACCGCGGGTCGTTGACGGCCGGGGCCAGGCGTGCGGCAGGAATTGACTCGCGCGTCAACCTGCTGGGGGAGCGCGGGAAGAAGGACCGGCTTGATCGCAGGCATCATGCCGTGGATGCGGCCGTCATTGCGCTAATGAACCCCAGTGTTGCCAAGACCTTGGCTGAGCGGTCCAGCCAACGCTGGGCGCAGCGGCTGTCCGGTCAGGAGGAGACCTGGAAGTCCTTCACCGGCGCAACCCCTGGTGCGCGGGACAGGTTTGACTCCTGGCGTGACCATATGCTCCGGCTTACCGAGTTGCTCAATGCGGCACTGGCAGAAGATCGTGTCTGTGTCACAGAGAACCTACGGCTCCGACTCGGTAGCGGGAACGCCCACCATGAAATTGTACGTCCTCTGGCTCGACACCGTCTGGGAGACGGGCTGACTGCCGTGCAGGTTGATCGGGCATCCTCGCCAGCTCTGTGGTGCGCACTGACGCGGCAGCCCGATTTTACTCCCCGGGGAGGTCTGCCCCCATCGGAGAACCGTGTTATCAAGGTCCACGGGAGGCGGGTGACCGCCGACGACAATATCACGGTCTTCTCACAGAAACCGGGTGACGACGCGGCTGAGAAGCCGTTTGCGGCGATCGCAGTCCGAGGAGGATTCGCTACGATTGGTTTGACGATCCACCATGCACGTCTCTACCGGATCGAGGGGAGAAAGCCCGTCTATGCCATGCTGCGGGTCTTTAGCCACGACCTTCTTCCGTACCGTCGTGACGACTTGTTCTCAGTGCCCCTGGCTCTCCAGACTATCAGCGTCAGGTGTGCTTGGCCCAAGCTGAGGGCGGCCTTGGCTGAGGAGGCTGCTACCTACCTCGGCTGGGTGGTCGTGGGCGACGAGCTCGAGGTTCCCATGGAGAGTTTTACAGGCGGATACATCGGTGGGTTCCGCAAGGAGTTCCCTAATATTACACGATGGAGGATCAGGGGGTTTGAGAGCGCTACTGTCGTCAAGTTGCGTCCTAACGTGCTCGCGGCAGAAGGTCTTACCGAGTCCGTTGGTGACGTTGCGAAAATAGTGGGAAGAGGGTGGCGGATGTCCGTCAACGTTCTCTTCTCCACCCACCCTACGGTAGTCAGGCGTGATGCGTTGGGACGTGTCCGCCACTCCAGTGCAGCCGGTCTGCCGACCACCTGGACGGTTAGGTAGGTCGTTCTGATGGATACAGCTTGGCGTATTATTGACTGCTCCTCTGGCTGGAATTAAACAAGATCGGTGTGTGGTGGTGTGGTTGGGAGGTGCTCGAGGTCGTAGTCGAAGGTGCGGTTGGTGATGTAGGTGGTGAAGGCCGTGAAGGTTTTCTCCGGGGTGTCGCGTTGGAGGTTGGCGATGTTGTTCTTGGCGGCGTTCCACACGTGTTCCGTGGGGTTGTGGTCGGGGGCGTAGGGTGGCAGGTAGATGGGTGTTATGCGTTCCAGGGCCTGGCCGGGGGCGTAGAGGTCGGTCAGGGCCCTGGCGTGGTGGAACCTGGCGTTGTCCAGGACGACGGCGATCTTCTTTCCCTCATCGGTCTCTCGTTGGAGGCGTTCCATCATGAGGATGGTCTGCTCGGTGTTCTGGTTTCCCTCGATGGGGTAGATCCTCATCTTCCTGGTCGTCAGGCTCAGTGCTCCGAAGAACGACTGGCTCGCCTTCTCGCGGTCCACGTACAGTTTTGTCCTCCTTCCTCTGGGGAGCCACATGCGTCTTGTCTCGGCCTCGTGCTCGACGCGGACCTCGTCGACGGTGTAGACCTCCCAGCCCTCCTGGAGCAGGTCGTTGACCTGGTGCCGGATCTCGGTCATCCGCCTGGTGATGGCCTCCTCGTCGCGGCGCTTGTCGAAGGGGTCTGGGAGCTTGAAGCTCATTCCCAGGAAGCGCATGAGCAGCCGGTAGGAGGAGTCCGACCTGTACTCGACTCCGAATCTTATCTGCACGACGTCCCTGAGGGCCGGGACGTCCCAGAAGGCGGCCTTGACTCCCGACTCCGATGGTGGCTTACTGAGAATCTCCTCCAGCTCCTCCTTCTGTGCCCTCCTGAGCTTCGCCGCGTTCTCGTTGCCAGCATGCCCGGTCACCACGGATCCCAGCCTGTATCTCCGCCATTCCGAGAGCCACTCGCGTACCGTCTTCTCGGTCCGCTCGACCATCTCCGCGATAATGTCCAGGCCGACGCCACGGGCGGCGTACACAATCGCCTCCGCCTTCATCCGAACCAGCTTGTGGGTGTCCGAGCGCTTCTTCCACCTGATGAGGATGTCCCGCTCCTCGTTCGTCATGTCGATCTGCACGAGACAATCCTACACGAGATACTCCGAAGACGTCAACCAGGAACCCCGCAGAAGCCACCCCAGAATACCATTTTGTTTAATTCCGGCCATCACTGGACGGTCAGCTCACCTCGGAACGAGGGGCCGTCCTGGTGCACCCCAGTGCTGGGGAGCAGGTACGGGTACCGGTAGCCGATGTGGCGGTGTTCCTTGTCGGCCCTCACACGGCCTTCTCCTCCGCGGTGTTGCACCGACTTCTTGGGGCGGACGTGGTGGTGATGTTCTGCGACTGGCGCGGGGTACCTGAAGGAGCAGCGTACCCGTGGCACGAGCACACTCGGATTGGTGCGCGACAACTGGCCCAGTCCCAGTTGTCCCTGCCGCGGAGGAAGAATGCGTGGGGTAGGATCGTCAAGGCCAAGGTCCTGGGGCAGGCGGCGGTACTGAGCGGCGTGGACGCGAGTGCCTCCGAGCGGTTGCGGGAGATGGCCCGAAAGGTCCGTTCTGGCGACCCGGAGAACATTGAGGCCCATGCGGCCCGTCTGTACTGGTCGAGGATGTTCCCTGACGAGGGTCGGTTCTTTCGGGAGCCTGATGCCGAGGATAATAGGAATAGCTGCCTCAACTACGGGTACGGTGTCCTGAGGGCACACGGTATACGTGCGGTGGTGAGCGCCGGGCTCAGCCCCGCTATCGGCCTGTTCCATCGTGGTCGTAGCAATGCCTTCAATCTCGTTGACGATCTTATTGAGCCTTTTCGTCCTGTCGTAGACGATACCGTTCTATCTCTTGCTCCGGATGACTCTCTTGAGAATCGAAGCGTCAAGCAGAAGCTTGTGGCGACCGTGCAGCAGGCGTTCGATTCCACGGGCTCCACGCTTCCCACCGTCCTCGAACGTCTGGCTCAGCATCTGGGGCAGTACTGTGAAGGTGATCGTGACCGTTTAGATGTTCCTTCGTGGGCTGGACCTCAGAAGGTTTCTAATGGCAGATGACCCGATGTGGTCCATTGTCATGTTCGATCTTCCGGTCCTGACTGCGAAGCAACGTCGTGAGGCCAACCAGTTTCGGCACCTTCTTCTTGACGAGGGATTTTGGATGGCGCAGTACAGTGTGTACGTGAGGTACTCTCCGACCATGTCCGGCGAGGTTCGCAGAATCCGGGCCATCAAGGCTGCGCTGCCAGACGGCGGCGAGGTTAGAGTGCTCTATGTCACAGATCGCGAGTGGTCGACCATGCTCTGTTTTCGCGAGGAGGCTCCTCTTGCCCCGGATCCCGCACCCCAGCAGCTCACGATTTTCTAGTCACGGAGAACTGCGTATGCGCAGGTCAGAACCCCCTGGCAGGCTCATGAGGAGTCTACCAGGGGGACTGAGGACTGATTCCCAGCTGTTCGGCCGTAACCTGGTGGCGTACCTGGAGTCTACCAGGGGGACTGAGGACTGATTCCCAGCCGGATCATCAACGGAAGCCTCGACCTGGGGAGTCTACCAGGGGGACTGAGGACTGATTCCCAGCTGTGCTGGCTCCTCAAGGCCGGCGTGCAGGAGTCTACCAGGGGGACTGAGGACTGATTCCCAGCTGGAGCGGACGAGGGCGGTGATGGCGTCGGAGTCTACCAGGGGGACTGAGGACTGATTCCCAGCACCGTCTCCATCGACAGGATCGCGATAGGGAGTCTACCAGGGGGATTGAGGACTGATTCCCAGCGGCCTGAGCCAGAGGCCCCGCCACCGCCGGAGTCTACCAGGGGGACTGAGGACTGATTCCCAGCACCAGGTGGCGTTCGGCCTCGGGCAGGAGGAGTCTACCAGGGGGACTGAGGACTGATTCCCAGCAGGCGTCGGTCTCCCCGAGGCCACCGGCGGAGTCTACCAGGGGGACTGAGGACTGATTCCCAGCCCGAACGGGCGTGCGGGCAGCAGTATGAGGAGTCTACCAGGGGGACTGAGGACTGATTCCCAGCGTGTACCCGTCATGGTCGGTCACCGTGAGGAGTCTACCAGGGGGACTGAGGACTGATTCCCAGCCCCGCCCCAGTGGAGTCCGACGCCCTCGGGAGTCTACCAGGGGGACTGAGGACTGATTCCCAGCAGGTCGATGGCGGTGCGGAGCCTGTCGAGGAGTCTACCAGGGGGACTGCCCAGCTTGTCAGGATGAGGAAGGCGGAGATACGCTCAATTCGCGCAAGATGAGCATAGTGCGCAGAGCGTGTGCGCCACCGGTTGGCAGGAGGTCTGATGACTACAGCGGCGGAGAGCAGGACCTATCTGCCCGAGGAGGAGGTTGCTGGGCGGTTCGGTGAGATCGTGGAGATGCTGTCCTCGCACGGGGCGTCCGCGCACCTGGTGGCTGGTGGTGAGACGATCGAGCTGAGCCAGTCCATGGCAGACCTTCTGGTCCAGGTCGCTCGGGCGATGCGTCAGGGGCTCGCGGTGACGATCGCCCCGCACGGCACCCGGCTGACGACGCAGGAGGCGGCCGACATGCTCGGCATCTCCCGCTCTACCCTGGTCAGGATGCTGGAGGCGGGGGAGATTCCCTTCGAGAGAGTCCGTCGGCACCGTCGGCTCTGTCTGTCTGACGTGCTTGAGTTTCAGCGGCGCCAGCGGCGTGCAGCGGACGAGGCGCTGGGTGACATGGTGGCGGATACGCAGGCTATGGGAGGGTATGACGACGATCCTGCACGACTGCGTGAGGTGCTTGCGGCTGTGCGCTCAGAGGGCTGACGACAATGTTCTCTGTAATGCTTGACGCCTGCGTGCTGGTACCCAGTACCTTGCGTGATGTATTGCTCGAGATCGGTACCACACAGGCTTTCAGGCCGTTGTGGAGCGAGATGATTGAGGAGGAGATGGAGCGGGCGGTCCTCCGTCTGCGTGACGAGCGTGGTCGCGATCAGGAGGAGTTGCGCGGTTATGTCACCCGGCTCCGACGTCAGATGAACGAGGCACTTCCTGACGCGCGGGTACGAGGGTGGGAGGGCGCTCTGCAGTTTGTCCCGCGAATGCGTGACGCAAATGATGGTCACGTTGTCGCAGCGGCCCTCGTCGGGCGGACGGACGTGATTGTTACTTTCAATCTCAAGGATTTCGAGGATGAACGTCTTCCGGGTGCTCTTTTCTCGCAATCTCCGGACGACTTCCTGATCGATCTTGTCGGGCTGTATCCGCGTCTTGTCCTCGACGCCCTTGACACTATTGTGGCAAGAACGGGGCGGAAGGGTCCCAGGTGGAGTGTGGACGATCTTCTTGAGAGGCTTGAAGTCGAGGGCTTGCATGGGTTCGTCACAATGGTGAGGTACGAGAGAGGCGTGTATCGGTAGCGCACAGACTGCAAGGGTTCTTGCAGATCTCAGTAGTTCTTGCGTCGGCCCTCCTCCTGACCCGGACATATCCGCATGATTCCGTGGGCCCTGTGTCAGCCTCCTACAAGAACTCGTGCAACCTGCAAGAAGTGGTGCTGTCTGCAAGAACTCGTGTCCGGGATGCTCGCCCTGCTGTCCCGCCTCCGGCCTCGACCTGGGCCCCGGTCCAGGGCCCGCTGGTTAAGCTGCCAGAAGACTACGGAGGTGGGGGCATCCTGCTTGTTGCCCCAGGGGCAGGGGCGCTCGGCCTGGACTGCCCCCGGTCCGGCCCGGATCCTGCCGTAGGCGGCGCTAGCAGACAGGCCGATGCCGGCCCCGCCTATCTCAGGCCCCGCCCGGCTCGGGGTCCCTACCTACTCCAGACTCCTAACCCGCCCCTCCCGCCGTCCTGCCTGGCCCTTACCTGCCCCAGTGCTCGCCCGGCCCCGCCCAGGCCCTTCCCGCTGCGGCCCCTACCAGGCGTCCAGTATGTGGCTGGTGTGTCCCGTCCTGGTACGTGGTGTAGTCTCGTGCCCGTGAGCAGCACCAGCGGCCTGATTACCAGCCGGCGCGCGATGTAGACCGTCGCCCCGGCACTGCCCGCGCGCCCTCTGGACCACCGGTTCGGGGGGCGTTTTCGTTGCCTCTGCACCACCGAAAACACAGGAGTCACCAGTGGCCCACCCGTCCCGACCAGCCGTGCCCACCGACCCGGACGCCGCCCGACAGGAGCGCAGCGCCCGCATCGCGGTCACGGTCTTCCCGCTCATTATGCTCGCGGCCTTCCTCGCCGCGTTCTTCTGGCCCGCCACCTTCGTGCCTCTGGCCGGTTACATGACGCCGCTGCTGGCCGTCACCATGCTGGGCATGGGCATGACCCTGTCCGTCCCCGACTTCACCATGATCGTCCGCCACCCCGGGCCGGTCGTGCTGGGTGTGTGCAGCCAGTACGCCATTATGCCGCTGGTGGGCTGGGGCGTGGCGAGTCTGCTGCCGCTGCCCGACGAGCTCAAGGTCGGCATTATCCTCATTGGCTGCGTCCCCGGCGGGACGACGTCGAACGTGTGCACCTTCCTGGCCAAGGGAAACACCGCCCTGAGCGTGTCCATGACCGCCTTCTCCACCATGCTCGCACCGGTTGTCACCCCGGCGCTGACCCTGTGGCTGGCAGGGACCTACATGGAGGTGCCCGCCGGGCAGATGGCGCTGTCCATTGTCCAGATCGTGCTCCTGCCGGTCGGCTTCGGGCTGGCGTGCAACGTGTTCCTCCACCGCCAGGTCGCCCGCATCCAGCCCGCCATGCCGTGGGTCTCGGTGGTCGCGATCGCCGGGGTGGTCGCCGCCGTGGCGGCCAAGAGCCAGGCGCTCATTGCCACCGCTGGGTTCCTCATGTTCGCGGCCATCGCCCTGGAGAACGCCGTCGGGTACGCGCTCGGCTACGCCGCCGCCCGGGCCTTCGGCGTCTCACGCGCCGACCGGCGCACCATCTCCATCGAGGTGGGGCTCCAGAACGCCGGGCTCGGCTCCACCCTGGCCGCCCACTACCTCAGCGCGGCAGTGGCCGCCCCCTGCGCGGTGGCTACCTTCTGGCACACGATCAGCGGCTCCCTGCTGGCCATGTACTGGCGTCTGCGCGGCTTCCCCGCGGGCGAGGACCCGCAGGCCCCCGTCCGCCGGCTGTGGGAGCGGAAAGGGCGCGACGCCGCCCTGGAGCCCGCGGGCGCCGAGGCCTGAGGCACTCGCCCCAGGGCGGTCGTCAGGAGCCAGCCCGTGGCGTAGCGGGGCCTTGAGGCACTCGCCCCGGGGCGGGTCTGCTAGGTGCGTGCAGCCGGTACGCCACCGGTCCCGCCCTGGGGCGGAGGCCCGCAACGCCTGCGGATCCACCTTCCCGCCCTGCCACCACGACCCGCCCCGGCTCAGCGTCCACCGCGCAGGAGGATCCGGAGCACCTCCGGGGCCGAGTAGCGGCGCGGCTGGGAGCCGGGGTTGACGGTCTCCAGGACGCCGAGGTCGACCAGCTGACCCACCAGGCTGTTGGCGCGCCCGTAGGACAGGCCCAGCTCCCTCTGGACCTGGCGCACGGTGAAGGACGGGTTGGCCACGGCGAGGTCCACCAGGTCTGGCGCGCGTGCCGAGCGCAGCGAGGAGGCCCGGACCCGGTCCCGCAGGGCCCCCTGCACCTCCACCAGTGCCAGCATCTGCTCCCTGGTGGCGGTGGCGGCGTCGGCCAGGCCGTGTGCGAAGAAGGACAGGAAGGAGTCCCAGTCACCGTCGGTGCTCACCCCCAGGAGCGCGTCGTAGTACTCGGTGCGGCGGGCCTCGAACCAGGGGGAGACCGTCAGGGTGGGCTCGGAGAGCAGCCCGGTGCGCATGAGCGTGAGCACAATGAGGTAGCGTCCGAGCCGTCCGTTGCCGTCCCGGAAGGGGTGGAGCGTCTCGAACTGGTAGTGCACCATCCCGGCCACGACGACGGGGTCTATACGTCCGTGGTGGTCCGTCCCCAGCCAGTCCAGGAGGGCCGTCACCCCGGCACGCAGCTGGTCCCCCGGTGGTACCGGGACGAACCTGCTGGCCTCGACCGGTGTGACCTCGGGCCCGGCGACGTCGCGGCGGCCGACGACCACCTGCCCCTGGCGCAGCCGTCCGGACTCCCCCTCCAGCGGCGTGGCGCGCATGAGGCGGACCTGGAGGTCCTCAATGAGTCCCAGGGTCAGAGGGCGCCCCTCGCCTATCCAGTCGAAGCCCAGCTGGGCCATGCTGACGTAGTTGAGGATCTCAGTCATCTGGGCGGAGGTGGGGGCGTCGGCGTCGGCCGTGAGCACCTCCTCCAGCGGGGCGTAGGTCCCCTCCAGCGCGGAGGTGGACTGGGCCTCCCGACGCAGTGAGGGCGTCCGCAGCAGGTAGGGGTTGGGCAGGCGCCGCGCCGTGGCGTCCAGGGCCGCCAGCGCCCGCCCGGCTGCCGCGACGGCCCGGTAGGTAGAGCCCGCCAGCACCGGCTCGTCAGGTCCCAGGGGGACCGGTACGAAGGCGTGGTGGCGCCAGTCGCCCAGGTACGGGTCCGACCCGGTGATCTCGACCAGCTCCCCCATAGCCGGGTTCCTGAACATGCTCACATCCACCATGTCATACTAACGGCCCTTGTCTGACATGGGTAAGATCAGCTTTTCACACAACGGGCACTTGTGTGAAAAGTAGTCGGTGGGCATGTCACACATGTGCCATGAGGCGGGAGGTGGGCCGTCCTGCTTGGTGGTCCCGCGCTCGGCCCTCCGCCCGGCCGCCCCGCTTGGGGACTGCGCTCGCGGGCGGTCTCCCTGCTGCCTGACCCCGCGCCCGGGGCGCCCCGGCGCGGTTGGCCGGGGTGAGGGCACCCGTGTGGGCCCCGACCCTGCCCGGCCCGCCCCGCTTACCGCTGCTGGGCCCGGTGCCTGCGCCGCTCGGCCTTGCGGTGGCGCTGCCAGCGCTGGACGGGGCGTTCCGTCAGCGCCAGCAGGGCCAGGACCTCCAGCGCCAGGCCCGCGATGGAGACCAGGGTCGCGTGACGCACCCCCAGGGTGGTGATGTGCCCGGCCGTGGTCAGGGCCGACAGGGTCAGGACCGTCAGCAGCGCGGTGCGGGACCTGGGGTGCCCGACCCAGGAGGCCCAGGCCAGGACGGCCAGGAGGGTCGTCATAAAGCTGCTCAGGCCTATGACCACCCAGTAGGCGACCGCCTCGGGGTCGGCCACGCCCTCGTCACGCAGGGCCTGCGCGGTCAGGAGGATGGTGGAGTCGCTGAGCAGGCGCACCGCGTCAGCCAGCACCGCCAGCCCCACCAGGGCCAGGCCGACCAGCAGCCCGCCGGGGCGCTGCCGGCTGGCCCGGGCGTCCAGGGCGCGGGCGCGGGCCAGGTCCACGGAGCGGACGTCGTCCACGACGACGTCGTGCAGGTTCAGCACGTAGAGGTCGCCGTCGGTCTCAATACGGTCGCCCCCGCCGTTCCTGTCGTGGTAGGCGGTGAAGAAGTCCGGCCACACCTCGGTGGAGGCCTCCTGGCTGGCCCACATGACGTCGTCGACCACGTAGTTGCGCTCAATGTCGATGTTCGCGTCGATCTTGTGGGTGACCTGGCCGGTCAGGGTGCTCAGGCCCACAGAGCGGTCGTAGGTGGCGCCCCCGAGCCAGTCCACGACGCGGCCCCCGGGCAGGACCCACCCGGCAGGGGTGTGCCAGAAGCGCACGTGGTGGCGCTGGGCGGGGTTGCCCTCCACCTCCTTCTGGTAGGCGAAGTCCTGACCCCGCCCGAACAGGGTGAGTGTGGAGACCGGGGCCGCCGGGTAGGAGCGGCGTGTCAGGGAGGAGACGACGATCCTCCAGGAGGAGGCGGGCGTGATGGGGTCGGCGCGCGCCCAGCCGGCGCGCGTCATGGCCTCGTGGATGTCGTCCTCGTCCCCCAGGACGGCCAGGTTGACCGGGTCCCCCAGGACGCCGTCGGTGGTGCGGGTGCGGCCGATGAAGTAGTCGGGCACGTACAGCCAGGTGAGGACCTGGTGGAGGCGGGGGATGGCCAGGTAGGCCAGGAGCACCCAGAACAGGACGAGTGCCAGGACGGACCAGGGGGACACGTGCCAGCCCGCACCGATGACGGCCCACGCCAGCCACACGGTGGCCAGGGCGGCCACGGCGAAGAAGACGGCGTCCACGACGTCGTCCAGGCCCCAGGAGCGGGCGCGCGCCTCGGAGAGCTTGTCGTCGTGCGAGCGGTAGGTGGGTGCCGTGGTGGGGCGCGGCCGGGTCGCCACAGGGTCACTCATGTCGCCACCGTAGCGGGGAGCCCGCCTCGGGGCGGCACGCTCCGACCCGCACGCCCGGGCCCGCCTGCGCCGTCGTGGGGAGCCCGCCTCGGGGCGGCACGCTCCCTGCTAGTTGCGGGCGGCGTCGAGCAGCGTCTGGGCCAGGACGGGGTCGGCCCTGCGGTCGGACTGCCGGGTGACGGCCAGCCCGGAGGCGGTGCAGGCGTAGGTTGCCACGCTGGTGCGGCTGGACACGCTCCCGGTGGACAGCCCCAGGGAGCCCAGGCCGTCGCAGCTGGCGACGGCGCGGATGTCGCGTGTCACGCTGCCTCTGGTGCCCGGGTGGCTCGGGACCCGGGCACTCCGGACCCGGGCCCGGGACCCGGGTGGCCCCGGACCCCGGGTCCGAGGCCACACGCGGACGCTTCCCCGCCACACCAGTGGAACCCGGACCCGACCCGGGTCCGGTCAGGCCGAGGTACCGGGCTCCTTGGCCCCGTCCGCCCTGGCCTCGCCCCCGTCCCCGAGCGCGGTCCCGTCCTCGAGCACGCCCCTATCCCCGGGGGCACCTCCGTCCCCGAGCACGGTCCCGTCCCCAGACGCTCCCCCGTTACCGGACGTCTTGTCCGCGGCGTCCGCCCTGAGCCGGGTGTTGACCCGCTCCACGTCCAGGCGCGTGAGCAGGAGCAGGATGAGCGCGTTGGCGATCAGCGGCAGCCACACGTACATGACGTAGAGCATCTGGACGGTCGAGTCCGGCTGTACCGGCGCATCGCGCACGTACCCGCTGGCGGCCAGCAGCCACCCGGCCAGGGCCGTGCCGACGCCGCCGCCCACCTTCACCCCCAGCGAGGTGCAGGAGAACATGAGCCCGTCGATCCGCTTGCCGGTGCGCAGCCACGTGTACTCCGAGATCTCGGCGATCATGGCGTTGAGCGTGCCCTGCAGCGGGCTCATGCCCAGGGAGGCCAACGCGGACAGCGCCAGCATGAGCGGCACGCTGCCCATGTAGGCGGCCACCAGCACCCCCAGGCGCCCGACCACGGCGATCACGTACCCCCAGATGTTGACCCGGTACATCTCCTTGAAACGGTCTACCACCACCGGCGTCACCAGCAGCCCCACAATGAGGGGGACGTTAATGGCCCAGGCGAAGACCCCCAGGAGCTTGGCGTCGCCCAGGATGTACTTCATAAAGAAGATGCCCATGTTGAGCATGGCCGTGAAGATCTGGGTCAGGAGGAAGATCCCCAGGATAATGAGGTAGTACCTGTTGGACAGCAGCATCCTGGCCGACTCGCGCATTGTCGGCCTCTCCTCGGCGGTGCTCTCGACCTCCTGGCGGCCCGCGCCCTGCCCCTCCTGGCGGCCCGCCCCGGCATTGGTGCTATTGCCCGCTCCGGCGTCGGAGCCGTCTCCCGCCCCGGCGTCGGGCCCGTCGCCCTCCAGCTCCTCTTCCGGCAGCTCCCTGACCGAGAAGACCGCCAGGGTGTTGACCGCCAGGCCGATGAGCGCGTAGATAATGGCGATGGCCCGCCACCCCTGGGCGCCGCCGCCGAACGTCTCCACGCCCTGGATGGTGACGCTCTGGATGAGCAGGTTGGTCCCGAAGGCGAATATGAAGCGGATGGAGCCCATCTGCACCCGCTCGGCGCTGTTCCTGGTGACCAGCGCGGTCAGGGCCGAGTAGGCGATGTTGTTGGCCGTGTAGAAGACGGAGTTGAGCAGCGTGTAGGCGATGAAGAACCAGATGTATCCGCCTACCGTCCCTATGCCCGTCGGGATCGCGAAGATCGCGATAATCATGGCCGCGCAGCCCACGAACCCCCACAGCATCCACGGCCGCGCCTTGCCCATCCGGGTACTGGTCCGATCCAGCAGGGTCCCGAAGATGACGTCGGAGAACCCGTCGAAGATCCGGGAGACCATCATGAGGGTGCCGATCACCCCCGGGTTGAGCCCCGCCGTGTCCGTCAGGTAGATCATGAGGAAGGCGGACAGGAGCACGTAGACCACGTTCCCGGCCACGTCCCCCGAGCCGTAACCCACCTTGTTGTACCACCTCAGGTACCTGCGCTCCTCGGGCGCCTCGGGGGCGCCCCCTCCGGGCCTCCCGGCCCCGCGGACCGCCCTCGTGCTGGCGCTCATAGCTTCACCTCGTCGTGAGTAGTGGTGCTGTTCACAGTGCTGAGCAGGAGGTGGAGGTCCATCCCCAGCTCCCGACCGTCCACCCGGTAGCGGGGCCGCAGGGCCGGCCCGCAGCTGTTGGAGCCGATGCCGGCCATTGCGGCGTCCAGGCACAGGACCGTGCTCCCGCAGGGCACCAGGTCGGTGTTGCGGCGCCTGGCCGTCAGCTCCTCCTGGGTGTAGCGCGAGGCGTTGAAGGAGAAGGGGGCCTGGGAGGCCGCCGTCAGGCTCAGCCCGCCCCCGGAGAGGGTCACCTCGTTGCAGTCGGCGTGGCTGCCGTTCTCCTGGGGACGGATGTAGTCCTCGTGGAGGTCGGCGACATCGGCGCTGAATGCCCCGTGGTAGCTGGCGCGGCGCTTGTCCACGTAGCTCTCCTGCGGCCCCAGGCCGTAGTAGTCGACCCGGTCCATAAACCGGGGCAGGAACAGTCGCAGGCCCAGGCGCGGCAGGCTGGGGAACCCCAGGGTCCGGCGCATCCGCAGGCTCAGGCCCAGGACGCCGTCGTCGGTGACGACCCAGGTCAGCTGCCCGCGCAGGGCGGGCTGGACCGAGGGCGCCACCAGAGCGACGTCGGCGTGGACGGCGACCCACCCGGGAGCCTCATCGACCTCCACGCCGTAGGCGCGCGCCACGGCCTGGTGGTAGCGGGCCCGCTCCCACTCCAGGCGCACATTGCGGTCGTTGTCGGTAGGCGCCCGCCAGACGTTGAGCTCCACCGGGCGGTCCAGGAGCTGGCGGCCGTCCACGACCAGGCTGACCGGCAGGCCGGTGCGCTTATCGAGGACGCAGCGCAGGCCTGCCGCGCCGACGTCGATCCGGGTCCCCTCCCTGCGGACCGTCACCCGCCCCGCACGGCTCGGGTGGTCCGCGAGCGCCGCTACCCGCCGGGTGCGCCCGTCGGCGTTGCGCAGGGGGACCTCGTCGAAGCCGAGGACGTGGTCGGCCGCCAGCAGCGGCTGGTCCTGGGCGAGCCGGTAGATGACCAGCAGGTGGCAGCGTCCGGTGGCGGGCACGTCCGGTGCGCAGCGCAGCATAATGCTCGTGTGCGGCGGCACGGGCTCCACCAGGTCGAGCTCCTCGTGCGCCACGACGACGCCGTCGCGCAGCACCTCGTAGGAGATGCGGGCGTAGTGGGCCAGGTCGGTGTGGTCCAGGTCGTTGCGGATCGTCAGCAGGCCCTCGTCCTGGTCGTAGTCGACGACGCGGGCGGGGCGCTGGACGTTCTTGAGCTCGGCCAGCCCGGGGTGGGGGACCCTGTCGGGCGAGACCAGGCCGTCGACGCAGAAGTTGCCGTCGTGGACGGCCTCGCCGTGGTCCCCGCCGTAGAGGTGGATGGGCCGCCCGTCCGGGCTGGTGCCTGCGGCCACGGCGTGGTCGCACCACTCCCACACGAAGCCGCCGCACATGCGCTCGTCGGCCCGGATGATCTCCCAGTAGTCCTCCAGGTCGCCCGGGCCGTTGCCCATGGCGTGGCTGTACTCCACGAGGATGAGGGGCTTGTCCGGGTCGGAGTCCAGGTAGTCGCGGATCTCCTCAATGCCGGGGTACATGCGGCTGTACAGGTCGATGCAGGAGTAGTCGTAGCGGCGCTTGGAGTCCCGGTAGTAGGAGCTCTCGTAGTGGGTCAGGCGCGTGGGGTCGAAGCCCTTGACCCACCTCAGGGCCGCCTCGAGGGTGCAGCCGTAGGAGCACTCGTTGCCCGCGGACCAGGCGATGACGCTGGGGCGGTTCTTCTCCCGGTGGACGCACAGTTGCATGCGGTCCACGGTGGCGTCGGTCCACTCGGGGTTGTCGGCGATGGGCTCGTTCCAGTGCTCCACCTGGTTGTCCCAGGAGTCGTCGGCCAGGAAGCGGGTCTGGGTGCCGTGGCTCTCGTTGTCGGCCTCGGACATGACGTAGAAGCCGTACTCGTCGCACAGCTGGTAGAAGCGCGGGTCGTTGGGGTAGTGGGAGCTGCGTACGGCGTTGATGTTGTGCTCCTTCATGAGCCTCAGGTCGCGCCGCATGTGCTCCAGGCCGATCGCGGGGCCGGTGGCCGGGTCGGAGTCGTGCCGGTTGACCCCCCGCAGCGTGAGGGGCCGCCCGTTGAGGCGCACGACGGCGTCGGTGACCTCCACCTCGCGCAGCCCCACCCGGTCGGTGATGACCTCCCTCGGGGTGGTGATGGTCAGGCTGTAGAGGTAGGGGTCCTCGGCGCTCCACGGGTGCGGGTCGTCCACGGCCAGGCGGACCCGGTGGGTGTACCCGGCGTCGGTGCCGGGGTCGTCGTCCCCAGGGGTGAAGGGCTCCAGCTGCCCGGTGGCCACGACCGCGCCCTGGTGGTCCGCCAGCACCGCCGTGGTGGGCACGGCGCCTCCGCGGAAGGCGCCCCGCACCTCGATAACGGCGCCGGCCGGAGTTGCGCCGGAGCGTGCCACCGGAGCCGCCCCGGAGCGCGCGTCCCCGCCGTCGCCGGGGACGAGGGAGGTGGTGACGGCGTAGTCGAAGAGGGTCTGGCGCGGCCGGGAGAGCAGGTAGACGTCCCGGAAGATGCCGCTGGTGCGGAACTTGTCCTGGTCCTCCAGGTAGGTGCCGTCGCACCACTTGAGCACCAGGACGGCCAGGCGGTTGGTGCCGGGGCGGATGTGCTCGGTGACGTCGAACTCGGCGGTGGCGTGGGCGACCTGGCTGTAGCCGACGTAGGCGCCGTTGAGCCAGACGTAGAAGCAGGAGTCCACGCCCTCGAAGACCAGGTGCGTGCAGGGCGCCTCGGGGACGGGCTCGTGGTCGAAGTCCCTCAGGTAGGCGGCGCATGGGTTGTCCTGGGGGACGAGGGGCGGGTCGAAGGGGATGGGGTAGCGGACGTTGGTGTACTGGTGGTGGTCGTAGCCCAGGTGCTGCCAGGTGCTGGGCACGGGCACCGGGGCGAACCCCTCCGGGCGGGCCGACCCGGTCGCGCCCTGGGTCCCCGTCTCCCAGAAGGGCTCGGTCAGGTCGTGGACGCTGGGCAGGTACCTCATGAGCCACTGGCCGCTCAGCAGCTGGAAGCGGTCGGAGTCCTGCCTCCCGGGGCCCGGGTCGGTGGGGGAGGAGGCGGGGACGTAGTAGGCGCGGGGCGGCAGCGTGTTCTCGTGGAGGACGCCGAGGTCCTCGTAGTGTCTCGGGACGATCATGGCTCCTGCTCTCTCAAGTGTGCGGGGCACCGGGGCGCCGCGGCGCTGCGGCACCCTCAATGTTGACGTTATCATAGTGGTGGCCGCCCGCCCTGGCAACTAACTACCAACACTTACCTGGAACCGATCGTCAAAGTTGGGAGCTGTTATGATAACGTCATCAGTAGGGATGCCGGAAGGCCCCTGTCACTGCCCTGCCCAGGCCCCTGATAGCCTCCCGCCATGGCCGGTCAGCGCAGGGGTACCCAGGGGGCGCCGTCGTTGAGCGACGTGGCTCGCCTGGCCGGGGTCTCCGCGCAGACGGTCTCGCGCGTCTCAATGGGGGCCGGCAACGTCCGCCCGGCCACCCGGGAGAAGGTGCTCAAGGCAATGAACCAGCTGGGCTACTCCCCCAACCGGGCGGCCCAGGCCCTGCGCCGCGGCTCCTTCAGGGCGATCGGCGTGCTGACCCAGCAGATCCAGCGCACCGGGGAGGCGCTGACCACGGCGGGCGTGCTGGAGGCCGCCACGCGGGCCGACTACACCGTCAACCTCGTCCAGGTGGAGCGCCCCGAGTCCGAGGACCTGCGCCAGGCCGTCTACCGCCTCTCCCACCAGGCCGTGGACGGTCTCGTGGTGGTCCAGGCGGGCCGGGCCGGGCCCGAGCACCTCTCCCTGCCGCCGACCCTGCCGGTGGCGGTCTCGGACTCCGCGCTCGTGGGCTACTACCCCTCGGCCAGCGCCGACCAGGTGCAGGGGGTGCGCGACGCCGTCGGCCACCTCCTGGGCCTGGGGCACCGCACCGTCCACCACGTCACCGGGCCCGAGGGCTCGCAGTCGGCGCTCATCCGCAGGGCCACGTGGGCGGCGTGCCTGAGGGAGGCCGGCGCCCCGGTCCCCGAGCCGGTACCAGGTGACTGGAGCGCGGCCGCGGGCTACCGGGCCGGCCTGCGCCTGGCCGACGACCCGGGGGTGACGGCCGTGTTCTGCGGCAACGACGAGCTGGCGCTCGGCCTCATCCGGGCCATGCACGAGCGGGGCAGGAGCGTACCGGGCGACGTCTCCGTGGTGGGCTTCGACGGCCTGGCCCTGGGCGAGTTCAGCTTCCCGCCGCTGACCACCGTGCGCCAGGACTTCAGGCGCCACGGCCGCGAGATGGTGGCCCTGGTGCTGGAGCAGGTGGCCTCCGGTCCGGCCGACGGGTCGCGCAGCGTCGTCATCCCCACCGAGCTGGTGCTGCGCGGCAGCACGACGTCGGCGGGCAGGTAGCGGCCCCGCGCCCGCCGGTGCTCCCGTAGGCCCGCCCAGGGTGGGGCCCGGGCCGCACCAGGTGGGGCCCGGGGTGGGGCTGCGCCTTGTCAGGGTCTCAGGCGCAGCCTGTCCACGGCGGCGCGCGTCGTGGCCAGGGCGGCGTCGAGGTCGTCGAAGCGCAGCTGGGCCACCCGCGCGAACAGGATGTCGACGACGGCGAGCTGGGCCATGCGGCTGGCCAGGGCCGCGGCCCGCAGCTCGTCCTCGCGGGCGGCGGTGAGCAGGACGCGGGCGGCCCCGCGGGCCGTGGGGGAGCGGGGGTCCCCCGTGACGGCGACCGTGAGCGCGCCCCCCTCGCGCGCCAGGCGCAGGCAGTCGCCGACGTCACGGGTTCGCCCCGAGAAGGAGAACCCGACGGCGACGTCGTCCGCGTCCAGCAGCGCCGCGTGGACGAGCTGGACGTGGGTGTCGGCGTGGAACTGGCAGGGCTGGCCGATCCGCTGGAGCTTCTGGGTGAGGTCGGCGGCCACCAGCCCCGAGGCGCCGACGCCGAAGACGGTGACCGGACGCGGGACGGCAATGGCCCGAGCCGTCTCCTCCAGGGCGTCCAGGTCGAGCTGCCGCGCCGTCTGCTCGATCGAGCGGGCCTCGTGGAAGGCGATCTTGGCGGCCAGGTCGGCCAGCGAGTCCGAGGCGTCGATCCGCCCGTGGGCGACGCCGGAGCGCTCGTGCTCCAGGTCGCGCCGGCTCAGCTCCTGGGCGAGCGCCAGGCGCAGGTCGGGCAGGCCCGTGTACCCCAGCGCACGGCAGAAGCGGACCACGCTCGCCTGCGACACGCCTGCGCCCTCGGCCAGGGAGCCCGTGGTCGCCATGAGGGCGGCCTGGGGGTCGGCCAGTACCGTCTCGGCGATGGCCGCCTCCGTGGGGCTGAAGCCCGCGCGGGACCGGCGAATGCGCTCCACGACCCCGCTCGGGTCGTCGCCGCTCGGGTCGTCGTCGGTGTCGCCGACCTCGTTGCTCATGGCCTCGCTCATGGCCTCATCGTCCCCGATCAGCGCGGCTCGTGGACGATTTCCGACGGCGGGGCGTGGCGCCGTCGCACTGCCCGCGCCCGGCCGGGCCTTGGGCGAAGTCATGTTCCTCCAAAACGGTCCAAGGTGTAGTATCATTTCATCCACGGGGCACCGCCGCCCCAGCAAGGAGTGACTATGCCCCCGTCCACACTGGCCACCACGGAGCAGCGCAACCCGGCCTCGGCCTCCCTGGACACCATGAGCAGCCTCGACATCGTCTCCGTCATGAACACGGAGGACCACCGGGTCGCCGACGCCGTCGGAGCCGCCCTGCCGCAGATCGCCCGTGCCGTCGACGTCGTCGTAGCGGGCATGCGGGCCGGCGGACGCCTCATCTACATCGGCGCCGGCACCTCCGGGCGCCTCGGCGTCCTCGACGCCGCCGAGTGCCCCCCCACCTTCCGCACCCCTGCCGACCTCGTCGTCGGCCTCATCGCCGGCGGCAGGGAGGCCGTGTTCACCGCCGTCGAGGGCGCCGAGGACGACGCCGGCCTGGGCGCCGCCGACATCGACGGCCTGGGCGTCGGCGAGCACGACACCGTCGTGGGCGTCGCGGCCTCCGGCCGCACCCCCTACGTCATCGGCGGCCTGGACCGCGCCCGCGAGCGCGGCGCCGCCACCATCGCCCTGGCCTGCACCGCCCGGGCTAGCGTGTGCGAGAACGCCGACGTCGCCATCGAGGTCGTCCCCGGCCCCGAGGTCCTCACGGGCTCCAGCCGCCTCAAGGCCGGCACCGCCCAGAAGCTCGTCCTCAATATGATTTCCACCGCCGCCATGGTGCGGCTCGGCAAGGTCTACGGCAACCTCATGGTCGACGTCGCCCCCACCAACACCAAGCTCATCGACCGCGCCCGCCGGATCGTGTCCGCCGCCACCGGCTGCGATAACGAGCGGGCCGCCGCCGCCCTGGCCGCCGCCGACGGGCACGCCAAGACCGCCATTGTCATGGTCGCCTGCGGCATCGACGCCGACGCGGCCCGCCGCCGCCTGGCCGCGGCCGGCGGCTTCGTGCGCGCCGCCGTCGGCGCTCCCCCAGCCCCGATCCCGTCCCCATCCGCGAAGGAGTAGCGAATTGAACTACGACGACCTCAGCCGTGATATCCAGCGGCTCGCCGGGGGGCCCGGCAACGTCGTGTCCCACACCAACTGCATGACGCGCCTGCGCCTGGACCTCGCCGACCCGTCCAAGGCGGACGTGGCGGCCATTAAGGCCCTGGACGGCGTCCTCGGCGTCGTCGAGGGCGAGCAGATGCAGATCGTCGTCGGCCCCGGGCACGCCGAGCGCCTGCGCGCCGCCTACGACGCCGTCTCGGGCAGCACCGGGTCCAGCGCCCTCCACGTCAACGTCGACCCCGACCTCGACCCGGCCGCCGCAGCCCGCGCCAGGGTCAAGGCCCGCCAGACCAGCCCCGTCCAGCGCCTCTTCCGCCACGTGGGCAATATCTTCATCCCCATTATCCCCGGCTTTATCGCCTGCGGCCTCGTGGCGGCGATCGCCAACGTGTGGAAGATGCTCGACCCCACGGTCACGACCCACCCCTGGTTCGGCGTCCTGGTGGGGATCGGCGGCATCCTCGGCGGGGCCCTGAACCTTATCGTCGGGCACAACACCGCCAAGGAGCTCGGCGGCACCCCCGTCCTCGGCCTGGTCGCCGGCGGCCTGCCCTACATGGCCTCCCTGGCCGGCATCCCCGCCGTCAAGGGGGCCGACCGCGCCGTGACCACCGCCGCCCAGCCCCTGACCATCCCGCTCTTCGGCAACCTCGCCCCCGGACTGGGCGGCGTCATCGGCGTCATTGTCACCGCCTGGGCCTTCACCGTCGTCGAGAGGGCGGTCCGCAGGATGGTCCCCGCCGCCCTCGACCTCTTCCTCGTCCCCGTCATCACGCTGCTGGCCGGGGCCGCGCTCGCCATCTTCATTATCATGCCCGTCTCCGCCCTGTTCATGAAGGGGCTGACCTGGCTCCTGGTGGACGTCGCCCTCAAGACCGGCGGGGTCGTCGGCGGCTTCATTATGTCCAGCCTCTTCCTGCCCATGGTCATGCTCGGCATCCACCAGGGCCTGACCCCCCTGCACGCCCAGCTCATTGCCGACCACGGCTTCACCGAGCTCCTGCCCATCCTCGCCATGGCCGGTGCCGGGCAGGTCGGCATGGCGGTGGCCGTGTGGGTGCGCACCCGCAACGAGGCGCTGCGCGGCATTATCAAGTCCGCCCTGCCCATCGGGGTCCTCGGTATTGGCGAGCCCCTCATCTACGGCGTCTCCCTGCCGCTGGTGCGCCCCTTCATCACCGCCTGCCTGGGGGCCGGCTTCGGTGGCGCCGTCGTCGCCCTGGGCATGCAGCAGGAGATGTTCGGCGCCGGGTCCCTGGGGCTGTCCGGGCTGCTTATGATCCCGCTCATTACCGCCGGGCACTGGCTGTGGTACGTGGCCGGCTGGCTGGTGGCCGTCATCGCCGGCGCGCTCCTGACCTACTTCTTCGGCTACCGGGAGGCCGACGTCGAGCGCGTCTACGGCGACGGCTCCGCCGATATCCTCGACGCGCCCGGGCGCTGACGTGCTCTGGTCGGTCTACGCCACGGACGACGAGGAGGTGCGCGATGCCGTCGTCGAGCAGGCCTGCTCGCTGGGCGCCGTCGAGCTGTTCACCTCCCTCCACATGCCCGAGACGCAGGACCCGGCCGGCTGGGTGCGGTGGATGGGCCACGTCCACCGCACCCGCGGGGCCCGCTTCTGGGCCGACGTCTCCCCGGCTGGCCTGGCGCGCCTGGGCCCGGCGGGGGCGGACCTGGCGGGCTGCGGCGTCGTCGGGCTGCGCCTGGACTACGGCTACGACGTCGAGGGCGTGCGGGCCGTCGCCGCGGCCACCGGCCTGCCGATCGCCCTCAACGCCTCGACGGTCGGCGCCGCCGTGCTCGACGCGCTCGCGGGGGTGGAGGGGCTGGTCGGCTGGCACAACTTCTACCCGCGGCCCGGCACCGGCCTGGACGGCGGCTACTACGCGCGCCAGTCGCGGCTGTTCACCTCGCGGGGCCTGCGGCTGCTGGCCTTCGTCCCCGGGGAGGTGACGCGGCGCGCCCCGCTGTACCGGGGCCTGCCGACCCTCGAGGAGCACCGCTACCGCGACGCCTACACCAGCGCGGTGCGGCTGCGGGCGCTGGCCGACGGCGTCGAGGCGGTGTGCGCCGAGGGCGTCGTGGCGCCCCGCCACCTGGAGTGGATCCGGCGGGCGGAGGACGGCGTCCTCACCCTGCCGGTGAACCTCGCCCCGGGGTGCGCGTGGCTGGAGGGGGACTGGCGGCTGCGCGTGGAGGAGACGGGGCGCTCCCACCGGCTGGAGGGCACGCGCGGGCGGGCGCTGCCCGGGGCGTGCGCCAACGCCGACGCGATGGAGACCGGCTCCCTCCAGATGGACACCCTCGGCCGCTACCGGGGGGAGGTGCACCTCATGACCGCCACGGCGCCGCTGGACGGTGAGCACGTGCGCCTGGGCGAGGTCGCCGCCCCCTACCGCTGCCTGGTCGGCCTGCTGCGCGGCGGCCAGCAGGTGCGGCTGGTGCGCGCCGACCGGCCCGCGGCAGGGGCGCTGGCGGACGCGGGGCCGCCGGTCTGAGCCCCGGCCCGGGAGCGGCCCTGGGCCGCGGCCGCGCAGCCCGCTACCGGCCCGCGGCGGGGGCACCAGCGGATGGGGCACGCGCCCGGCGCCCTCAGAAGTCCCAGTCCTCGTCCTGGGTGGCCTCGGCGGTGCCGATGACGTAGGAGGAGCCCGAGCCGGAGAAGAAGTCGTGGTTCTCGTCGGCGTTGGGGCTCAGGGAGGCCAGGATCGCCGGGTTGACGTCCACGGCGTCGGCCGGGAAGAGCGCCTCGTAGCCCAGGTTCATGAGGGCCTTGTTGGCGTTGTAGCGCAGGAACTTCTTGACGTCCTCGGTCAGCCCCAGCTCGTCGTAGAGGTCCTCGGTGTACTGCTCCTCGTTGTCGTACAGCTCCATGAGCAACTCGAAGGTGTAGTCCTTGAGCTCGGCCTGGCGCCCCGGGGAGGACTCGCGTACCGCCAGCTGGTACTTGTAGCCGATGTAGTAGCCGTGCACGGCCTCGTCGCGGATAATGAGGCGGATGAGGTCGGCGGTGTTGGTCAGCTTGGCGTGGCTGGACCAGTACATGGGGGCGTAGAAGCCGGAGTAGAACAGGAAGGACTCCAGCATGGTGGAGGCGACCTTGCGCTTCTCCGCGTCGTCGCCGCGGTAGTAGTCCAGGATAATGCGGGCCTTGCGCTGGAGGTTCTCGTTCTCCTCGCTCCAGCGGAAGGCCTCGTCGATCTCGGCGGTGGAGATGAGGGTGGAGAAGATCGAGGAGTAGGAGCGGGCGTGCACCGACTCCATAAAGGCGATATTGGTGTAGACCGCCTCCTCGTGGGGGGTGCGGGCGTCGGGGATGAGCGAGACGGCGCCCACCGTGCCCTGGATGGTGTCCAGCAGGGTCAGGCCGGTGAACACGCGGGTGGTCATGTTCTTCTCGGGCTCGGTCAGGGTCGCCCAGGACTGGACGTCGTTGGACAGCGGCACCTTCTCGGGCAGCCAGAAGTTGCCGGTCAGGCGGTCCCAGACCTCCAGGTCCTTGTCATCGATGAGGCGGTTCCAGTTGATGGCCTGGACGCGGTCGATGAGCTTGATGGGCTCGGGCATGGGTTCCTCCCCGGTGGGCTGATGCCTGGCTGACGTCTCACATGCTACCGACGACGGCGGCGGAGTTGGCTATCCTCGCGGTAGCCCCTGCCCTCGGGAGATGATGATGAGTGACACGACGGCGGCCCGACACCGCCCAGCCCGACCGGCGGCGGGCACCCCGCGCGGGTCGCGGGAACCTGCTGGCGGTGCCGCGCCTGACCGCCGTCCGGCGCCTGCGTCCCCGGACCCGGGCGCCTCAGCCCCCGGGAGCCCGGACGGGGCCTCAGACCCCGACACCGCCCCTGGGGCGTCAGATGCCCCGGGCTCCCCCGAGGCGCCGGGCGCCGACGCTCTGGGCTCCCCGGACCCGGGTGCCGCGGTCCGCCGCTACCGGGGCCGGGTCGCCGGGATCGACGTCGCCCGGGGCCTGGCGGTGCTGGGCATGTTCTGCGCCCACGTGGCACCCCGTGACCCCGGGGACCCCGTCGTGCTCAGGCTGCTGGTCACGGCCAGTGACGGGCGCTCCTCCATCCTCTTCGCCCTGCTGGCGGGGGTGTCGCTGGCTATTCTCACCGGGCGCAACGTGGTCTACGAGGGTGAGCAGATGCGTACCGCCCGACTGCGTATTCTGGGGCGTTCGGCCATGTTGGTGGTCATTGCCGGACTCCTGGTGAGCTTGGGCACCTCCATTAACGTCATCCTGGCCTTCTACGCCGCCTGGTTCGTGGCGGCGCTGCCGTTCGCGCGCTGGCCTGCGGCACGCCTGCTGAGGGCGGCGGCGGTGCTGTCCGTGCTGGGGCCGCTGACGGCAGTGGGTGTGATGTGGCTCGCCGGTTCCCTGGGCATGTGGATGACGGGGGACGCCAACTCCTTCATTGTGGAGGTCTTCTTCTCCGGCGCCTACCCGGGGGCCTCGTACATGGTCTTCGTGCTGGCCGGCATGGGGATCGGCCGCCTGGACGTGACGAGCACCCGCCTCCAGGTGAGGCTGGTGTGGGTGGGGGGCCTCCTGGCGGTGCTCGGCTACCTCACGAGCTGGTGCCTGGCCCAGGTGGTCGGCTTGCCCACGGAGGAGGGGATTGAGCCGTGGCGCCAGGTGACCATCGCCAACGGCCCGACGACGGGGGAGGGCCTGCACTGGACCCCCCTCCCCCTCCCGGCGCTGGCGGACCTGGTCGACGCCGGTGCGCACACCGGCACCGTCCTGGAGACCGTCGGCTCCGGGGGCTGCGCCGTCATGGTGCTGGGCCTGTGCCTGCTGGCCGGCGGCTGGGCGCGGCACGTGCTGCGCCCGGTGGCCGCCGTCGGCTCCATGGCCCTGACGGCCTACAGCGCCCAGTTCGTGGTGGTGGCCTTCAACGAGGACTGGCTCGTGGCACAGGACTGGGCGCCCTTTGCGTGGCTGGCCCTGGGCGCCATGGCCGGGACGCTGGGGTGGGGCCTGGTGGCCCGGCGCGGGCCCCTGGAGTGGGTCATGTGGAAGGTCTCCCTGGCCGCGGCGCGGACCTAAGGGGCGGGCGGCCCGCGACGGGTGAGGAACGGCCCGCGGCTGGCGTCCGCCGCCTGGCCCCCGGGGAAGTCAAGTGTGGGGTGCGTCGCTGAGTCGGACGCACCCCACACATCCCACCTGCGGGAACGAGGCGTGGAGGTGGTGCGGTGTCGACCTCGCCGTGCAGGGGGACAGGAACCCGGCGTCCTCGGCGGGCCCTGGGTCAACTGTGGCATAAAAACCTCCTAAAATAAAAACTGTGAGACCCATGTGACGAGCCTGAGAGGGCGTTGGTCACGTTTCTGTAACGGTTTCACGCCGTTTTAGAGGACGGAGGTCCTCTCGGTCCTCAGAAATAGTGATATTCATCACTATTGTCGGACGGGCCTGAGGGCGAGCTCCCTGTGACCTTGCAAGTGGGATGACCTGAGGGTCGGAGTGGGTCGCTAGGCTGGCGTGGTGAGCATGTCCACTGTCCATGTCGCTGTCGTCATCCCCGCCAAGGATGAGGCTGAGCGCGTCGCAGCCACCGTGCGCGCCTGCCGTGCTGTCCCCAGGGTGGACCTCGTCGTCGTCGTCGACGACGGCTCGACCGACGCCACCCAGGACCACGCCCGCAGCGCCGGGGCGGTGACCGTGCGCCACTCGGTGAGCCGGGGCAAGGCCTCCGCCCTGGAGACCGGCGCCAGCGTCGTGGCCATGCGCGACTACGAGAACGGCCCGGCCCGGCTCCTGCTCTTTATCGACGCCGACCTGGGGGACTCGGCCGCGTCCTGCGCCGAGCTCGTCCCCCCGGTGGTTGACGGGGTCGCGGACATGGCCATCGCCGTCCCGCCCAAGCAGGCCGGGGCAGGCGGGCGAGGGCGCGTGGTACGGGCCGCCCGGCGCGCCATCACCTCCATGACCGGCTGGTCGCCCGTCGCGCCCCTGTCCGGGCAGCGCTGCCTGACGCGGGAGGCCTACGAGAAGGCCTCGCCGCTGGCCGAGGGCTGGGGCGTGGAGGTCGGCCTGTCCGTGGACGTCCTGGCTGCCGGGCTGTCCGTCATCGAGGTCCCCTGTGACATTACCCACCGCGTCACCCGCAACGACCGGGCAGGTCAGATGCACCGCGCCGGGCAGTACCGGGACGTGCTGCTGGCCATTGCCTCGCGTCGGCTCCGACGTCGGGGCCTGCGCCCCAGGCAGTTCGCCCAGTCCCTGCACGACCAGCAGCCCTTCACCGCCTACCGGGCGTACTGACCCCCGGTAGGCGCCCCGGCTCCTCGCGTCCGGGCAACAGGGGTTGCCCGTCGAGCTCTGTGTACCAGCAGCCTGGCTCCTTGCGCACCGGGTCAGGCCGCGAGCGCACGTCTGCGTCGCCTGGCACCGGCTCCTTACGCCGGGTACCGCGCCGCCGGGACTGCGGAGGGCGAGCCTGCCCGGTCCGCGTACCGGGGCACTGGGGTGGCCTCGGGCCCCAGGTCGTGGTGACCTGGCGTCCCTCCGACGACGGCCGCTAGGAGGCGGTAGGGGCCCGGCCCCCGGGGCGGCACCCCGTCAGGAGGGCGGCCAGGCCCAGGGGGACGGCCACGGCCAGGCAGTACCAGGCCATGGCGGCGCCTGAGTCGTTGACCAGCACGGACACCACGACCAGGACGCCCAGGGCCCGCAGGACCGCCCGCAGCCAGGTGGCCACCGGGAGCACGACCGGCAGGGACGCCTTTGGGGCGGGCATGGCCGGGTCAGGTGGTGCGGCAGCCCCCGGCTGTTCCCCGGCCAGCCAGGCGTAGGCGCTGCGGCCCTCTTGCCAGGCCCGCAGCTCCCGGCGCGCCCACCACAGCGCGCCGCCCAGGACCGCCAGGCCTACCACCAGCGCGGTCAGCGCCATGGCACTGGTGACAAAGGGCGCGACCAGCGCCCAGGCCTTGCGCGCGAGCGTGTGCCAGGCCGAGCCGTCCACCACCTGCTGGACGAACCGTCCCAGGTGCGTGCGCTCCGGGGAGGGGCGGGAGTAGTCCCAGGCCGCGAAGCCGCCGACCACGCCCACCGTCAGCGCCGCGGTGGCCAGCAGCCGGGGCCAGGCCAGGCGGGTACCCGCCAGCCCCGCCCCCAGGACCACGAGCGTGGGGACCAGCGTGATCGCCCCGCCCATGTCCGCCCCCACCTGCGGGGCGCCGTCGAGCAGGAGGGCCGCACCACCCAGGACGGCGACCAGGAGCCAGGAGGCCTGCCGTCTGCCCAGGTACCTGGGCGACGCCGCCCTTCCGCCAGCGGGCGCGGCGGCCTGGGCGCCCGGGGCGCCGTCGGGTCCTGTGAGAGCTCGCCAGGACGTCCCGATCCCCACTACGAGCGAGGCGGCCACGAGGGCGAAGGCCGTGTTGGAGATCCCGTAGAAGCGTCCCGCGACCACCGCGTTCATTCCCAGGGGGCCGTTGAAGGCGAGGTGGGCGCCCAGGGCCGCGTCCACCAGCCACGCGGCACAGGTCAGCAGGGCCAGGACCGGGACGGCCCAGCAGGAGGTGGCCCGGCGGCGTGCACCGGCGCGCACCGCCGGGCCCCGGTCGTCGGCACAGCCGGTGACCGCGGTCGGCCGCGGCCCCACGGCCTCGCCTACGCCCGTGCTCCTCCCGGCCACGCCGTACACGTCGGCGTAGGGGAGGGGCGGCTGGTCGGGGGAGGGTACCGGGGGGCGTCCGCGCCCGGTGGGGGGCAGGACCACGGCGGCCAGGAGGCCGACCCCCGCCGCCAGGGCCGTGGCCGTCCCCAGCACCGCCAGCACGGTCCACGCGCTTGGGTGGCCCGCGTCGGCCCCGATGCGCCACCACGGGAACGCGTTGAGCACCAGCAGGACCAGCGGAAGGCTGGCGGCGCCCAGGGCCGTGCAGGCGATCCGACGCCGCAGACGGGGCGCGTCGCCAGGTCCGGCATCTTGACCGGCGCCAGGACGGCCTCCGTCGCCGGTACCGTGCCAGCGCCCGGTGGGTTGCGCGGGTGGTGCGGGCTGCGTGGTCCCCGGCTGGGGCGGTGCGGTGCCAGGGTGGGGCTCCGGGAGGTCGTGGGGCCGACGCCGCAGGCTGAGGGCCGCCGTCGCCCCCACCCCCAGCATGACGCAGACCAGGAGCAGCCCCGCCGGGACGGTCGCGGCGGCGGAGGCGCGGGCGTGGAGGGCGTCGTCGGCCAGGTACTCCAGGGGGGTGGCGGACATGGTGTCCCCGAGTACCAGGCCGTGGGAGGGCAGGACCAGGGGGGCGCTACCCGACCAGGAGCGGTCCGGGGCGGCGCCGAGCGCGGTGGCCAGCGCGGTGGTGATCTCAGGCAGCTCGACCAGTCCGGGGCGGTGGGTCGCGGGACCGGTCACTATGGTGGTCCACCCCTGCTTGACCGAGCCCTGGGGGCTGGTGGTGCCCGTCGGGAGGATGCCCAGCTGCGGGCCCGGGTCCTCCCCGTCAGCGACTGAGGCCACAATGACGCGCACGCCCCCGGGGACCTTCGCGGCCCAGCTAAGGACGTCGTCGATCGCATTCAGCTGCTGGTAGGTGTCCCTTGGTGATTCCTGACCGGAGTCCAGGTCCACCATGGTCAGGTCGGGCAGCCTCCCGGACTGCTGCAGGGCCTCCAGGCCGGGCAGGGTGGGCGGGGCGGTGCTGTCGGAGGCCGTCAGGGCCAGGACGGCCCCGTCCCCCACGGCGGCGGTGCTCACCCCCGCCGTGGCCAGGGCGTCGGCCAGCGAGCCCGGGCGGGCCGAGGGGGTCAGGTCCGCCGAGACGGTACGGGCCTGGTCCCAGGTGGGGGACTGGGGGCGGCCGCTGACGACGCAGGGGCCGGTGGTGGCCTTCGCCCGGGACCCCGACCCGAGGCTGAGCCAGCCGTCGGCGGCGCAGGTGCGGTCACCGGCGGTGCGGGTGACCAGGTTGACCGGTGACATCTGCGACGCCGGGAGCACGAGCCTGCTGGCCAGGGTACCGGCCCTGGAAGGGTCGTCAGCGGCCGCCACCAGGTGCTGCCAGGTCAGGTTGCTGGTGCCCAGCAGGAGGACCGGTCGTCTCGCTGCCTGGGCGTCCTGGGGGCCGGGGCCGTCGGGCAGCCCGGACGTGACGGTCCCGGCCCGGGTCCCCGCACTGGCTGCGGGTGCCTCGCCGCCGGCGTGCCGCCCAGTACCACCAGCCCACGGGTGCTGCTCGACGGCGCTGGTCCGCGCCCCGGGGCCGTCGGCGTGCGCCACCGGCACCCCGAGGACGCCCACCAGGCCAAGGACCAGCAGGACGGGGAGCGTCATGGTGCGTACGTGTCGACCCATCCGGTCAGCGTAGCGGCTTGCCCGGTGGACGTACCGGGAACAGCCCGGAGGCCTGCGTGGCGTATCGACCTCCGGTAGCCCCTGAGCCGGTGCTCGCCAGGGCCCAGGCCCGGGGCCAGCGCCGAGGATCCGCGCCGTCTGCGGCTGCCGAGCCGGGCGCCCGCACCCCGGTCCGGGCCGTGGGAGGGCGCCCACCAGGCGCCTACCGGGCGGCCGCGTGCCTGTACCGGGGCGTCCGCGCGGACGTCGTCCGCCTCTGCCGGGCTGGTCACCGAGTCGGTACGGGCCCGTGCGTCGTCCTGACACCATGTCGTTCTGGCTGGCGGGCCGGTACTGTGAGGCCATGACGAGCGCCCCACCTACCTGGTCCTTCCTCGGCCCCACGGGGACCTTCTCGGAGATGGCCCTGCGGCAGGTGGCGCCGGACGACGTCGTCCTGGCCCCCTGCCAGGACATCCCCACCGCCCTGGACCAGGTCCGCTCACGCAGGGCGCAGGCCGCCGTCGTCCCCATAGAGAACTCCGTGGAGGGCGGGGTCAACGCCACCCTGGACCACCTGGTGGCCTCCAGCCCCCTGGTCATTGCCGCCGAGGTGGCCGTGCCGATCACCTTCGTCCTGGCTGGCAGGCCCGGGACGCGGCTGGAGGACGTGCGGGCCGTCTCCACCCACCCCCACGCCTGGGCGCAGTGCCGCGGCTGGATGGGGCACAACCTGCCCGAGACCGTCTACGTGGCGGGCACCTCGACCTCCGCGCCGGCGCAGGCGCTCGCGGAGACGGGCCGGAGCCTGGAGCAGGTGGGCTTCCAGGCGGTCCTGTGCAACCCGCTGGCGGCCCAGGACTACGGCCTGGAGGTCCTGGCGGCGGGGGTGGCCGACAAGTCGGACGCCATGACCCGCTTCGTCAAGGTCACCCGACCCGGACGGGTCCCGGAGGTGACAGGGGCGGACAAGACCACGCTCCTGGTCCAGCTGCCCCACAACCGGGCGGGCGCCCTGCTGGACATGCTGGAGCAGTTCAGCGTCCGTGGCGTGAACCTGACACGTATTGAGTCCCGCCCGGTGGGTGACGCCCTGGGGCGGTACCGCTTCAGCATTGACGTCGAGGGGCACATCCGGGAGGAACGCATCCAGGCGGCCGTTATCGGCCTGCACCGCACCTGCCCGGTGGTGCGCTTCCTGGGCTCCTACCCGCGCCTGGACGCCCGCCCGGTCACGGTGGTCGCGGGCACCAGCGACAAGGACTTCCAGGTGGCGCGCGCCTGGGTGGCGGACGTCCTGGAGGGGCGCAGCCTGTAGGCCGGGTGGCCGTAGCGCGGGTGGCGGGCCGGAGTCGCGTGCCTGCCCGGTACTGGGCCGACCGGCACCCGCAGGCCGACCGCCGTGGCGTACCCTGGCCTCCCCAGACGTGTCCCATCTGCCCGCCTAGCCGCCACCAGGCCGCGGCCGGGGTCCGCACGATGCACCTGGCGTGTCCCGCCTGCCCGCCTGGCGCCAGGCCGACCGCCGTGGCGCACCCTCCGCCTGGTACCAGGGACCCGCTCTGGCCAGCTCCCCGGCTTGTGGTCCGCGATGCCCTGGGGCTGCCGGGGCCTGGTCCGGTCCTGGGCGTCAGGTGCGGGCGCTGAGCGCACGAGTTCTTGCAGAATGCACTAGTTCTTGCAAACTGCACGAGTTTTGTGCCGCCCCTCCTCCCGACCCTGAGATATACGCATAATTCCGTGAGCCCCAGGGTGCCCTGCGCGGTGCGTCAAGCGGTGGCGGTCGGCTGGCGGGCTGACCGAGGGTTGTAGATGGTTTGTAGGTGGTACAGGGCCGACGACGGGCGAGGGCAGGACGGCCAACTAAGGAGGCGAGGCCGAATTGACGACACGCGCGTGTTTGGTTCTCCGTATACGCGGACCTGTCTCCCCTTTACCGTGTCGCAGATCACAGGAATGACCTTAATCTCCGTATACGCGGAGCTGTCGCCCTGATACTCATGGGCGCCAGCCAGGACGACCCTTAATCTCCGTATACGCGGAGCTGTCACCGACATCATCAAGGCCCCCAAGACCATCAAGCCTTAATCTCCGTATACGCGGAGCTGTCGTGTCCACCTCCTCCTGGACCGTGTTCGCGCTGCCTTAATCTCCGTATACGCGGAGCTGTCGACCCCCTGAACTGGGCCCCCACCGTCAAACCGCCTTAATCTCCGTATACGCGGAGCTGTCTTCAACGGGTCCCGGTACGACGCGACGAACATGCCTTAATCTCCGTATACGCGGAGCTGTCCCCCATGGTCAGCACCCCCCGTCCGAGGGCGGCCCTTAATCTCCGTATACGCGGAGCTGTCACGATGATCACCATCAGCCCCAGGCCACCGGTCCCTTAATCTCCGTATACGCGGAGCTGTCACCCGGGAGCCCGGTTCCACCGGCTCCGCCTTCCCTTAATCTCCGTATACGCGGAGCTGTCTCTCCTACGCCGTCTGGACGCCCGGCACCGCCGCCTTAATCTCCGTATACGCGGAGCTGTCCCGAACTTCCCGTACAACGAATTCAGGTAGAGCCCTTAATCTCCGTATACGCGGAGCTGTCGGGGTGTCCAGCCGCAGGATCGTGCTCACGCGGCCTTAATCTCCGTATGCGCGGAGCTGTCGACCGTATGGACCCCACCCGTAGCGCCGCCCTGCCTTAATCTCCGTATGCGCGGAGCTGTCCCGGGACCTCCCGTGACCCGGACCTGGATCCCGCCTTAATCTCCGTATGCGCGGAGCTGTCGCGAGGTCGCGTTCAAGGTGGGTGAACTGACGGCCCTTAATCTCCGTATGCGCGGAGCTGTCCGCCGCCTACGACGCGGCGATCCTGGGGAACAGCCTTAATCTCCGTATGCGCGGAGCTGTCTTGACGCTCGTATCGCGCAGCTCGAGGAGGAAGCCTTAATCTCCGTATGCGCGGAGCTGTCGTCATGAGGGTTGTGTACACGTTTGACGCGGAGCCTTAATCTCCGTATGCGCGGAGCTGTCCTGTATTGCCGAAAGAAAAACCAGCCGGAAATCCCTTAATCTCCGTATGCGCGGAGCTGTCCAAGGATGGGAAGGAGGTTTTTATCACAGAGAACCTTAATCTCCGTATGCGCGGAGCTGTCCGGGACGAGGACCACCTGATTATCGCCGCATTGCCTTAATCTCCGTATGCGCGGAGCTGTCCCGCCACCCAGAGTGTTCCGCAGGACAAGGCCGCCTTAATCTCCGTATGCGCGGAGCTGTCGCTAGCTGATCTGCAGGTTTGTTGGGCGGATGGTCGTCGTGCATTTACTGCCGACCTGCTGGCTGCCGCGGACCCCGCAAGGGTACCAGAGGCGTGCCTGCGTCGCACCTCAGTTTGTGCACTTAGCGACGTTAAACGTGCTGATATCACAACACAATGGGCATGCCATACCCAAAGGCCTTTCCGCGGCCGATACCGCTGACATAGGCACGTACTGCCTCCTCTCGTACTGCTGTCACGGTAGCTGTGAGGTCACGGACCATAAAGGAGCGTTGCCCCCGGCTTCCCAGGAACCAGCGGGGACTCACCTTGAGGTCGCATACCTCAAGGCCGTGGCGTCCCAGGAGCGCGCGCGCCCAGTCCTCCGCCTCCTCGTCCCGAACCGCCCGGATACGGGTGCGCCCGCTCTCGTCCTCGCGTCGCTTCTCGGCAACCGCGCGGACAGTCAGCCGCTGCCCGGCCGCCAGCCCGTCAGGGGTCTCAAGACTCTGCGCGCCCTTGATCGGAGGCGCCCCGCGGTAGCGAATGGTGACATGTCCCGCCTGCCCGCCTAGCTCGGTGGGCAGGGCCAGACGGAAGAGGACACCCAGGGAAGCCCGGGCTGTGCGTGAGACCCCCCGGAGGTCGGGCAGGTTTCTCAGTGCCAGGTGGTGGACGCCGTCGGGGGTACTGAGGTACTCAAGTGCCTCAGTCAGAGGGATTGCGAGGACCTGGTCTTGCACAAAGGCTCCTAAGAGGTTGAGGGCGGACGTAAGTGGTGCGGGAAGGACGCGGTCCTGGCCGCGAGCAGACTGACCGCCTGTGCCCGGACCCGGTACCGGGTGCCTCGACGACGGTGTCAGTCCAGGTACTGCTGCCACGGGTGCGGACAGCCTGGGCCTGTCCTGACGAGGGCGCCTCCGACGGTACTACGTGCGGTACTTGCCCCGGGCCACTGCCAGCCCGCTCGCGCCAGCTGGTACGAGCAGGGCCCCGTCAAGGCTGACCGGTCCGGGGACGGCGGCGTCGACCTGCACGGTGACGTGCCGCAGCCCGTGGTCGCCGTCCACGTCCACGGCCCCCTCGGACCGGGAGGCCTCATGGGCCTCGACGCCGGTCAGGACGACCCCCAGGGAGCGGGCCAGTGACCGGGACGCCTCCAGCAGCGTGGCGTCGTCGACCGGGGTCGGTACCACGGAGGTCCACGTGCGCGCAGCCCGGGTGGCCGCCCACAGCACCCTGGGCAGGGAGCGCAAGGACCTGGCCTCGTGCAGCCTCATCTGCCACACCCCCGTGCGCGTGGCCAGCTCCAGGCGGGCCGGGCCGCGGACCTCGCAGACCACCACGCCGCGTAGGACCCTCAGCCCCCGTCTGCCCTCCGGGCCGACCAGCGGCAGGATCCAGCCGCCGGGTCCGAGGACGTCCCGGACCTGTGAGACCACCGTGGCCACGTCCCCAGCGTGTAGGAACCGCTGGTCCCTGCCGCTCCCACCACCCCCGACCCGGTAGAGCGCGCAGGAGCGCAGGAGCGTCGGGACCGCGGCCCCGTCCCTCACCCCCTCCCGGGCCGCCCCCACGAGCAGGTAGGGTGCTGTGGGGCACGTGGTGACGACCGGGTGCTCACCTGTCATCTGGCTCCGACGGCGCTCCTCCTCCCGGGCGGCCAGGGCCCCCAGGAGCGCGGGCGTGCCCACGCGCAGGTGGAGCCAACCGTCCGGGTGAGGTTCCCAGCGCAGGTGCCCTGCCGGGCCCCCGGCCTCCGGGAGCCCGGTCTCCGGGTCCCCGGCCCCGGGGGACGCCAGCTCCGCCGCCTCTGCGCCTGCCACCTCGGTCCCCTGGTGCTCCGGCCTCATGGTTCCGGTCCGGACACCGGCCCCCGGGGCTGACTGGGCGCTGGCCCCCGGGATTGGGTCCGGCTGGGGACTGGTGGACACGTCCAGCAGGACCGGGGAGGTGGGGCGCCCCAGGTACTCCACGGAGCGTGCCACCCGGCGCAGGACCCTCGGCGCGGCCCCGTCGGGCACCTCCCACGTCCAGCGCACGACGTCCTGGGGGCCGGTCCCCACCAGGACCCCGCGCTCAGGGGCCTTCTGCTGCCTCTCACCAAAGCGGTCGGCACGGTCGACAATGCCCGTGGCGGTGCCGTCCGCGCGTACCTGTAGCTCGTTGTTCACCGGCACCCACCGCCCGAACCCCGTGTCCCGCAGCCCGACGGCGGGCCCCGTAATGAGCGGGGCGGGGGCGCTGAACAGCGCCTCCACCTCGGCCACGCCCTCACCGAGCCGGTGCGCGGCCCCCAGGAGGGCGGCCAGCACCCGGGCGGGGGCCGGTGGCCACTCGGCGTGGCCGTCGGCGTCGTGGGCGTTGAACTGGCCGGTGGGGAAGACCGCCGAGACCGTCAGGGCGGGCATCACTTGCCGCCGTCGACGAGGTTGAGGAGCTTGCCCAGAGGTGAGGTGGGGGACACAACGATCGTCGTCGTCTTCCCCGGCCACCCGGCCTCCCGGCCCAGCGTACGCACCAGCTTCCTGAGCTCGTCCGGGGCGGGCAGCTCCAGCGGCTCGGGGGCGGCGCCGTGCCTGGCCACCTGCGCGCGCGTGCCCGGCTCGACCACGCGCAGCTCGGCGCCCGCCCGCAGGTCCAGGTGGTGCTGCAGGGTGGTGTACAGGAGCAGGGTCAGGCAGACGACGAGTGTGCGGGCGAGCACCTCGTCCACCTGGTCGAACCGGAAGGACCGCAGGCCCGTCAGGGACAGGAAGGCGTGGCCCTCGATGGTGCGGTAGGTGAGGTCCGAGGGCATCTTGTCCTCATCCTCCGTCGGCGGCAGCGAGCCCAGGCCGAGGACGGAGAGCCTCTTGCCGCCCACCTCGCCCCCGGCGCCCCCGAACACCCGGTCCACCCGGCCCGCCCTGCGCCGCCGTTCGGAGACTCCCAGCGCCATGATCTCGGAGGTGAACAGACGGGCGGAGCGGGACTGGGAGGGGTCCATGACGTAGTAGTCCAGGTCGTCACGGATGGCCTCCATGGCGTCGTCGTCGACCTTCTTGGTGCGCCCGGGCTTCTTGGTGGAGCTGTTTTTCCCAGGGTTGTCGCCTGCCTTCTGAGAACGAGAGCGCTTGGTGTGTGAGTGCCACCACCCGAAGGGGATCGCGGTGGGGAAGCCGGTCAGGAGAGCGTCGGCACTGTCCCGCGTGGCCTGCTGGATCCACTCGAAGTTGATCCCTTTGGCCTCCAGCTCGCCCTTGAGCAGGCGCCAGGTGGCGTCCGCCTGGCGGTGGGAGAGCTCGGCGGAGGTGGTCAGGGTCCTGCCCTCCTCGTCGTTCACGATCACCAGCGGGTAGCCGATCTCGTCGGCCAGGAGATGGTGCGACGGCGTGCACCGGGTTGCCAGGAGGGCCTCGCAGCGGGAGGCCTGGGAGCCCCAGGAGTCGATGGTCGCGGCCGTCTCTCCCGTGGCGGTGGTGAAGAGGCCGACCACCTCGCCGCCCTGGCGGATGGTCCCGGCGGGCGGGGTGACGGTGACGCCGGTGAGGGACTCGTAGACGGTGGTCAGGGTGATGCCCGCAACCGCCTCGTCGTGAATGAGGGACTCGATAAGTGGGCGGAAGTTCATAGGGTCTCCTTATTTAAGGACGTGTGGGACGGTGGGCGCCACCGGCTGGGCAGGACCGGGCCGCCCGGGCCCCCCGGCGTGTCCGGGTGGGCGGTCCCCAGGGCGGTCACCCTCGTGCTGCCCCCCAGGGTCTGGACACGGGCGGTCCACCGGGGCCAGGGCAGGCCCGCGGGAGGGGACTCGTGCAGGTCCAGCAGGACCTCCAGGGGCAGCGGCACGGGGTTGAGGACCCAGCTCAGGGCGCTGACGCCGGGTCGCCCCGGGGCCGGGACGGAGCGCTGGCGGGGCAGGAGCAGGGTCTGCCCCACCCAGGCCAGGAGGTCAATGAGCGGGTGGACGGCACAGCGTTCCGAGCCACTGACCCCCCGGGGCCGGGCGAGCGTGGCGGAGAAACGCAGGCCGGGCTTGGCCAGGGCCACGTCCAGGACGCCGTAGCGCAGGTGCTCCAGGCTGCGTCGGGCCTCTCGGTAGGCGGTCTGCTCGTCCTTAGCCCCCCGGCAGGTCCAGGTGGCCCTGACGGTGCCGGGGGCGTGGCTGCGGCCGCTGAGCAGGGTCAGGGCCGAGGCGCCCACCTGGAGGTCCGCCACCGTACCGGACCGCTTGGCGGCACGGGAGACGTCAAAGACGGCCAACGGGTCCCGGTGGCCGTACAGGCCGGTGGCCGGTACCTGCCCCCAGGCCTGCTCGGTCAGGGGGTTGACGACGCTGCGGGCGGGCGTCGTCGTACTGACCCCCCGCAGGGGGCCGTGGTCCAGGTCCCAGGTGCGTCCCACCAGCCCCGCGGCGGCGGTCCCCGCCAGGTCCGCCCCGTCCCACCACAGCACGGGCACGTCCTGGTCGGTGAAGGACAGCCGGGCACCGGGCAGCAGGTCCACGAGCCCCCACACCGCCAGCACGTGCGCGGCCCGGCGCCCTGACAGCGCCCGCAGGGGGTAGGTGGTCTCAGCGCCCATGGTCCTGCTCCTCCCGGGAGACGTCCCAGTCCGCCAGCCGCAGCACGGTCTCGGCCAGGGCCAGGGTGTAGGGCCCGTAGCGGTCATTGAGACGGTGGAAGCGCCGGGTCGCCTCGGCCCACAGCGGGTCGGCGGGGTCCTGGTGGCGTGGCCCGACCCCGGGCGGGGTGAGCGGTCCCGGGCCGCGGAAGTAGCCGTGGTGGCTGAGGACCAGGTGCAGGACGAGGTCGACGTCGTGGGCCCGGGCCCGGCCCTGCTCCAGCGCCACCCCCAGGAGCTCGGCGGAGAGCGCCTCGTGGCGCCACCTGGGCGGGACCCCGGCCAGGTCGCGTGAGCGGCGCCAGTACCGGTAGGGCAGCCCGGACCTGGCCACGGGCTCCGCGGGAGGCCGGTCCGGCGGCACCAGGTAGCCCTGCGCGTCCAGACCCATGGTCAGGGCGGCTTGCGTGCGCGGGTCGCGCTTGCCCTCGTCGTGCCAGGTCCCGGCCAGGACCAGGTCCGCGACCACCGCCGAGGGCAGGCCCATGGCCCGGGCCCAGGCCCCCGCACGGGCCCCGACGGCAGCCCCGTGCTCGCGCAGGTTGCGGCTCCGGCCCGGGACAGGCCCCGCGGTGGCAGGCGTCAGGGTCAGGCGGAGCCACGGCGTAGGTGTCTCCTCCCCCAGGACCTCTCTGCCCAGGACCGTCCCGGCAGGGGCGACCAGCTCCACGCTGGCCTCCAAGAGCTCACCATAGGGGTCCTGGGACTGCCTGGCGCCGGTACCCAGGTCGGTGAGCACCGAGGTAGCCGGGTCCTGGCCGGCGGCCATCGCCGTGAGCCGCTCCTGGGCGGCGCGCAGGCCCCGGTCCTCCGCCTTGAGCGGGACCACCTGCCCTGAGAGGTCGGTGGCGGCGTGGAGCGCCCCCAGGAGGGGTCCGGCGTACCCCGGGTCCAGGACCAGGACCTGGCCGGGGCGCAGGTCGGGGACGGCGGTGTGGTGGCTGACCGGCTCGGGGGCGGTGGGGTCCATGACGACGAGGCCGACGGGGTCCCCGCCCTGCTGGCGTAGGGACTCGTCCACCAGGGTGTGCGCCTGGTCTACGGACATGGTCCAGCCCTCGGCCCGGAGGTCCGGTGGCCACTGCCTCAGGTCGTCCAGGACCACCTCCGGGCGCACGCCCCACCGGAGCAGTCCCAGGCTGTCCCGGAACACCAGGGTCACGTCCCCGCGCTGGTCCTGCAGGGGGCGGATCCAGGGGGAGACCGGCTGGTCGTTGCGCGAGCCGAGGGTGCGCAGGTAGGCGCGCAGGCTCGCTGGGGGCAGCAGGACGGGCACCTGCTCGGGGACGGTGAGCTCCGCTCCGCCCCGTTCCAGGCCTCCCAGCAGCCCCGACAGCGTGGTGGCTCCTCGGACGGCCGTCCCCACCGCCGCTGCCGCCTCCCCGTGGATCGGGTCCATTTGAGTGGTGCAGATCACATCTACTCCTCCGTCCGTCCGGTCCCCTACCCGGTTGACCCGTCCCAGGCGCTGGACGAGGGAGGGCGCCTGGCAGGTCTCGGTCATGAGGAAGGTGAAGTCCAGGTCCGCACCGACCTCCAGGGTGGAGGTGGCCACGACCACGACGGGGGCGGCCTCCGACCGCTGCGGGGAGCCGGTGCGGTAGGGGGCGAGCACGTCCATGAGCGCGTCGGTGTGGCGTGTGGGCATGCCTCCCACGAGGACCTTGAGGGCGGGAGAGTCCGTGGTGCCGCAGGCCCTGGCGACCTTACGGGCGACCACCTGCACGGTCCTGATCGTGTTGCAGAAGACGACCAGGGACTGCCCGGCCCCCAGGATCCGCGCCCGCCGTGCGGCGAGGTCCGCCATGGTGACGGCGGACCCGCCCACGGCGTCGTGCACGCGCACCGGCGTGCCGGCCCGGGCCCGACGGCGCCGGGCCAGGCCGGGGTCGCGGGCCTCCTCCCGCTCCCAGTCGATGGTGAGCACCTCGTCGCCGGACGGTGGCCGGGGAGCGCCAGGGAGGCGGGGGGCGCCCGTCGCGCTCATGGCGATGACGCTCAGCGGGGGCACGGCGCCGTCGAACCGGTCCTCGAGCCCAGCTGCGTGCGACTCCATCAGGCGCAGGGTGGTGTACGCCTGGGTGGACAGGTGCGCCTCGTCCAGGACCCACAGGGAGTCGGTCCCGGTCAGGGCGGCGTCAATGCTCCGTCGGCGTGCGGAGAGCTGGTAGCCGCGGAACAGGAGCCGGGAGACGGTCATGTCCAGGGTGCCCAGGACAATGGTGGGACACGCCGGGAAGCGGGTGTGCTCCGGGCGGTCCTCCAGGCCGCCACGGAGCCGCAGGACCTCCAGCGGGCTCCGGGAAGGCCCCACCCCGGTGCGCAGCGCCCCGGCCAGCCAGGAGACCGCCGGGGAGGTGGGGCTGGCGAGGTCGTCACGCAGGTGCCCGGCGGCGGTGAAGGCGGTATCGACGACGGCGCGGCGGTCCACCACCAGGTGCAGCCTCATCCAGATCCGGCGGGTGCTCCCCTGCTCCCGGACCTGCTCCAGATCCGCGGCCAGGGCGTAGAGCCAGGCGGTCATGACCGCCAGGGTCTTCCCCATGCCGGTGGGGACCTCGATCACGGTCGGAGGGCGGCCCTCAAGCAGGCGCCGGGCGAGCCGGACCTGGTACTCCCGGGGCGCGTGACCGGTGAGCTCCCGGAAGACGGTGTCGAAGGACGGGCGCACAATCAGCCTCCAAGGCAGAAACATACTGCACATTGAAAGTTACGATCCCCGATCCCTCGGGGCTGACGCAACCTTGGTGAGGTTACGGCACACGGAAAGCCGCGATCTCCACGGTATCGCGGAGCAGCTCACATACTACACGCCATGCTCCCTCTCGGTACCTCCCTCTATTAAGTGACTTGAATCACGAGAAGGAAGGGGTGTCGCCGACGAGTCAGAGACTGAGGACTGGACCAAACAGAGGATGGAGAGGCGACCAAAAGGCTAGTGGGGAGGTGACCAAACAGAGGACCCAGGCCCCCGGGGTCGTACCATGGCGTACGTGAGGGAGTACCGGACCCGTCTGGTCGATCAGCAGCTGAGGCGGCTGCTGGCCTCGGTGCCGGCGGTGAGCGTCAACGGGGCCCGCGCCGTGGGCAAGACCCGCACCGCCCAGGCCGTCGCGGGCAGCTTCTTCCCCCTGGACGACCCGACGGACTGGGACCAGGTCGAGGCCCTGGACCGCCACTTCTCCGGCGTCCCGACCCCCGTCGTCCTGGACGAGTGGCAGCGCATGCCCAGGCTCTGGGACCGGGTACGCCGCGCCGTGGACCAGGACTACACCCCCGGCCGCTTCCTCCTGACCGGCTCCTCCACCCCCTCCCAGGCCCCCACCCACACCGGTGCAGGACGGATCGTCACCCTGCGGATGCGCCCCTTCTCCCTGGTCGAGCGCGGCCTGGAGACTGCTCCCACCGTCTCCCTGGCCGGGCTCCTGGCCTCCGACGCCGGGCAGGCGCGCCAGGAGGATCCGACGACCCCGGCAGCTGCGCTGCCACCGGTCTCAGGCCGTACCACGGTCACCATCGACCAGTACGTGGACGAGATCTGCCGTTCCGGCTTCCCCGCCATCCGGGAACAGGACGCCTACGCGCGCGAGGAGCTCCTGGAGGGCTACATCGAGCAGACCGTCACCCGTGACCTGCGTGACGCCGGGGGCCTGAGCCGGCGGCCGCGGTCGGTCCGGGAGTGGATGACGGCCTACGCCAGCGCCGTCGCCACCACCGCCACGTTCGCCGATATCAGCCAGCTGGCCAGCAGGCCCCTGGGCAGGACGCTGGCGGCCGACACCGCCCGGGCCTACCGCGACCACCTGGTCGGCATGTGGATCCTGGACCTGGTGCCGGGGTGGAGCGCCAGCGAGAACGAGTTCTCCCGCGCGAACCTCCAGGGCAAGCATCAGCTCGTTGATCCCGCGCTCGCGGCCCGCCTCCTGGGACAGGGGCCCGCGGAGATCCTGGGCGTGAGGGGAGCACGTGTGGTGACCCCTCCTGGGCAGCGGCGTCGGCCCCGGATGCTGGGCCCCCTGTTCGAGTCCCTGGTCACCCAGAGCGTCCAGGTCTACGCCTCCCTGCTCGGAGCGCGGGTCCACCACCTGCGGACCAAGGGCGGCGCGCACGAGGTGGACCTCATTGTCGAGGGGCGTGACCGGTGCGTGGTGGCGATCGAGGTCAAGGCCCACCCGTCGCCCCGACCGGGGGACACCCGCCACCTGCTGTGGCTGCGCGACCGGTTGGGCGCACGCCTGAGCGAGGCGGTGCTGGTGACCACCGGACGTGCCGCCTACCGCGACCGGGACGGCGTCGTGGTGGTCCCGGCGGCCCTCCTGGGGCCGTGAGGGGTCTCGGCCTTCCCCGGGCCCCGCGCTCCGACGGCCGCGAGCAGCGCGCTGAGGGCAACGGCCTTTCCCGCGCCCCGGGAAGACCGGCTGGGTCAGCCCGCCCGGTCCTCGCGCTCCGGGCCTGCGTCCCGGTGCTCGGAGCCGGGTACCTCGCGCAGCGGCAGGCCGGCCTCACGCACCAGGTCGGTCAGGACCCGGGCCAGGGCCTCGAACTCCTCGGTCCGGGAGGTGGAGATCCGGTGGACGAGGCCGATACGGCGGCTGGGTGTGGTGCCGCCCTCCTGACGGAACCGGGCGACGGCGTAGGTCGCGGAGTCCCCCAGCATCCTCAGGGCGCCCTCGGGCACCACGGTCACCCCGGATCCGTGGGCCACCATCTGCACCACGGTGGTCAGGGTGGCCGCCACGGCCACCGGCGGGTGGGAGCCGTAGTGCTGGCAGATGGCCAGGGTCTCCTGGCGCAGGCAGTTGGACTCGTCCAGGAGCAGGAGATTCTGGGCGTCGAGCTCGTTGGTGCGCAGGTCGGTGCGCCCCGCCCAGGGGTGGTCCGCGGGCACGAGGACCACCAGCGGCTCGTCGAACATGGGGATGGCGGCGGCCCGCTGCATGTCCACGTCAATGGCCAGGACGGCGGCGTCCAGGCGCCCCTGCTCCAGGAGGGTCAGGATGTCTCCGGTGGTCATCTCCCGCAGCTCGACCCGCAGCTCGGGCAGCAGCTCGGACAGGCCGTCGAGGACCACCGGGGCCAGGTAGGGGGCCAGGGTGGGGATCATGCCCAGGCGTATGGTGCCGACCAGGGAGGCGCCCTCGTTGGCGGCAGCCTGGCTGAAGCTCTCGGCCGCCAGGACGGCCTCGCGCGCGAACGGCAGGAGGGACTCCCCCAGGGGGGTGACCAGGACCTTGCGGGTGGTGCGTTCCACGAGCTCACCGCCCACGCGCCTCTCCAGGGTGTGGATCGCCTGGGAGAGGCTGGGCTGGCTGACGCCCAGGCTCGCCGCGGCCTCACCGAAGTGCTGGTTGTCGCACAGTGCCACGAAGGCGCGCAGCTGCGAGAAGGAGGGCAGTGGGGTCGCGGCCATAGGCGTGGTCCTGTCATTAAGGGTGGGGTGTCGCGCCCGGCGGCGCTGTGGGATGGTTTTGACTATAGGTCACTCGAATGACACAGAGGGGGAGGCGGGTGACCGGGTCGCGATTCCGGTCAATGTCACAGTCACGTCACACCACCTGGGACGAGGAGGAAAGGGCCAGAGGTCCGGGGTGAGGGCCTGCCGGGGCCCGTGGACGGACGGGCGGCCGCTCCTGGGCACCGGTAGGCCCAGCCCGGGGCCGAGTGGCCGGGTGCGGCCAGGAGCGGCCGGACGCGCCCGGGTGCGGCTGGGCCGCTCGGGGCTCGCTGCCCGCCCCGGGGTGGCGGTGGGGACAGGCAAGGCGGCGGTGGGACGGCGGTGGGACGCGCGGGTGCGGCCGGGGCCCGGCGGCGGGAGTCGGGAGGATACCGAGCACCGTGGCGGGACCAGGGAGGATACCGAGCACCTGGGCGACGCGCCTGGTGCGTGGGTTCAGTATCGATTGAGTGCATTAGATGTACGAACGTAGTGTTCTCGTCCCAGGCCCCTGTGCGCAGCGCCCGGGTCCGGGTGACGCCGGGTGACAGGGGAGGACCGCCACGGCGGCGCCCGGCCTTCCCGGACCCGGCTGCCACCTGACTACGTCCATGTCGTGCGGGCCCTGGGGCGGGGCCCGGCTGCCACCGGCGTCCCGGACTGGACCTGGGGCGGACCTCATCCACCACTTCAAGCTGGTGACCCAGGGGGCGTCCCCGGACTGGACCCGGGGCGGACCCGGGCTCGCCCACGGCCTCTCGTCCCAGGCCCTGGCGGCCCGCCGGGGTCCGTCGCCTCCCCGGGGAGCGGCGTCGGCTCGGTAGAGTGGAGGCATGATCGACCTGCGCGCACTGCGCGAGAACCCCGAGCTCTACCGCGCCAGCCAGCGGGCCCGCGGAGCCGACGTCTCCCTGGTGGACCGTCTTCTTGAGGCCGATGAGACGCGCCGTGCACGCCTGGCCGCCTTTGAGACCCTGCGTGCCGAGCAGAAGGCGGTCTCCCGCTCGGTGGGCAAGGCCTCGCCCGAGGAGCGCCCCGCCATCCTGGCCCGGGCCAAGGAGCTCGCGACCACGGTCAAGGAGGCGCAGGTCCAGGCCGACGTCGCCGCCGCCGCCCTGGACGAGTACGCCCGCCGGTTCGCCAACCTCATCGAGGGGGCCCCTGCCGGCGGCGAGGAGGACTACGTCGTCCTGCGCCACGAGGGTCCCGCGCCCCGCGACTTCACCGCCGAGGGCTTCACCCCGGCCGACCACCTGGCCCTGGGCGAGGGCCTGGACATTATCGACACCCGTCGCGGCGCCAAGGTCTCCGGGGCCCGCTTCTACTACCTCAAGGGCTGGGGCATGCGCCTGGAGCTCGCCCTCATGACGGCGGCCCTGGAGGCGGCGGTGGCCCACGGCTTCACCCCCATGACCACCCCCACCCTGGTGACCCCGCAGGTCATGGACGGCACCGGGTTCCTGGGCGCCCACAGCGACGAGATCTACTACCTGCCCACCGACGACCTCTACCTCACCGGCACCTCCGAGGTGGCCCTGGCCGGCTACCACGCCGACGAGATCCTCGACCTGTCCTCCGGCCCGCGTCGCTACCTGGGCTGGTCCACCTGCTACCGGCGCGAGGCGGGCGCCGCCGGCAGGGACACCCGCGGCATTATCCGCGTCCACCAGTTCAACAAGGCGGAGATGTTCTCCTACTGCCGTCCCGAGGACGCCGCTGAGGAGCACGCCTACCTCCTGGCCCTGGAGGAGGAGATGCTGGCCCTGGTGGGACTGCCCTACCGCGTTATCGACACCGCCGCCGGGGACCTGGGCTCCTCGGCCGCCCGCAAGTTCGACTGCGAGGCCTGGCTGCCCACCCAGGAGCGCTGGATGGAGGTCACCTCCACCTCCAACTGCACCACCTACCAGGCCCGCCGCCTGGGTATCCGCGAGCGCCGGGAGAACGGCACCAGCCCCGTGGCCACCCTCAACGGGACCCTGGCCACCACCCGGTGGATCGTCGCCGTCCTGGAGAACAACCAGAACCCGGACGGCTCGGTCACCGTGCCGCCGGGCCTGCGCCCCTACCTCGGTGGCCTTGAGGTCATTACCGCCTGATCCCCATGGTCCCCCCCACGCTCTCCCCAGGTCCCGACGTCGGCGACGGCGCCGACGCGCCCGGCCCTACCGCCGGCCCCACCGCTGGCTCCCCTGACCCGAGCTCCCCCGCCCCGGGCGCGGGCCCCGACTCCGGGGGCCCCCGCGGCGGGTCGGGCGCCGAGGCCCCTGCCGGGGCGCACCCTCACGCGCCCGACGAGGGCCCTACCGCCCCTGACCCGGCGGTCCTGCCCGTGGGCGTGCCCGCCACGGCGCCGGGCAGCGGCGCGGTGGCGTCCGTGGTGGCCCCTGAGACCGGGGTCGCGCCGGGCAGCCGGCCGGAGGGCGGGAGCCCGGCGCGACCCTCCCCCCTGCGCCCGCTGGGTCACGAGGCCTACCACGCCGTCGTCCAGGACCGGATGGCCGACCTCGAGGCCGTCCTGGCGTCCCGCGCCACCGCCCCGGCCCCGCCGTCCTGCGCGGACCCCCTGGCCCCTGACGAGGGCCTGCTGGTGGCCCTGGACGTGGACGGCACCATCCTGTCCATGGACGGGCGGGTCTCGGAGCGGGTCATGGCCTCGGTGGCCCGGCTGCGCTCCTACGGCGCCCAGATCGTGATCGCCACCGGGCGCAGCGTGGAGGCGGCCCTGCCGGTGGCCCGCCACGTGGGGCTGACCACGGGGTGGATGGTGTGCGCCAACGGGGCGCTGACCCTGCGCCTGGACCCGGAGGCGCCGCGCGGCTACGAGGTCGTCACGGTGCGTACCTTTGACCCCGCCCACGCCATTGACGCCCTCCTCGGCGCCGTGCCCGACGGGATCGTCGCCGTGGAGAGGGCGGACGGCGCCTTCTGCGTCTCCTCCCCCTTCCCTCCCGGGGAGCTCATTGAGGACTACCGGGTCGTGCCCGTGGAGGAGCTGCGCTCCCAGGAGGTCACCCGCGTGGTGCTGCGCGCCCCGGGCATGCCCCTGGACCGTTTCACCGCCCTGGTGCGGGAGTGCGGGCTGCACTCCGTGGAGTACGCCATCGGGTGGACCGCCTGGCTGGACGTGGCGCCGCCGGGGGTCACCAAGGCCTCGGCCCTGGACGACCTCGTCGTGCGCCTGGGTACCGGCCCGCAGCGGGCGATCGCGGTGGGGGACGGTAGCAACGACACAGAGATGCTGGTCTGGGCCGGGGTGGGGGTCGCCATGGGAAGTGCCCCCCAGTGGGTCCGTGACCTGGCCGACGTCACCACCGAGCCCGTGTGGCGCGACGGTGCCGCGGCCGTCCTGGACGCCGTCGTCGAGCGAGTGAGGAAGCAGTGATGAGCACGCACACCCCTGCCCGGTCCGTCCGGGCCGTCGTCTCCGCCCTGGTCCTGGCCCTGGTCGGCCTGGGGGTGAGCGCCTGCTCCCCCGGCTCACCCGACTCCGACGCCTGCGCGGACTTCAAGGCCTACACGGCGGCCTCCACGACCTCCGCCTCCGGTGGCGTGCCCGCCGTGACCATCGCCTCCTCCCTGCAGGGGGACGAGGCCGCGCGCCTGGAGGCGTCCCTGGCCAACTTCGAGGCCTGCACCGGGATCGACGTGGTCCACTCCTCCTCGCCCTCCCTGGAGGCGGATCTCATGACGGGCTCCAGGCCGGACCTGGCCATTGTGCCCCAGACCGGCCTGGTGAGGTCACTGGCCGCCTCCGGGGCGCTGGAGGCCCTGCCCGACTCCGTCAACGCCAATATCGAGCTCGGCTGGGACCGTTCCTGGGTGCAGGCGGGCAGCCAGGGGGGCGTCAACTACGCGGCCCCGATCATGGCCTCGGTGAAGTCCTTCGTGTGGTTCTCCCCAGCGGCCTTCAGCAGGGCCGGCTACAAGGTGCCGGGTACCTGGAAGGAGCTGGTCGCCCTGACCCAGAGGATCGCCACCGACCACTCCGCCGCCGGCGCCACGCCCAGTGCCTCCTCCAGTGCCACGCCCAGCGCCTCGTCCCAGCCCGCGCCCGGTACCGAGGCGCCCCAGGACGGGACGCAGGGTGCCCGGGGCAGCGGGGTGGCCCCCTGGTGCCTGGGGATCGCCGACGGCAAGGCCACCGGCTGGCCCGCCACCGACTGGCTGGAGTCCGCCCTGCTCATGACCCGGGGCACGGGAGCCTACGACGCCTGGGCCACCCACGAGGTGCCCCTGGACAACGCCGACGCCGTGGCCGCCCTGGACCTGGTCGAGGACCTGGTCCTGGCTGACGGCCGGGTGGCCGGCGGGCGCCAGGCCACCCGGGTCACCACGGTGGACAAGGCCCTCAAGGACCTGGTGGACGGCAGGTGCCTCATGATGCTGGGATCCTCCTCCCTGGAGAACTACCTCCCGGAGGGGACTGTGGTGACCGACGTCGAGGGGCGCAACGGCACCGTGGTGACCGCGACCGCCACCTCGACGGGGTCGGCTACCAGGGGGGCGACGCCGTCGGCCAGCGCCCCGGCCCTGGTGGACACGAACAACCAGGTCTCCGCCTTCCTCCTGCCCGACGATGAGCACTCCGGGGCCACGATCGTGGGCTCGGACTCCCTGGTGTCCTTTGTCGGCTCCCCCGCCGACCCCAAGGTCAAGGAGATGCTCATGGACTACCTCACCACCACCTCCTGGGCCCAGGAGCGCGTGGCCCTGGGGGGGATGGCCACCGCCAACAAGAACGTGGACGTCTCCTCGGTGAAGTCGGACGTGGCGCGCAGGGCCTCCCAGATCCTGCAGTCCCGTGAGTCGGTCATCCGCCTGGACGCCTCCGACACCATGCCCCCCGAGGTCGGTGAGGGGGCCCTGTGGTCGGCCATGACCCAGTGGACCACCGGCGAGACGGGCTCCAAGGAGGCCCTGAGGCAGGCCGAGGAGGCCTGGCCGGCCCCCCACTAGCGGCCGGTGGGCCACCCTCACGCCGCTCCGGCACGGACCGTGGGGCGTACTCCGAGACGCTCCCGGGCCCCTGCGGACGGCCGAGTCTCCGCGTTCCCGCCGGCGACCGCATTCAGGGCGCTCCCGGGTGCCGACGGCCGGTGTACGCCCCTGGTCAGGGGCGTTCGCAAGAGGTAGGCTGACTCGTGATCCCGGCTACACCAACGGGCCGGGCTGGCACACTGGTCGAGGAGGACTCCATGGGACTGGGATGGTTCGGTGCCCCCGAGCACACCCGTTGGCTGGCGGCCGAGACGCACGCGCTCCTGGCCTACGCGCGGGCGGCGCGGGTGCCCTCAGGCTTCGGCTGGATCGGCCAGGACGGGGTGGTGGACCGTGACCACCCGGTGGAGCTGTGGATCACCGGGCGCATGACCTTCGCCTTCTCCCTGGGTGCCCTCCTGGGGATCCCCGGCTGCCGCCGTTACGCCGACCACGGTGTGCGCGCCCTGCGTACGGCCATGCGGGACACCGACCACGGGGGCTGGTACTCCGCCGTGGGCCACCAGGTGGACGCCTCCGGGCGCGCCACCCCGGTGGATTCCCTGGCCCGCAAGGAGTGCTACCAGCACGCCTTCGTCATGCTGGCCGCCGCCACCGCCGCCGCCGCGGACCGCCCCGGGGCCACCGAGCTGCTGGGCGACGTCATTGAGGTCGTCAACCGGTACTGGTGGGACGAGGCCCACGGCATGCCCGTGGAGTCCTACGCGGCCGACTTCACCGACCCCGAGGACTACCGCGGTATCAACGCCGCCATGCACACCGTGGAGGCCTACCTGGCCGTGGCCGACGTCACCGGGGACACCCTGTGGCTGAGGCGCGCCCTGCGCATGGTCGACTTCGCCGTCAACCGCCAGGCCCGGGCCCACGACTGGCGCCTGCCCGAGCACTACACCCCCGCCTGGCGGCCCCGCCTGGACTACAACGAGGACGCCCCCGCCCACCCGTTCCGCCCCTACGGCGCCACCCCCGGCCACGGCCTGGAGTGGGCGCGCCTGACCGTCCAGGCCCGTGCCGGCCTCATCGGGCGCGGCATGAGCGCCCCGGACTGGATGCTGCCCGCCGCCGAGGAGCTCTTCGAGCGGGCCCGTACCGACGCCTGGCGGGTCGACGGCGGCCCCGGCTTCGTCTACACCACGGACTTCGAGGGCACCCCGGTCGTCCACGAGCGCATGCACTGGGTGGTCTGCGAGGGCGTCTGCGCCGCCGCCGCCCTGCGCCGGGCCCTCCTGGACGACGGGCACGGCGAGATCGAGGTGGAGCACTACGAGCACTGCTACCGCTCCTGGATCGACTACGCCGAGGAGTACCTCATAAGCGCCCCGGGCGTGTGGACCCACGAGCTCGACCAGGCCAACCGCCCCTCCACCCGGACCTGGGCCGGTCACCCGGACGTCTACCACGCCCTCCAGGCCACCCTCGTCCCCCGCCTGCCGGTGTGGCCGGCCGCCGGGCAGGCCATTGCCGAGGGGCGCCTGGACGACCCGGTCTCGCCGATCCCCGTCACCGCCCAGCGGGCCCGACGCCGCGGCCTGTTCCGTTAAGGACCGGGGGCCGGTGGCGCGAGCCGGCCCGGCGTCGTGTAGGGTGGGGGCCGCCTGCCGGTAGGCCCTGACGGGCTCCGCCCAGGCATGGAGAGGTGACAGAGTGGCCGAATGTGGCGGTCTTGAAAACCGCTGTACGTCTGACGTACCGGGGGTTCGAATCCCTTCCTCTCCGCGGCTTGCCTTTACCGTCCGCGGACGGTAGGCTGCCCCTGCCCGCCAGCGCCCGGTGTGCGGGTGAGGAGATGTCGCATAGTGGCCTAGTGCGCCTTCCTGCTAAGAAGGTTGGGGTGGTAAGCCCCTCGGGAGTTCGAATCTCCCCATCTCCGCCGGTCCGCGCGGTCCCAACGAGAACCCCCGCCACGGGGGCGTACGTGGAACGCACGTGAGCGGGTACGGCACCCGCTCTTGGCGCCGTTGCTAACGGGCCCGGTTAGCCCGTGCGTACCGCTGCAGCTGCCTCATACCGGTGTGCCCGGAGTGCACCTGTGCTGACCTGGATGTACTCACCAGAATTATGCGAAAAATCACATCTATGGTGTCTACCATAAGAACACCGCAGCGTTCCTGCAAGGGTCTGGTTAGGCTCTGGGATGGGCGTTCCGTCCACTGTTCCGGGTCTGCGTCGTTCCCAGCGGCGTGGACCGCCCCCTTGAGGAAGAAGTACCACGTGAGTATCAGCCGCCCAAGAACACGCCGCGCGCTCGCACTGAGCGTAGCGGTACTGACCCTAGGAGCCCTCGCGGCCCCTACCGTGGCCGCCACCCCGCAGCAGGCCCCGGATCCCTCCAGCAAGATCACCTGGACCCTGACCCTGCCTGACGGGTCCACCGCCGAGAACGTCCCCGACCGCTGGTTCGTCGAGCTCGCCTCGCCCTCCCAGGCGGCGGGCGGCAGCTCCGCCACCATCTCCGCCGAGCAGGACGCCCTGGTCAAGGCCATGGACGACGCCGACATCGACGCCTCGGTCACCACCAGGTACGGCGAGCTGTGGAACGGCGTGGCCGTGAGCGTCGAGGACTCCAAGGTGGAGAAGCTGGCAGCCCTGGACCAGGTGGTGTCGGTCTCACCGGTCGCCGTGGTCCCCGCGCCCCAGGACACCGACGCGGACTCGGCCCTGACCCAGGCCGAGCGTGACGAGGGGGTCACCTCCCCCCAGATGCTCCACGCCAAGTCCCTGACCGGCGCGGACGTCGCCCAGTCCCAGCTGGGCTTCACCGGCAAGGACGTCAAGATCGGCATTATCGACACCGGTGTGGACTACGACCACGTCGAGTTCGGCGGCAGCGGCACCCCCGGCACCGAGGCGCCCGGTGGCGACGGCTCCACCAGCTTCCCCAACGCCAAGGTGACCGGCGGCTACGACTTCGTGGGCAACGCCTTCGGTGACCGCAGCCTGCCCGCCGACCAGCGCTTCGCCACCCATCCGGACGACTACCCCGACGACTGCAACGGCCACGGCACGCACGTGGCCGGCATCGCCGCCGCCAAGGGCGACCCGGCCGCGGGCCAGATCGTCGGCGTCGCCCCCGACGCGACCATCTCCGCCTACCGTGTCTTCGGCTGCTCGGACTCCACCAGCTCGGAGGTCCTGGCCGCCGCCATGGCGCGCGCCGCCAGCGACGGCATGGACGTGGTCAATATGTCCATTGGCGCGGACTTCATGGTCTTCGCCAGCTACCCGACCGCCGTGTCCGCCGACGCGCTGGCCGCCAAGGGCGTCATTACCGTCGTCTCCCAGGGCAACGCCGGCACCGCGGGCCGCTGGTCCATGGGGGCTCCCGCCTCCGCCAGGAACGTCATCGCGGTCGGCTCCATTGACAACGTCACCGAGCACAACTACTACCTGACGGTCTCCACCAACGCGGGCCAGCACTTCGCCTACTCCCCGTCCTCCGGTACCACCTCCCCGGTGGTGCGCGACGACAACACCTCCTACCCGCTGGTGGCCGCTGGCGCGGTGGGCTCCGCCGAGGCCCTGATGTGCCAGCCCGTGGCCTCGGGTACCTTCACGGGCAAGGCCGTGATCGTCCGCCGGGGTGACTGCAACTTCCACACCAAGGTCCGCAACGCCCAGGACGCCGGCGCCTCGGCGGTGCTCCTGGAGAACAACACCGACGGCACGGTCAACGCCAACGTGGCCGGTGACACAAAGATCACCATCCCCGTGGCCACTATCACCAAGGCCGACGGCGAGGCCATCCGCGCCGCCCTGGCGGCCAGCTCCACGCTGACCTTCTCCCAGGACTCCACCGACTTCCCCCTGGCCACCGCCGGCCGGATCTCGGACTTCTCCTCCTGGGGCCTGAACGACCAGCTGGCCATGAAGCCCGACGTCGTCGCCCCCGGCGGGCGCATCTGGTCCACCTGGCCGCTGGACCACGGCGGCCCCTACAAGACCCTTGACGGCACCTCCATGGCCTCCCCGCACACCGCGGGCGCCGTCGCCCTGTTGCTTCAGGCCCACCCGGAGATCAAGGCGATCGGCAGCGCCGAGGCCACCACCGCCGTGGCCTGGCGCCTCCACTCCACCGCCACGCCGCTGGTGTGGGCCCAGGCCGGTGGCGACAACAGCCTGCTGGAGCCCCTGGCCCGCCAGGGCGCTGGCCGGCTCAATATCGACAGGGCCATCCAGGCCACCATGGAGACCACCCCCTCGGTCATGAACCTGGGCCAGTCCGCGGACGGGCCGGTGACCACCACGCTCACCCTGCACAACCACGGCAGCGACCAGGTGGCCTACGACCTGTCCCACGTGGACGCCGTGACCGTGACCGGCCCCTCCGCCACGCCGACGCGGGGCACCACCAGCCCCGCCACGGTCTCCACCGACGGCAGCAAGGTGACCGTCCCCGCGGGCGGCACGGCCAGTATCGACGTCACCGTCACGGCCCCCGAGGGCATGACCGACGGGGACTTCTACGGCGGCTGGATCACCCTGACCCAGGCCGACGGCAAGGTCGCGCGCATCCCCTTCCAGGGCGTGGGCGGCAACCTCGGCTCCGCCGACGTGCTCGGCGGCAGCTCGGGCATGAGCCCCTACGTGTCCAACCGGACGGCCCAGGCGGTGGACGCCTCCTACGTCTTCGGCAACTCCGCGATCGACGACGAGGGCATGTACGAGGATCCCGCCTTCGTGGTCTACAAGGTGGACATCCCCGTCTACAAGGCGGTCCTGGAGGTCACCCCGGTCAAGGCCGACGGTACCCTGGGCGAGCCACTGGGCTACACCATGGCGGACCTGCTCAGTGGCGCGGGCGGCAACGGGAACGGCGCCACCGTGCCGCAGATCTCGACCGTCAAGACCGAGGACGTCGGCCGCGGTGACCTGACCTACATCGCCTGGGACGGCTCCTACGTCAACAGCTCCTTGAAGAAGGCCCAGGCCCCCACCGGCTCCTACCAGCTCAAGCTCTTCGTCCTGCCCGTGGGCGAGGACGGCAACCAGCTTGACGACTGGGCGACCTGGACCTCCCAGACGGTGTCGATCGACTGGAAGACCGACGGCTACCTGCCCCAGGGCCAGCTCACCGTGACCACCCCCGAGGGGACCCAGGCGGCCGCCAGTGACGACGACGTGTTCACCTCCGCCGCGGTGAGCTCCACGACCTCGTCCTACACGGTGGACCTGGGGGCCCTGCACGACGTCAGCAAGCTCCAGTACACGCCGGACCAGTCCTCTGCGCAGACCCAGGCGACCTCGCTGACCGCCTTCGTCTCCGAGGACGGCCAGAGCTGGACCCAGGTGGGCAGCGCCACCGGTATCAACGTGGACAAGAAGGAGGACGGCACCACCACGACCAACCTCGACCCGACGATCCTGACCCTGGACCAGGTGACCCGGGCCCGGTACGTGCGGTTCGACCTGGTCAACGAGCAGGACGGTGCCACTGCCCTGTCCGTGGCCGAGCTGCGGGTGGCGGGCACCCTGACCCCGGGCGAGACCCCGCCGCCCACCCACGCCCCGGCGGACCCCACTGACGGGCCGGGCGACGGCGGGAACAGTGGTGCTGGTGGTGCTGCCAGCCCAGGTGCCGCGGGTGGTAGCGGAGGCGGCAGCCTGCCGCTGACGGGTGTCTCACTGGGGATCGGCGTCCTCGCGGTCGCACTGGTCGCCGGTGGGGTGCTCCTGGTGCGTAGCCGCCGCCGCGCCTGAGGCCACTGCGCCTGAGGCCGGGGCGCCTGAGGCCGCCCGCCCCGCCTCCGGGGCCCGGAACCCTCTCGCGGGTCCCGGGTCCCGGAGGCGGGGCGGCGCCCGGGCCGGTAGATCTCGTCGTCGGCCCCGGAGGCGGGGCGGCGTCGATGGGAGCCCGCCCGGAGGTGGTCAGTGGCTGCCGTCCGGACTACAGATCAGAAAGTTGGGGGTTCCGCGGATCGGTCGGGAGCGTGTTTAAGGTCTCACGGGATCGCCAGGTGTCCCTCCGACCGGGCTGGGGCGGCGTCGGGGCCGACCGGCGGCCCGCGCTCAGCGCCCTGACCAGCACGAGCCCCTTGTGCTGAGATTCACGTTCTCCGGATTTGTCGCATCCGGGGCGGGACACTAAAGTAACTGCCTGTCGGAAACGACACCGCGCCAGTAGCTCAATGGATAGAGCATCTGACTACGGATCAGAAGGTTGGGGGTTCGAGTCCCTTCTGGCGCACCGCGCCCCGTGCCCGGCTCCCACCACCCCGGCCACGGGGCGCTTGCCATACCTGCTCAGCCTCAGCAGGCTCCCCGCTCCAGGTCCCCCAGTTCGTGGACACGGTCGGTAAATACTCCGGTGACTCCCCATTCAAACAGTTCCTCCGCGCGCCGACGCGAGTTCACGGTCCACACGTTGACCCCGTACCCCAGGGAGCGGATCTCCTCCACCCTCCCGCGCTCCAGACCCGCGTCGGCCGGGTTGACGGCCTCCACGCCGAGTATCTCCGCGTAGGAGCGCCAGTCGTCCAGGAGCAGCCCCCGCTCGACCAGCAGGGCCCGGCGCGTGAGCGGGCGCCGGGCACCCATGCGGTCCAGGAGGACGGGGTTGAAGGAGGAGACCAGGACCTCGCAGCCGGGGAAGGCCCGGGCGTGCTCGTCCAGGATCTCCGCGACGCCGTCGACCAGCCACCGGCAGGCCGTCGCCCCGGCCTGGCAGGACTTGAGCTCGACATTGACACCCAACCCCCGTGCCCCCAGGAGCTCCAGGGCCTGGGCGAGCGTGGGCAGGGGCTCGCCCGCGAAGGGGCTGGGGGAGGCTGGTACCGGGGTGAGCGGTACCGGGGCGGGTGGGGCCTGGCCCGCGGCCGTCCGCCCGGTGGCGGTGGACGCCGCCGGAGCGTGGAACCACGACCCGGCGTCAATGGTGGGGAGGTCGGCCGCCGTGAGGCCGTAGTACGGGCCCGTGCGGTTGGTCGTGCGGTCCAGCCGGGAGTCGTGGATGACGATAATGGTGCCGTCGCTAATGACGTCCACGTCCAGCTCCACCCAGCGTGCTCCGTGGTCGGCGGCCAGGCGGTAGGCGGCCAGCGTGTTCTCCGGGGCCAGGGCGCTGGCGCCGCGGTGCGCCAGGACGGTGCGGGTGCCCGGGGGGACCGGGGCCGAGGGCCCTGTGGGCGCGAAGGCCGCAGGACCCCCGGTGGCGGAGCGGGGAGGCCGGGCGGGCGGCGGACCTGCCGGGGGCTGCTGGCTGGTGCCTGGGCGGCCCGAGGACGCTGGGCCGGTCGGGGCAGCCGGGGTGGCCGGGGGCGCCAGGACGGTGCGGGCGGCCGAGGTGGCTGAGGCGGCCGGTGTGGCCGGGGACGCGCCGGTGGCTGGTCGGTCAGCGGGGTCGGTGGAGGTGGTCATGGGACGATTCTGGACCTGGAGGGCGTGGCCCGCCCCGCTGGCCTAACCGGTTCAAGCCGCGCAGACACAAAGTAGGCGCTGCTCATGGCACAGCCGGGGCTGAGACGTTGGTCAGGGCGCCCGTCGCCCCAGAATGCCAATAGATAATATGATTATCTGAATAATTTATCGATCATCTGCTGCTCCAGCTCCTCCCCGTGTCGCAATCTGAGGATCAGAACGAGGGGCACCCTTGGCTCTGTCGAGGCTTGAGCCCCTGACCTGCGTGGACATTAGGTGTACAGAGACCGGTGCGGGGTGGGGTCGGTTCTGATCCTCAGATTGCGCCAAAACCGGGTGCCAGCCCCGCCCGGACCCTGAATAGACCTCATGGCGCGGGGAGGCACAGGGCGGGAGGCACGCGGTCCTGGTGCGGCTGGTCGCCAGGGGACCGCAGACGGCGCGGGCGTGCATGGGTGGCCTGCGTGGTGACGCGCTGCGCGTGCGGGCGTACAGGCACGAAGGTGGCCTCCGAGCCGAAGTCGTGGGACGGCGTTGGGCGGGTACGGGCGCGGGTGTGTCCTGCTAGGAGGGGACCGTGGCGCGGGGGAGCGGCGCGGGCACGGGCGTGGTGGGCCGTGGGAGGATGGGGCTATGGCACCGGACACCGCCCACCGTAATGGCCCCGCCGCGATGACGCGCCCCACCTCCCACGCAGCCCCGGCGGCGTCTGAGGCCGCCCCGCTCGGCGCCACCTCGCCCGCCCCGTCCCGCCCCGGTGCCGCGTCTGCTCCGACGTCGTCGCCTGCGGCACAGGCCGCTCCCGCTACGAGCGGGCCAGCGGCCTGTGACGCGCCCGGGACGGCGGACCCCGCCGCCATGACACCCGACAGCCCGGCCTCCACGCCCTCGGCTCCCGAGGCACCCGACGCCGGCCCCCGCACGGAGTTCCGCTCGGCCTACGCCCAGGGCTTTGCGCGTGTGGCCGCGGTCACCCTCCCGGTGGTCCCGGCCGACCCGGCCGCCAACGCCGCCGCCGTCCTCGCCCAGGCCCGGGCCCTGTCCGACGACGGCGTCTGCCTGGCCGCCTTCCCCGAGCTGTGCCTGACCGGCTACGCCATTGACGACCTCCTGCTCTCCGACGTCCTGCTGGACCAGGTGCTGGCCGCCGTCGAGACCGTCCGCGCCGCCAGCGCCAGTCTCCTGCCCGCCCTCGTCGTGGGCGCCCCCCTGCGTCTGGCCGACCGCCTCTACAACTGCGCGCTCGTCATCCAGGGCGGGGTGGTGCGCGGCGTCGCCCCCAAGTCCTACCTGCCCACCTACCGCGAGTTCTACGAGAGGCGGCACTTCACCCCCGGTGACACCATTGCCGGCGGGGCGGTGGTGATCGAGCTGCCCGGCGTGGGCGACCCCGACGCCGTCTTCCCCGCGGGCGCGGCCCGGGCCCCCTTCGGCCCCAACCTCCTGTTCGAGGTCGAGGACATCCCGGGCCTGACCTTCCACGTGGAGGTCTGCGAGGACATGTGGGTCCCGGTACCCCCCTCGGCCCTGGCCGCCCTGGCCGGGGCGAGCGTCCTGGTCAACGTCTCCGGCTCGCCCATTACCGTCGGGCGGGCCGAGGACCGTGAGCTGCTGGCCCGCTCCTCCTCGGCCCGCGGCCTGGCCGCCTACGTCTACGCCGCCGCCGGTCAGGGGGAGTCCTCCACGGACCTGGCCTGGGACGGCCAGACCTTCGTCTACGAGAACGGCGTCCTGCTGGGGGCCACCGAGCGCTTCCCCGACGGGCCGCAAGCCACCGTGGTGGACGTGGACGTCGAGGGCCTGCGCGCCGAGCGCCTGCGCCAGGGCACCTTCACCGACAACGCCGCCACCTTCGCCCTGTCCGGCCGCCAGGGCCCGGGCGCCGTGGCCCCCACCACCTTCACCGACCCCGGCGGCTTCAACCGCGTCGTCATCCCCCGTGACGGCCTCACCGTCCCGCGCACGGACATCGGCCTGCGCAGGCGCGTGGACCGCTTCCCCTTCGTCCCCGACGACCCGGCCCGCCTGGCCCAGGACTGCTACGAGGCCTACAACATCCAGGTGGCCGCCCTGGTCCAGCGCCTGGGCGCCATCGGCGACCCCAAGGTGGTCATCGGGGTCAGCGGCGGGCTGGACTCCACCCACGCCCTCATTGTGGCCGCCCGCGCCATGGACCGCCTGGGCCGCCCCCGCTCCGACATCCAGGCGATCACCATGCCCGGGTTCGCCACCAGCCCCGGCACGCGCCGTAACGCCGAGGACCTGGCCCGCGGCCTGGGCTGCGGCTTCGAGGAGCTGGACATCCGCCCCACGGCCACCCGGATGCTGGCCGAGATGGGCCACCCCTACGGGGCCTTCGCCGCCACCGGCTCCCTGCCCGAGGGGATGAGTGAGCGCGACCTCTACGACGTCACCTTCGAGAACGTCCAGGCCGGCCTGCGCACCGACTTCCTCTTCCGCATCGCGGGCCACCGCGGCGGCATCGTGCTGGGCACGGGGGACCTGTCCGAGCTGGCCCTGGGGTGGTGCACCTTCGGCGTGGGCGACCAGATGGCCCACTACGGCGTCAACGCGGGCGTCCCCAAGACCCTCATCCAGCACCTCATCCGCTGGGTGGTGGCCGAGGAGCTGTTCGACGACGCCGTCGGGCGCACCCTGCTGGCCATCCTGGACACCGAGATCAGTCCTGAGCTCGTCCCCGCAGGGGTCGACGGCGCCATCCAGTCCACGCAGGCCAGGATCGGCCCCTACGCCCTGCAGGACTTCACCCTGTGGCACGTGCTGCGTCGCGGGAGCCGCCCCAGCCGCATCGCCTTCCTGGCCGAGAGGGCCTGGTCGGACGCGGGTGCGGGCGACTGGCCCCCGGGCCTGCCCGAGGCCGAGAAGGTCGCCTACCAGCTGCCGGAGATCCGCCGCTGGCTGGAGCTGTTCCACCGCCGCTTCTTCGCCAACCAGTTCAAGCGCTCCACCCTGCCCAACGGGCCCAAGGTGGTGGCCGGCGGCTCCCTGTCCCCGCGCGGGGACTGGCGCATGCCCTCCGACGCCGCGGCCACGGCGTGGCTGGCGGAGCTGGAGCGCAACGTGCCCCGCTCCTGAGCCCCGCGCTACGACCACGGAGGAGAACCATGCCCCGCCTGCTTGCCACCGACCTGGACGGCACCCTCGTCTTCCGCCACGGGGCCGACTGGGCCGACGCCCGCGCCCTGGCCGCCTGGCGCGCGGGCGGGGACCTGCTGGCCCTGGCCACGGGGCGTTCGGTGGGCCTGGTGCGCCGCGCCGTCGACGCCGTCGCGGCCTCAACCGGTGTGACCCTGGGCTACGACTACGTCGTCTGCGCCTCGGGGACCACGGTGCTCGACGGCGCCGGGCGGGTCCTGCGCACCCGCGTCCTGGAGCCCGGGCAGGTGGCGGCCGTAGCCGAGCTGGTCATGGGACGCGGTGACACGGCCCTGTTCGCCTCGACCCTGGACAGGGACCTGGTGCTCCACGACCCCACGGGCTTCGGGGACGACCCGCGTGTCTACGCCGACCACTTCAGCGCCGCCACCCTGGCCCAGGCCCTGGAGGCGTCAGTGGTGGCCCTGCCCGTCTACGTGCCCGACCCGGCCCTCGCCGACGCCCTGGCCGCCCGCATTGAGGCCGAGCTGGGGCTCGCCGCCCCCCGCTCCACCAACTTCATTGACGTCGTCGCGCCCGGGGAGTCCAAGGGGGTCGGGCTGCGCCGCCTGATCGAGTACCTGTCCGGGCGGGGGACCCCGGTCAGTGAGACGATCGCCCTGGGGGACTCCTGGAACGACCTGCCCCTCTTCGAGGCCTGTGACCGCTCCTTCGCCATGGCCCACGCCCCCCGGCAGGTGCGTCAGGGCGCTACCGACGTGGCCGCCTCGGTGGCCCAGGCCCTGGAGGGGCTCGGGGGCCAGCCGCCCGCCCCGCCTGCGCGCTGAGCAGGGCTAGCTAGCCGTCCCGCCCGCGCGCTGAGCAGGACCGGCCGGTGTGGAGCCGGTGGTGGGGACAGCGCGACACGGCGGCCCCTGGCACCCCGGCGCGCAAGGGGGCACGCGAGGCCCTAGGAGTCCGTGGTCCTGAGGCGGTGGCACCCCGGTGCTCAAGAGGCTACCATGTGATATAGGTCAACTCCGGGTTGCCAGGTTGGCCGACCGGGCCCTTTACCCGCACCGTAGGAGAACGTACCCGTGCGCAAGCTCATAGCCACTGACCTGGACGGCACCATCCTGTTCGACCGGCAGGTCAGCCCCGATGACCTGGCCGCCATGGAGCGCTGGCGTCGCGCAGGCCACCTCCTGGTGGTGGACACCGGCAAGTCCGTCTTCGCCACCAGGGACGCCCTGGGGCCCTGCGGTGTCAGTTTCGACTACGCCGTGGCCTTTACCGGCGCCGTCCTGACCGACGGCGACTACCGGCTCCTGTCCGCCCGCTACCTGCCTGACGGGGTCGTCCAGGAGATTATGACGCATCTCACCGACATTTCCGGGATCACGGTGTTCGCCACCACCCTGGAGACCGACTACGTCCTGCTCAACACCCTGGGGGACGTCTCCTCCATCCTGCGCGTGTTCTCCCCCCTGGACCTTGCGGAGGTGGCCGACCACCGGTTTATCGGGGTGCCGGTGCGTGTGCCGGACGACGCCGAGAACGACCGCGTGGCGCAGGTCATTACGGAGTGCTGTGGTTCGGGCATCGAGCTGTACCGCAACCAGGACTTCCTCGACGTCGTGCCCGCTGGCTGCTCCAAGGGCCAGGGCCTGACCGACCTCCTGGCCGGTCCCCTGGCGGGCCAGGAGGTGGAGACCTGGAGCGTCGGGGACTCCTGGAACGACCTGAGCATGCACGCGGTGGCCGACCACGGTATCGCCCTGCCCTGGTCCCCTCCCCAGGTCGTCGCGGCCTGCGAGCGGGTGGTCCCCTCAGTGGCCGCACTGATCGACTCGCTCCTGGAGGGCTGAGCCGTGAGAGCGGACCGTCTCCAGGCCGTCCTGTGGGACCTGGACGGTACGCTCATAGACTCCCAGCCCTTCTGGGACGAGGCCTTCCGGAGCTGCTGCCGGGCCCTGGGCGGCAGGCCCACACCGGAGGCGGTGGCCGCCATCAGGGGGGTCTCGATCCGACGTGTCCACGAGCTCATTGCCGCCACCGGCGCCACGTCCGGCCCTGAGGACCCGGCTACCGCGCAGGTCTTCGCCGCCATGGCCGCCGACGTCGGGGCCGCGGTCAGGGCCGACCCGCCCCTGCTGCCCGGGGCCCGGGAGGCCACCTCGGCCGCGGCCGGCGCCGGGCTCGTCCAGGTGATCGTCACCCAGTCGCCGCGCGGCATAGTCGAGGCGGTGGCCCACGCCCTGGGTGACGTGTTCGCCGCGCTGGTCACCGGGGACGACGTGGCCTCCGGCAAGCCCAGTCCGGCGCCCTACGCTGCCGCCGTCCAGCGGCTGGGGCTGGGCCCCCGGGAGTGCGTGGTGGTGGAGGACTCGGCCGCCGGCGTGGCCTCGGCCCGCTCCAACGACCTCCGCGTCATCCAGGTCGGCGGGACCAAGGTGTTCCCCGCCGACCCCGGTATCACCGTGGTGGAGGACCTGACGGCCGTCGTCCCGTACCTGCTGCCGGAGCCCGCTCGCGGGGCGGCGGGGTGAGCGGAGGGTGGTGGCGCCCGCTGGTGGCCGCTGGGCCCGGTGCGCACCCGACCCGGGGCCAGCGCGTCATGGGAGACACGGTTAGGCCGACCGCGGATAAGCTTCCCCGCGCGGACGTGAGACACTGGTCCTGGCGTCAGGCCCTGGCGGGCCCGGCCTTCCGCCCTGGTGTAGCGGCAGCACGCAGGCCTTTGGAGCCTTGAGGCCCGGGTTCGAACCCTGGGGGCGGAGCGTGGTGGCAGGGGACGTACAATGCGTCTGTCCTGCTACCGACCCTGACCGCAGCGGTGCCTGTCACCGCGCACCATGAGAAGAGGACCCGTGGTCTCTACCGCCCCCGCCGCCGTCATCGTCATGGCTGCCGGCAAGGGAACTCGTATGAAGTCCGCCACACCCAAGGTCCTGCACCGCATTGGCGGGCGCAGCCTGCTGGACCACGCGCTCACCGCCGCCCGGGGCCTGGATCCCGCGCACCTGGTCGTCGTGGTGCGTCACGAGCGTGACGCCGTCGTGGCACACCTGGCCCAGGTGGCTCCCGACGCCGTGCCCGCCGACCAGGACGAGATCCCCGGCACCGGGCGCGCCGTGGCCTGCGGCCTGGCATCCCTCCCGGCCGACCTGACCGGCCCGGTGGTGGTCACCAGCGGCGACGTCCCCCTGCTGGACACCGCCACCCTGACCGCCCTGCTGGACCAGCACACCGAACGCGGCGACGCCGTCACCCTGCTGACCACCGAGCTGACCGACCCCACCGGCTACGGGCGCGTCATCCGCCAGGCCGACGGCACCGTCTCGGCCGTGGTCGAGCAGCGCGACGCCACCCCGGCCCAGCGCGCCGTCCGCGAGGTCAACGCCGGGATCTACGTCTTCGACGCCGCCTTCCTGCGTGAGTCCCTGACCACCCTGGGAACCGACAACGACCAGGGTGAGGTCTACCTCACCGACGTCGTCGCCCGTGCCCACGACGCCGGACACCCCACCTCCGCCCTGGTCGTGACCGACCACTGGCTGGTGGAGGGCTGCAACGACCGCGCCCAGCTCGCCAGCCTCGGCGCCGAGCTCAACCGCCGCGTCCTGGCCCGCTGGATGGCCGCCGGCGTGGGCGTGGTCGACCCCGCCAGCACCTGGGTGGACGTCACCGCCACCCTGGCCCAGGACGTCGAGCTCGAGCCCGGCGTCCTGGTGCGCGGCGCCACCACCGTCGGTGAGGGCACCCGCGTGGGCGCCTACGCGGTCCTGACCGACGCCCACGTCCCGGCGGGCGCCATCGTCCCGCCTCTGACGGAGCTTGACGCCTCCCGTTCCTGAGCCTCCCCGCCTCCCCGACAACCGAAACCGGCCTGACGCCACGCAGAGAGGAACCAAGCCCCATGACGGGTATCATCACCAGCGGCGAGAAGCGACTCGTCGTCGTCTCCGGACGCGCCCACCCCGAGCTCGCCGGCGACGTCGCCCGGGAGCTGGGCACCCAGGTGCTCTCCTCCACCTCCTACGACTTCGCCAACGGTGAGATCTACGTCCGTTTTAACGAGTCCGTGCGCGGCTGTGACGTGTTCCTCATCCAGTCCCACGGCGATCGCGTCAACGACTGGCTCATGGAGCAGCTGATTATGGTGGACGCCCTCAAGCGCGCCTCCGCCAAGCGCATTACCGTGGTCGCCCCCTTCTTCCCCTACGCCCGCCAGGACAAGAAGCACCTGGGGCGCGAGCCCATTAGCGCCCGCCTGGTGGCCGACCTGTACAGGACCGCCGGTGCCGACCGCCTCATGAGCGTGGACCTGCACACCGCCCAGGAGCAGGGCTTCTTCGACGGCCCCTGGGACCACCTGTGGGCCCAGCCCGTGCTCGTGGACTACGTGCGCACCCGCGTGGACCCCTCGACCGCCACCGTGGTCTCTCCCGACGCCGGGCGCATCCGCGTGGCCGAGCGCTGGGCCAACGCCCTGGGTGGCACCCCCCTGGCGTTCGTCCACAAGACCCGTGACGTCACCCGCCCCAACGAGTCCGTGGCCAACCGGGTGGTGGGCGACGTGGCCGGGCGCTCCTGCGTGCTGGTGGACGACATGATCGACACCGGCGGCACCATTGCCAAGGCCGTCAAGGTCCTCCTGGACTCCGGGGCCAGGGACGTCATTGTCCTGGCCACCCACGGGGTCCTCTCCGGGCCCGCCGTCGAGCGCCTGTCCACCTGCGGGGCCCGGGAGGTCGTGGTCACCGACACCCTGCCGATCCCGGCGGCCAAGCGCTTTGAGCGCCTCACCATCCTGCCCATCGCCCCGCTCCTGGCCCGCGCCATTAAGGCGGTCTTCGACGACAGGAGCGTCACCAGCCTCTTTGAGCCGAGCAAGGGCTGAGGGCACGCGCGGACGTACCTTAGCCGTCGGAGACGTACCTTCGTCATTGTGGACGTACTCTAGAGGTCGTCTAGGGTACGTTCCCCATGACTAAGGTACGTCCACGGCGGCGACGTCGGACCGGTGCACGGGGACGTTTTGTGCGGGGCGGGACATTTTGTGCACAGGGTGACGTTCTGCGCAGAAGGTAACCTCGATTGGTTACTTTCTGCGCAATCGGTTCCCCTGTGCACAAAATGTCTCCTCGTGAGGCTGCCCGTACCCGCCTAAAGGCTGACCGGTGTGGGTCTGACGTGCGAGGACGGGTTGTGACAGTGTGCAGGAGGGTGTTGTCGCGACCGGTGGTCCGGTGTGCGGGGAATGCGTCGCCTACGTGATCTCGACGAGGACGTCGGTGATCATGGCGACGGCTGCGACACGGCCGCCCTCTCGGATGATTATGTATCTCCCCGGCCACAGGCAAGGCAGGACGAGCTCCCTTACCAGGAAGTCTATCTTGACCTTCCAGACGGTGACCGAGACAAGCTCGGTCGGCTCCAGCACAATGGACATGGTGTATCCCGGGCTCTCGCTGCGTCCGGGGTGAATGGCGCATATCCTCCTCAAGGAAGTCGCAGGTCGCGGCGTAGGGCCACGACGGCGGGCCGTTGCGTCTCCCTCCGGCCTGGGGCGAGAGCCACTCCGACGGCCAGGGCCACGGGGTCATCGATCGACATCATGGGCTGCCTCCTTCTGGGTAGGTTGTTCGAGATGTCGTCAGGTCCAGGCGTCTACGCAGCTCGGAGCGGGTACGACGGTCACCTAGGCCGCTAGCGTGCAATGTTCTGGAAGAACTGTCCGCAGCCGTGTACAAGGGTAACAACCTCTTCAGTTTATATAATGTGCAATATGCAAGGTAATGTCGCTCCGGCTACTTGCGCCAGCGTGGTGGGTTCCAGTGTGGTGGGTTATAGCGCAGGCAGGGCAGAACCTGTTTGCAAGGAGTTGGGGCTCCCGTTCGCGCCGCCGGTGGTGCTGCTGGCACCAGCACGGGCCCCGCCACCAGCGGTGGTGCCGCCAGTGGCACCACCGCCAGCCCCGACGCCGCCCGCCGGGCGCGCAGGACGCGCGCCATCAGCCGAGCCCGCCCGGCGCGCCGGGCTCACCACCCACCACCAGCCTCGTCGTCGGGCTCGTCGGGGGTGAGGGGCCTGGCCAGGTCGAAGCGCTCGATCACCGCCCCGATCTGGGCGCTGTAGTCCACCCCCAGACGACGCTCCACCGTCTGGGCCAGCACCACCAGGTAGGGCACGGCCTCCTGCACACCCAGCAGACCAGCCTCGCACCGCCCCGTCACCGCCAGCGGCGGCACGAACCCCAGCACCTGGTCAGCCCCAAGAGGCCCCAGACGCCCCAGGGCCACCTCCACCAACGACCGACCCGACACCTCGTCCACGTCATGGTCAGGGTGAGGGCTGGTGAACAGGATGCAGCCCATACGCTCACGCATCACCGGGTCGGCCATGTCCCCGGCGTTGTCGGCGTTGGGGTTGAGGGTGCCGTCCAGGGGGTCGACCCTCAGGGCCGGGCCCGATACCTCCCCCACAGGCACATCTGCCCCAGGGCCGTACGCCCCAGGCACCACCACACCTGCTCAGGGAACGGCAGCACCACCCCCTCCAACCACGCTCCCACCACAGGAGCCCACTCCACGGGGTCCGTCACCCAGAACCGCCCACCACCCAGACCCACGAACCCCAGACGCCTCCACACGTACAACATCGACGACGGCAACACACCACCAAACCGCTCAAAATACTCCCCAGGCACCGGACGCCCCACACCCACCGGCGCCCACGACCCCCCTCCAGCAGACCCTCACGGATCTCCTGCTCCACCCACTCATCACCCCACGGCAGACCACTAACCATACACCCCACACTACACCGCCTCGTTTCTTACGGCACGGATTCCGGATAGCTCTACGCGGTCCTCTGAACGACGTCCTGGCACCTGTCGGACGACCAGAATCCGTGCGTGTGTCGCAATCTGAGGATCAGAACGAGGACCATCTTTGGCTACGCCAGGACCCGAGCCCCTGACCTGCGTGGACATTAGGTGTACAAAGGTGAGAACGGGGTGGGGTCGGCTCTGATCCTCAGATTGCGACAGAACCAGACGCTCCAGCAGGGGTATCTCCCGGTACAGACCCCCGTCGTCGGACGCGGGTGCCTACCGTTCACCCCTACCCCTCCCGTACAGGATGCGCGCAACAGCGGACCACGATATCGGGCTCCTCAGCACAGCGATAGGGCAGGGCCTGATCGGAGGTGCAGGGCGCCCTCTGTGGTGTTGTCGTGGGCAGACCCGGTGTGCTGTTTTACGTCCGTGGGTTAGAGGAGGTTGTTGACCGGGTCGTCGTCACCGGTGGGGAGAGGAGGATCCTCGTTGGGAGGAGCGGAGTACGCTATACCTCTCAGAATCGCCCATTATCTGTTCTACGGCGTCGTCCGGGCTGAGCGCGGACTCTCCCAGCATCCTCAGCTGGCTTAAGGTGGGGAACTTCATTCGTCTCAGGTCGCCGGCGTTGACCTGCGTATGTCCGGAGAATACGCGGAAGTAGTCGTCGACATGTTTTGAGTTGAGCCACACAACCAGTCCGGCCGCGGTCCGCGGATCTATGCCGTGCCCCTGCTGATGGATATAGTTAAGCTTGTTGTCAAAAGCGGGAGCGCGGTCGTCTGACCAGAGGGAGGCAACGATCCTCCGTCTTTCCTCCTTGGTCGAGAAACGCTTGACCAGGACATAGGAGCCAGCAGGTACCAGAAGTCCGGACGCATGCGTAGGAGCGGTCCTGAGCCACTGAGGCTTTCGGACCGTGCTGCGAGGGTGAACCACCTGAGCGTTCACCAGGTTGGCCGGGTAGACCATAGGGGCGTTGTGCCGACCGCTTCTGTCCGTCAGAAGGTCACGGGAACGGAATCCCACGACCTTTCCTGTGGAGACCGTCAGCCCGAGGTCCGCCAGGGTGTGCCGGACACGTTCCATCCACGACACCGCAGCGCCGTCCTCGTCCGACGCCGGAACAAAGATGAAGTCGTCCGTCACCACCTGAGAGTACGGGACCGACCGACTTGCCGGGGTGTCCCGATGGTCCAACGATGAGGACAACCGGACCTCCTGAGGGATGGCACCCCGCGTCGTCGCCACAATGATTGTCTCCTGAAGGACCCCCAGGTCACCGAATACCTGGGAACGTGACTGGAACGTATGGATGCAGTCGATTCTAAGGTGTGTCAACAGGGTGCGTCGGAACTCTGAGAAGTAGGTGCCGTTCATCCACGAGCGAGGTGTGATCGACACCTGCTGGCCGAGATCGGCCAGGAGCAGGGATCCCAGCGCCATAAAACCTGCGTAAATATTGGGTACTATGATTCCTGCGCTACGAAGGTCCCTGTCGAGCGTCGAACCTGACCTGATCTTACGGTACGGCGGGTTCTGGATCACCAGGTCGAACCGTTCGTCGGTTCCCAGGGCCCAGTTCACGAAGTCGTCCCGTACGAGAGTGGTCCGTACGCCGACGTCCTCTAGGCTTCCAAGAGTCTGGGCCAGGACGCCGTGCAGGCGCTCGTCGACCTCGACGGCGGTGACCTCCAGCCGGAGATCCGGGGCCTCGCGGCGTACCCGGTCCACGACGGCAGCGGACAGCACGCCCGAGCCGGCACCCGGGTCAAGTACGCGCAGGACTCCCTGACGCGGTAGGCGGGGCAGGGCTGCCATGAGCCGCGCGACCTCGATCGGGGTGAGGAACTGGCCCAGATCCGCCCGAGCGCCGTCGTCGAGCGCGGCCAGTCCGGCGTCGCGTCGCCCGGCAGCCAGTGAGAGCAGATCCACGGCCCTAGGCTACCGGGTCTGTCCTGCGGCGTCCGGTGGCCGTGGGCGTCCCCTGCCCTCCCCGGGCCCCGAGAGCGCTGCCGTCTCAATGAGGACAGCACCCGGCCCGGACGTCTCCCGTGGCCGGGGGCACTGGCGGGTGTGTGGGTTGCTCAGGGCCTCGGCGCTCGGCTCCCCGTGGCCGGGGGCACCGGGCTCCTTAACGCCACGGGGTGTAGACCTCCCCGTGGCCCGGGAGTATTGCTGCGGAGCTTGTGGACCCGTGGCGGGACGTCTCCGCAGCCTGGGAACACTGGTCCCGCCCGGGCGCGGGTCGGGAGCGCCAGGTGTCTATACCCCACGGTCCGGGAGCTGGTTGGCCGGAGTCCGTCAGGCTGCTGCGCCAGTGAGTGTCCCTCACATGGCGTTGTCCTTCTCGATAATGCTGGAGCGGCTTGAGGGGTCGGCGGCCGTAATGGCCTCCTGGAGGGAGCGCATAAAGCGCCGGTACACGCCGTAGCCGTCAATGTACCTGGGAGAGACCGGGATGACGTAGAAGTACGTCATCCTGCTGGTCGAGTAGTTCTCCATCCTGCAGGTGACGCGGGTGCGGTACCCGTCCGACGACGTCGCGACCACGAACTCGATGATCGTGCCACCCATCAGGTTCTTGACGTTGAGACGGGCCGAGGTCCCGTCCCGCCCCACCATCCTAATGGTGCGCTGGCGCTCGGCGACCTGCGCCACGAGATTGAGCACGGTATCCACCGGCAGCGTGGTCAGCGCCTCAATGCGCGAGTTGTGGTACTTGTGCTGCTTTGCCATGAGCGTTCCTCCCCTAGCGGTGCGCGCACGAGTGCGGCCCCTGGTGCGGTCGGGCCGGGACGCCGCGACCACGATACTGCGACCGCGAGTCTCCCGAGCCGGAGATTACCTGTCCTGCGGACGGATCAGATTCTCTGGTCGGCCGGGGCGACTGTCAACCGCTGAGGGGGGTGGGTACCAGAACCTGTATGCGCTGCACGCTCCGCAGGGAGCGTGAGCTGCGGGTTAGCCACCTGAAGGGCAATGCGCTGTTGATGATGAAAGAGGGTCATATAAATGCCTTGGGATTATTACGATCAGATAACGGATGGCCCGATGTGACCTGTAAATCAACCGCCCGGTTCCTGTGAGGGGCATATAACTGGGCTCCCTCACCTCCCGTCGGAGAGCGCTACCCTGTACCCCGGGGCGGCCGGGGTTCCCCACGAGGTCGCCGACGACGGCGGTGCCCCAGGGCACTGGCCCGGGTCCAGGGGGCCGTCGTGGCGGGCGCCACCTCGTGCCCTGGGGCGCTGGCCCAGTGCCTCAGCTACGGGTGGCCGCCGCCAGCGCCTGGTCCAGGTCCGCCACCAGGTCACGGGCGTTCTCAATCCCCACGCTCAGGCGCAGGAGCCGGTCGCTCAGCCCGTAGGCGGCCCGCGTGGCCAGCGGGACGTCGGCGTGGGTCTGCACGGCGGGACAGGTCACCAGGGACTCCACCCCGCCCAGGGACTCGGCGAAGGTGAAGACCCGCACCGCCCCCAGGAAGGCGGCGACGTCCACTTGCGGCGCCAGGTCGAAGGAGACCATGCCGCTGCGTCCCGGGTAGAGGACCCTGGTGACGGCGTCGCTGCCCTCCAGGTACTCCACGACGGCCCGGGCGTTGGCCTCGTGCCGGTCCATACGTACCGCCAGGGTCTTCAGGCCCCGCAGCAGCAGGAAGGAGTCAAGGGGCCCCAGCGTGGCGCCGGTGGTGTTAAGACGGTACTGGAGGCGCTCGCCCAGCTCGGCGTCGGCCACCGTGACCACGCCCGCCATGACGTCGTTGTGCCCGCCCAGGTACTTGGTGGCCGAGTACACCACGGCGTCGGCCCCCAGCTCCAGGGGACGCAGCAGGTAGGGGGTGAGGAAGGTGTTGTCCACCACCAGCAGGGCCCCGGCGTCGTGCGCCAGGGCGGACACGGTGGCGACGTCGAACTGGGTCATCATGGGGTTGGTGGGGGTCTCGATCACGACCAGGCTGGCGGGGTCGGCCAGGGCCCGGCGCAGCCCCTCCTCGCCCCTGACGAAGTCCACCTGGTAGACGCCCTCCTCGGCCAGGACCTCCAGGAAGCGGTAGGTACCGCCGTAGAGGTCCTCCAGGGCCACGATCCGGCTCCTGTGCGGGGCCAGCGTGCGTACCGCGAGCTCGACGGCCGCCATCCCCGAGGACAGCGCGAAGGAGGCGCTCCCGCCGTCCAGGAGCGTCAGGGCGTCCTGGAGCACGTCGCGGGTGGGGCTGGCGGTGCGCGTGTAGTCGTAGCCGGTGGACTGGCGCAGGCCCGGGTGCCCGTAGGCGGTGGACAGGTGGATGGGGGTGGTGATGGCGCCGGTGGCGGGGTCGGTGCCAGTGCCCGCCTGCGCCAGGACGGTCTCTATGGCGTACCGCGCCCCGGAGGCGTCCCCCTGCCAGCTGGCGTGGTGGTGGACGGGTGCGTGGCGTGCGGCGTGGTGCGGTGCTGCGGGGGCGCCGGGCTGGTCCGGGGCCTCGCCGGGCTGGTCTGGGGCCCCGCCGGGGTGGGTGGTGGCGCTGTGGGGGCGTGGTGAGGGTGTGGTGGTCATTGTGGTTCCCGTTCCGTGTGGTTGAGGTGCTGGTACCGGTCCTGCTGACCGGTGCTCCCGGGGTCTGCTTACTGCTGGTCGTACCGTGGCTGGTTCTGTCACTTTAGTGAGGGCGGTTCCCTGCGCCGCGTACGGTCAGGCTCCTGACCTGCGCAGACGGCTGGCTTCCGGGGGAGGGACCGGGGTGGGCTGGGCCGTGGGGCCCCGTCTGCGTGGAGCAGCTTGACCGAGGCCGGTCTGTGCGGCGTCGAGTTCGCCGTGCCCTGTCTGCGTGGAGCAGCTGGGATGGTCCTGGTCCTGGCCCTGGTGGTGAAGCGCTGTGCCCCGTCTGCGTGGGCCAGCTGGCCTCCGAGGTCAGGGCGGTCCTGAGAGCTGGACCGCCTTCCGTTCTCACGGCAAACAAGTACCGTTCTCGCGAGCAATAAGTACCGTTCTCACGACGAATAAGTACCGTTCTCACGGAAGGAGCGGGGGCGAGGACGGGGGCGGGGGTGGTGGTGCAGGGTCTGGACCGCGCGCTCCAGGCGGTCCAGGGCCGCGTCCAGGGTGGCCCGGGGGCAGGCCACGTTCATGCGGGTGAAGCCCTCGCCCCCGGTCCCGAAGACGGCGCCGTCGTCGAGCCACAGGCCCGCCTGATCCAGCATGAAGGCGTCCAGCTCACCCGCCTCCAGGCCGGTGTCCGCCAGCAGGCCGGTGCAGTCCAGCCACAGCAGGTAGGTGCCCTCGCAGGGGGTGGCCGTGATACCCGGGATCCGCTCCAGGCGCCGGGCCACGTGGGCGTGGGCGCGGGCAATGTGCTCGCGCAGGGCGTCCAGCCACTCGTCCCCGCCCTCGTAGGCGGCGCGGCAGGCCACCAGCCCCAGGACGCCGGGCTGGGAGTAGCCCACGGCGTCCAGCTCGGTGCGGAAGGCGGCGCGCAGGCCGGGGTCGGCAATGAGGATATTGGCCACCTGGAGGCCGGCCAGGTTGAAGGACTTCGACGGCGAGGTGCAGCTAATGGTCCGGGCCGCCACCTGACGCCCCAGGGAGGCGAACGGGGTGGTCCGGTAGCCGGGCAGGGCCAGGTCGGCGTGGATCTCGTCGGCCACCACCGTCACCCTGTGGCGGCCGGTGACCTCGGCCAGGTCGGCCAGCTCATCGCGTGACCACACCCGACCCACCGGGTTGTGCGGGTTGCACAGGATGAGCAGGCGGGCCCCGCTGGCCTGGAGGGCCTGCTCCAGGGCCCCCAGGTCGCGGCGGTAGGCGCCGTCAGCCCCTCGCACCAGCGGCACGGACACCACGCGCCGCCCGGCACCCTCCACGACCTGGCGGAACGGGTAGTAGACGGGCTCCTCAATGACCACGCCCTCCCCGGGACCGGTGCAGGCACGTACCGCCAGGGCCAGGGCGGGCACGACGCCGGGGGTCACCACGTTCCACTCCGGGTCCACCTGCCAGTCGTAGCGGCGGGAGAACCAGTTGCGCAGGGCCCGGTCGTAGGCGGCGTCGGGCTCGGAGTAGCCGAAGATCGCGTGGCGCACCCGCCACAGCAGGGCGTTGGTCACGCAGGGGGCGGTGGCGTGGTCCATGTCCGCCACCCACAACGGCAGGGCGTCCTGGGGCCGACGTCGCCGGGCGGCGAAGTCCCACTTCAGGCTCCCCGTGCCACGGCGGTCGGCAACAAGGTCGAACTGGCTGGGGGCGTCGGGAAGGAAGGTGCCGGGGAAGGCCGTGGCGCCGGAAAGAGAGGCGCCGGGGAAGTCGGCGCCTCCCAGGGCGGCGGGTGCGGTGCCCGGGGTGCTCGGGGAGGCGGCGCTACCCGGGAGGGTAGCGGTGCCCGGGGCGGTGGTACCCGGGAGGGTGGGCGAGGTATTGCTGAGGCCGCCGTCCGGGAGGGTGGGCGCGGTGGTCAGGGGGGCGGGTGCGGTCGTGGTCATGGCGGGGCTCCTGGGGACGGTGGCGCGACGGCTACCTCATGCGTCCGGGTCGACTCGCTCCGGGCGGCCAGCTCGCTCTGGTCCTCGCTCCGACCGGAGCCGGGCCAGCTCCGGGCGGCCAGCTCCAACTTCCGGGGCGTGGACCAAGGCCAGCCCGGGACGTGGACCGGAGCCGACCCGACGTCGGCCGGAGCCAGCCCGGGACCGGCGCGGTCGGCGGGGCTGAGGTAGGGCGCCGTCAAGGTGTCTGGGGGGCGGATGAACACGGGGGCGGGCACAGGCCCCCGCGGAGTGCGACGAGCAGCACACGCGGCTCGGACTCTGACCGTATTGGGGCTACAGCGACGGCTGGCGCTGTCAGCGCATGCGCATTCGACCCACGACCGGGGTGCGCACCGTCAAAGCGCAGGTCAGAAGGGTCGAAGCAGCCATGACATCACCATACTCCCTGCCCACCGGGGTGCGCTCGGTGGCGCGCTGAGGTTCGCCTCACGGCCAACCTGTGGCCTTCGGATCCGGGATTTTTACCTCAAAGTGTGCTTGACGTGCAACAATACAGGCATGACCAGCATATCCGGCAGACCGGCATCGTCTGGACCTCGCAGGACCCTTCCTCGCGCGCACTACCGGCGCAGGGGAGGGCCCGGCAGGGGACCGGGCCGCCCCCGCACGGGCAGCGAGGACAAGCGCGAGCGCATCCTCGCTGAGGCCGTCACGATCTTCGGGACGCACGGCTACTGGGGCACCACGCTGGCCCAGGTCGCCCGGGCCGCGGAGATCTCCAAGGCCGGCCTCCTGCACCACTTCCCGAGCAAGGACGCCCTCTTCGCCGAGGTCCTCCAGCGCCGCGACGCCGAGGACGTCATCGCCTTCCTGGCCACCGAGGGGGAGGATCCCTGGATCTTCCTGGACCAGTGGCTGGACATTATGGAGCGCAACGTGCGCCACCGTGAGTTCGTGGCCGTCTACACGGCCATGACCCCCACCGTCCTGGACGCCACCCACCCGGGGCACGCCTGGATGGCGGGCCACCTGGCCGAAACCATCCGCCTCATTGAGCAGAGCTTCGAGCGGGGCAAGAGGAAGGGGCTGGTGCGCGCCGAGATGCCCTCCCGGATGGTGGCCCGCACCCTGACCGCCCTGAGCGACGGCCTCCAGATCCAGTGGCTGTGCGCCACCACGCCGGACACGGCCGCCGGTGCGGAGGTCGCCACCGGGATGGTGGAGGAGATCCGCCTGTACGTGGACACCGTCCGCGACCAGTGGAGCCTGCGGGCCTGAGGCCCGCCTACCCCTGCTCCCGCCCTAGGCCCTGGGGGCGGTTCAGCATCCCCCACAGGGCGAACCAGCGGTTCACCACCACCGGGGCCGCGAAGCTCTGGCCGTACTCAAAGGCCAGCTCTCCCGCCCGTGCCCGCGCCTCGGCGTCGGACATGAGCGCCCCCAGCGTCTCCTGGAACGCCTGGCGGTCCCCGTTGGGCACGAGGAACGCGTCAGGCCCGGCGGACATACGGATCCCCGCCGTGCAGTCGTAGGCCACCGTGGGCAGCCCCACCATGTTCGCCTCCAGGACCGACATGCCCAGGCCCTCGGCGCGTGAGGGCAGGGCGTGGATGGCGGCCCCGCGCAGCACCTTCCCAATGTCCTGGACCGTCCCGCACAGGGCGATGTCGGCCCCGCTGGCCTCGGCCTGCGCCTCCAGGGACTCCCTGGCCGGCCCGTCCCCGTAGATCCGCAGCTTCCACCCCGCCGGGGCGACGGCAGCGAAGGCCTCGATCAGGTGGTCCACCTGCTTGGCGCGGGCCAGCCTGCCCAGGTAGACCACCGTCTGGGAGGTGGCGGGGTCCGCCCGGCCCAGCAGCGGGGGCGCCGGGTCCACGAGGCACACCGCCTCCAGGCCCCAGCCCGCCAGCGCGCCGATCCCCGACGGGGTGAGCACCGAGACCACCCGGGACACCTGGGCGGCCTGACGGACCAGGTCACACTGCCTGGGCGTGAGGCTGGACATGTCCTCGTGGACCTGGGAGACCAGGATCCTGGACCTCACCCCCGCCTGGGCCAGAAGGAGCGTGGACTCCAGGCCGGCCCCTATCACCATCGTGCCCTCGTCCCAGGAGCTGGCCAGGCAGTGCATCCACACCCGGACCAGCGGCCACCACAGCGCGCCCACCACGCGGCGCACCGGCCGCAGCCCCTGCCGGGAGCGCTCGAACCCCGCCATCCTGCTGGTCAGGCGCCGACCGGGGAAGGGGTTCACGACGTGGTGGCGGTCTCGCAGGTCGTCGTCGCAGGGGCCGAAGCACCACAGATCCACCTCCAGCCCCCGCCGTCTCATCTCGGTGGCCAGCAGGTCCGTGGCCGAGACGATCCCGTTGGGCCGGTGCAGGTCGTCTATGAGGAAGACGACCCTGGTCAGAGGGGGCGGGTCGGAAGGGTACTCACGCATAGCACCAGCCTAGACTGTGACCTTGTCGTGACCGAGCTGTAACCCTGTCGTGAGGACTGCCTGGTTGCTAGGATGAGATGGCTTGAAACCACTCAAGGAGATTGTCTCGTGATCACTATCCGCCAGGCCGCCTACGGTGAGGCCACCACCGGACAGGGCACGCCGTTGAGTGTGTCGGCCCGGACCGGTGACCTCCTCGTCCTGATTACCTGCTCCCAGTTCGGCCACGTCGGACGCGACGGCGTCCCCTCAGGCTGGACCTCGGTCTACTCCGACGGCTCCACCAGCCGCAACCGCTCCGGCCTGGTCGCCTGGAGCTGGGCCACCGGCCCTGACGACGCCACCAACCTGCAGTGGTGGAGCACCAGCCCCGACAACACCTCCCGCCAGCGGGCCCTGCTGCTGGCCGTCTCCGGCGTCCTGCCCGACAGCACCCCCCAGTGCGCGGGCTGGCAGGCGGACCCCGACACACCGCCCACCACGGGCCTGGTGGTCGCCCAGGAGCACGGCACCCAGTGGGCCCCCGTCAACGCCTTCACCATTGACGGGGCCAAGGTGGTCCACCCCGGGGTGGCCAGCAACCTGTCATCCTGGTCCACGCTGCGCGCCCTGCTGACCACCAAGGGCGGCACGCTCACCCCCGGCACCGAGGGCTCCACCTGCGCCTGGACCTCCATCGCCCTCCAGCCCGCCCCGGAGACCCAGGCCGCCGGGCAGCAGAAGACCACCTCGGTGGTCGTCGTCGGCTCCGACGGCCAGCGCACCCCCGCCACCCCCCAGAACGTCTCCCCCTCCGCCCCGGCCACCGTCTCGGGCCTGCTGACCCGCTCCACCCCCTGGCTGGTGGCCCACCGGGGCGGCAGCGCCAACTGGCCCGAGATGAGCCTGAAGGCCTACACCGAGAGCGTGTCGCGCGGTGTGGAGGCCCTGGAGCTCTCCTTCACCCTGACCTCCGACGGCGTCGCCGCCGCCCTGCACGACCAGACCCTGCAGCGGGTGGACCCCACCGCCCCCGACACCCCGGTGGGCTCCATGACCTGGGAGCAGGTGCGCCAGTACCACACCGTGGGCGAGCCCATTATCTGCCTCCAGGACCTCCAGGCCGCCTTCGGCCAGGACCACGTGCTGTTCATCGACCCCAAGTACAGCGCCGCCCAGCACGCCACCTACCTTCCGTGGCTGGACCCCGAGCGCACGATCCTGAAGTTCTCCGGGGACGCCGCCTGGCTGGCCGACATCTGGAGGCGCCAGGGCTTCACCACCTGGGGCTACATGTACGCCGACTCCATCGACGACGGCCGGGCCGAGGCCTGGGCACGACACTGGGACCTGATTGGGGTACCCTGGGACGCTCCCGAGAGCACCTGGGCCAAGGCCGCGACCTACGGCAAGCCGATCCTGGGCCACATCTGCCCCAGCCAGGCGGCCCTGGACGCCTGCATCGGGCACGGCGCCGTGGGCGCCATGTGCTCGGCCGTGGACGGCCTGGTCCGGCCATGACGTCCCCGCACCCACACAGAAGGATCCCCCATGCTGAGTAGACGCACCTTCCTCGCCGTCAGCGCGAGCCTGCCCGCCCTGGCCCTGGCCGGGACCGCGGCGGCGCAGGAGCCCGCCGCACTGCCCGCAGCGGTCGGTGCCGACTCCCCGGACACGGTACCCGTCGAGGTGGGGCCGGTCGTGCGCCACGAGGACCTCATCGTGGTGCGGGTGGCCGCCCCCACCGCGCAGGCCTCCCTGCTGACCAGCGGCGGCGCCTTCAAGACCGACGGCTCCTCCCTCAAGGCCGACGGCGTCCGCCTGGTGTCGGTCAGCCGCGGGGCCGCCCTGGCCCCCCAGGACCGCACCGCGACCCGGGCGCAGGGCTCGGCCCCCCAGGACATGACGGAGGCCTTCGTCGTCTTCGCCGCCCTGGAGGGAAACGACCCCGTCCAGGTGCTGCTACCGGGCTGGGGCCTCATCCCCGACGTCCCCTTGCTCAGCGAGCAGGACGCCGGCCTGTCCGTCACCGTCAGCTGATCCCGGAGAACCGCCACCCATGGAACCAGACCGCATTCTTGCGGCTCTCCGTAAGCACATTATCCTCGTCACCGCCCACGCGCTCATGGGAGCCCTGCTGGGGTTCGGCCTGGGCTCCTTCCTGCCCCGGCAGTACACCTCCACCACCAGTGTCCTGGTCTACACCTCGCAGAACGACGGCTCCCAGGGCCTGACCGGCTCCGCGGCGCTGACCAGCACCATTATGCCGACCCTCATTGAGCTGGGTAACTCCCGCAGCGTGGCCGCGGAGGTGGCCCGCAGCACCGGGGCGGACCCGGGCCGGGTGGCAGGGGCCATCTCCCTGACCAACCCGGTCGGCACCCTCCTCATTGAGATCCGTGCCACCGCCACCGCCGCAGACCTGGCCCACGACCTGGCGGCCGCGGAGGTCGACGCGCTCGGCAAGCGCGTGGGCAAGATGTCCCTCAAGGCGGGGGAGGACAACTCCCCCCTGGCCCTGACCTCGGTGGACGACCCCACCGTGCCCACCCACTCGGGAGGCACCTCCCGCCTGACCACCGCCTTCCTGGGGCTGGCCGCGGGGCTGCTCATTGGTGCCGGGTTCGCCGTCGGGCTGGACGCGCGCGCCACCCGGCGGGCCGTCGCCTCCCTGTCCGCCCCAGGGCGGTCATGACCTCAGCCGCTGTAGCGGTCGCCAGCTCGGAGCGGGTCACCAGCCGCGAGCAGAAGGTCGCGATCTTCGCCCTCATGGTCGTGGTCGGGACGCGCTCCCTGGTCGGCCTGCCCGGGGGGCTGCGCCTGGGAGACTGCCTGGCCATCGCGATCCTGCCCCTGACCTGGTCGGCGATCAGGCACTCGCGGGTCTTTACCCGCCTGACCCTCCTGTGCGTCACGGCCGCGGCCACCGGCATGGTCATGTCCGTGCTCGTCGACACCAGCTTCCGGGTCTTCCCCGCCCAGCGGCGCTCGGTGCTCCTGGGGGTCATCGCCCTGCCCTGCGTGGCCGCCGCGGTGGCCTGGGGGGCGCGCCGGATCGGCCTGAACGCCGTCGCCGTGGCCATTGGCACCAGCATGCTCCTGGACGTCCTGCCGCAGCTCGGCAACCCCGGTGCCTGGAAGGTGGGGGTGGTTCCCGCCGTCACGGCCCTGGTCCTGGCGCTGGTGGCCAACCGGGGGCGTGCCGTCCAGGCCGTGGCACCGGTGGTGCTGGGGCTGCTCTTCGTGCTCAACGACGCCCGGGCGGCCTCCGGGTTCCTGCTCATTGTGCTGCTGGTGGTCCTGTGGCACGGGGGCCCCGAGCGGGTCCAGGCCCCCAGCAGGCACCCCCACCGGCAGATGGCCCTGCGCCTGGTCGCGGTGGTCGTCACCCTGGCCCTGGCCGCCTACGGGGTCATCCTGGCCTCCTCCGCCGGGGTCCTGGGGGAGGAGGCCCAGAAGCGGACCGTGGCCCAGTCCTCGGAGACCACCGGCGTCCTGCTGGCCGCCCGCCCCGAGCTGGGCGCCTCCTGGAACCTGTTCCTGCACCGTCCCTGGGGCTACGGCGCCGGGGTGGGGCCCCGCTACAAGGACGTGCGGGTGGCCATGGAGGGCATGGCCTCCCTGGGGTACGACCCGGAGAACAACTACGTCCTGCACTACATGTTCGGGCACGGCTTCGAGCTGCACTCGGGCATTGCGGACATGTGGACCGCCTGCTCCCTGCCCGGGGCGCTGCTGGTGATCGTGCTCGTCATAATGTCCCTGGGGGTCCTCCTGCGTGACCTGGGCTCGGCCCGGGTCCACCCCTGGCTGGTCTACGCCGTGCTCATGGTGATTATGAACGCCGCCGTCGGCCCCTGGGTGGTCCTGGGCCCCTACCTGGCCCTGACCCTGGGGGCGGCCTTCGTGCCCGCCATACCGCCGCTGCGCCCGCGCTACCTGCTCACCTCAGCGCTGTCCATACTCGCGGTGTCCCGGGCGGTCGAGCGCCGCGTCGAGCATGCCCCGTCCCCGGGCCAGGAGGCGGGCGCCCCGGGCCCGACGACGCAGCCCGCCCCCGAGCCCGCCCGCCGCCGCCGCGCCGCCCGCCAGGATCCGGGCCCCGCCGCCTAGGGCGGCCCGGACCCGGACCCGTGCCGGAGAGCCGCCCAGGGCCAGCTCCACGCGCACCGCGGTGGCCGCGTGGGAGCGCTGCCGACGCAGGATCCAGGCGTGGTCCAGGCGTGAGGCCGGGACGTGGTCGCGCACCCGTGCCTCGTCGCACCACAGGATGGTGCCCCCTGCCGCCGTGAGCTGGCGGGTGAAGAGGGTGTCCTCCCCGCCGGTGGCACCGAAGTCCGCATCAAAGCGCAGCCCGTGCTCGCGCACGAAGCCCAGGTCCAGCAGCAGGCAGTTGGAGGCGGCCACCGGCCGGCGGGTGCCCGTGGGCCAGGTCCGGCGCACGAAGAACCCCCCCTGGCGCACCCACTCGTCGGGCTCGACCTCGTAGTCCGGCACCACCAGGCCCGCCACCGCCTGGCAGCCCGTGCGCGCACGCAGCCCCACCAGGGCCGCCAGCCAGCCAGGCTCGGGCTCCTCGTCGTCGTCGATAAAGACCAGCAGGTCGTGGGCGCGGGCCTCGTCCAGCGCCCGGTTGCGCACCGCCGCCACCCCCGGGACCTGCTCCACCACGTAGCGCACCGGTCCACCGGTGGCCTGGGCGCGGGCGCTGGCGGCGGGGTCGTTGTCCACCACCAGGACCTCGACGTCGGCCACGCCCCGCAGGTCGGGGATCTGGCCGAGCACGCCGCGCAGGGCCCGCGCCAGGTCCGTCGGACGCCGGTAGGTGGGCACGGCCACCAGGACCCGTACGGGGCCGTGGGCGGAGGGGCCGGCGGCGGCGCGCGGGGACGGGGTGCCGCCAGGGGGGAGCGGGGCGTGACCGGGCCGGAAGGAGCCGGGAGGAGCCGGGCTGGCGGCCGGGCCGGGCCGGGTGCCAGGCCGGGTCGGGCCAGCGGCGGCGTGCGGGGCCGGGGTGTCGGGACCGGCGTGCGGGGCCGAGGAAGCGGGCCGGGCAGGGGACTGGGTGCGGGGTCCGGAGCCGGTGCCCGCGGGGCGCCGACGGGCCTTGCCGCTCATGAGATCCCTCACGCGAAAGGCGTGGGGGGATCGCCCGTACTCGTGCACGCGCCCGCCCAGGGCCCCCACCACCATGCCGACCCCGCCCCAGGCGGAGACCTCGTGGCGGGCCCAGGCCGCCACGTCCCCGCGGGCCCGCCCCACCAGGGCGCGAGGCCAGTCCCGCCCCACCCGGCCCACCCCCTTGAGGGCGTAGAGGGCGCGCAGCCGCGCACGCGAGCCCGAGGCCGTGTCCAGCCGCACGCTCACCCAGGACGAGCCCGCTCGCAGCGAGCGTCGCAGCACCCAGGGGCGCCGGGCCCGCCCCTCGGGCACGATCTTGGTCACCACGGCGTCGGCGGCGAAGCGGATGGTGCCGCCGGCCTGACTCAGCTGGCGGGTGAACAGGGAGTCCTCCCCGCCGCTGAGCCCGTACCGGGGGTCGAAACGCAGGCCCATCCGGCGTACCGCGCCCAGGTCCAGCAGCAGGTTGCCGGTGTCCGCGCTGGTCACGACGCCGCCGTCGGGCGCCTGCCAGGAGTCGAAGGCGCCGCTGTGCCTCACCCACGCGCTGGCCGGGCGGGTGAAGCGCGGTGGCGTCGGGCCGGTCACCGCCTCGCAGCCCAGGCGCTCGTGGGCGTCCAGCAGGGCCTCCAGCCAGCCGGGCCCGGGCTCCTCGTCGTCGTCGATAAAGACTAGCAGGTCATCCCCGGACTCCTCCAGGGCGCGGTTGCGTCCGGCCACGATCCCGGGGACGGGCTCGTGGACGTAGCGCAGCACGACGCCCTGCTCCCGGGCCCGTTCCTGCGCGGCCCGCACCACCGGGGCCGCCTGGCCCGAGGGGTCGTTGTCCACCACCAGGACCCGCGTGGGGACCGGTGAGCGGCCCGCCTGGTCCAGCAGCGCCGGCAGCACCGCCGCTAGTAGGGTGTTGCGCTGGTAGGTGAGCATCGCGATGGTGGCATGCTGGGTCTCCACGGTCCCTCCCTCCCGGGCCCGGCCCCACGGCACCACACGGTGTCAAGTGCCACGGCGGGAGGGCCCGCGTCTATAGCAACCAAGGATAGAAGGAGCGCCCGCACATGGACGAGATGGAGGTTCGCGCCCGGCAGCGCGCTGCACTGAGGCGCTCTGCCATTATCGTGGTGGCCTACAACTCCTCCGATCTCCTGTCACGCAACCTGGGTGCCGTCTCCACCCAGGCCCCTGAGTCGCTGGTGGTCGTGGTGGACAACTCTACCGACGAGCTGGAGCAGAGGCGTATGCGCAACCTGACCCGCTCCCGCGGCTGGGACCTGGTGGCGCCGCTCAGCAACGTCGGCTTCGGCGGCGGGATGAACCGGGGCATGGAGTACGCCCGCGCCAAGGGGGCCACGATCCTGGTGCTGCTCAACCCCGACGCCACCATCTCGCGCCAGGATCTGGGCAACCTGCTCATTGTGGTGGCGGAGTCCCCCATGACCATGGTCTCCCCGCTCATGACCAACACCTACGGCACGGTGGTCGCCGACGGCACGACCCTGTGCCTGGGCGACGGCACCATGCGCTCGCGCCGCTCCAAGCGGCCGATCCCCCCGGGCGGGACCTCCTACTGGATCTCGGGCGCCTGCCTGGTCCTGAGCACCGAGCTGCTGGACCTGGTGGGCGGCTTTGACGAGCGCTACTTCCTGTACTGGGAGGACGTGGACCTGTGCACCCGCGTCCTGGAGGTCGGCGGGGAGCTGAGGGTGGTGCGCGACTCCCTGGCCACCCACGACGAGGGCGCCACCCACGCCACCCCCGACCAGGGTATGCGGGCCAAGTCGGACACCTACTACTACTACAACGTGCGCAACCGCCTGCTCTACGCCGCCCTGAACCTGGACCGCCAGACCCAGAACCGGTGGCTGCGCACCGCACTGGGTGCCGGCTGGGAGATCGTCATGCGCGGGGGCGCCCGCCAGCTCCTCATTACCCCCCGCCCCCTGCTGACGGCCCTCAAGGCCACCTGGGACGGCTACCGCCTGCTGCGCAAGGGGCGCGCCGGGACCCTTCCGGATCCCGACGCGCCCCTGCCGCGCAAGGGGGCTCAGGTGGTCAAGAGCCCTTCCTGACCACGATCGAGTCCACCAGGACCTTGGCCTTCTCGGCGGCCCCCGCCGAGGCCGACAGGTAGGTGCTCAGGCCGACCGTCCCGGGCTTGTTCAGGCTGGCCTCGCCGTCCGTGGTGTCCACGCCCCAGGCCTCGGGCTCGGTGGCGCCGGTCCACAGCTTGGCCCGCACCGTGGTGGTCTCGGCCCCGTCCAGGACCAGGCGCAGGTGGAGGGTGTCACCGGGGGTGTAGGCGCCCTCCAGGGACGCCGTCCCCAGGACCGTCTCCTTGCCCTTGATCACCTTGGAGACCGTCAGCTGGGTGCCGTCCTTGGAGAACCGGACGGAGGCCTGGTAGCGCCCGGCGGCGGTCTGGCGTCCCGCGTAGGTGACGTAGGCGCCGTTACCGCCGGGGACGGCGTCCAGGGACAGGTCCACGGTGGCGTCGGTCGAGGTGGAGTCCACCACAGGGCTGTGGATGGAGGTGGAGGCCTTGGGGGCGGGCATATTGATGACGCCGTGGGAGGAGTCCGTCGAGAAGCTGGTGGCGGACCAGTCCACCGTCCAGTCCCCGCCGTACTCGGTGCTGCCCCAGCCGCGCTCGGTGGTGCGGGAGAAGGTGTCCTTGAGCAGCACGCCCGGCTCGGGCGGCTCGGGGTTGGGCTTACCGGGCTTGTCCGGCTTGGGCGCCTCGGCGCCGGTGCCCAGGGCGTAGTGGGCGGCCACGGCGTCGGCGCTCAGGGCGGAGCCGTACACGGCCACCTCGTCCACGGTGCCGGTGAAGTAGTCGTTGGAGGGCTTGCCCGCCAGGCCCGAGGCGCTGTCCCCGGCCAGGCGCCAGTAGCCGCTGAAGGACTGCGCGGTGGTCATGGTGGCGTCCTGGGCCGCGACCTTGCCGTCCACGTAGAGCACGCTGCCCGCCGTGGGGCTCAGCGTGGCCACCACGTGGTGCCAGCGCCCGTCGTTGTAGGACTTGTCCGTGGTCAGGGTGGTGACCTTGCCGGGGTAGGTCATAAAGCTCAGGGTGCCGTTGTTACGCATGTAGATGACGCGGTCCCTGTTCTTGGAGGCGCCGGAGGCGGAGGAGCCGTAGCCCAGGAGGGGTCCCCGGAGGTGGTCTCCGTCTTGAACCACAGCTCGGTGGAGAAGGTGGTGGGCGCCGGTGCCGCCTTGGAGGTGCTGGCGTGGCCGTCGGAGAACCACGTCGAGCGGAAGGACACGGCCTTGCCCGAGGGCAGCAGGGAGGCGGCGCCGCGCTGGACGCCCTTGGAGGACAGGTTCATGGGGCTGCTGCCCACCAGGTCCTCGGAGGCGGCCTTGGAGTCGTCCAGGGGCCAGTAGTTCACCGCCCCGTCCCGTACCACCTGGGAACCGTACTCCGACAGGGCCTGGCCGTTGGTGGCGGTCACCTTGACCCAGTCCGAGCGGGTACTGGCCCCCCACTGGTCCTTGACCACCACCACGTAGCGGTGGGTGGAGCCGGGGTCGACCGTGTCGATCGCGGAGAGCTGGGTGCGGGCCCAGGGCAGGGAGGAGACGGTCTGGGAGGACACCGGGGTGCCGTCCAGGGAGTCGCGGTAGACCTCGTAGGTCAGGTACTCGTCGTCGCGGTCCCAGTTGGTGGAGAAGGACAGGGTCACCACGCCGGCGCGCGGGGAGGAGGCCGAGACCTTGTAGGCCCCGCCCTTGTCCATGGGGCCCTCCTGGTTGGGGGCGATGTCACGCCGGGCAAAGCGGGCCAGGCCCTGCTGGGGCTTGCGGTTGACGGCCACGAACTCCCCGCCGTAGACCACGTAGTCCTGGTTGCCCTCCACCGTCCAGGTGGCCTGTGCGGCGGAGGTGTAGTTGCCCACGGTGAACTCGGGGTAGAAGTTGAGCACCGTGGGGGCCGGGTGCCCGCCGAAGTCCACGTAGGTCTTGGCCGTGTTGGTCTTGACCTTGCCGGTGGCGGCGTTGGTGATGGCGGTGCCGTGGCGCAGGCCGGTCTTGTCCGGGAAGCCCCCGATGTTGGAGCAGTCGTGGGCGTGGCTGGAGATGTAGACGACGTCGGCGGTGGGGAACATGTCGTAGGAGTCACCGTGGCAGTCGGCCAGGTAGTCCGCGTCGCCGGAGGTCCAGCTGGCCCGGAACACGCCCTCGTAGGTCCCCTGGTTCTCCTTGTACCAGTAGGCGCCCCCGTACAGGCCCTTGGAGTCGGCCACCAGCGACATAATGCCCGCCTGGCGCCCGGCGTTGCGGACGTACTTGTTGACGTTGTTCTTGCGCAGGGAGCCGTTGGGCTCCAGGATGGCCAGGCCGAAGCCGGGGTTGGTCGAGCCGTTGACCGAGGTGAAGTTACCGCCGATGGCCACCGCCCCCGAGGCCTGGTCCACCGCCAGGGCCCGTACGAAGTGGTCGGGGATGCGGGCCGAGAAGGAGGTCACCTTGTGGGTGGCCAGGTTGACGGCGGCCACGCGCTGGCGCCGGGTGCCGTTGACCTCGGTGAAGGAGCCCGCCAGGTAGAGGGTGGAGCCGTCAGGGGACAGGTCCAGGTCCATGACCGCGGCGTTGGTGCCCGCCCGCAGGGGGGCGCGGGTTCCGTCGGAGGCCCGGATGGCGGCCAGGCGGTAGGCGTTGGCGCCGTTGACCTTGGTGAAGGTGCCCCCGATGTACAGCACGGAACCGTCCTTGGACGCCTTGATGGCGCTGACGGTGCCGTTGGCCTTGGGGGCCCAGTCCAGGAGCTCGCCGGTGGTGATATCATAGGCCAGGGCGCCCGCGCGGGGCACCTCCTTGGTGCCGGGGGCGGCCCCGGCGGGGCGGGCCTTGGAGAAGTCCCCGACGGCGTAGACCGTGTTGCCCACGACCTCCTGGTCCCACACGACGCCGTTGATCTGCGGGGTCGGCAGGGAGTCGGCCGAGACGGTCTGGTCGGCTGCCTGGCCGGCCACCTCCGTGTCCGCCCGCGCTGGTGGGGGAGACACGGCCAGGACCCCCGTCAGTGTGAGAAGGGACACCAGCCCTGCGCACAGGGCGGTCAAGGAAAGTCGGCGGCGGGGATGAGGGCTCACGGTCGCTCCGGTACTCATGGGGTGGATGAGGAACAGGTGGGAGTGGCGGAGAGGGCGGTGCTCTTCGCACAATGCGTTCAAGTGTACTCCCTATATAACAGGTGGTCAGCGCCAGATGACGAGGGAGCGCGGCGGCTGCGCATCCGGCGGGGCGGAAGCCACCTGTAAGCAGGGCCTGAGCGAATCCTTAGGCAGGGCCCGGGCAGGACCTGGGTGCCTGCCGGGCGAGCGCCGAGTGCCTGTCAGGCGACTTTCAGACGAGTATCAGGCGAGCACCAGGTACCTGTCAGGCAAGTCTGTGCGCATTCTACTGCGGCGCCCAGGGGGGCGCCTCCGCGCTCGCGGGCCCGGCCCTGCACCACGGGGCCCGTGACCTCGCTGCTGGGGGCACCTCCGCGCTCGCGGGCCCGGTGCTCGGTGGCAGGCCGTCCCTGGGAGGCGCCCTGGGGTCAGCCGCCACTGGGGCTGGTCGTCCTGGGAGGCGCTAGAGGGTGCCACGCGATGACGCTGCCAGCGCTCATGAGGGCAGCCGTCCCCGCCAGGCGCCAGAGGACGCCGGGGGCCAGCTCAGGACGAGCCGGTGAAGACCGCGGCCGCGCTCTCGTTGCCCAGGCCCACGCTGACCCGCAGGTCGGAGCGGCCCTCGGAGGGCACCAGGAAGGCGAACTCAATGACCACGGCCTGGCCGGGGGCCACGGAGGCGGGGACCTCGTCGGAGGACCCGGTGACCTGGGGGGCCGGGGTGCGGTCGGCGCCCCAGGAGACGGAGACCACCAGGCCCTCCAGGGAGAGGTCCTCGGCCGAGCTGTTGGCTACCGTGACGGGGATGATCAGCCCCTCCCCGCCCCTCTCCCCGGGCAGGGGCACGAGGTCGCTGACGCGGGGGGCGCCCACGGACAGGACCGCCTGGGTCGTCTGCACCGCCTGGCCCATGGACACCGCCTCCAGCTCCGCGGGGGCCTGGGGCTCGACGGGGCCGTCCTGGTCCTCCTCGTCCTCGCCCTCCGGGGTGGGGGACGCGCTGGTAGGCTCGGGTGCGGCGGGGGTGACCACCTCGGTGGGAACCGTCGTGGGGTCGGCAGTGCCGACAGGCAGTGTCGGCTCGTCGGACGACGAGGAGGTGGGGGAGTCGGAGGAGCCGCAGGCGCTCAGGACGAGCGCCAGGGCACTGAGCACACCGAGGCCAGCCAGGCAGGGACGGGAGAGGGTCATGAGCGAACTGTACGTCACGGGATCGTCCGAGGCGACGTCCGTGCTGGTACGGGACCCCGGAAAGGGCCCGAGACCACCGCTACGACACCCCGGAAAGGGCCTGAGGTCACCGCGCCGTGATCTAGACGTTATCCTGGGGGCCCGCTGACGTCCAATGGCGGTTACTCATATGGTTGATATCAAGCATCTCAAGTCCCTCCGCATCGCAATGATCGGTACGCGCGGCGTGCCAGCCCACTACGGTGGTTTCGAGACCGCCATCGAGGAGGTCGGCAGGCGCCTGGTCGACATGGGCCACCGTGTCCTGGTCTACTGCCGCAACCCCGACCCGGCCACCCCGCTGCCCGCCAACTACCTGGGTATGCGCCTGATCGAGCTCCCGGCGCTGCGGCGTCGGAGCCTGGAGACCCTGTCCCACACGGGACTGAGCGTGCAGCACCTGGTGCGGCGCACCCACCCGGACGTGGCCCTGGTCTTCAACGCGGCCAACGCCCCCTACCTGCCCGTGCTGCGGGCGGCGCGCATCCCGGTGGCCACCCACGTGGACGGCCTGGAGTGGAGGCGCGGCAAGTGGGGGCCGGCCGGGCGGCGCTACTACCGGCTCGCGGAGTCCCTGGCGGTGCGCGGCTCGGACGCCCTCATCGCCGACGCCGAGGGGATCGCCGAGTACTACGACCGGGTCTTCGGGGCCCCCACCGAGCTCATCGCCTACGGCGCGCCCCTGGTGGCGCCCGGCTCGGGGCGCCTGGGCGAGCTGGACCTGCGTCCCGACGGGTACTACCTGCTCGTGGCCCGCTTCGAGGTGGAGAACCACGTGGACGTGGTGGTGGAGGGCTACGCCCGCTCCAACGCGCGCCTGCCCCTGGTGGTGGTCGGCTCGGCCCCCTACGCCACCGCCTACACCCAGAGGATCCACGCACTGGCCGACGGGCGGGTGCGCTTCCTGGGGGGCCTGTGGGACCAGGAGCTGCTCGACCAGCTCTACGCCGGGACCCGGACCTACTACCACGGCCACTCGGTGGGGGGCACCAACCCCTCCCTCCTGCGCGCCATCGGGGCCGGGGCGCCCGTGGACGCCTACGACGTCACCTTCAACCGGGAGGTCGTGGGCAAGGCGGGGCGCTACTGGACCACCAGCGACGCCGTGCGCGACCTGGTCGAGTCCGCCGAGGCCTACCCCGCGGCCTGCCGGGCCCGGGGCCTGCTGTCGCGCGAGCGCGCCCGGCTCTACGACTGGGACGACGTGGCCAGGCGCTACGAGGCGCTGTGCCTGCGCCTGGCCGCCCAGGGCCCCCTCCAGCACCGCCCCAGCGGGCGGCGGGCGGAAGGGAGCGAGGAGTGAGGCCCGGCGGCCGCCGGCCCGGACGGCGCGGGCGCCCCGGGCCCGGTCAGGCTGGGCCCGGGGACATGCCCGGTCAGGACGTGACCGGTCAGGCAGGGTGCGGTCAGGACGCCCCGGGCGCCACGGCCGACCAGGGTCGGGCCCCCCACCGGGACCCCGCCACCCGCAGGAGGGGCCGCACGGTCCTGGTGGCCCACCCCTACCCGGACCTCTACGGCTCGGACCGCCAGCTGGTGGAGACCATTGTGGCCCTGCGCACCACCGGCCTGGACGTCAGGGTGGCCCTGCCCCAGGACGGGCTCCTGCGCCCCCTGCTGGAGGAGACGGGGGCGCGGGTGGCGGTCCTGCCCTTCACGGTGCTGCGCAAGGCCCTGCTCTCCCCCTCCGGCCTGACCCGCCTGGCCGCCGGGGCGGCAGGTGAGCTGCGTCGGCTCCACGCCGTGGTGGGTGCCAGCGGCGCCGACCTGGTCCTGGTCAACACGGTGACCATGCCGTGGTGGCCGCTGGCGGGCCGGGCCGGCCGGGTGCCGGTCCTGGTCCACGTCCACGAGGCGGAGGACACCCAGGCCCTGGTCCTGCGGGCGGGCCTGAACGCCCCGCTCCTGGCGGCCACCCGGGTGGTGACCAACTCCTACGCCTCGCGTCGGGCGCTCCTGGCCGCCCAGCCGCTCCTGGCCGGGCGGACCCAGGTGGTCCACAACGGCGTCCCCGCCCCCGACGCCCCCCTGGCGCCGCTGCGGCGCCGGGCGCCGGGCGACCCGCTGCGCCTGGCGCTGGTGGGGCGCCTCTCCCCGCGCAAGGGCACCGACGTGGCCCTGGAGGCCCTGGCCCGGCTGCGGGGGCTCGGCTACCAGGCGACGCTGGCGGTGGCGGGCTCGGTCTTCCCCGGCTACGAGTGGTACGAGGCCGAGCTGCGCCAGCGCGCCGCGCGCCCCGACCTGGCCGGCGCGGTCACCTTCCTGGGCTACGTCCACCCCACCTGGCCGGTGCTGGAGGAGGCCGACGTCGTCATGGTCCCCTCGCGCGTCGAGCCCTTCGGGAACACGGCCGTGGAGGCCATGCACGCCGCGCGCCCCCTGGTGGCCTCCCGGGTCCAGGGCCTGGAGGAGGTGGTCACCGACCGGGCCACCGGGCTGCTGGTGGCCCCCGAGGACCCGGTGGCGCTGGCCGGGGCCCTGGCCGAGCTGGCCGACCGTCCCGCCTGGGCCGCCGACCTGGCCGCCAGCGCGGCCGAGCGGGCGGCCGAGCGCTTCAGCGTGGCCGGCTACCGCGCCACCATGGCCGACGTCGTCACCGGGCTCCTGGGCCCCTAGCCCCTCAGGTCCCGGCGGCGGGTCCGGGGCGCCCCTGCACCGGGCCCCTGAGCCCGGCCCCCAGGGCGCGGGCTAGCCCGGCCCCCAGGGCGTGGGGGGCGTCTGGGACCGTGCCCCGGCCCCACGCCCCGGGTGCTAGCGCCGGGCGGGGCGCAGGGGGTCGTCGGCCAGGCCCAGGGAGAGGTCCAGGTCGCCCTCAAGGGGCTGGTCGGGCCGCTCGAAGGGGACGCGGGCGTCGCACAGGAAGACCGCCATCTCCACGAAGCTGGAGTAGGAGGCGCCAATGAGGTGCTGGGCGCTGGCCAGCAGGTAGAGGTCGGTCAGGGCCGAGCGCACCCCCTGGACGGTGTTGTAGCCGCCCTTGTCCTCCAGGGCCACGCAGCCGTCGAACTCCTCCGTGAGACGGGCCTGGGCCGCCTGGGTGTCGCAGGACAGGAAGAAGGGGACCCCGGGGTGCTTGGCGCGGATCTGGCGCATCCGGGTCGCGAACCACTCCACCGGGGAGGACTCGATGGTCTTGGCGTGGGAGACGGCGTGGGTGCGCACCTGCACCCCCACGTAGGGGCGCCCCCGCAGGTGGGTGTCGTAGACCCGGCGCACGCGCTGGGCGACCTTGTCCACGGGGACCAGGTCGCGCAGCATAGCGTCCCAGGGCCGGGGCCGCTCGTCCTTGCCCCAGGCGGGGTCGCTCCAGGTGAGGTACAGGCCGTGGGAGTGGATCTGCCACAGGTGGGCCCGGCGCAGGGAGTCGGTGACCCGCACCCCGTCCGGGCGCCGGTAGCGGGCCACGGGTACCAGCAGCCGGGAGGTCAGGCGCTCCACCCGGCGGCCGGCCTCGAAGTGCCACAGCTGGTCCATGCGCGGGCCGAAGTACCGGTCGGTGCTCCACACGTAGTACAGGTCCCGGTCCTCCACCTCGGCCAGGGCCTGGGCGGACAGCAGGGCCCGTACTCGGTTGCCCAGGCCGTCGCGGCGGCCGGTGTGGATCAGGAGGGCCTTGCGGCCGGTCAGCAGTGCCATGGTGCTCCTAGGAGTCTGGGGGGTCGCCCAGGGCGGGTCCCTGCGGGGCGGGGGTCAGCGGGCGTCGCGGCGCAGGTCGCGGTACCACTTGGGCAGGGCCAGGACCACGTAGCCCGCGTAGCCCACGAGCATGAGCCCGTAGACCCACAGGAAGACGGTGGGCGCGAAGCGGGTCATGAGCACCAGGCACATGAGCCCGTAGTCGGTGGGGACCGACAGGACCGACTTGAGGATCCCGGGGCGGGACTCGTCCCTGGCCAGGGGGGTGCCGCCCTGGTAGCGCAGCTGGTAGGTGAGGATGTAGCTGAAGAAGTGGATGTTCTGCACCGCCCCGAAGGCCAGGGGGACCAGGAGGGCGGCCGGGGGCAGGTCGGTGAAGCGGAACAGGGAGATAGCGATGGCGCCGTGGATGGTGGAGAGCTTAATGACGTCGGCCACGTGGTCCAGCCACTCCCCGGCCTTCGAGCCGCCGCCGCGCAGCCGGGCCAGCTGGCCGTCGGCGGCGTCCAGGGCGTAGCCGAGCATGAGGAGGAGCGCGGTGGCCACGGCGCCCACCGGCGTGGGCCGCACCAGGGCGATCAGGGCGATACCGGTGTAGGTGCACAGGGCCGACAGCACGGTGACCTGGTCCGGGCTGGCCCCCAGGCGGTGGGCGACGGCGGCCAGCACGCGGCCGACGGGGCGGTTGACGACCCGGGAGTACAGGGGCGCTCCCGCCCTGGACTTCTGGGCCCGGGACAGTGCCCGGATGTTCTCGGAAACGGTCGTCGTCACAGACTCTCCTCGAGGTGGCTTGGGGACGGGCGGTCGAGGGCCCGGCGTCGGGCCACGTCACGGCGCACCCACCAGGTGTAGGGGACGAGCTGGCAGACCAGCACCGAGACCGCCGAGCCCAGGATGGGCCCGGCGGCGCCCAGGGGCGCGGTGAGCCACCACGACAGGGCGAAGTTCACCGGCACCAGCACCAGGACCGGCACCACCTGGAACCTCAGGCCCCGCGGGTCGGTCATGTACATGCCCAGGGGCTGCTTGGCGGCCTCAATGACCACGTAGACCAGGTAGGCGGCGATAAGGGTCACAGGCAGGTGGATGCGGCCGTCGGAGATGACCGACGCCGCCCAGGGGGTGAGCGCGGCCAGCCCCAGGCCGGAGACCAGCCCCCCGACGCCGAAGAAGAGGGCCGGGCCCAGGGGGCTCTCCACCCTGCCGCGGGCCCGCGCCCGGGCGAACAGCGGCCACATGGCCACCCCGGCCACCATGACGGTCTGGGTGAGCAGGTTGAACAGGGTGGAGGCCAGGTTGTACTGCGCCAGCGCGTCCGAGGCCCCCAGGTGGGACAGGAGCAGGCGGTCGGTCTGGAAGGCGATGGGGATGACCAGGGACTGGACCAGCTGGGGGCCGGCGGTGCCCCGGATGCGCACCCCGCGCGCGCTGCGCAGGCGGGGGACGTCGCGCACCGCCTGGCGCAGCAGCGGGCGGGTGGTGTACCAGGCCATGACCACGCAGACGACCGAGACCAGGGTGTTGGCCAGGTAGGACAGCACCGACACCGCGTTGCCGGCCTGGAGGCGGGCCGCGATGACCGCCAGCAGCAGGCAGCTCATGGCCGGGGAGACAATGCCCTGGCTAATGACCTGGGTGGCTGAGCGCCCCAGGCCGATGACAATGCGCTGGCCGATGGACAGGGGCAGGGCCAGGCCGTAGATGACCAGGCAGAGCGTGGCCGTGGTCCCGCCCCCGTCCATGAGCTTGGCCCCCAGCAGGGCTGGCCACAGCCCCAGCAGGCCGATGACCACGCCGACGGTGCAGATGACCAGTGCCGAGGCCAGCAGGACCCGGATGGCCGTGGTGACGGTGCGGCGCACCGTGGAGTCGTGGGCGGGGTCGACCGAGCCGGCCACGGCGTTGAGGATGACGGCGCCGATCCCCAGGTCGGTGAAGGGCATGAGGGTGGGGAAGGTGGCCAGCAGCCCGTACTGCGCGTAGGCGTCGGTGCCGAAGTGGCTAATAATGAGACGGGTGTTGACCAGGCCGAACGCCCCCGTGACCCCCATGACCAGGACCTTGGCCAGGGCGGTGCGGCCCACTGAGCCCCACGCCCCGGTGGTCGTACTGGCTCGTGGCATCCGGCTGCTCCTCGTAGGTCCCCTGCCTGCCGCCTGGGTGGGGCGGGTGGGCGCCACCGTAGCATCCGGGACGGTCCGTCGTCCGGTGGCGCCCCGGCGTCGGGGCGGCAAGCGTGCAGGTGGGGGGCGCGTCCGGGGCGCGGCGCCGCGGAAAGGGGCGGCTGCGGCAGGGAGCGCCGACGCGCCCCGGGTGCCCCGGGGAAGTGGGCAGGATATTATTCTACCGTTCCGTCACCCGCCCTCCCGGACGGGTGCCAACCGTCCCCGTGACGTCCTGACGCACCCGACCCGACACGCCGTGACACCGGTGCACCCCGCCGCCTACCTGCGACCTCACAGTAGACGCACAGTGAGCCCACTCACGTGCAGGCCATATATCGGTTTCGGGCGCTATGCTCATAGGGCCTCATGATGTCGATGCCGCTCAGGCGCGCCTCCATGGGCGCGCAGTGCCCCCTGGAGTTGCCTTGTCCCTTAAGCCGCTCGTCCTCCCTCCCGCTCAGCCCAGCCAGCTTCCCTCCGGCGAGCCCAGCGGTGACACCCTCGTGCGCCGTGCGCCCTCCTCCAGGCCCCACCCGCACCTCAACGTCCCCGCGCCCTGGCCCCAGGTGCGCGCCGACCTGCGCCTGTGGATCGTCCTGGGCGACCTGGCCGCCGTCCTGGTGCCCGTGTGGGCGCTCCTGCTCCTGGGCCGGGCGGACACGGCGCTGGCCGTCGGCGTGGCGGGCGGGGGCCAGGTCGTCCTGGTGTGGTCCATGGGCGGGCTGGGGCCGGGGGCGGTGGACCACGGGCGCGTGCCCTCCGGGCGCCTGGCCCTGTGCGCCCTCCTGACCTGCCCGGTGTCCCTCCTGGCGGCGCAGACGCTCGGGGCCCCCGCCGGGCCTGCCTGCTCCTGCTGGCGCTCCAGGCCCTCCTGGTGCTCGCCGGGCGCGTCCTGGAGGGGTCCTGGCTCTACCGGCGTCGCCTGGAGGGGCACGCCCTGCGCCGCACCCTGGTGGTCATGGGCCCGGGGGCGGAGCCCATGATGTACCAGCTGCGCCGCTTCCCCGGGGACGGCCTCATGGTGGTGGGCTACCTGTCCTCCGGGGTGGGCGACTCCTACGACCGCCCCGCCGACCCGGTGCGCAGCGCCCAGCACGTGGCCTCCCTGGTGGCCGACGAGCGCATTGACGTCGTCATGACGGTGGGCAGCGTCACCCCCGGTGACCTGCTGAACATTATGCGCGGCCTGGAGGGCACCCCGGTACGCCTCCTGGTGGCCCCGGGCCTGCAGGACGTCGAGCCCGAGCGCATGGAGGGCGTGCCCGTCACCCACGGCTGGACCGGGGTGGTCGCGGTGCGCACCCGGCGCACCCGCGCCCTGGGCAAGGCCGTGTTCGACCGGGTCGCCGGCACGCTCCTGACCGTCCTGGCCGCCCCGGTCATCGGCCTGGCCGCCCTGGCCGTGCGCCTGGACTCCCCGGGCCCGGCCTTCTACCGCCAGGTGCGTGTCGGACGCGGGGGCGAGCCCTTCACCCTGTGGAAGCTGCGCTCCATGTACGTGGACGCCGACGCGCGCCGAGCCGCCCTGGTCAGCGTGGGGGGCGACGCCGGCAACGAGGTCCTCTTCAAGGACCGCGCCGACCCCCGCATCACCCGCGTGGGGCACTGGATCCGGCGCCTGTCCATTGACGAGCTGCCCCAGCTGATCAACGTGGTCACCGGTGAGATGAGCCTGGTGGGGCCCCGTCCGGCCCTGCCCGAGGAGGTCGCCGCCTACGAGACCGAGGCCCGCCGGCGCCTCCTGGTCAAGCCCGGCCTGACCGGCCTGTGGCAGGTCTCGGGGCGCTCGGACCTGTCCTGGGAGTCCACCGTGGCCCTGGACCGCCACTACGTGGAGAACCAGGGCGGGGGCATGGACGTGAGGATCCTGGCGCGCACCGTCCAGGCCGTCCTGGGCGGCCGGGGGGCCTACTGATGCAGGTAGGCTACGTCCCCGGCGGCTTCGACATGCTCCACGTGGGCCACCTCAATATCCTGACCACCGCCTCCCGGCACTGCGACCACCTGGTGGTGGGGGTGGCCACCGACGAGTCCCTGGTGCGCATGAAGGGGGCCCCTCCCGTCGTCCCCCTGGTCGAGCGCATGGCGCTGGTGGCGGCCCTGCGGGTGGTTGACGAGGTGGTCCCCGACCACGACCAGGACAAGCGCCTGGCCTGGCGGGCCCACCCCTTCGACCTGCTCTTCAAGGGCACCGACTGGAAGGACACCCCCAAGGGCGAGCGCCTGGAGGCCCAGATGGCCGAGGTGGGGGCCCGGGTGGTCTACCTCCCCTATACTCCCACCACGTCCTCAACCATGCTGCGCCGGGCCCTGTCCCAGCAGATCTCGTCGCGCACCAGCCCTCGTCCCGGAGGTCCTACCCAGCTATGAGCACAACAGTCGCGCGCGCCACACGTCGTCGGCGTCTGTCCGCCGCGACCGCTGCTCTCACGGCCCTGGTCCTGGCCGGTGCGGCCTGGCTCCACGACGGCGTCCCCCAGGCCGACCTGGATCTCAACGACGGCGGGGTGTGGGTGACCAGCACCTCCTCCCACCTGGTGGCCCGCCTGAACTACCCCTCCCGCCAGGTGGACGGCTCCATCCGCACCGCCTCGGCCTCCTTCGACGTCACCCAGGACGGCACCGACGTGCTCGTGCCCGACCAGGGGCAGGGCAGCGTGTCCCTGGTGGACCCCTCCCTGGTCGAGCTCTCCGGCTCCACCAGCGTCTCCCAGGACGTCACCGTGCTCCAGGGAGCCAACCGGGTCCTGGGCGTGGACCGCACCGAGGGCACCGTGCGGGGCACCACCGTCAGCGCCCTGTCCTCCCTGACCTCCGCCCGGCCGCTGGTGGAGGGCCAGCCGGGCCTGGTGGCGGCCGCGGGTACGGACGGCTCCCTGCACGCGGTCTCGGTCTCCGCGGGCACCCTGACCACCGTCCCCGTCTCGGGCACCGGCTGGGGCGAGCCGCGGACCACCTCCATGACCCTGCCCCAGGGCGGGGAGGTGGCCGTCACCGCCGTGGGCACCGACGCCGTCGTCCTGGAGCGCACCACCGGGGTCCTCCACCTGCCCGGGGGAGGCACCACCGACCTGGGGGAGGGCGGGCTGGTCCTCCAGCAGCCCGGGCCGGCCGCCGGCTCGGTCCTGGTGGCCTCCCGCACCGCCCTGTACACCGTGCCCCTGGACGGCTCGGCCCCCACCCGGCAGGCCAGTACCAGCGGGGGCAAGGACGCCGAGGCCCCCGGCGTGCCCGCCGCACCGGTACGCCTCAAGGACTGCGTCTACGCCGCCTGGTCCGGCTCGGGGCAGTTCCTGCGCGGCTGCGGCACCACCCCCGAGATCCGGCACGACGACACCCTGGCGGCCTCCACCAGCCCCGTGTTCCGGGTCAACCGCGACGCCATCGTGCTCAACGACATTGCGGCGGGCCGGGTGTGGCTGCCCGACGAGGACCTCGTCCTCCTGGACGACTGGACCGAGACCACCGCCCAGAACGACCGGGACGCCGACCAGCAGGACGACTCCGCCGACGCCTCGGAGGACCAGTCCCAGCCCGAGCGCACCGAGGAGAACCACCCCCCGGTCGCCGTGGACGACCACTTCGGGGCGCGCCCGGGACGCTCCACGGTCCTGCCGGTCCTGGCCAACGACTCCGACCCCGACGGCGACGTGCTCACCGCCGTGCCCGGTGACGCGGGCAGCTCGGCCACCGTCACCCAGGCCCAGGGCGGCCTGGCCCTGCGCCTGGACGTGCCCGCCGACGCCACCGGGAGCGTGACCGTGCCCTACACCGCCGACGACGGGCGCGGCCTGAGCGACTCCGCCGTCGCCGAGGTGGAGATCCACGAGTGGGCCCGCAACGAGGCGCCCACGGAGACCTCCGTGCCCTCCCTGACGATCGTGGAGGGCGCCTCGGGCTCCCTGGGCGTCCTGGGCTACTGGCGCGACCCCGACGGCGACAGCGTCTACCTGTCCTCGGCCCAGGGCCAGGGGATGGACGTCATGACCTCCAACGAGGGCACCGTGGTGGTGCGCGACACCGGCGCCGGCGTGGGGGAGCACGAGCTGAGCGTGACGGTCTCCGACGGGCGGGAGTCGGCCACCGGCACCGTCAAGGTCAAGGTGGTCGGCGCCGAGTCGGCCCTGCCCCAGGCTAACGCCGACCACGTGCGGGTGGTGGCCGGGACCACCGCCGTGGTGGCGCCCCTGGACAACGACGTCTCGCCCACGGGCGACCCCCTGCGCCTGGCCGCCGTCAGCGACCCGCCGGTGGGGGTCACGGTCACCGTGGACCAGCAGGCCGGGGTCTTCTCCCTGACCGCCGACAGCCCCCAGACCCTCTACCTGACCTACGACGTGGCCGCCGGCTCGGGCACCGCCAAGGGCATTGTGCGTATTGACGTGGTAGCCCCCTCCGCCCCCTCCGTCCCGCCCCAGGTGGAGCAGGACACGGTGCTGCTGCGCGACGGCGGGAGCACCACCGTCGCCCCCCTGAGCAACGACTTCGACCCCGCTGGCGGCATCCTGGTGCTCCAGTCCGTCCAGGCCCCCCAGGACGTCGGCGTGAGCGTGACCCTGGTGGACCACTCCCTGCTCCAGGTCTCCGCCGCGGGCCCCGTCCCCGAGGGCACGGAGATCCGCTACGTGGTGTCCAACGGCACCGCCTCGGCCACCGGCACCGTCTCGGTGGTCCCGGTGGCCACCACCGAGCTCCAGGTCCCGGTGGTGGGCAACGACACCGCCGTGGTGCGCGCCGGGGACGTGGTGACGGTCTCGGTGCTGGCCAACGACTCCTCCCCCTCCGGGCTGAGCCTGTCAGTGGCCCCCGACCTGGAGTTCCTCGACCAGCCCCTGGGGACGGCCTGGGTCAGCGAGAACACCGTGCGCTTCAAGGCCGGCCAGGTCCCCGGGCGCACCACCCTGACCTACTCGGCCCTGGACACCAGCCAGCAGACCGCCTCGGGCACCCTGACCGTGGACGTGTGGGCGCGCGACGACGCCAACAACTCCGCCCCCGTGCCCCAGGGCCTGGAGGCGCGCACCGTGGAGGGCTCCCCGGTCAACGTCACCGTGCCCCTGGAGGGCATTGACGCCGACGGCGACTCCGTGAGCCTGGTGGGCCTGGGCCAGGCCCCCACTATGGGCACCGTCACCGTCAGCTCCACCTGGCTGACCTACACGCCCTCCAGCGGCGCCAGCGGCACCGACACCTTCACCTACGTGGTGGAGGACCGCCTGGGGGCCCAGGCCACGGGCACGGTGCGGGTGGGCGTGGCCAGCTCCTCGGCCGTCAACACCCCGCCGGTGGCCGTGGACGACCTGGTGGTGGCCCAGCCGGGGCGGACCGTGGCCGTGGACGTCCTGGCCAACGACCTGGACGCCGACGGCGACCGCCTGTCCCTCCAGGGCGCCCCCGTGGCGGAGGACCCCGCCCTGGAGGTCTCCTCCAGGGCCAACCAGGTCCTGGTGACCCTGCCCTCCTCCGAGGGCGTCTACTCCCTGCGCTACACGGTCTCCGACTCCCGCGGGGGCACCGCCGTGGGCACCGTCACCCTCCAGGTCAGCTCCGACGCCCCCCGGGCCCACCCGGTGGGGGTGGACGACTACGTCACCGTGGACCAGGTGGACGCCTCTGGCCAGGTCACCGTCCCCGTCCTGGACAACGACCGGGACAAGGACGGGTCCCCCTGGAGCCTGACGCTGAGCACCGAGGAGCCCGACGTGCAGGTGGTGGACAAGAGCCTGCGCCTGTCGGTGTCCCAGGAGCCGCGTACGGTCCTGTACACCGTCACCGACGCCGACGGGCTGACCGGCCACGCCGTCGTGGTGGTCCCCGCGCTGCGCGAGCTGCGCCCGCGCGTGGACGCCAGCACCGTCCCGGTGAGCGTCCCGGCGGACACCAGCACCGACATCCCCCTGTCCGCCCACATCCAGACCCGTGCCGGCACCAGCCCGGTCATTACCGACGAGAGCACCATCCACGGGGGCACCGGCGTGGAGTCGGCCACCCTGCAGGGGCCGGGCACCCTGCGCCTGACGCCCCAGAAGGGCTTCGCCGGGCAGACCTCGGTGACCTTCGAGGTGCGCGACGGCACCGGGTCGGACGCCCTGGCGGCCACCGTGACCCTGCCCGTCCTGGTGACCTCCACCACCAACACGCCCCCGACCTTCACCCCCACCGAGGTCACGGTGGCCCCCGGTGAGCCGCCGGTGGGCGTCAGCCTGGGCGCCATGGCCCGCGACACGGACGGCGACGCCCTGACCTTCTCCCTGGGGACCGTGCCCGCGGGCCTGAGCGCCACCCTGTCCGACTCCACCCTGAGCGTCTCGGCCACCCTCGACGCCCAGCCGGGCACCAGCCTCTCCGTGCCGGTCACGCTCAGCGACGGCGTCAACGACCCCGTGGCGGCCAGTGTCCCGGTCAAGGTGGCCGCCTCCACCCGCCCCATGATGACCACGGTCCCGGCGACCCGCACCTCCGACGGGTCCCCGGTGAGCGTGGACGTGGCCACCCTGGTCACCAACCCCTTCCCCGACAAGCCCATCACCCTGCCCAGCACCCCGGTGGTCACCGCGGGCCGGGCCGCGGTGACCACCTCCGGGACCGTCATCACCATCTCCCCCGAGGCCGGCTTCTACGGCCGGGTGCTCGTGCAGTACCGGGTCATGGACGCCTCGGGCCTGGAGTCGCGCTCGGTGACCGGCTCCGTGACGGTCACGGTGGTCTCCGCCCCCGGGGCCCCCACCGGTGTGCGCGCCACCCCCCGGGGGGCCACCGGCATGACCGTGACCTGGACCCCGGGACCGGACCACGGCGCGCCCATCACCGGCTACACCGTCACGGAGGCCGGTGGTGCCGGGCAGTGGTCGTGCACCGCCCCGCCCTGCGTGGCCACCGGCCTGCCGGTGGGCGGCACCTACTCCTTCTACGTGGTGGCCCACAACTCCGCCGGGGACTCCCCGGCGTCGGCCACCTCCACCCCGGTGGTCCTGTCGGTCACCCCCCAGGTGCCCACCGGCGTCCAGCTGACCGGCGGCGAGGGCGCCCTGAGCGCCCGGTGGAACGCGGTGCCCGACATTGAGGGCGTGACCATCACCTACGAGGTGCGCCTCCAGCCCAGGGGCGGGGGCAGCACGGTGACCAAGACCGTCTCGGGCACCTCCGTGGAGGTCCAGGCCCCCGAGGTGAGCGTAGGCACCACCTACACCATGTCGGTGCGGGCCGTGCTCAGCGCCGGCACCCCCTCGGCCTACTCCGCGCCCTCCGCCCCGGCCGCCCCCTACGGGGCCCCGGGCAAGCCCTCCGCGCCCACCGTGACCCCCTCCTCCGAGGGGGTGACCGTCAGCTGGGGGGCCGCCCCCGCCAACGGCGCGCCCGTGACCTACACCGTCAACGTCACCGGGGCCACCACCACCTCACCCAGCGCGGGCGGGGCCACCAGGCTCAGCATCCCCCTGGACCCGGGCTCCTACACCTTCACCGTGACCGCCACCAACCGCGCCGGGTCGGCCACCTCCGACCCCACCAGCTACGTCCTGCAGACCGCCCCGCTGGCCCCCAGCGCCCCGGTCGCGCAGGCCACCGGGGTCAACGGCCAGGTCAGCGTGGCCACCCCGGCTTACCCCCGGGCGGGCAACGGCTGGAGCCAGGGCGAGTTGAGTATCCAGTACTCCCTGGACGGCTCCACCTGGCAGTCTGGCACCACCTTCGACGGCCTGACCGACGGCGCCCCGGTGACCCTGCGGGCCCGGGCCTCGGGCACCACCAGCGACGGCAGCACCCTGTACTCCGAGCCGGTCCAGGCCGCCTCGGTCACCCCCTACGGGCCGCCGTCCAGCCCCACCGCCTCCTGCACGGTCAACGGCAGCCAGTGGTCGTGCACCTGGACCCCGGGGGCCACCGGGGGCAGGGCCAACACCTACCAGTGGTCCCACTCAGGCTCCGCCACCGACGGCACCCCCCTGACCGTGGGCGAGACCAAGACCTTCCCCTACAGCTCCGGCTCCGCCTTCACCTGGTGCGTGCGCGCTACCAGCGACGCCGGGACCTCCGACTGGGGCTGCTTCATCCGGGGCTCGGTGAGCCCGAACCCGCCCAGCCCGGGGGAGAAGCGCACCTTCGCCATCTCACCGGACTCCCCCGACGCTAAGTGCAGCGCCCAGGACCTCAAGGAGAGCGGGTTCTCGCAGGACAGCTGCTGGAAGATCGTCGTGGACATCCGCGGCATGAGGCCCAGCAGCGTCGTGGAGTGCTCCTACTCCTACCGGGAGAAGGGGCAGAACAACCTCTTCACCTACCACGGGGCCGTCAGCCTGGATCCCAACGGGGAGGCCCACCAGGTCTTCCCCCACCGTGCCAACACGCGCGACGCCGAGGTGACCTGCACCCAGAAGTAGGCCCCCGGGCAGTGACCATATTGAGACCTGGCACGCTCGGTCTCACACTGTGGCGCCGGGCCGCGTATAGGATCATTGCCCTATGGCTATGACTCAGGAGAATGCGGCTTGGTTTGCGGAGACGTTTGCGCGGATGGTGGGTAATGTGGGTCTGGCTCTGTTGGGTAAGGAGGAGGTGGTGAGGTTGGCTCTGGTGACGATGTTGGCTGAGGGGCACTTGTTGCTGGAGGACGCGCCGGGGACGGGGAAGACGGCTCTGGCTCGGGCGGTGGCGGCGACGGTGCAGGGGACGCACTCGCGGATCCAGTTCACGCCGGATCTGCTGCCTAGTGATATCACGGGGGTGACGGTGTTCGACCAGGGGAGTGGGGAGTGGGAGTTCCACGCGGGTCCGGTGTTCGCGTCGGTGGTGCTGGCGGACGAGATCAACCGGGCGAGTCCGAAGACGCAGTCGGCCCTGTTGGAGGTGATGGAGGAGTCGCAGGTGACGGTGGACGGGGTGGCTCATGCGGCGGGTCGTCCGTTCATGGTGATCGCGACGCAGAACCCGATTGAGCAGGCGGGGACGTATCGTCTGCCTGAGGCTCAGTTGGACCGGTTCCTGGTCAAGACGTCGGTGGGGTACCCGGACCGGGTGGCTCTGCGTCGGGTGCTGGCGGGGTCGGCTCGTCCGGACCGGTCTCGGTCGCTGGGGGCGGTGATCGCGTCCTCGGCGGTGGCGTCGATGGCGGATCTGGCGGCGGGTAACCATGTGGAGGACTCGGTGCTGGACTATGTGGGGGCTCTGGTGGAGGCGACGCGGGGGGATGCCTCGGTGAGGTTGGGGGTGTCGACTCGTGGGGCGATCGCGATGGTGCGGGTGGCGCGGGTGTGGGCGGCTGCCCAGGGTCGGGCGTACGTGGTGCCTGATGACGTCAAGGATCTGGCTCGTAGTGTGTGGGCGCACCGTGTGGTGATGGATCCTGACGCGGAGTTCGCCGGGGCCAGTCCCGAGCAGGTCATCGACCACGCCCTGACCACCGTACCCGCACCCACCCACAGGTAATAAGACGTGTCTCCCGCCCCGGTCCCTTCCTCCCCGCGACCCTCCCGGTCCCAGTCAGCTGGCCGTCGTCGGCTCCTGGCCCCCGTGCGCGGGCTCGTCCGGGCCCTGCGCCCCCTGGGCCGCCTCGCCGCACCCGTCCTGCGCCCCCTGGGCCGCCTCGCCCGCCTCCTCCCGCACGCCCGGGCCGCCTCGGTGCTCACGGCGCCGTGGCGGGTGGTCACCCCCACCGGCGTCGCCGCCGGGGTGCTGCTGGCGGCCTGCGTGGCGGCCGGCTGGGTCCTGGGCTGGCAGGAGGCCTGGAGCGCGGCGGTGGTCCTCGCCGTCGTGGTGTGCACCGCCTGGCTGTGGCTGCTGCCCTCCGGCGGGCACCAGGTCAGCCACTCCCCGCTGAACAGCAAGGTGACGGTCGGGGACCACGCCCTGGTGCACGTGGAGGTCACCAACCCCCTGACCCGCTCCCTGCTGCCCACCCGCATGGAGCTGCCCATCGGCGGGGGCACCGCCGTGTTCGCGGTGCCCACCCTGGCCCCGCGGGCCAGCTTCGAGCGGGGCTTCGTGCTGCCCACCGACCACCGGGGCGTGGTCACCGTGGGACCGGTGCTGTGCGTGGCCCGCGACCCCGTCGGCCTGCTGCGCCGCGAGCGCGAGCGCACCCGCGCCCAGAGGATCCACGTCCACCCGCGCACGGTCCTCATGGGGGCGGTCCTCCAGGGCGTGCTGCGGGACGTCGAGGGCGCGGTCACCCAGGACCTGTCCAGCTCGGACGTGTCCTTCCACGCCCTGCGCGACTACGTGCCCGGGGACGACCGGCGCAACGTGCACTGGCGCACCACCGCCCGCGTCGGGCGCCTCATGGTCCGCCAGTTCGAGGAGACCCGCCGCTCCAGCCTCATGGTGGTCCTGTCCACGGCGGAGGCGGACTACGACGACCCGGAGCACTTCGAGACGGCGGTGAGCGTGGCCTGCTCCCTGGCCCTGGACGCCATGCTCCAGGGCAGGCAGGTCCGCCTGCTCACCCCCGGGGCGTCCCTGCCCACCACCACGCCCCTGCGTCTGCTGGACGCCTCCTGCTCCCTGGCCCTGGAGGCCGCGCGCGACGACGTGTCCCTGGCCCGCCGGGCCTGCGCCGACCACCCTGACGCCTCGGTGCTGGTCCTGGTCACCGGCCAGTGCCTGCCCGTGGGCGACCTGGCCCGGCTGCGCGGGGTGGTCCCGGTGTCCATGATGGCCCTGGCGGTGCGCTGCGGGCAGGAGCCGTTCAGGCGCCGTCGGGTGGGCGCCATGGACGTGCTGGACCTGGACCGGCTCGAGGACCTGCCCCGGGCCATGAGGAGGCTGGTATGAGGGTCGTGCGTCTGTGGGGGCGGGTGCCCCCCACCCCGCCCACCGGGGCCGTGGCGGTCGGTGAGGTGGTCCTGCTCCTGGGGATCCTGGTCCTGGGGTCGGCGGCCTTCCTGCCCCTGTTCGACGTGGCGGCGGGCGCGCTGGCCGCCGCCGGGGCCGGTGCCCTGGGCCTTGTCCTGGGTGTGGTCTGCGCCCGGACGCGGCTGACGGCGCTGACCACCCTGGCCCTGGCGGCGGTGGTGCACATGGCGGTGGCCCCCTGGGTCCTGCCCGACGTCGGCTCGGGCTGGCAGGCGGTGCTGACGGTGTGGTCCAGCCTGGTCACGGTGTGGCGTGACGCCCTGACCCTGCCCCTGCCCCTGAGCGCCTTCAGGGCCATGACGGTCCTGCCCTGGGTGACGGGCCTGGCCGTGGGCACGCTGTCCACCCGCCTGGTGCTGGCCGGGCGTGAGCGTCTCGGGGGGCTGGCGGCCCTGCTGGTGCCGGTGGTGGCCATTACCTGGGGCGGGCGCACCGTGGTGGCCCCCACCGTGCTGGGCCCGGGCCTGGTGGCCCTGGTCCTGGTGCTGTGGGCGGTGGCCTCCCTGCGCGGTCGCCAGGACCGGGTGGCCGCGGCCATGGGGGAGGAGGACTCCGGGCTGCGCCGGGCCAGCTGGCGCAGCGGTACTCAGGCGGTGGCCCTCGTGGCGGCCGGTGTCGCGCTGGCCGTCGTGGTGGCCCCCACCCCGCCCGGGGCGCGGGTGGTGCTGCGTGACCACCTGGAGCCGCCCCTGGACCTGACCCAGTACGCCACGCCCCTGTCCCTGGTGCGGACCCTGGAGACCGACCTGTCCCACGAGTCCCTGCTGACCGCCTCCGGCCTGCCCGCTGAGGCCCGGATCCGCCTGGCCACCCTGGACTCCTACGACGGCGTGCGGGCCAGTATCGGGGAGCGCACCACCGGGGAGGCGCGCTTCCAGCACGTGGGTACCACCACCCGCCTGTCGCAGGCCGAGGCCGACGGGGCGGGCCCGGTGACCCTGACGGTGACCGGCTACTCCTACCCCTGGGTCCCCATGGTGGCGGACACGGTGACCATGCAGATGCGGGGGGACCGGGCCACGGCGCTGGGTGAGAACCTGTACAACGACCCGGCCTCGGCCACGGCGGTGGTCACCGCCGGCCTGGAGGAGGGCGACGTCCTGGACCAGCAGGCGGCGGTGGTCTCGGTCCCCAGCGACACCACGCTGCGCTCCCTGAGCGTGGCGCAGGTCGCCCTGGGGCCGGTCTCGGGGGTCCCCGCCTCCGTGGCCGCCCGGGCGGCCCAGATCGTGGGGTCGCAGTCCGCCCCCCTGGACCAGGTCCGCGCCCTCCAGCAGGCGCTGCGCGCCTCCTACTACTCCGACGGCACCAGGACGCCCTCGGAGCCGGGGCACGGGGCCGCGCGCCTGGCCTCCATGGTGCGCGCCCAGACAATGGTGGGTGACGACGAGCAGTACTCGGTGCTCATGATGCTCATGTGCCGCTCGCTGGGTATCCCCGCGCGCGTGGCCCTGGGCTTCCGCTCCGAGACCGACGGCAATACCGGGGTCGTCACCGGCGAGGACGTGGCCGCCTGGGTGGAGATCCCCTTCGAGGGACGGGGGTGGGTCCCCTTTGACGTCACCCCTGACCGCGACCAGATCCCCCAGCAGCAGAGCGCCCAGAAGGTCTCCAACCCCGAGCCGCAGGTGCTTCAGCCCCCGCTGCCCCGTCAGGACCCGGCTGAGCTCCCCCCGGCCTACCAGGACGACCCGCACCAGGACGACCAGGCCCCGCCCCGCTCCCTGCCGGTGGCCCTCCTGGTCGCGGGGGGCGCCCTGGGGGCGGTGGTGCTGGTCCTGGTGCTCATTGCGCTCCTGAAGTCCCGGCGTCGGCTGCGACGGCGGCGGTCACCGGGCCTGGACGCCGTCACCGGGGCCTGGGACGAGATCCTGGACCGCGCCCGCGACCTGGCGGTGGTCGTCGTGCCCGGGGCGACCCGGCGGGAGACGGCGGCCCGGCTGGGCGGGCGCTTCCCCTCCGCCGACCTGTCGCGCCTGGCCCGGGCCGTGGACGCCCAGGTCTTCGCCGGGGGGGAGCCCTCTGCCAAGGTGCGTGCCGCCCTGTGGGACTCGGCGGACGCCATGATCGCCGCCATGGGCGCGGGGTATTCTCGAGGACGTCGTCTCCTCGCGCGCTTCTCCGTCCGCTCGCTGCTACGCCCTGCGTCACGGCCCCACCGGCCGCGGCGTCCCCACTAGGGAGGCTCTTGCCCATGTCATCCGGCACTCGCCACTCGCGACGTCGTCCCGGCGCTCCCGCGGTGCTCCGTCCTGCCTCCGTGCGCTCCCGTGTGCTGGCCGCCGTCCTGGACACCGTCCTGGCCGCCGTCCTGGTGGGGGGGACGGCCCTGGGTCTCATGGCGGTCGGGCGGCCCGTCCTGGTGGGGACGGTCGGTGCGGGCCTGGGCCTGGGCCTGCTGCGTCAGCTGGTGCTCGCCCTCACGGGCTGGACCCCGGGCGCGGGGGTGGCCCGGATACGCCTGGTGGACGCGCGTACCGGGCGGCCCTCGGCCCTGGGGGTGTTCCTGCACGCCGACCTCACCCTGGTCTCCGTGGTCCCCACCCTGGGGCTGGGGGCGGTCGCCCTCATGCGCTCAGCCTCCTCCGACCCCCAGGGGCGGGCCTGGCACGACCACTTCTCCGGGATCAAGGTGGTGGACGCCACAGCCGGGGCGGAGCCTGCCGCGGACCCCGAGGGCGCGCAGGCGCAGGGCGGGGACGACGTCTTCCCCACGGACGCCTTCTCCTTCAGCGGCCAGGGCCGTAACACCCTGGACGTGGCCCAGGTGCCCCTGGACAGCCCCGAGGCCAGCCAGGCGATTATCGACTCGGTCCCCTGGGCCAGCGTCCCCATGGTCCTGGACGAGGCCACGGAGGACTCCCACGCCGTCCTGTCCCAGCAGGAGGCCGCTGAGCTCCGGGCCCAGGCGGCCGGCGGGTCCCGGGAGGGCCAGGAGACGGGGCCCTCGGAACCGCAGGAGGACCAGGAGGGGCCGGATGCAGCCGTCCCCGGCCAGGGCGCCCCGGCCGGGGCGGCACCTGCGCCGCCGGGCCCAGCCGGCGTCAGCGGGGCGGGCGCGTACGGGGACCTGCCCGAGGCCGGTGCCGGCTCCGCGCCCTCCCCCCCCGGTGCCAGCGCTCTCAATGGTGCTTATGGTATGATGCCTTCCGCTTCAGGTACTCACGGTCATGCCCCGAGTCCCGCCTCGGCACCCACCCGGGTGCCCGTCGGTGCCGAGCCCGGGTCGGACCCCCAGGTCCGTGCGTCCGCCGTGGGTACCACGATACTGTCGAGTGGTACTGAGGGTATGAGAACTGGTCCAGGCACTGCTGCTACCCCTGCCCCGGGAACGAGGGCGGCCGCCCGGGCCGCTGCCCGTGCTGCCGCCCAGGGCGCCGCGGGCGCGCCCAGGCCCGCCGGTACCAGGCCCGGGGAGGAGACCCGGGTGGGCATGCGCCCCATTAGCGCCGAGATACTCAGCGCCCCCCCTACCAGGAGGGCCGCCCACGCCAGCACCCCCCAGAGCCCCACCACCCGGGCCATCCCCATGACCCCCCAGAGCGCCACCAGCGCCCCCACCGCCCACGACCCGGCCCCGGGCAGCCGTCGGGCCCGTGCCGCCAGCGCGCGCCGCGAGGAGGTGGCGCTGCCGCCGGACGCCCCGAAGGTCTCCACCCCCGTCCTGGCCCCCTCGGCCCCGGCCGCCACCCGCTCAGGGCGTGCGGCCTCCCGCCCGCGGGTCAGGCTGATCCCCCTGGACGGCGGGGAGCCCATCCACCTGACGGAGCCCGCCGTGCTGGGACGGGACCCGGACAATATCTCCCCCTACCCCGAGGCCCGTAAGATCCGGGTCACCGACTCCGGGCGCTCCATCTCCAAGACCCACGCGGCCCTGGTCCCCATGGTGGACGGCCTGTGGGTCACCGACCTGCACTCCACCAACGGCACCCGGGTCAAGAGCGAGGGGCGGACCACCCGCCTGGTGGCGGGCGACGCCGTGCCCGCCCCCCTGGGGGCCACGGTGTACTTCGGGATAGCGGGCTACAGGATCCGCTCCGACTCCCGCTCAGGGCGTCTCGACGCAGGCCGTCGTCGGGCTTGAGGTACGCCCCTTGCGCAGGCTGGAGACCTGCAGGCAGGTGCGTCCGGTGCGCGCGGACACGGTCACCGTGGTCCTGGAGGTGGAGCTGGTCGTCGCCGACGCGCCCGGGCTGCTGCCCTCCTGGTAGAGGTACTGGTCGGCCCAGTCCTGTGTGGGCGGCTCCCAGGTAAAGGTCACCTTCCCGTCCTCGGTGAGGACCCCGGTGAGGTTGCGCGGCGGCGGCAGCTCCTCCAGGGACTTCTCCTTGCCCGGGGCGATGGTGGCGAAGGTGGCGTGGGGCCGGGGCCCGTCGGTCTGCCGGGACAGCAGGATGGTGCCCAGCACCGCCCCCGCGGCCACCACCGTGGTCAGCACCAGGACCAGGGCGCGGCGCAGCAGGGGGGAGCGTCCCGGCGCCTGCCGGTCCGGCTCCTGGGTGGCCTGCTGCTCGGTGGCGTCCTTGGCCTCAGGCAGCACGACGGCGTCGGGGACCTTGCTGAACACCCCCAGCCGGGTGGCCTCGCCCTCGGCCGCGACGGGGCGCCCCAGGCTCTCCCCGGGCTCCTGGAGGAGGTCCACGGTGGTGCACGGCAGCCCCAGCTCGCTCTCGACCTGCTGGAGGGCGCGGGCGAAGGCCAGGGCGGTGGGGTAGCGGTTCTCGGGGCGCTTCTCCATGGCCGTGGCCAGGACGTTGTACAGGGACGGCGGGGCGTCCTTGCGGGGCAGGCGGGGCACCGGGTCGGTAATGATCCGGCGTGACAGGGAGTAGACGTCCTTGCAGGTGCCGTCGGGGTCGAAGGGGCTGCGCCCGCTGAGCATCGCGTAGGTGGTGGCGCCCAGGGAGTAGATGTCGGACAGGGGCCGGGCCTCGTCGGTGCCCACGAGCTGCTCGGGGGGCGCCCAGGGCACGCTCATGCCCCGCAGCTCCCCGTCCTGCTTGGGCCCGCTCATGGCCGAGATCCCGAAGTCGGAGAGCACCGGGCGGCGGTAGTGGGTGAACAGGATGTTCGCCGGTTTGATGTCGCGGTGGATGATCCCGGCGCGGTGGGCGGTCTCCACGGCCCCGGCGATCTGGACCGCGGTGCTCAGCGCCTGGGACACCCCCAGGGGCTCGCGCTGGAGGATCGTCCCCAGGGAGGGCGGGGGGCAGTACTCCATGACGATGAAGGGGCTGCCCTCGTCGGAGACCCCCGCCCCGTAGACCGACAGGATCGCCGGGTGGGTGGAGACCTTGGCCATGAGGTTGGCCTCGGACTCGAAGCGTGCGGCGACGTCGTCGCCCATGTCCGAGTTCATGACCTTGACCGCGACCTCGCGCCGCGGCATGTGCTGCTCGTAGAGGTAGACGGTGGAGTACCCGCCCCTGCCCAGGAAGCGCAGGTAGGTGAATCCGGGGATGGTCGGTGGCGTGTTGGGTTCCCCCTGACGCCCCTGCGTCACGGCAGGTCCTGGAGCCGGACGGTCTGCCCGTCACCGAGGTCCAGCAGGTCGTTGCTGCGCAGCACCACGGACTGGCCGGCCGACAGGCGCAGGGGGGAGGAGCCCTCGCGGTGCAGGATCGTGCCGTTGGAGTGGGACAGGTCCTGGGCGAGCACGCTCCACTCGTCCACGTCCAGGAGCAGGTGGTTGCGTGAGATGAGCAGCTCGGGGCTGTCCACGGTCAGGGGCTGGGCGGTCAGGCCGGTCATGGTCGTGACGTTCTCCGGGGAGGGCAGGCGCCCGATGAGGACCGGGCGCACCAGCTCCACGCGCTGCCCGGAGGAGGAGACCGCCCACCCCAGGGAGGGGCGCGGACGGTAGCGGGCAGGCGTGTTGAGCGGCAGGCCGCACTGGCGGCAGGTGGTGTAGCTGGTCGGGTTGGCGTGCCCGTTGGCGCAGACCGAGGACAGGACGCGCTGCTCGGGCGCGGTCTCGGCGTGACGGGCCGGGGAGGAGGCCGAGACCGCCGGGAGCAGCTCGGCGACCAGGTCCTCGGGCAGCTCGGCCACGGTCCGCCCGTCGTGGTCCCCGGGACGCTCCTCGTCCTCGTCCTCACCCTCCAGGCTCGCCAGGTACTCGTCGTCAATGGCCGTGATCTCCGCCGTCGGGGAGGACTCGTCGCCGTGGAAGGGGACCACCGGGTAGGTGGTGGGCTCCTCGATGTCGAAGGGCGCGGACACCTCGGGGGTGGAGGCGGTCTCGTGGCGGGGCGCGGGCACCGGGGCGGGGCGGGAGGGCCCCTCGCCGATGACGACCCTGCCCGCGGGCACGACGGCGTCCGCGGCGGGGCGCAGTACCGGGGTGTCGTCGGCCTGCGACGGCGGGGACAGGACGATGTGGCTGCTGGCGGGGGCGGCCGTCTCGAACCAGGTGGCGACCTCCTGGGCGCGCACCGGGGTGCCGTTGACCTCCAGGACCACGCGCCCGCGTACCGCGATCCGGATCTCCTGGGAGGAGACCGGCATGACCAGCACGAACTCCGGGATCCCGCCCAGGCGCCCGCCCATGCCCATGACGAACTCGTCCAGGACGGTGGTCAGGGAGCCCTCCGGGGAGCGCAGGCACTCCCAGATCCGCTCGACCAGCTCGGAGGGGACGCGGTCGGGCAGGAACATCACCCCCCGGGGGGTGATGGCGGCGGACCAGGTGCCCTCGGACCACCGAGCTGAGGACATTGTGATCTCATCGATGGCCATGGGATCTCCTTTGAGAGGGGTGTTGGGGGTGTGGTGTCGTGCCACCTCGCTGCGCCTGATTCTCTCACAGATGAACCGGTGGTGACATGGTCGGGGTACCACGGGCCCGGCCGGCGACGGTGGACGTGGCGCGGCGCACGCGGGTGGGGCGCGGGTGGCGCCGGGCGCGGGTGTGCCCGGCATGACGCGGTTTCCCCGGCCTCCTGCCCGGCGGGGCCCGACGGCGTCCCCGGGCAGTCCGACGTGGCTCACTGCACAGTGCAGATGGTGTCCCCCAGGTAGAAGCGGTAGCCCCGGCGGACCAGCTCGGTGCGTCCCGGGCGCAGGCGGTGCGTCCCGGTCTCGGTCTCCACGTGGGTGCCGTTGGTGGAGTCCAGGTCCGTGAGCATGACGCCGGCCGGGTCGGGCAGGATCAGGACGTGGGTCTTGGAGATCGAGGGGTCGGGGGTGGTCACCGCCACCAGGCGGGCGTGGGGGACGCGGGAGGGGGGAGCGGGCTGGCGGCCCACGACGGTGGGCCCGAAGACGGCGATGAGGTCGCCGTCGCACAGGATGCTGGCCGTGCCGTGGGTGGTGGGGCTGCTGCGCAGCAGGACCGTGCCCGACAGCCGGTCGAACCAGTTGCGTTTCTCGTGCCGGACCAGGGCCGTGAGGTAGATGACCAGGGGGCCGACGCCGGCGGTCGCCAGCGCCGAGATCAGGACCAGGAGGTTGCGGTGCGCCCCGGCCCACCCCGGGGGGGTGTGGGGGGACGTGGCGCGCCGCAGCCGCGCGGAGAAGACCAGCAGGCCCGGCGTCGCCCCGGTGGCGGCCAGGACGACCGTGTCCACCAGGTAGGTCGCCAGGACGACCAGGGCGACGGCCCCCGGGGCCCGGAAGTCGCAGACCACGTAGGCTGTTACAGCGATAAGCACCATAATGGTGACGTTGGTCATACTCATGAGCACTCGCCGTGCCGAGGTGACGGGGAGGGGGGCGGAGGCGTGCTCGTTGGTGGTCACAGGGTCACGATAGCCAAGGGGCGGGCCGGTGGGTGCGTTCGCGGGCGCTCGCGGGACCCGGGCGGCTGGTGGCCGGGGGCGCTCCGGCGCCCCTCGGGCGGCGGCTCCCCGGTAGCAGGTGCCGAAGTGGTGGGAGGATGGTAGGAGGGTGGTGGGAGCAACCCGTCCCGAGGAGCCAGTGCGCATGAAGATCGCCGTGAACCCCGACCCCTCCCAGTGGGTCATTGTCCCCGCCTTCCCCCCACCCGGCTGGATCCGTGACGAGGCGCGGCGCCGCAGTATCGCCCTGGGCGTCACGGGGCCCCGCTGGCGGGCGGAGCTCGAGGCCCTCCTGGCCGACCTGCTGGTGGTGGAGCGTCGCGAGAGCCTGGCCCGCCTGCTCCATATCGACGACGCCTCCGGCACACCCTTCGTGGTGGATCTCAGCCTGGTCCGGGCCGATGACGACGGCACCAAGGCAGGGCGCCACGCCACCCAGAAGGCCCTGGTGGAGCGGTTCGTCCCCGGTGCCGTGCCCGAGCGCCAGCGCCCCGGCCCCACCATGGCGGGGTTCTGCGGGTTCGCGACCGACCCCGAGGAGGCGGTCCAGGGGGTCGTGGTGCTCCGCCTGGCGGGTCTGCCCACGGTGCCGGTCGACCTGGTCATGCGGTTGTGGGGGGCCTCGGCCAAGGCCATACGCCCCTACCTCACCGTCATTGTGGGGCTGGCCGCCCGGGTGGTACCTGCCGAGGGCTGAGGGGCCGGGGGCCGAGCGCCGGGGGCCGAGGGTCGCGGGGCCGAGCGCCGGGGGAGCCGGCCGCCGAGGAAGCTGCGGCCGCAGGCCGGGGGAGCCGCGGGGGCTGGCGGTTGCGGGGGCTGGCGGCCAAGAGCTGAGGGGGCCAGCTGTTCCTTGAGGACGTCGTCGGCCGGGCCCTCGCTGGCGGCTGCGGGCCAGGGGTTGGCGGCCGCGGGCCGCGGGGCCGAGCGCCGGGGGAGCTGGCCGCCGAGGAAGCTGGCCGCCGAGGGGGTCAGCGGTTGAGGGCCAGGGGCTGGCGGCCCTACTGGACGCCGACGAGCACGCCTGCTGCCTGGAGGGCCTGGGTGAGCTTCTCCACGTACTCGGCGTGGGTCTTATTGGACTTGCGTACGCCCAGGGCGCCGCCGATCAGGGCGGACGTGGAGGAGGAGCGGTAGGTGGCGGCGGTCCCCTGGGGGCCGGTGCCGAACTCCACGCTCTGGACCAGGTAGAAGCTGCTGCCCATAAAGGCGCCGAAGGCGATGGTCAGCCCCTTCTTGCCGCGGGTCAGGACGAGGCCCCCGGTGGGGGAGAGCTCGACCGTCCACCCGCCCTGGGTGAAGACGGAGCCGACGAGGGAACGGGCCTGGTCCACGGGCGCAGCGATAATAAAGGTCTTCTCAGCCATGGGGCGCATCCTACGCGACTCCCGGTGCGTGGCTGCGCCCCCCTGCCACCGGCGCCAGGGGGTTGGGTTTCACCACGCGCGCCGACGGTTTCATATGCCCACCCGCCGCTGGCGCCGGGCGGGTTGGCTACGGGCCTGGTGACGGGACGCGAATAGTCCAGGTCCGCTGCGCGCGAGTCCTGCCGCAGGCGCGCTGTCACGGGCCCCGGCCTCACTGTCCACCCGCTGCGCGCGAGTCCTGCCGCTCTTCCGCCTGCCCCGGCGCAGCTCGGCGCCCCCAGGCCCTGTACGTGCGAGTCCTGCCGATTGAGTTTCACGTGGAACAGTTCCACGACGCCTCCAGGCCCCCACGGTCCCACCACCCCGTCGCCGTCGAGACGGGCCCCTCTACGTAGGAAACCGGGTTTTCGCGGCACTGGAAGGGTTCTGCCCGGGCCGGTACCCTCGGTCACAGACGCCGGCAGACGAAGGAGGAGCCGTGGCCCAGCAGCCCCCTGCACCAGGAACCTGGGAGGAGGACCCTGCGGCGGCCTCGATCCTGGTGGCTACCGGCCGCCCCCGGCACGACCTCCTGGTGGTCGCCGACCCCGGCCTCCTCACCGAGCTCGACGCCGCCTGGGGCGCCCCCGACGCCAGCGTGCGCCTGTCCTTCCTGCCCGGGGTCTCCGCGCCCGTCTCGCCCGGGCAGGAGGACGCCCTGCTGTCCTACGACCGCTGGGGCCTGGGCGTCCTGGTGGCGCGGGGCCGGACCAGCCTCTACGAGGGGCGCCCCGCCCGGCGCGTGACCGCGATGGCTCGTACTGCCGCCGGGTCGGGGCTGCGTGCCGCCGTGCTGGTCGCCCGGGCGGCCTCCCTCGGGCAGGCGGCGGTGGGCGACGTCCTGGTCGTCTCGGACCACATGAGCCTCCTGGGCGCCCCGCTCTTCCCTGCTCCCGAGCCCGTGGAGGCCGCCTGGGACGAGGAGCTCACCGAGCGGGTCGCGGCGCTCGACGGCGTCCTGGGCCGCGGGGTGCTCGCCCTCGTCCCGGGCCCGGTGCGTCCTACGCGCACGGAGGCCTCGATCCTGGCGGCCCTGGGCGCGGACGCCGTCGTCATGGACAGCGTGGCCGAGGCGATGGCGCTGGCCTCACGGGGTGTAAGGGTCGTGGGCCTGGCCTGCGTTAACTCCCTGGCCGGACCCGCGGAGACGGGACGACGTGACGCCCGGTCCGCAGGACGACGGGCAACCAGGGCCCAGGAGCCAGCCCGGGCGTCGGCCCAGGTGCGGGGCTCCCGACGGGGTGGGCAGTGGAGCGCGCCGCGGGTTGTCCGCGCCGCGATCGAGACGGTCCTGACCGCCCTGCGCTAACCGCGAGAACGGTACTTGTTTGCCGCGAGAACGGTACTTGTTTGCCGCGAGAACGGTACTTGTTCGTCGCGAGAACGGTACTTATTGCTCGTGAGAACGGGCGGCGATAGCGCCGGGCCTGTGTGCGCCAGCCGCTCATGAGCTCCTCGTAAGTGACCTTCCGGTGGTCGCCTGCCTCGTGCCTCCTGGTGCGGGGCGGGCACCCATGAGGCGGACGCCGCCAACGCCTACGGATTATCCGGCTGTTCACGGGCCCCAGGTGCGGTCCGCAGCTGCCTGCGGCCTCAGGCAGCTGGTCCCGGGGCCGCCCACGAGGTGCGGCCCGCAGGTCGCACTAGTTCTTGCAGATCTCACGAGTTTCTGTACCGGCTCTCTGGGCGACCCCGGGAAATCCGCATGATTCCGCGGGCCTCAAGGGATCGCGCAAGAGCTCGTGCAGTTCGCAAGAAGCCGTGCAATCTGGTGAGTCCATGGGTCGTACCGAGAGCCTGTGGGCCGTACCGAGCCCGGCCTAAAACCGTCCCGACGTCGGCCTCCGCCGGATCCGGGATTCTGGGCCTCCTCGTTCCCGACCTCCTGGACCACCGTCGGCCCCGCCCGGTCCGGGATCCTGGAGCCGGGCCCCTCCCTCTAGACTGCTCGCCGTGCGCCTGACCGCCCTCCTGCCCCCGCTGCTCACCGACCCGACGACTGCCGACCTCGTCGCCGCGGCCAGCAGCCGGACCCGCACCGACCGCACCGTCGTCGTCGCCCCAGGTGCGCGTCCCGCCGTCCTGGCGGCCCTGACGCTGGGAGCCGACGGCGTCGCCCGCGCCACCGGTGCCACCATCCCGCCCGCGCCCGCCGCACCCGCCTCCACAGCCTCGGCGCCCGCCCCTGCTCCCGCGCCCACAGCCCCCGCCCCCGCCGCATCTACCGCGGCCCCCCTCACGACCCCGGCGGCCGCACCCGCCGCGGCCCAGGCGGCCGCACCCACCCTCACGTCCTCCGCCCCTTCCCAGGCCACGACCCCGGGGGAGCGGCGTACCCCCACCACCACGGGCACCCCCCTGCTGGTGGTCACCGCCACCGGGCGCCAGGCCGAGGAGACCGCCGCCGCCCTGACCTGCTACCTGCCTGACGCCGAGGTCGCCGTCTTCCCCGCCTGGGAGACCCTGCCCCACGAGCGCCTCTCCCCGCGCGCCGACACGGTGGCCGCCCGCCTGGCCGTCCTGCGCCGCCTGGCCCACCCGCACGACGAGCGCTGCGCGGGCCCCGTGCGAGTCCTGGTGGTGCCGGTGCGCGCCCTGCTGGCCCCCGTCATCGCCGGGCTCGGTGAGCTCGAGCCCCTCCACCTGGTCCGCGGTCAGCGCCTGGATCTGGACCAGGTGGCCGCCCGCCTGGGCGCGGCCGCCTACACGCGCGTGGACATGGTGGAGAGGCGCGGCGAGTTCGCGGTACGCGGCGGCATTCTGGACCTTTTCCCGCCTACCGAGCCGCGTCCGGTGCGCGTGGACCTCTTCGGCGACGAGATCGAGTCGGTGTCCTCCTTCTCCGTGTCCGACCAGCGCACGATCACCGAGCTCACCTCCGTCACCGCCACCGCCTGCCGCGAGATCCTGCTCACCGACGCCGTCCGCTCCCGGGCCGCCCGGGCCGCCGCCGCCATCCCCGGCGCCGCCGACATGCTGGCCAAGATCGCCGACGGCGTCCCGGTGGAGGGCATGGAGTCCCTGGCCCCGGTGCTCGCTGAGCGCATGGTGCCCCTGCTGGACCTCGTGGGCGACCGCCTGACCGTGGTCCTGGAGCCCGAGAGGGTGCGCCGTCGTGCCGAGGACCTGGTGGCCACCACCAGCGAGTTCCTGGCCGCCGCCTGGACCTCGGCCGCGTCCGGGGGCACCGTCCCGGTGGACCTGTCCGCCGCCGCCTTCGCGCCCCTGGGCGAGGCCCGCGCCCTGGCCCTGTCGCGCAACCTCGGCTGGTGGTCGCTGACCTCCCTGCCCCCCTCCGAGCGGACCGTCACGCTGCCCCTGAGAGAGCCCCGCACCTACCGGGGCCAGCTCCAGGAGGCCGTGTCCGACCTGGGGGCCATGGCCCGTGACGGCTGGGCGGTCGTCGTGGCCACCGACGGGCCCGGCCCCGGCCGGCGCATGGCCCAGCTCCTGGTCGACGCCGACGTCCCCGCCCGCATGGTCACCCACCTCGACGAGCCCGCCGACCTGGGCTACCGCCCCGCCCCAGGGGGTGACTCCGCCTCGGGTGGATCCGGCGCCGACCCCGTCACCCCCGAGCCCACCGACCTGGCCGCCCCGCCTGCTGCTGGACCCGCCCGGGGCGACGGCGTCGTGCGCGTCACCCAGGCCGCTACCGGGCACGGCTTCCTGGCCCCCGGCCTGCGCCTGGCCCTGGTCGCCGAGTCCGACCTCACCGGGCGGTCCCCGGCTGGCCCGCGCGGGGCCAAGACCCTTCCCGCCCGCCGCTCCCGCAGGAGCGTGGACCCCCTGTCGCTGCACGCCGGCGACCTGGTGGTCCACGCCCAGCACGGCATCGGCCGCTTCGTCGAGCTCAGCCGGCGCGCCGTGGGCGGCCCCCGCTCCGCCGCCACCCGGGAGTACCTGGTCATTGAGTACGCCCCCTCCCGCCGCGGCCAGCCCGGCGACCGCCTCCTGGTGCCCACCGACGCCCTGGACCAGGTGACCAAGTACGTCGGTGGGGACGCCCCGGCCCTGAGCAAGATGGGCGGCGCCGACTGGGCGCGCACCAAGTCCAGGGCCCGCAAGGCCGTGCGCGAGATCGCCGGCGAGCTGGTGCGCCTCTACGCCGCCCGGTCCGCCACCACCGGGCACGCATTCGGCCCCGACACCCCCTGGCAGGCGGAGCTGGAGGAGGCCTTCCCCTACACTGAGACCCCCGACCAGCTGGCCACCATTGACGAGGTCAAGGCTGACATGGAGAGGCCCCAGCCTATGGACCGCCTGGTGTGCGGCGACGTCGGCTACGGCAAGACCGAGATCGCCGTGCGTGCCGCGTTCAAGGCCGTGGCCGACGGCAAGCAGGTGGCCGTCCTGGCGCCCACCACCCTCCTGGTGAGCCAGCACGCCGAGACCTTCACCGAGCGCTACGCGGGCTTCCCCGTGCGCGTGGCCCAGCTCTCCCGCTTCCAGTCCGACGCCGAGTCCGCCCAGGTCCTGGCCGGGCTGGCCGACGGCAGCATCGACGTGGTGGTGGGCACCCACCGCCTCATCACCGGGCGGGTGCGCTTCAAGGACCTGGGGCTGGTGGTCATTGACGAGGAGCAGCGCTTCGGGGTGGAGCACAAGGAGACCCTCAAGGCGCTGCGCACCGACGTGGACGTGCTGTCCATGTCCGCCACCCCCATCCCGCGCACCCTGGAGATGGCGGTCACCGGCCTGCGGGAGATGTCCACCCTGGCCACCCCGCCCGAGGACCGCCACCCCATCCTGACCTACGTGGGCGCCTACGAGGCCAGGCAGGTCTCAGCCGCCGTCCGTCGTGAGCTGCTGAGGGACGGCCAGGTCTTCTACGTCCACAACCGGGTGGAGGACATTGACGCCGTCGCCTCCCGCCTGGCCGAGATGGTGCCCGAGGCCCGGGTGGCCACCGCCCACGGGCAGATGGGCGAGGCCCGCCTGGAGCGGGTCATTGACGACTTCTGGCACAAGGAGATCGACGTGCTGGTGTGCACCACCATCGTCGAGACCGGCCTGGACGTGTCCAACGCCAACACCCTCATTGTGGACCGTGCCGACCGTATGGGCCTGAGCCAGCTCCACCAGCTGCGCGGGCGCGTGGGGCGGGGCCGGGAGCGCGCCTACGCCTACTTCCTCTACCCGGGTGAGCGGCCCCTGACCGAGACCGCCCTGGAGCGCCTGCGCACGATCGCCACCAACACCGACCTGGGGGCGGGTATGCAGGTGGCCATGAAGGACCTGGAGATCCGGGGGGCCGGCAATCTGCTGGGAGGGGAGCAGTCCGGGCACATCGCCGGGGTGGGGTTCGACCTGTACGTGCGCATGGTCACCGAGGCCGTGGCCGCCTACAAGAAGGCCCTCAAGGTCGGTGCCGACGCCGACGCCGAGGCGGGGGTCGACGAGGACCTGCGCGTGGAGCTGCCGGTGGACGCCACCGTCCCCGAGGACTACATCCCTCACGAGCGCCTGCGCCTGGAGGCCTACACCAAGTTCGCCGCCGCCCGCAGCGAGACGGATGTGCGCGACGTCCTGGAGGAGCTGGCCGACCGCTACGGGCCGGTGCCACCGGCCACCGCACGCCTGGCGGACCTGGCCCGGCTGCGCGCCCTGGCCGCCTCCCTGGGGGTGCGTGAGATCGTGGCCCAGGGCAAGTCGGTACGCTTCGCGCCGGTGGACCTGCCCGAGTCCGGGCGTATGCGGCTGACGCGCCTGTACCCGGGGACCGTCCTCAAGCCCGCCACCCGCACCATCGTGGTCCCCGCCCCGGGCAGCGCCCGCATGGGCGGGGGCGCGGTCGAGGGCGAGGAGCTGCTGCGCTGGGCGGAGGTGCTCCTGCGGGCCGTGGTGGTCGGCGACAAGGACTACGAGGCCGAGGCCACCAGGTACCGACGCCGCCGGTGAGGCCCGGGTACTGACGCCGTCGGTGAGGCCGCCGAGCTGGCCCCTCCCCTCCCGCCTTTCTGTTCGCGAGAACGGTACTTATTCGTCGTGAGAACGGTACTTGTTCGTCGTGAGAACGGTACTTGTTTGTCGTGAGAACGGGGGGTGCTTGCAGTGGTCCTGTCTGGGCTGGTTGGTGGGTGCGGGTCGGGGTGGGTGCGCCGGGTGCCGGGTGGTCTTCTCGGTGTGCTCGTCTTCTGGGCGTGTTGTCCGCGTGGTGCCGGTGGTGGTGGTGGGCTCGTCCCGGGAGGGGCCTGGGCCTGGGCCGCCGCCACCTCCGGCCAGGTGCTCGCGGCGGCTCGTCCCGGGAGACGCCGGGCCCCGTCTGCTCTGCCGGTGTGCCCGCGCGTCGGGCTGGGTTGAGATGCCCCAGACGCGGCTCGCCGGCAGTGAGAACGGTGTGCCCGCGCGTCGGACTAAGTGGAGGTGAACGCGCTCTGGGGCAGGTAGACGCCATCTCACGAGTATGGACGCGCTTCCGTCCAGGTGAACGCTAGCTAGAACGGCGTTGACCCAACCAAGAGCGCGTTCACCAGCCTCGGAACACGCTTACTCGACCAAGAACACGTTCACCAACCTCTGGGCGCGTCCACCCGGCCCAGAGCGCGTTCACCCAGACCAGGGCACGCTCACCTGAGGGCGTGTGGGACCGGCTGCCCGGTGTCAGCGCCCGCAGACGGTCGGGGCCGTGGCGAGGGCGGCTGGAGCGGTCGGTCACGGGCAGGCCGGTCCGGCAGCAGCCTGGCCCGCCACCCGGCGGGGGCGGCCTGGGGCATGTGGACGCTGGCCCACCGCCCGGCGGCCTGAAGGCGCACGCACCCGCCGCAGCAGCCCGGCCCGCACGCCCGGCTGTGGCGGGGGCGCCTGGAACCGCCCGGCGGCCCACAGCAGCAGCCAGCCACCGTCGACGACGCAGGCGGCCAGGCGGCGTCGTCCCCCAGGGGTCAGCAGTGCGTTAGCGTGGGTCACGAAGGTCTTTGGGAAGGCGACGCAGGCGCGCCAACCCACATCCCGCCGAAGACCTCTCAATCCAACCGTCCACAGCCGCCCAGAGAAGCACACCTAGTTAAGGACGCTCAATGTCGCATCCCGCTTCACGCCGAACACCAGTCCTCGCCGCCTGCGCCCTCCTGACCCTGCCGGTCCTGCTGACCGGGTGCCAGGACTCGCCCCGCTCCGAGCCGACCGAGGCGGACGGCCCCACGGCCCAGTCCACCAGCGCTCAGGCCCTGCCGGGTCCCAGCGAGGAGGCGACGACGCAGGTCACTGGGGTCCCGCTGAGCCCGAAGCCGAGCCCGACGTCGACGTGCTCTGACAAGTCAGGGGCCGAGGCCCTGAGCACCTGGGTGTCCCGGGTACGGACCTTCAGGGGCTGGGCCTGGGACACCACGTACACGGACACCTCCACCTACGACCCCTGCGCCGCCCTGTCCTGGATCGTCCTGTCGATCGAGATGGGCACGGTCTCCTCGCCCTGCCAGATTATGCTCTTCCACCACGGTGAGTACATTGGCGTCACCAGCGACCGGATGATCGGGTTCTACCCGAAGGTGGTGCGCCTTGGTGACGGGGTGATCCAGGTCACCTACACGTGGCCGCGCGAGAACGAGGCCAACGCGATGGCCTCGGGACGCTCGGTCTCGATCTTCACGTGGGACGAGGCCTCCTCCTCGGTGGTGCACTCCGGTGAGTGGCCGCCCACGAACGACTGACGGCGGCGCGCGGGGACGCCTGCCCGCTGTTCCCCGGTGGCAGTAGGGCTGCCCTGTGTGCAGGGGTTCCGGGCCCAGGTGCGGGCCCGCTCCCACACGGCCCCAGGGCATCCGGGGGGTGCCCGCGCATCGGACTGGGTTGAGGTGAACGCGTTCTGGGGCAGGTAGACGCCGTCTCACGTGTATGGACGCGCTTCCGTCCTGGTAAACGCCAGCTAGAACGGCGTTGACCCAACCAAGAGCGCGTTCACCAGCCTCTGGGCACGCTCACCCGACCCGGAGCACGTTCACCTGCACAAAGAGCACGTTCACCCGGCCCAGAGCGCGTTCACCTGCACAAGAGCGCGTTCACCTGAGGGCACGTGGGCCCACAAGCAGCCAGCCCCACAGCCCGGCCCACCGCCCTACCCCACCGCCGCCGTCGGGGGAGGGACCGCACCCGTGCCGGGGCTGGTCCGGGGGCCGCCCACCACGCCGCCGTCGGGGGAGGGGCGAAGAGGCAGCAGCGGCTATGGAGATAGACAGGTGTCACACCTGGGCCCATCTCGGCACCAGGCCCTGCTTGGTAGCCTGACCAAGCTCCCTAATGCAAGGAAATGAGGCAGACGAATGGACCTTCGCGCAGAGCTGGGGCAGCTCTCCTGGTTCGCCCGGCAGTACCGCCACCCCTCCCGCTGGAAGAAGCAGGTCCAGGTCATACGCCATATGGATTCCCCGCACATTCGACGCCGCCGTCGCCACAGCGGTGAGGTGTGGGGCGTGTCGATCGTGCGCGACGAGGTGGACGTCGTCGGGCTGACGGTGCGTCACCTCCTGGACCAGGGCGTCTCACGCATCCTGGTGGCTGACAACTGCTCCGTGGACGGCACCCGGGAGCTGCTGAGGTCGCTGGCGCGCACCACCAGGCGCGTCGCCGTGGTGACCGACCACGAGCCCACCTACTACCAGTCCGAGAAGATGACCTGGCTGGCGCACCAGGCGTGGCGCGGCGGGGCGGACTGGGTCGTCCCCTTCGACGCCGACGAGTTCTGGTTCGCCGAGGGAATGAGCATAGCCGAGTACCTGGGCACGCTCGACGCCGGGACCGGGATCGTCCACGCCGAGTTCTGCCACATGGTCCCCACCACCCCCGCCCCCGACGACCTCGCGGCCGCCGAGTTCATTATGGACACCCACCCCGCGTTCCCCGGGAAGGTGGCCGTGCGCGCCCACCCCCTGCTCGAGATCATCACCGGCAACCACGGGGCGAGCCGGGTGGGGGCCAACGCCAAGGGCCTTCACATCGCCCACGCCCAGTACCGCAGCCCCGTGCAGATCGCCCGCAAGGTCAGGCAGGGGAACGCCGCGGCCAGCCGCACCGGCGAGGACCTGTCCTGGTTCTCGCCCCACTGGGCCAGCGGCAGCCGGCTGGGGGACGAGGAGATCCAGGAGGTCTGGGAGAATATCTCCCACGGGCGCCCCGATGAGCGGATCCGCTTCGAGGCGACCGGCCCCATGGTCAGGCTGCACCCGTTGACGTGGCGGACCTGGGACCCCGACGGGGTCGTCGCCCGCGCCCAGAGGGCGGCGGATGCCTGAGGCCGTGGCCCGGCGGGCGGGGCGCCACCTCACCCCGCCCGCCGGGAACCTCCCCCGGCTCACCGGGATGCGGGCCTTCGCGGCGCTCCTGGTGTTCGCCTACCACCTGCCCCGGCTGGGGCCGTGGGCGCTCGGGGGCCAGACCTCACGGGTCGGTTACGTCGGGGTCGCCTTCTTCTTCGTCCTGTCCGGGTTCGTGCTCACCTGGTCCTCCCGCGGGGACCGCGTGGAGCCGCGCCGGTTCTGGGTCAACCGTGTCGCGCGCGTGTACCCCTCCCACCTGGTCATGTCCCTGGTCGCGCTCGTGGTGCCCCTGGTGACGGTGGGCAGGCCGCTCCTGGGGGACCTGGCGAGCATCGCCCTGGTGCAGTCGTGGTTCCCCTCCGACCGGATCGCCTTCGCCCTCAACGCCGTGAGCTGGTCGCTGTCCTGTGAGGCCTTCTTCTACCTGCTCGCGCCCTGGGTGATCACCGCGGTGCGACGCCGCTCGGACGGCGGGGCCGCTGCGCTCCTCCTGACATGGTGGGCGGTGGCGGCGCTGTCCGGCCTGGCGATCTCCGGGGTCAGCCACGAGGCGGACATATGGGCCTACACCCTCCCGCTGGTGCGCTCGGGGGAGTTCGCCGTCGGCATCCTCATGGCCGAGCTGGTCCGCAGGGGCCGGGCCCGGTGGGCACCCCCGGTGTGGGTCGGCGTGCTCGCCGTCGTGGGGTCCTACGGTGTTGTGCTGAAGACGGTGCACTCCCAGGTCCTCGCCGGTGTCCTCATGACCCCGGCCTTCGCCCTCCTGATCGTGGCCGCCGCCCTGGCCGACGTCTACGGGCGCAAGGGGGTTCTCGGTACCAGTCTCATGGAGCACCTGGGGATTGTCTCCTTCTGCTTCTACCTGGTGCACGAGCTCCTGCTCGTCAACGTCGTCCCCCACCTGCCCGCACCGTCGGGCGGGGTCGGCCGCGTGGCGCTGGCCCTGGGGCTGCTCGCGGCGTGCCTCCTGGCTGCCGAGGCCCTGCACTACGCCGTCGAGCGCCCGGCGCAGCGGTGGATCCGTTCCCGCTGGTCGCGTTAGCCGCCCACCGCCCTCTTTCGCGAGAACGGTACTTGTTTGCCGTGAGAACGGTACTTGTTCGTCGTGAGAACGGTACTTGTTTGTGCCGAGAACGGTACTTATTCGTCGCGAGAACGGTACTTATTGCCCGCGAGAACGGGGTGACATGCTTCTGGGCGCCCCCGTGCTGTCCTCGTCGTGGGAATAGGGTCGTGGGAACGGGAGGCGGTCACGGGGCTGGCCGTGCGGCGGGCCCGCGGCCCCGGGCACCAGGTACGTCCGGGGTTCCTGCGGCGGGCCCGCGGCCCCTGGGCGCCAGCGATCAGCTCATGGGTGGTGGCCAGCGTCTCGCCGGCGGGCCCGCGGCCCCTGGGCGCCAGGTACGTCCGCGTCACCGCCGAACCTGCCCGGAAACCGTGGGCCCGCGGCCCCTGGCGGGTACGCCCGGCGGCTTGCGCAGCTTGTGCCAGACCCACAGACCGCGGCCCCTGGCGGGTACACCCGGGCCCGCACGGGTACGCCCGGGCCCGCACGGGTACGCCCGGGCCCGCACGGCCGCCGTCGCCCCGATCGCCCCCGCCCCGGCCGCCGTGTCGCCAGCAGGGAAGACGCTACCTGCGCCGATCGCCCCCGCCCCGGCCGGTTCAGCCGACGTGGAGGTAGCGGGCCACCAGGTCCTCGACCTGGACGCGGGTGTCGGCGATCTCCTCACGCAGGTCCTCGTCCCCCAGGGCGAGGAGCCGGGCGGCCCAGGAGTCAATGAGGCTGGGCGGGAACACCCCCAGGGCCTCGTAGTCCCCACGCTGGGCGAGCAGCCGCCCGGCGGCCTGGGCGCAGGAGGTGGGCAGCTGGTCCAGGCCGGTCAGCGCGGAGGCGTCCCCGCTGACGTAGCGCTCGTTGGCGTACTCCAGCATGGTCGGGTCGCTCAGGCCGATGCGCGCGGCCACGGTCATCCCCGCCAGCAGCAGGTGGACGGCGGCGCTGCCGTCCGGCGAACGCAGCTCCACGGTCTGGGAGTCGCCCGGCAGCCCGCCCACGGGCCCCTCGACGGGGTTGGCGTCACGGAACATGCGGTCGTCGAGGTTCTGCCAGCCCAGCGGCACCCGCACCAGGACCGAGCGGTTGCGGTCCCCCCCAGCAGATCGACGTCGGCGCCTCCTGGTGGGGGACCAGCCGCAGGAAGGAGACGGGTACGGTGTTGCCGAAGGCGGTCAGGGAGGCGGCGTGGGAGAGGTAGCCGCCAATGACCCGGCGGGCGGTGTCGGTCAGTCCCGCCCCTGGGAGAACTGGTTGACGCCGTCCCTCATGAGGCGGGTGTGGAAGTGCATGCCGGATCCGGCCTGGCCGACGGCGATCTTGGGGGAGAAGGACACCTCGATACCGTGAGAGTGGGCCACCTCACGCACTACCCACTTGGCCAGGACCATCTGGTCGGCTGCCCAGGTGACGTCGGTGGGCAGGAACTCGATCTCCTGCTGGATCACCTGGCGGCCGTCGGTGACGAAGTTGCCGACCTCGGCGTGGGCGTACTTGACCGAGCAGCCCATGGACACCAGGTGGTGCAGGGCCTCGGTGCGCACCTGCGACCACTTGGAGAACGGGGCGGCCTCGTGGTAGCCGCGCTGCTCCTCCACGGGGAAGAGGTCGTCGGCCGGGGAGAACAGGTAGTACTCCAGCTCGCCCAGGGCCTCCAGGCGGCACCCGGTCTCGGCCTCCAGGGCCTCCTGGGCCTTGCGCAGGATCTGCTGGGGGGCGCTGGCCAGGGGATTGCCCTCGACGTCGTAGAAGCCGCACAGGATGTCCAGGGTGGGCAGGGCGGTGAAGGGGTTGAGGAAGGCGGTGCGCAGCTGCGGGACCACGTACAGGTCCGAGCTGGTGGCGTCCACGACGTCGAACAGGGAGGAGCCGTCCACCCGCTCGCCCATGGTCAGGATCCGGTCCAGGTGGGCGGCGGACTGGATGGCGAAGTTCAGCTCCTTGAGCCGCCCGTCCCCGCCCACGTAGCGCAGGTTGAGCATGGGGACGTCCTGCTCGGTGACGAAGCGGATAATGTCCGCGCGGGTGAACGCCTCGGCGGGCTTGCCCAGGACCTGGACCAGCGGGTTGGGGCTGAGGGCGAGGGAGTCGGTGACGAGCAAGGTGGGAACTCCTCATTGGGCTGAGATCAGGGAGGCTGTGCCTGGCGCCGGCGACCGGTGGCCACGCGGGCGGCCGTCGTCGGCCACGGCCGAGCTGGCGGCGGCACGGTCCCTGATTCCGTCAGTAACGCCCTGCCAGGTCCAGGCCGGGCGGCGTCAGGGCCCTGGCACGGGCTGTATAGTTCGGGACCAGGGCGCGGCAGACCTGTCCGGGTCGGGATCCGTGCCCGTACCGCGAACTGCTACGTCGCCTGTGCGGCTTGAGGGAGGCCCGGTGACCCGACCTGACGCTACCGGCTCCCGGCGTGCGGACCTTGCCGCGCTCTGCCTGGGGCTCCTGGACGGGGCCGAGGGCGCTGACGGCCTCAGTGCCGAGGAGCAGGACCTGGCCGCGGCGGGCACGTGCCCGACCGAGGACGTGGTGGCCGCGACCCGGGACCTGGTCCTGGCCGGTGGCGACCCGCTCGGTGACGCCTACCGTCAGGTGGTGCCCCCCGAGGGCAGGCGGGCGCTCGGGCAGACCTACACGCCGGCGTCGATTATTGAGGCGATGACGGCGTGGGCGGCTGACCACGGCAGGCCGGTGCGCGTCGTGGATCCCGGCTGCGGCTCGGGGAGGTTCACGCTCGCAGCGGCGACGGTGTTCCCCGGGGCGGACGTCGTCGCCTGCGACGTTGACCCGTTGGCCACGCTCATGACTCGGGCCGGCACCCACGTCATGGGCCTGTCCGAGCGTGTCGAGGTGGTACTGGGCGACTACCGCGAGCTCAGGCTCGACGCGGTCGATGGCCCCACGCTCTTCATCGGCAACCCCCCGTTCGTCCGCCACCACGGCATCGCACCGCGGTGGAAGGCGTGGCTGACCGAGACCGCCAGGGCCCAGGGGCTGCACCCCAGCGCCCTGGCCGGGCTGCACATCCACTTCTTCCTCGCCACCGCCCGGCTGGCGCGTCCGGGGGACTTCGGAGTCTTTGTCACCAGCAGCGAGTGGCTGGACGTTCAGTACGGACGTATGCTCCGTGAGCTCCTCCTGGGTCCTTTTGCTGCCTACTCCGTGCACGTCCTGGACCCTGAGGCGGTCCCCTTCGCTGATGCGTTGGTGACAGGTGCGATCACCTGCTTCACCGTGGGAGAGGCCCTGCCCGGGTCCACGGCGGCGGCCCCGCTGGTGGGCCCGGCCTGCGGGCGGTCGTACCCGGCCCACGCCTGGCTGCCGCCACCGTCGCGCACCCGCGCCTATGCGCGCTGAGATGCCCGGCCCGCGCCTGTCGCGCTGCCACTACGCCGGGCCAGGGAGGCGACGATCTCGTGCCCGGCCCGCGCCTGGCTGCCGCCACCCCCTGCCTGCGGTAGTGTGTGCCCGCGTGCTGCTGCGACGAGAGGGTGGAGACGTGTCCGATACCCAGGTGACGACGTCGGTCATTATCCCCTGCCACGACGTCGGGAGGACCCTCGGCCTCCAGCTGGAGGCCCTCTGGCGCCAGCAGGATGCCGAGCCCTTTGAGGTCGTGGTGGTGGACAACGGCTCCACCGACGACACCGTGGCCGTGGCCCGCTCCTGGGCGGACCGCCTGGACCTGCGGGTGGTGGACGCCGCCGACAGACCGGGCGCCGCCTACGCCCGTAACCGCGGCGTGGCGCTCTGCTGGGGGGCCAAGCTGCTCTTCTGCGACGGTGACGACCTGGTGGCCCCCCACTTCGTGGCCCACGGCCAGCGGGCCCTGGAGGAGGTCCCGGTGTACGTCACCGCCTTTATCGGCGTGGAGGAGAAGGTCTTCAGGCAGGGCTACGACGCCGTCACCGACCAGCTCGAGGAGCACGACTACTGCTCCCCCCAGGAGGAGCGGCAGGACCAGGACTGGCCGGTCCTGCCGGGAGGCTGCTTCGGGATCCGCCGGGACCTGTTCCTCAAGGTCGGGGGCTTTGACCCCTCCGCGGAGCCGGGGGCGGAGGACAACGACCTCGGGATACGCTGCACCGACGCGGGGCACCTGCCGCCGGTGCTGCCCAGCACCATGCTGGCCTACCGGATCCAGCCAGCGGGGGACCGCAGCTACGCCCTCTTCCGACGCCGGGCACGCTCCACCGCCCTGCTCCTGACCCGCAGCGGCCGGTGGGGGCGGGCCTCCATTGTGCAGGGCCCGCCGGTCCTGGTGCTCCTCAAGACCTGCCTGGCCGTGGTCAGGCCCCTGGCCAGGCGCGACCGGCTCGCCTGGCGGGAGTGGCGCATGCGCCTGGCCCGGGACGCGGGCCTGGCCGACGGCTACCTCAGGTACCAGGTCCTGCACCGGACCCCGCGGCGCCGCACCGGCGAGGGCCTGTCGGAGGAATGAGCCCGGCGGTCACCGGGCCTCCGCCACTGGCACGCCCTGCCGTCGACGTGCCTTAGGTATCGGGTACGTACCTTAGATGACGCCGACGTACCCTAGACACCGCCGACGTACCCTAGGGTGCTGTCCTCTGCACTTAAAGTACGTCCCCGGTGTCTAAGGTACGTCTAGGATGGGAGGCTCAGTAGCTCAGGCTGCCTAGGACCAGGTAGGAGACCCGGCGTGCCACCGACGTGGAGTGGTCCCCGAACCGCTCCAGGAAACGGCCCATGAGGACGGCGTCGACCACCTGCTGGCGGGTGAGGTCGTTGGCCGGGTCCAGGATCATGGTGAAGGAGCGGCGGTGGAGGGCGTCGAGCTCGGCGTCCTGGGCCTCAATGAGGGCGGCGAGCTCCAGGTCGCGGGTGGCCACCAGACGGGAGGTGTTCTGGCCGGCTCGCACGGCGGCGTCGGCCATCTGCAGGATCAGGCCCATGACCGGCTCGGGCACCGGCGGCTCGGGGTAGCGGCCGCGTGCGATCGAGGCCACGTGGCGGGCCAGGTCGCCCTGGCGCTCCAGGGTCTGGGCCATGCGCAGGGCGGAGATGACCGCGCGCAGGTCGCCGGCCACCGGCTGCTGACGGGCCAGGAGCATGACGCACAGGTCGTCAATATCACGTTGAAGGTCGTTAATGCGCTCGTCGGCGTCAATCACCTGCTCGGCGACGATAATATCGCCGTTGCGCAGGGACTCGGAGGCACGCTCAATGGCGGTGGCCACCTGACGGGCCATGGACTCAAGGTCGGAGCCCAGCTGCCTGAGCTCCTGGTTGAAGATGTCACGCACGAGACGGCTCCTGTCCTTGCGAGGCGGCGGCCCCCGGGCTCGCCGGGGGCACGGGGCACTCACAGTGTGGACTGTCACCACGCCAGGTGCCAAGCGCCGTGCCCCACTGCCGGTGCGCTGGCCCCGATGCCGCCCCGCCCCGGTGTCCTGGTGCTGGCCCTGGCGTCCGGCCCCGGTGTCCTGGCCCCGGCGTCCCGTCCCTGACCCCGGTAGCCCGCCCCCAGGCAACTGCCTCACCCCGAAGCTGTCCCCGCCAGCCCCATCGCGGAGCTGGCCACCCCGGAGCCGCCAGCCCCGAAGCTGGCCACCGCCGCCCCCGGAGCCAGCCGCCGCCCTCTAGAGCCGGCCACCGCCGCCCCACCCCGGAGCCAGCCACCGCCGTCGTCTAACCTAGGTGCGTGGACCACACCTGGCTGCTCGTCGTCGTCGCCCTCCTGGGTGCCACGGTCGGCGTGGCCGTGGGGCTCGCCATTAGCGCCTCCGCCTCCGTGGACCCGCAGGCCACCGGCTCGGACGACTCCCTGCTGGGCGGGGGTGACGGCGTCCTGCCGGTCCTGGCGGCCCTGCCGTCCACGATCGTGGTCCTCGACGACGACGACGAGGTCCTGCGCGCCTCCGCGGCGGCCTACACCCTCAATATCGTGCGTGACGACACCCTGCGTGAGCCGCAGGTCGCCGCCATGGTGGCGCGCGTGCGGGCCACCGGCAGGATCCAGGACGACACCATTGTCGTGGCCCGGGGCCGGGTGAGCGGGGCCGGGCACTTCCACCTCCGGGTGCGGGTGGCGGCCATCGGGCGCGACCGGGTCCTCATCCTCATTGAGGACCGTACCGCCGCCCAGCGCCTGGAGGACATGCGCCGGGACTTCGTGGCCAACGTGTCCCACGAGCTCAAGACCCCCGTCGGCGCCATGGCCCTGCTGGCCGAGACCCTGGAGGAGGGGGCCGAGGACCCCGCCCTGGTGCGCGACTTCGCCGGGCGCATGCGCAAGGAGGCCTCCCGCCTGGGCACCCTCGTGCAGGAGATTATCGAGCTCTCCCGCCTCCAGGACGGTGACGCGCTGGTCAGCCCCCAGGAGGTGGACGTGGACGCCGTCGTGGCCGAGGCCCTGGACCGGGTGCGCGTGGAGGCCCGCTCCCGCGGCATCACCCTGGTCTCCGGGGGCGTCAGGGGCCTGAGCCTGTGGGGCGACGCCGCCCTGGTCACCACCGCTGTGCGCAACCTGCTGGACAACGCCGTCCGCTACTCCGAGGAGCGCACCCGCGTCAGCGTGGGGGTCAGCGTGGACGGGGCGCACCCGGACCTGGTGCGGATCGCCGTCGTGGACCAGGGCATCGGTATCGCCAAGGCGGACCAGGAGCGGGTCTTTGAGCGGTTCTACCGGGTGGACAAGGCCCGCTCGCGCGCCACCGGGGGCACCGGCCTGGGGCTGAGCATTGTCAAGCACGTGGCCGCCGACCACGGAGGGACCGTGGAGCTGTGGTCCGCCCCCGGCCGGGGCAGCACCTTCACCCTCGTCCTGCCGCGGTTCCTCCCGGCGCCCGAGGACGACGAGGAGGTCCCCAGCGCGGAGGAGATCCGTGCCGCCGGGGGCGCCTTCACGGCGCTGGCCGCCATTAACCCCCCGACCGACCCCACCGACACCGTGGGGACGCTCCGTTCCCAGCCCCGTGGAGAGAGGACCGTCCCATGACCCGCATCCTGCTCGTGGAGGACGAGGAGAACTACCGCGCCCCCCTGGCCTTCAGGCTCCGGCGTGACGGCTACGAGGTGGTGGAGGCCGGTGACGGCAGGACCGCCCTGCGTGCCTTCCAGGCCGCCGCGGCCCCCGGCGGGGGCGGGGCGATCGACCTGGTCCTGCTGGACCTCATGCTGCCGGCGGTGCCCGGCACCGAGGTGTGCCGTCGTATCCGCACCGTCTCACGGGTACCGGTCATTATGCTCACCGCCAGGGACTCCGAGACCGACAAGATCCTGGGCCTGGAGACCGGTGCGGACGACTACGTGACCAAGCCCTACTCCTACCGTGAGCTCATTGCCCGGGTCCACGCGGTCCTGCGACGCAGCCGGGAGGCCGCCGCGCCCGCCGAGCCCCAGGAGAAGATCCTGACCGTGGGGCGGGTGCGCATGGACGTGGAGCGCCACGAGGTGACCGTGGACGGGCAGGGCGTGACCATGCCCCTGCGGGAGTTCGAGCTCCTGGAGCTCTTCCTGCGCCACCCCGACCACGTCCTGACCCGGGGGCGGATCATTGAGCGGATCTGGGGGGCGGACTACGTGGGGGACACCAAGACCCTCGACGTGCACGTCAAGCGGATCCGGGCCAAGATCGAGGTCGAGCCCTCCCGGCCCCGGATGCTCACCACCGTGCGGGGGGTGGGTTACAAGCTGGAGGCCGGTCAGTAGGGACCCTCGTCGGCGTGGCGGCCTTATGTGAGCAACCTCCCCAGGAAGTTCACGTGTTCTCCTGATAAAGTGGAGTATCACTATGAGTCTGGAGTGACGTCACACATGACCTTTAAAGTCGGAGAGACTGTCGTCTACCCCCACCACGGCGCGGCCCGGATCATTGACATCCGCCAGCGCAAGGTCCGTGGCGAGGAGAAGACCTACCTGCAGTTGGAGGTCGCCCAGGGCGACCTCACCATCCTCGTCCCCGCTGACAGCGTCGAGCTCATAGGCGTGCGCGACGTCGTGGACCAGGCGGGCCTGGAGAAGGTCTTCGACGTCCTGCGCTCCCCCCTGACCGAGGAACCCTCCAACTGGTCCCGCCGCTTCAAGGCCAACCAGGAGAAGATCGCCTCCGGTGACGTCAACAAGGTCGCCGAGGTCGTCCGCGACCTCTCCCGGCGTGACACCGACCGCGGCCTGTCCGCGGGGGAGAAGCGCATGCTCTCCAAGGCCCGCCAGATCCTGGTCTCCGAGCTGGCGCTGGCGGAGAAGACCGAGGAGGACGCCGCCGAGGCCAAGCTGGACGAGGTCCTGGCCTCCGGCGTCGCCGCCTGAGCCGTCCGCGCTCCTCCCGCACCTACGGGTGCGTCTTCGCCAGCTGGCCTGCCACCGGGCCGCCAGCCAGCGCTCCTCCCGCGCGTACGGGTGCGTCTGACAGTTCCCCCGGTGCCGCGGCGGGTGGCCTGGCGGGGCCTCCAGGACGCCGCAGGCGCAGTTCCCCCGGTGCCGCGGCGGCGGGGGTGCTGAGGGGCGTCGAGGGGTGACCGGTCCCCGGGAGCGCCACGGTCCGACGCCGTCGACCCCACCTGCCCCGAGGGGCGGTGCTCTCCAGGGCGGTTGCCTTGTCCCGGGGCGGGTGCATGGCAACCCACCAGAGGCGCTGGTTCGCCCCGGCCCCGGTGACCGGTAGGATCCCCCCATGAGCACACACGCGGTGGCGGTCCTGACAGCAGCCGGTTCGGGGACCCGCCTGGGGGCGGACGGCCCCAAGGCCCTGGTCGAGGTGGGGGGGCAGTCGCTCCTGCGCCGTGCCGCCCAGGGGCTGGTCGACTCCGGCGTCGTCAACCACATTGTGGTTACCGCCCCTATTGACTCCCTGGCGCGTTTTGCCGCCCAGGTCAGCGGCCTGCACGGTGCCCTCCAGGGTGAGGCTGACGGCCTCGCCCCGGCACCCTCGGACAGCCTGCCCGACGGCGTGAGCGAGCCCGCCTGCACCATTGAGGTCGTGGCCGGCTCGCCCGTCTCCCGCCAGGCCAGTGTGGCCCGGGGGCTGGAGGCCGCCCTGCGCGCCGTGCCCGACGCCGACGTGGTCCTCGTGCACGACGCCGCCCGGGCCCTGACCCCCCCGGAGGTGGTGGTGCGCGTGGTGGGGGCCGTGCGCGGCGGTGCCTGCGCCGTGATCCCGGCCCTGCCCGTGGCCGACACCGTCAAGGAGGTGGAGCTGGCCCCGGCCGGTTCCCCGGAGCTCGTCGTCGGCACCCCGGACCGCTCCCGGCTGCGCGCCGTCCAGACCCCTCAGGGCTTTGAGACCGCCGTCCTGGTGGCCGCCCACCACGCCGGGTCCCGTCGGGCCCAGGACGAGGGCCTCGCCGCCAGCGACGACGCCTCCCTGGTGGAGGCCCTTGGACGGCCTGTCACGGTCGTGGCCGGGGACCCCCTGGCCTTTAAGGTGACCACGCCCCGGGACCTGGCCCTGGCTCGCACCCTCCTGGGCACGAGCCGGGCCTAGGCCGTCCCCCGTCGTCCCCCGTCCGTGAGAACGGTACTTGTTCGTCGTGAGAACGGTACTTATTGCCCGTGAGAACGGTACTTATTGCCCGTGAGAACGGGCGGGGCGTTCAGGGGGTCGGACGTGTAGCGAGGTGCTTTTAGGGGCCGTGCAGGTTCTTGCAGGACGTACGACGCCCTGCATAGATGTCCGTAGATCCTAGAGGATAACGCGGGTACCTCGGGGTGCGGCCGAGGGGTCGGCCGCCAGCGGGCACGGGTCGGCCGCGGGTTAGCCGCGGGCTGGCCGCCGACGGGTACGCGCGGGCGGGGCCAGCTGGCTGCCGCGGCCCGGTGTGTACCGGGGCGCAGGCACGCGCCAGCGGGTACACGTGCAGGGCTGGCGAGGTGAACACCGGCTCGGGCTCGCCTGTGGCGCGCGGGCTGGCACGTGCGCGGGGCTGACCGTCGATGCCGGGGTCAGCCGTCACCCAGGCTCCCAGGCGGGCACACGCGCAGGGCCAGCCGCCCTGGCGTACAAGTTCCCGCCCGCCGACTTGGCGGCTTCGGACGTCTCGCCGAGCAGCCGCTTGGCGTACAAGTTCCTGCCCCGCGCGTCGCCGTCGCCTGGTACGACGAGCGCCGCCAGGAGCCGTAGGCTGCGTGCATGACCCCATCATCCCCGCCCCCGCGGTCAGCCCAGGACGAGAGCTGGGCACCGCCGTCGGACAGCCCTGAGACCACCCCCGGCCCCGGCACCATGGTGCCCCACCACTCACGCCTGCTGACCTGGCCGGTCCTGGCCTGGGGGCTGTGGGACTGGGGGTCGGCGGCCTTCAACGCCGTCATCACCACCTTCGTCTTCACCGTCTACCTGACCACGAACCCCGGCTTCGGCAACCCCACGGAGAACACCTCCGCCCTGTCCCTGGGGCTGACTGTCGCCGGGGCCTGTATCGCCCTGCTGGCCCCCGTCACCGGCCAGCGCGCCGACCGCCAGGGGCGTACCGTCTTCTGGCTCGGCGTCTACACCGCCATCGTGGTGGCCGTCTCGGCCTCCCTCTACCTCATTATCCCCGAGCACCGCTACCTGTGGGCAGGCATCACCCTGCTGGGGGTGGGCAATATCTTCTTCGAGCTGGCGGGCGTCAACTACAACGGGCTGCTCAACCAGCTGACCACCAAGGACCGCGTCGGCGCGGTCTCCGGGCTGGGCTGGGGCATGGGCTACCTGGGCGGGATCGTCCTCATGCTCCTCCTCTACTACGGGCTCATTAAGGAGGGCAACTGGTTCGGGGTCAGCGACGCCAACGGCCTGAACATACGTGTGTCCATGCTCGTGGCCGCCGCCTGGCTCGGGCTGTCCGCGCTCCCCCTCCTGCTCAGCCAGTCCGGGCGCTCCGCCCGACGCCGTCGGGCCCGCCTGGCCCACTCCGCCACCCGGGGCTCGGCGCGCGACCAGGCCGCCATGGAGAGCGAGCCGGCCGACTGGGAGTCCGCCTCAGGCGGCGTGGCCAGCCCCGCCCGACGCGAGTCCGTCCTGTCCTCCTACCGGCGCCTGTGGCGCACCCTCGTGGGCCTCTACCGCTCCCACCCCGAGGTCCTGTGGTTCCTCCTGGCCGCCGCCATCTACCGTGACGGGCTGGCCGGGGTCTTTACCTACGGTGGCATTATTGCCAAGAGCACCTTCGGCTTCACCCAGGACGACGTCCTCGTCTTCGCCATTGTCGCCAACGTGGTGGCCGGCGTCGTCACCATTGTCTCCGGGTACCTGGACGACCTGCTGGGGCCGCGGCGCGTCATTATGGGCAGCCTGGCCGTGCTGGTGGTCATGAGCCTGCTGATCTTCGCGCTGCACGACGGCGGCCCGGTTACCTTCTGGGCGCTGGGGCTCCTGCTGTCCTCGTGCGTGGGGCCCGCCCAGTCGGCGTCGCGCACGTTCCTGGCCCGGCTCATTCCCAAGGGGCGTGAGGGGGAGATCTTCGGCCTCTACGCCACCACCGGGCGCGCGGCCTCCTTCCTGGCCCCGGCCATGTACGGCGTGGCCATCTGGGGCGGGGCGTTCGTGGTCGGCAAGGACGAGGCCGGGTACTGGGGGATCCTGGGGATCGTGCTGGTGCTCGTCCTGGGGATGGTGCTCATGCTGCGGGTCTCCGACCCCAAGGGGCACATTACCGACCTGGACTGACTCCCGGTCCTATGCGGGCCAGCTCCTGGTCTGACGACCTAAGGCGGGCCGGGCTGGTTCCCGGTGCAAGGTGGGCCGGCTCCCGGTCTGACGGCCTAAGGCGGGCGGTCTGCTTGGGCCTCGTGCGCGTAGGGCTCGGGGCGCGCTCGCTGGAAGGCCTCGGCGTCGTCCTGTTTGGTTCCTTGTGCGCGTGAGGCCCGGGCCGCCAACGGCACACTCCACCTCGACGGCGGCGTCTGGCCCTTGTGCGCAGAGTGGCGTTCTGCGCAGAAAGCAGTCCGGACCCGCCCTATGCGCAGTCGGCTACCTTCTGCGCAGAACCGCGCACGGCCCCGCTCAGCGGCTAAAACGTACCGCCGTGCCCGAGGCGGTGACCATGAGCATGCCGTTGTCGGCCCCCAGGGTCTCGTAGTCAATGTCCACGCCGACCACGCCCTCGGCCCCGAGCTCCTGGGCGCGCTGGACCATCTCAGCCAGGGCGGTCTCCCGGGCCTGCATGAGCTCACGCTCGTAGGACTCCGCGCGCCCGCCGACCAGGTTGCGGAAGCCCGCAGCAATGTCCTTGAAGGCGTTGACACCGGCAATGGTCTCCCCGCAGACCACGCGCAGGTACTGGGTGACGGGGTAGCCCTCGACGGTGGGGGTGGTGGTAACGAGCATGGGCGGCTCCTTCATGGTTCCTGGTAGGACGGTCGGGTGCTCCCGGCGGACCGGGACACCGCCTCATCCATCCTTGCAGTCTCCCGACGTCGTGGCCAGTTCCGTCGCAAGTGCCGGGGCCGGGCCAGCTCAAGGTGAACGTGCCCTCGTGTGGGGGAGTGTGCGTGGAGGAGGTCAGGGCCGTGTCCCACAGGTCGGAACGTGCCCTTGTGCGGGCGAGCGCCTTCTTGTACGGATGAACGCCTATTTGTGTGGGTGGACCCGCTGGCCTCCGTCCTGCTGGTGGGGTGGCTCCGTTCGTGAACGCCCTCTCGTGTGGGTGAACGCCACTTTGTGCGGGTGAACGCGCTCTTGTATAGGTGAACGCTACCTAGAGTGGCGTTCATCTGGGTTATAGCGCGTTCAACCGTATGAAAGGGCGTTCACCTGGGTCAGGGCGCGTTCACCACGCGAGTGGACGTCGCGCCTACCAGGACCCGGATGAGGTCAGGTACCGGCGTGTTCACCTACGCGAGGGGAAGCTCGCATTTCCAAGCCGGTGTCGGCGGCGGGGTACGTGCGTTCACCACGCGAGGGCAAGCTCGCCCGCACGAGGGGGCGCCCTCGGGGCAGGCCAAACTTAGGTGCCGTGGGCCATCAGCAGGTCAGCTGCTCCCGGATGCTCCTGGGATTGGATCCGGTCTCGTCGTGCTGGGAGGCGCGCTTACGCGAGGGGACGCTTGCAGCTGACAGGCCGCCGGCGAGCCCCGACGTCGGGAAGCTCGCCCGCACGAGGGCGTTTACCCGCACGAGGGCGCGTGCCGGCCGCTACCCTGCCACCATGGATCTGCCCGACGTCCTGGCCCTGGCGCGCTCCCTCATGGACGAGCACGGGGTCGGGGACTGGGACCTGGCCTGGGACCGGGCCCGTCGTCGCGCCGGGAGCTGCGACCACGGCCGCCGCCGTATCACCCTCTCGCGCCATCTCATGGCCCTCTATTCCCAGGCCGAGGTCCGCGAGACCGTTGTCCATGAGATTGCCCACGCCCGGGTCGGCACCCGCCACGGGCACGACGCCGTCTGGCGTGCCGAGGCCCGGCGGCTCGGGGGCAGCGGTGCGCGGCTCGTGGCCGCTGACGCACCCCGCGTCCCGGGACGGTGGGTAGGGGTGTGCCCGGCGGGCCACGAGGTAAGCCGGATACGCCGCCCGACCGTCCCGCTCTCCTGCTCGCGCTGCTCGCGCCGCTTTGACCTGAGGCACCTCATGGCCTGGAGCCGTGACGGCCACCCGGTGGCCCACCAGGACATAGGGGAGCGGTACGCCCACGTCCTCGCGCGTCTGCGTGCAGCTGAGGGCTGACCGACGTATTTGATGCCGATGTTGGTGACCTAGCTCCGGCGGAGCTACGATTCTATTAGTGGTGGATACGACAAGCCACATAAAGGAGGTGGTTAAACATGGCAAAAGGTCATCTTTGTCCAGATTGTGGTACGTACACACTTCAACCATACACAACAAACCAGTTACGATGCTCGACCTGCGGCTTGATCAAGCGCAGGTAATGATTGCGGTAGGTGGTTCATGCAGGTTGGGGTCTAGGTCCGGGCGAGTGCTGTCGTCTGTGACCCGGACCCCAGTGCAAGACGTGCCGCTTTGCCCTGGCCGCAGGGCTGACCGGGAGCCGGGCATGAGTGTGGCAGCATGGCGGTGATGTCCTTGCCTTCTCCGCGCCGCCCCCCTCGCCCTCGTCGTGCTGCGCCCTCCGGCCGTCAGTCGGGGCCGGGTCGGTCGCAGTCACCGTCGGGACCGACGGCGCGCTCGGCGTCGGCCCGCGAAGGGGCGTCACCCACGGGGCCGGGGAACGGGCAGGAGGCCGGATCCGCCAGCACCTCTGCTGCCTCTGGGTCTGCTGCTACCCCCGGGTCCGGTACCCCCGACGTCGCCAGTGCCCCTAGGTCCGGCACCCCGGGCACCGCCGGCGCCTCCCGCGGCACCGCCTCCCGGATCCTGGCGTGGGTCCCCCTGACGGGCCCCTGGTGGCGCCGTCGTCGCACGGCCAGCCCGGTGACCATTGCCTTGGTGACCTTCGCCGCCACCCTCATGGCCGGGCTCATTGTCGCCAACCTCATGTCCCCTCCCGCCTCCTCTCCGGGGTCCACCAGCAGGAGCTCCCCCGCCCCCGTCTCCCTGGACATGACCGGCTACGACCCCAACCACCTCATTGACGACGAGGTCTTCTACAACAGCCAGGCCATGACCTCCGCTGAGGTCGCCAGGTTCATCTCCACCGTCAACGACGGCTGCGTCCCCGGCGTTGACGGCACCCCCTGCCTGGCGGCCTCCACCTTCGACACCGAGGACAAGGAGGCCACGAGCACATGTGAGGCCTACCGCGGGGCCAAGGGCGAGACAGCGGCGGCGATCGTCTCCAAGGTGTCCACCGCCTGCGGCATCAACCCCCAGGTCCTCCTGGTCCTCATCCAGAAGGAGCAGGGGCTGCTCACCGCCTCCGGACGTACCCTGACCGCCCGGGCCTACGAGGCGGCCGCGGGCTACGCCTGCCCGGACGGGGCCACCTGCAACGCCCAGTGGGGGGGCTTCTTCCACCAGATCTACGCCGCCGCCTCCCAGTTCCAGCTCTACCGCCTCAACCCCTGGGAGTACGGGGTGGTCCAGGGGGTGACCACGCAGGTGGCCTACTCCGCCGACCCCGACTGCGGGGCCGCGGACCTGACCGCCGCTACCCAGTCCACCGCTGGCCTGTACGACTACACGCCCTACCAGTCCAACCAGGCGGCGGCCTCGGGCGGGGACTCCTGCACCTCCTGGGGCAACTGGAACTTCTACGGCTACTTCCGCACCTTCTTCGGCGACCCCACGCCCTCGACCCCGGAGGCAGGCTCATGACCACCTCGCCAGACCTGCCCGCCCGCCCCGGGACCGGCCCCCAGGCGGGGGCGCCCACCCAGGTCGCGGACCTGCCCGCCCATCCCGGGACCGGCCTGCTCATCTCCGTGGAAGGGGGCGACGGCGTGGGCAAGACCACCCAGATCGGCCTCCTGGAGGCTGTCCTGAAGGAGGCTGGGGTCGAGTACGTCCTGACCCGGGAGCCGGGAGGCACTGAGCTCGGCGCCTCCATCCGCAGGCTCCTCCTCCACGGCGGGTACGTCTCCCCCCGCGCCGAGGCCCTGCTGTACGCGGCCGACCGCGCCCACCATGTGGCGACCTGTATCCTCCCGGCCCTGGAGCGCGGCGCCGTCGTGCTCACCGACCGCTACCTGGACTCCTCCGTGGCCTACCAGGGGGCCGCCCGCGCCCTGGGACCCCAGGAGGTCCGCGACCTCTCCCTGTGGGCCACCGGCTCCCTCCTGCCGGACCTGACCGTCCTGCTCGACGCCGACCCCGCCCTGACCGCCCAGCGCGCCAGGAGTCGGGGCCTGGGCGACCGGATCGAGCAGGAGCCTGACTCCTTCCGCGCCACCCTGCGCCAGGAGTTCCTGGACCTGGCCGCCGCCGAGCCGCATCGCTTCGTGGTGGTCGACGCCGCCCAGGAGGTTGAGACGGTAGGACGCCAGGTCAGCGCGGAGGTGCTCCCGCTGCTACGAGAACGGCTCGCCCAGGGGCGGCTGGCCCGGCAGGGGAGCGCTGGGCAGCCGGCTCGGCAGAGTACGGAGCAGCCGGCTCGGCAGAGTACGGAGCAGCTGGTTCGGGGGAGTACGGAGCAGCTGGCCCAGTGGGCGCAGGAGGTGGGGCAGTGAGCGTCTGGGACGACGTCGTCGGCCAGGAGGCCGTGGTAGCACGGTTCACTGAGGCAGCCCGGGCGGCCCGGGTAGCCGCCGAGGAGCGTGAAGGTCGCCTCACCGCCTCGGATATAGGGTCAGCTACGGCCCCGGGGGCCGGGTCAGCAGCCGCACTGCAGGGCGCCGAGCCTGCTATAGCCCCGGGGGCTGACGTGGGGTCGGAAGAAGCCGCCTCATTGGCGGAGGACGGCCGCGCCCAGCCGCAGCCAGTCCGTCCCCAACGGAATACCTCGCTGACGGAGGGCGTCAGCCAGTCGGAACGTACCGGGCAGCCAGAGGGCGCCAACCAGTCGGGGGACGGCATTCCCCGACCGGCCCCTGCCCGGCCCCGCAATCCGCGTCCGGAGGCCTCGGCCATGACCCACGCCTGGCTGGTCACCGGGCCACCCGGCTCGGGCCGCTCGGTCGCCGCCCGCGCCTTCGCCGCCGCCCTGCAGTGCACCGGCCCCACCCCCGGCTGCGGGCGGTGCAAGCCCTGCCGGGACGTCATGAGCGGCACCCACCCCGACGTGGTGCGTCTGGCCACCGAGAAGCTCCTGATCACCATGGAGGAGGTCAAGGGCCTCATTGGCGAGGCCCAGCGCCGCCCCTGGACCGGACGCTGGCGGGTCATCCTGGTGGAGGACGCCGACCGCATGGCCGAGCGCACCACCAACGTGCTGCTGAAGTCCATTGAGGAGCCCCCGCCCCAGACGGTCTGGCTCCTGTGCACCCCCAGCGCCGACGACGTCCTGCCCACCATCCGCTCCCGCTGCCGCCTGGTGACCCTGCGCGTCCCGCCCCCCGACGCCGTCGCCGAGCTCCTGGTCAGACGTGATGGGGCCGACCCGGCGCTCGCGGCCCGGGCCGCCCGGGCCAGCCAGTCCCACATTGGGCTCGCTCGGCACCTGGCCACCGACCCCGGGGCCTGGGAGCGGCGCCGCCGCCTGCTCATGTCGCCGGTGTCCCTGCGCAGCGTGGGCGACGCCGTCCTGGCTGCCGCCGACCTGGTGGACGCCGCCGAGTCCGAGGCCAAGGACGCTACCGTCGAGCGTGACGCCCGGGAGAGGGCCGCGCTCCTGCGTGCCCTGGGCCTGGAGGGCGACGCCAGGGTCCCCCCGTCCCTGCGCGCCCAGGTCCGGGCGCTGGAGGAGGACCAGAAGCGCCGGGCTAAGCGGGCTCGTACCGACGTCCTGGACCGGGCCATGATCGACCTGCTCTCCTTCTACCGTGACGTGCTGGCCACCCAGATGGGCAGCGACGTCGAGCGGGTCAATGTGGATCTGGAGGACGAGCTCGACCAGGTGGCTGCCACGACCGGGCCTGAGCAGTCCCTGGCCCGGATCGCCGCGATTGAGGAGTGCCGGGCCAGGCTGCGTTCTACCGTCTCCCCACTGCTGGCCGTTGAGGCCCTGATGGTGGCCCTGCGTCCCCAGGCGTAGCGCGGGTAGTTTTCCCATCGTTTGTGCGCCCAGATCTCCGCCTGTGTCGCAATCTGAGGATCAGAAGGAGGGGCACCTGTGGCTCCGTCAAGACTCGGGCCTCTGACCTGCGTGGACATTAAGTGCACAAAGACGGGAGCGGGGTAGGGTCGGTCCTGATCCTCAGATTGCGACAAACCACCCCTCGGCATGGCCGCAGTCGTGAATAGTCCTCCGGCTTTCCCGGATCCGGTGCTGTAACTGCCCGGCCGCTGACTGCCGCGCTGGTGGTGCCGAGGTCCTTGGCACGTCCCCGGCACGGGTAGGGTCCTGCGAAGGCTGGAACGGTCCAGGTGGCGCGGCGCGTGCAGCAGGGCCCTGATCAGCCCAGGATCCATACCCACCCCGCCCCTGGTACGCAGGGAACCCCAGTCAACCCCGTAGTCACCACTCACGCCAGGATTCTTCCTCCTCCTTACCTGGTGTGCCGGGTGTGCGTCGGTGGAAGGGCTTCATGTGGCTGAGCAGGCCGTACTGTGTCAGTATCCTGGCCTCGTAGGTGGGGTTCCAGGTTCTGGTGAGTAGTCCTTCTGGGGTGGTGGTGACCTCTATGCTGCACGGTCTGTTGGGGTGGCCGTGGGCTGGGGACCTGGCCCGCACCGACACGACCAGGGGCGCCTGACGGGGACGCGCAGGGGGCGGCGTCGGGCCTGACTCTCCGTCTGCGGCAGGAGGCCAGCGAGGCCCCGGAGGTGGTTGGGGCCGTCCTCGCTGACTCTCCGTCCGCGGGAGGAGGACCGCGACCCTGGGCGCCCCGTAGGCTGTCGGGATGAAGACCCACCTGCCCCACGCCCCGGGCGCGACCCCGCGCCGAATGCGCCCCGTCGCCGCCGCTGCCGCCGTGCTGCTGGCGGCTACCACCCTGACCGCCTGCTCCGATCAGGACAGGAAGGTGGACTCTGCTCCTGTCAGCGTGGCCACCGCCGTCACGCCCACCCCGGTTACACCCGAGCTGTCACGCTTCTACGAGCAGGACGTCCGCTGGTACCCCTGCTCCAAGGATGCCGGGATCGCGGCGGTCAACGACAAGGACGCGACCTTCCTGTGCACCACCGTCACCGTCCCCCTGGACTACTCGGCCCCCGACGGGCCCACCATCCAGATCGCCCTTAAGAAGCGCCCGGCCAGTAAGAAGGCCATGGGCACGCTCTTCACCGACCCCGGGGGCCCCGGTGGCAGCGGCGTCAACTTCGTGGGCGGTATTAACAGCCATTTCTCCTCCGACCTGCTGGACTCCTACGACGTCATCGGTTTCGACCCCCGCGGCGTGGGCTCCTCCACCGCCGTGGACTGCCTGACCGACGCCCAGGTGGACGAGCAGCGCTCCGGCCAGGGACCCTACGCCACCAAGCCCTCCGCCGACGCCGCCGCCTACCGCGCCAGCGTGGAGTCCGCCGCGACCGCCATGGCCCAGGCCTGCACCACGAACACCACCACCACCGGGCTCCTGGACCACATTGACACCGTCTCCGCCGCCAAGGACCTCGACATCCTGCGCGCCCTGTCCGGCAGCTCCGCCCTGACCTACCTGGGCTACTCCTACGGCACCTACCTGGGGGCCACCTACGCCGAGCTCTTCCCCGGCAACGTCGGGCGCATGGTGCTCGACGGCGCCGTCGACCCCACCCTGAGCGCCGCCGCCCTGACCCAGGGCCAGGCCCAGGGGTTTGAGGCGGCCCTGCGCGCCTACGTCGCCGACTGCCTGGGCGGCAAGGACTGCCCGCTGACCGGTGACGTGGACTCCGGTGTCAAGCAGATCCAGGCCTTCCTGGAGTCCACCCGCAACCGCCCCCTGAGGACCGCCGACCCCTCCCGACCCCTGACCTATTCCCTGGCCTGGTCGGCCGTCCTGGACGTCCTTTACCAGTCCGAGGCGTGGAACGTGCTCTCCCAGGGACTGACCCAGGCCATGAAGCAGGACGACGGCTCCGTCCTGCTGTACATTAGCGACCTGTTCGCCTCCCGCAGCAAGGACGGTACCTACTCCGGCAACGGGGACGAGGTCATTAACGCCATTAACTGCCTGGACTACCCCGTGGAGGGCGACGCCGCCGTGTGGGACCAGGAGGCGACCGAGCTGAGGGAGGCCTCCCCGACCTTCGGCGAGGAGCTGGCCTACTCTGACCTGTACTGCAAGATCTGGGGGCACACCTCCACCCGCGAGCGCACCGAGATCCGTGCCAGCGGCGCCGCCCCGATCCTGGTGGTGGGTACCACCGGGGACCCGGCCACGCCGTACGCCTGGTCCGAGGCCCTGGCCAGGCAGCTCGACTCCGGCCGGCTCCTGACCTGGGAGGGCAATGGGCACACCGCCTACGGCCGCGGCGGGGCCTGCGTGACCGACGCCGTGGACACCTACCTCCTGACCGGCCAGCTGCCCGAGGAGGGCCTGAGGTGCTCCGGCAGCAAGTGAGGCCTTAGGTGACCTCCCCGGCGATGTCACGCCCCACGGCGTCGGACAGCCCCGCCCCGCGCAGGCCCTGGGAGAGCAGGAACACGATCTTGGTGTAGACCGCCTCCAGGGTCATGTCCCCGGCCCCGACCGCCCCGGCACGGGTGAGCGCCTCGCCGGTCTCGTAGCGGCCCAGGCGCACGCGCGCCTCATGGCACTGGGAGGCCACGACCACTGCGGTGCCGGCCTCCACGGCCTCCTTGACGACCCCGGTCAGACCCGGTTCGGCGCCAGGGGCGTTGCCCACCCCGAAGGCCCGTAGTACGACGGCGTCGGGCAGGGGCGTGAGCAGCGCCTCCAGGCGTCGGGCGGTGATGCCCGGGACCAGGTCCAGGACCACCACGTCCTGGCGGGCATAGGGGCGGGGGGCCGGCCAGCCTGTACCGGCCGGGGGCGCCGGGTACCACCGCCAGGGTGCGCCGACGCGCGCCAGGGGCGGGGTGGCGGGTGAGTCGAAGCCGTCGTAGGCCCACGAGCTCGTCTTGGTGGCGCGGTTGCCGGCCAGGAGCCGGTGCCCGAAGAACAGGCTCACCCCGCTCACCCGTCCGCTCGTGGCGGCCACCAGGGCGCCGGTGACGTTACCGGCCGCGTCCGAGCCGAGGACCCCCAGCGGCAGCTGGCTGCCGGTGAGGACCACCGGGTGGGGCAGGTCGGTCAGGGCGTAGGACGCGGCGGCGGCGGTGTAGGCCAGCGTGTCGGTGCCGTGGAGGACCACGAAGGCCGCAGGCCCGGTGCCGGGGGCCGCGGGGGCTGTGGGGCCGGTGCTGGGGGCCGTAGAGCCGGTGTCGGGGGCTGCGAGGGCGCGGACGGTGTCAATGACCTGCTGCCAGGAGGCCGGGGTGGCGTTGGAGGAGTCAATGAGCGGGTCCAGGCTGGTGAGCGTGACGTCGTCCGGGCCCGGGCCGTCCTGACCGGGTCCGGGCCTCCGGGGCCGGTCCAGCAGGCGGGTGAGCCAGCCCTCCAGGTCGGCCCCCGGGACCAGGCCGCGGGGGGAGTCCACCATGCCAATGGTGCCCCCGGTGTAGATGACGTGGACGCGCACCTCTAGGCCTCCTGGTCCTGACGAGCACGACGTCGTCCGGCGTGTTGGTGGGCTTGGGCTTGGGTGCCTTGGGGGCCGGGGCGCCGGTGGGCCGGGGAGCCGCCGCGGGGGCCGGGTTGGTGCCCGGGGTGCCGGTAGGCTTGGGCGTCGCCCTGGGGTCCGGTGGGCTGGTGGGACTGGGCGCCTTGGGGGACGGGGAGCTGGTGGGTTGAGGCGCCGTCCCAGGGTTCAGGGCGCTGGTGCCTGGGGCGCCAGCGGGGGCGGGGGCCGGGCTGGTGGGGGCTGCGTCGGCCACCCCCGGGGCGGCCGGGTCGGGGCGTGGTAGCACGGTCCATGGGTCTCCTACGGGTACGTGGGACCGACGGCGTCGACCCCGGTTGTGTCCAGGCCCACGACGGCGTCGGGCGCCTGCGGATTGCGTGGTCGGCTCACCGGCCGGTACAGTCTCCTGCGCCGCCACTGGGCGGCAGGCCGCCTTAGCTCAGTCGGCAGAGCGATTCACTCGTAATGAATAGGTCGTGGGTTCGATTCCCACAGGCGGCTCCCGGTCCCGGGCCCCGGCGTCATGCCGGGGCCCTTTCTCATTGATACTACGCCGCTGGCCTGCGGGGCCGGTGGCGGGTACGGCAGCCCCGGGCGGCTCAGTCTGGCGGCTGACGGCCCAGGGCTACCTCGAGGACGCGGCGGCCCTCAGATCCAGGAGGGCAGCCACATGTGCCAGTACCAGAAGCTCCTGTCGACGGTGTGCGCCGTCCAGATGGGCCACCAGGCCAGCGCGCAGGCGACGGCCAGGACCACCACCACCGCGGTCAGGACCACGCCCTCACGGCGCAGACGCCACGAGGGCACCCCGGTCACGTACGTCAGCACCTGTGCCCGCCTGGAGGTCGTCAACCGCTCCAGGAACCGCCTCCACCTGCGTCGAGGGGAGGTCAGGCCAAAGCCCAGGAAGAGCGCCAGGGGCCCGCGGGGGGCGCCGATGCCCGGGCCGATCCTGCCCGCCCGCAGCGCGGCGGTCTCAGCGCACTCGGCCGCGCTTCCCGGCGTCGGGGTGAGCAGTCCCGCGACCTGCCCGAGCATGAGGGTCAGGGCCAGGACCACCATGGGCTCGAAGGCCACCGTGTAGAACTGGAAGATGGTGCGCTCCCAGTACAGGAACCAGGGCACGTACAGGCCCAGGTAGCCGGCCAGCGGCACCCAGGCGCGCCAGTCGCGGCGTATCCCCGCCAGGACCACCAGCAGGGTCACCAGGGCGATGAAGGCCGACCACCACACCGCCACGTTCCCCAGGGAGGTAATGGCCTGGACGCAGTCGCCCGAGCTGCAGGTGGCGCCCGGTAGGTCCGCCTTCTTGTCGAGCCAGTGGAAGGACGTGGGCCGCAGCTGGAGGAGCCAGGCGGACGGCTTGGACATGTAGGGGTGGGGGTCGTGCAGGTGGGTGTGGAACTCGTAGGCCTGGTGGTGGTACTCCAGCAGGTCGTTGAGGGGGTCCGGCAGCCAGTCCCGGGGCACGCGCTCACCCGTCGCGCGGATGGCTGCCGCCCAGCCGTGCTTGTAGGCGCGCGGGTGGGTGAACCATGACCACCACCCGGCCACGTACACCGCCAGGGCCACGGGCACGGTCCGCAGGAAGTCGCCGCCGCCGCGCACCAGGATCCCCCAGGCGAACCAGTAGGGCACCTTGGTCCGGTACATGGCCAGGACGTCCCAGGCCACCGCGATAATCCCCACCACCATGGTCAGGTAGAGGCCCGACCACTTGATGGAGCAGGTCAGGCCCAGTGCCACGCCCGTGGCCAGGAGCCAGGGCCTCAGGTGGAGGCGTGTGGGGGTGGTGCCCGCGGGCGTTCCGGCGAGGTCCCGGGCCAGCCGGGCGCGGGAGGACTGGCGGTCCCGCACCAGGCAGTACAGGGACAGGGTGGCGAAGAAGCCGATGAAGACGTCCAGGAGGGCGATACGGGACTCGGTGATGCCGACGCCGTCGATCGCCAGGAGCAGGCCCGCCAGGCCGGCCAGGAGCGGGGAGCGGGTCAGGCGCATAGTGAGCCGGGCCAGCAGGAAGACGGTGGCGATCCCCGCGACGGCGGGCATGAGCCGCCATCCCGCGGCGTGGCCCGGGCCGGTGATGTCCATGCCCAGGGAGATGAGCCACTTGCCGAGCTGGGGGTGGACCACGTAGCTCGGGTTCGTGGTCATGAGCGACGTGTCGCCCCGGGCGAAGGCCGCGTCCGCCCCCTCGCGCCAGGAGGTCTCGTAGCCCACGTGGGACAGCGACCAGGCGTCCTTGGCGTAGTAGATCTCGTCGAACACGAGGGTGGAGGGGTGCCCCAGGCCGACCAGGCGTGTGACGGCTGCCACCAGGGTGACGAGCGCCGTCGCCACCCACCCGCTGACGCGCACGGCCACCGGCAGGGTCCAGCCCAGCGGGTCCAGGCCCAGGAGGCGGCGCAGGAGGTCCTCGCTGCGGGGTGCCTGGGCCTTCTGGTCGTCCTGGGCGCTGGCCTGCTGGGGGTCGAGGAGGGCTGTGGCCTGCGCGGTGAGGACGCTCGACGCCGTGGCCTCCGCCTGGGTGGGTGGCGGAGGGGCGGGGGCCAGAGCCGCCCAGGTGGGGGTGTCCGGGGCGGTCGGGGTGTCCAGGGCGTCCGGGGCGTCCGGGGTGAGGTTCGGCTGGGACGAGGCGTCTGGGGTGTCCGGGGCCGAGGTGTCCGGGGCCGAGGCGGCCTGGTCCGCCTGGTTTGGGGAGGCGTCCGTGGGCGTCTCGTCCGACTGGTCAGGGCGGTCGGAGGGGGCCTGGTCAGGGTGGGGCTGGGCAGAAGCGCCTGGGGCGGCCGGGACCGGGGCGTCTGGGGCCGGGGCGGCCTGGTCCGCCCGGTCCGGGGAGGCCTGGGCGGGGCTGGAGGCCGAGGGCCTGGCGTCGTCCGCCTCCTCCGGGCGCCCGGCCACCTGGCGTGGGGGAGGGGCGGTGTCGCCGCCGGGCCGGGAGTCGGGTTCACGGGAGGTAGTCACGACGGTGAGTCTAGGATGCCGCGCCAGCAGGTGGGCCGCGGCCGGGCACGAGGCGCCCTGCCTCGTCCCCTCCGTGGGAACGGGTCAGGGCGTGGATGATGAAGCCCGCGCGCAACCCTGCCTCATCCCCTCCGTGGGAACGGGAAGGGTAAGTCGAAGCGGCTCGAGCAACCGCTAAAGAGTCCGTACCCTCCTGGGAACGGGAGGGGTGCACGCCGTGCGCGTGCCAAGGATTCCGTCAGCCCGTCCCCTCCGTGGGAACGGGAGGGGTATTCACGGCCCTGTCGAGTCTGGTGCCCGGTCTTGACGCAATCTGAGAGTCAGGGTCCGCCCTCCCCAGAATGTTTACGCAGGTCAAAATCCCGGGTCTCGGCACGACCGAGGGTGCCCGCGGTTCTGTTCGCGCCTTAGTTGACAGGACGTCTCCTGTCGTGCCGGTGAGGACGAGGCGTCCGACCTCGAGCTCCTGGTCCTGGACAAGCCTCTCCTGCCGTGCCGGTGAGGACGAGGCCGGTATGCTGCCGCCGTCGGCAGGGACCAGGGGGTGCGCCACCTGGTGGACACGCGACCTAGTTTGCTGACGCCCGGTCGGTAGAAACCGTAGTGCACACGCTCATATCAGACCGGCAGGCGACGTCCTGACGCCCCGTCAGCAGGAGCTAGAGGCGTGGGTGGCGGCGCGTACGAGGACGTCCAAAGAGCGACAGGAAGGTCGGATTGTGCGGTGCTAGCCGTGGGGACGCCTCGACCCGGCGTCGGATCCCAGGAGATCCTTGAGGATATCGATAATAAACTCGGGTCTGAGGGATGACAGGTCCTCCGCCCCCACCCAGGCGAACTCGAGGTCCGGTTCGCGGGGTCGCGGTGGTTCGTCAGGTAGAGGATCTGCTGAGATAGCGTGGTAGAACTCGATGGAGTGCACGGTACGTCCCGCACGGGTGAAGAAGTTCTCGCCGGCGAGGATCTGATCGTGGACCATGACGGCCATTCCGACCTCCTCCGCGAACTCTCGTAAGAGACAGGTCTTCAGGGTCTCTCCGTGCTCCAGGCGCCCACCGGGCAGGGTAGAGCCTGCTTGCGGGGAGTCGGGGATGCTGGTCGCGCGCACGAGGGCAGCGTGCGGGTTGTGCAGGGCGGAACATTTTGTGCACAGGGTGACGTTTTGCGCAGAAGGTAACGAATCCAGGTCACTTTCTGCGCAATCGGTTACCCTCTGCACAAAATGTTCCCCTAGGCGTCGCACCGGCCCTCTCCGCCGGGAGGATCGCCACGACCTTGTCTTGGCAGGGCTCGCCGAGGCCACACCGTCTCTTTCGCTAGGAGGACCGCCTTCGACCCAGCCTCACGAGACAACACGCTAGCAGGGCGTAACTAATCGTGAGGGCAGGGGTCCCTCGCCTCTCTCGGCGCACATATGGCGAACTTTATGCGGCGCCCTGGATGGTTTGCCATCTATCTGGTGGTTCGTTTTTCTCGCGTGTCCAAATCTGAGGATCAGAACGTCGAGCACTCTTAACTCTATTGAGGCGCGAGCCTCTGACCTGCGTGGACATTAAACGCACAAAGTCTAGGACGGGGTGGGGTCAGCTCTGATCCTCAGATTGCGACAGAATCTGCTGTCGCGCCGCCGGACCACTGAATAACCCCCGGGTGCGCCGCCCGTGTAGGGGTCGGGCCGGAGTGGGCGTCCACCGTCTGGAAGGGCCTGAGTGTAGGGCGGCGATGACCTGGGACCCGTCGGCGGGGCGTCCACCGTCTGGAGGGGCCTGAGGGTCCGCGCCGCTCATGTGGGGGTCGGGCAGGAGTCCAGCATCCCAGGGACCTGGTGGCGGAGTCGGCATTGTCCGTATAGGGGCCGGGCCAGGGGGCCGCACGGCAGGAGGAGCGTCGGCGTGGCGTGCAGGGGAGTGTCGTTCCCCCAGACCAGGCTTGCGGGCAACAAGGAGTGTCGGCGCGCAAGGAGAGCGTCCTGTGCAGAAGGCGGTTACCTGCGTGAACAGAACTGGGCTGTGAGGGGCAGGCGCCTCCGGACTGTGGGGGACCGGTGGCGTTATAAAACGGAACTAAAGATACGAGCTAAGGCACCTCCGGGCTGTGGAGATAGGCGTTAGCTGGAGTACCAGAGTATCTGGCGCAGGACGAGTTGCGTACAGCCGTACCCGTTGGGGCGGTACCGGGCTGCCTCCTTTGGCCGCCGGGTACCGTGCCCTGACCGCCGGGGTACCGTGGGGCGTTGCAGACCTCGCCGCTGGCCTACCTCATTACCCGCCGGGACGCCAGTGCCGGGCGGGTAGGCGTCGTACCCGGCCTGGGGCACGCCCCTTACCCGCCGGGACGCCAGCTGCCGCCCGGCAGCGCCTGGCGCAGGCCGGTCGCACACCCTTCACCCGCCGGGACGGCAGTGCCGGGCGGGTAGGCGTTGTACCCGGCCTGGCGCACGCCCCTCACCCGCCGGGACGCCAGGTCAGCGCAGGGCCAGGGCGGCGCGGTAGACCTCGTTGGGGCGCAGCCCGCTCTCCCCCGCCACCCGGGCAGCCGCCTCCTTGAGCCGCACGCCCTCCTGGGCGAGCGCCAGCGCCGCGAGCGCGGCCTGGTGCGGGTCGGCCGACTCCGGCCGGGCCCCCGCCACGACCAGGACGACCTCACCGAGCACCTGCCCCGACGTGGCCTCAACCAGGTGCTCCAGGCTGCCGCGGACCACCTCCTCGTGGGTCTTGGTCAGCTCCCGGCACAGGGCGGCGGGTCGGTCCTCGCCAAAGGCCCGCGCCATGGCCGCCAGGGTGTCGTGGGTACGCCGCGGGGACTCAAAGAAGACCATGGTGCGCCGCTCCCCGGCCAGCGCCTCCAGGGCACGACGCCGTTCCCCGGCCCTGCGCGGCACGAACCCCTCGAAGCAGAAGCGGTCCGTGGCCAGGCCGGAGAGGGCCAGCGCGGTGAGCACCGCCGAGGGTCCCGGGGCCACGGACACCCTCACCCCCGCCGCCACGGCCGCCACCACGAGCCGGTAGCCGGGGTCGGAGACCGAGGGCATCCCGGCGTCGGAGACCACCAGGACGCTGCTGCCAGCGCGGGCTGCCTCAATGAGCTCGGGGGTGCGCGCCCGCTCATTGTGCTCGTGGAAGGCCACGACCCGGCCGCCGACCGACAGCCCCAGGCGGGCGGCGAGGTTGAGCAGGCGGCGGGTGTCCTCCGCGGCGACGACGTCGGCGTGCTCCAGGGCGGCGCGCAGGCGGGCGGAGGCGTCTGCGGTGTTGCCGATCGGGGTGGCGGCCAGGAGGATCTGCCCGGGGAGCGGGAGGCAGGGTGACCCGTCGGCTCTGCCCTCGCTGGTCCTCGCGCTCGTGGGACCGCCTCGGGGTGCCTCGGGGCCGGTCTGGGGCTCCGGTCCGGAGGACGTCGTGCGGGCGGGGTCGTGTGCCTGCCCAGGTCCTCGGGGCTCCGGTCCGGGAGACGTTGCGACGTCAGTCATAGCGCCAGTATTCCCCTAGGTGCCGGGGCGGAGGACCACCGGAGCGGTGGCGGGGCTCCTTCCGTATTCCCCCCAGTGCCGGCGCAGGGGTGGAAGGCCCTGATCCCCGCGGCCCTGACCTGGTGTATTCCCCTTAGGTGCTGGGGCAGGGGCGGGATGGTCGCCTGCTTCCCCCGCCTGTCCCGGTATTCCCCCCTAGGTGCCGGGGCAGGGGTCCGACACCGCCCGCCTGTCTGGATCTGACCCGCGCCACCGCCAGCACCGAGGTCGGTGGGGGCCGCCCCTGCCCGGGCCTGACTCGCGCTTCGGCGAGATCGACGCGCGGGCCGTGAACTCGGACCGCCCCCCGCCTGGACCTGACTCGTGCATCTCCCTCAGGTGCCAGGTTGGGAGCGGCGTACGGGGGGTACGTGGCTGCCAGCCGACGCATTCCTCTCAGGTGCCGGGGCGGGAGCGCATGGAGGTCCAGTCCCGCACCATCGGCGCCGCATTCCTCTCAGGTGCCGGGGCGGGAGAGGGGAGTTGCACATTCTTTTTACAATCGGCGATCAGTAAACGGCGGGATCATGCGGATCTGCTTGGCGGTCTGGGCCTGGGAACCAGGATGAATGTGCAATGGCGCCCGCGTTGCACATTCATCCTGTCCTCGGACGCCTCCCGGGGCGGGAAAACGTTGGAATGACGCCAACGGTCCGACCGAGCCCCCAGGATGAATGTGCAACACCGCCGCCCCGCCCCCGACGAACACGCCACGGGGCGTGGGCGGCGGGGGTCCGGTGGTCGACGGGTAGGGGAGTGAGGCGCTATCATGGTGTCATGACAGGTGTCATGACCCATGTTCCCCGCGCCCTCATCATCGTGGACGTCCAGCCCACCTTCTGCGAGGGCGGCGCCCTGCCCGTGGCAGGAGGCAACGCCGTCGCCGGGCGCATCGCGGGCTACGTCGCCGCCCACCGCACCGAGTACGTCGTCATCGTGACCACCCAGGACTGGCACATTGACCCGGGCGGCCACTTTTCCTCGGCCCCGGACTTCGTGGACACCTGGCCCCCGCACGGGGTCGCCGGGACCCCGGAGGCCGAGCTCCACCCCGCCCTGGCTGACGTGGACGCGGACGTCACCGTCAAGAAGGGGCAGTACGCTGCCGCCTACTCCGGTTTTGAGGGGACGACGGCGTCCGGCGGGACCCTCGACGCGGCCCTGCGCGCCCGCGGGGTCGTCGCCGTGGACGTCGTCGGGCTCGCCGAGTCCCACTGCGTCAAGGACACGGCCCTGGACGCCCAGCGTCTGGGCTACGCCACGCGCGTCCTGACCGACCTCACTGAGCCGGTCTCCCCGGAGCTCGGGGCCGCCGCCCGCACGGCCCTGGCCGCCGCCGGGGTGGAGCTGGCCGTCTCCCAGGCCTGAGCCTGCGGGCGGTGGTCAGGAGGGAGGCCGCCTTCGCCTGCGCAGGCCCACCTCAGGGGGCCGACGCCGGACTGGTCACCCTGGAGGCCGCCTTCGCCCGCGCGGGGCCGCCTGGCCGGACGGCCTGCCCGTGCCGCCGTCCTGGCCCTGCCGATACGTCCCGCTGGGCACGTCATCGGGCGGGCGTCCCCCAGGCACTAGTCCTGCCGGTGCAACCCGACGTCGCCCTGCTGGATGCGGTACTGGAGCCGGAGCGCCATCTGCTCGTGCACCTTCCTGTTGTGGGTCGAGCACATGATCATCCAGATGCCGCCGCTTCCCAGCAGGCCCAGGCCCGGCAGGCCCAGGACGATACTCGCCAGGACGCCCCAGACGGCGCTGCTGACCTGGCCGACGGTAATGTGCCTGGCCAGCTGGAGGCGGGCCTGCGGGCCGCTGGTGCAGGTGACGGTGTAGGTCCCGGCGTCGTCCGCCTGGAAGGTGCCCACCAGCGTCAGGCCCCTGGTGGTGGTCCTGCGGCGTGGGGCCTGCACGCTTATGGCGTCGCCGCCGGGGCCGGTGCCCGAGCAGGTGGCGTCGGCGTCGTCGGAGTAGAGGCCGTAGGTGAGGTCCTTCTTGAGGGCCACGCTGGTGGGGCCCGCAGGGGTCAGGGCGGCGCCCCGGTCCAGGCTGCGGGAGATGCGCGCGGAGGCGGAGTCCAGGCCCATGACGAGGGCGGCGACGGCCAGGGCCGTGAGCAGACCGCCCACGGCGGACATAACGCTCGGTCCGACGCGGCTCTTCTCCTTCAGGGCCGGTGGTGCTGACGGGGTGTGGGACATGGCTCTCCTGCGGGCGAGGGTACGAGGTGAGCCTACGGGAGGGACGGCGCCGCGCGCCTCCTTCCGGCAACGGGCTGGCTCCAGGGGCGAGCGGGCCCGCCGCCACGTCGTGCCGGCCCGCCGGGCGCTGCCGCCACGCGGGACGCGGGTCGTGTCCAGGAGCTCGGGGCGGTCCCCGAGCGTCTGCCGCCCGCCGCGCGGGCCTGCGGTGCTCACCGACCTGGGTACCGGCACCAGGCGGGCGTCTGCCGCCCGCCGCGCGGGCCTGGGACTTGCGCGCGTACGGTGCCGTTGGCGGCCCGCTGCCCGCCGCCGCCCGGCGCCGCTCCCTTCTGGGGGCGGGTCGGCGCGCGAAGCCGCTAGTCTTGCCCCATGAGCCACATCCTGTCCGCGGTCGCCTGGCCCTACGCCAACGGCCCGCGCCACATCGGTCACGTCGCCGGCTTCGGCGTCCCCTCCGACGTCTTCTCCCGGTACATGCGAATGTCCGGCCACGATGTGCTCATGGTCTCCGGCACCGACGAGCACGGCACCCCCATCCTGGTGGCCGCCGACGCCGAGGGCGTGAGCGCCCGCGAGCTCGCCGACCGCAACAACCGGCTCATTGTCGAGGACCTGGTGGCCCTGGGCCTGTCCTACGACCTGTTCACCCGCACCACCGCCGGCAACCACTACGCCGTCGTGCAGGAGATGTTCCGTACCGTGCGGGACAACGGCTACATGATCGAGCAGGTCACCCGCTCGGCCATCTCCCCGTCCACCGGTCGCACCCTGCCGGACCGCTACATCGAGGGCACCTGTCCCATCTGCGGCACCCCCGGGGCGCGCGGGGACCAGTGCGACGCCTGCGGCAACCAGCTCGACCCCACCGACCTGATCAACCCCCGCAGCCGCATTAACGGGGAGAAGCCGGAGTTCGTGGACTCCACCCACTACTTCCTGGACCTGCCCGCCCTGGCCGGCGCCCTGGGGGCCTGGCTGGAGGAGCGTCAGGCCTCGGGCACCTGGCGCCCCAACGTCATCCGCTTCTCCGTCAACCTCCTGGCCGACATCCGCCCGCGCGCCATGACGCGGGACATTGACTGGGGCATCCCCGTGCCCGGCTGGGAGGACCAGCCCACCAAGCGCCTCTACGTGTGGTTCGACGCCGTCATCGGCTACCTGTCGGCCTCCATCGAGTGGGCCCGCCGCAGCGGGGACCCCGAGGCCTGGCGCGCCTGGTGGAACGACCCCGACGCCCTGTCCTACTACTTCATGGGCAAGGACAATATCGTCTTCCACTCCCAGATCTGGCCCGCCGAGCTCCTGGGCTACGACGGCCGGGGCGAGCGGGGCGGCGCCCCCGGGGAGCTCGGCAGCCTGAACCTGCCCACCGAGGTGGTCTCCAGCGAGTTCCTGACCATGGAGGGCAGGAAGTTCTCCTCCTCCCACGGCATCGTCATCTACGTGCGCGACTTCCTCAAGCGCTACCAGGCCGACGCCCTGCGCTACTTCATCAGCGCCGCCGGCCCCGAGACCGCCGACGCCGACTTCACCTGGGCCGAGTTCGTGCGGCGCACCAACGGCGAGCTGGTGGCCGGGTGGGGCAACCTGGTCAACCGCACCGCCTCCATGATCCACAAGCGCTTTGGCGCCGTCCCCGCCCCCGGGGAGCTGGAGGACATCGACCGCGCCCTGCTGGACGCTATCGAGACCGGGTTCGACACCGTCGGCGGCCTCATCGCCCAGCACCGCCAGAAGGCCGCCCTGGCCGAGGCCATGCGCCTGGTGGGGGAGGCCAACAAGTACGTGGCCGACACCCAGCCCTTCAAGCTCAAGGGGCAGGACCCGGCCACCCAGGAGCGCCTGGCCACGGTGCTGCACACCCTGGCCCAGGCCGTGGCCGACCTCAACCTCATGCTCTCCCCCTTCCTGCCCCACGCCGCCAACGACGTGGACCGCGTCATGGGCGGCGCCGGCGAGGTGGCCCCCATGCCCCGCGTCGAGGAGGTGGCCGAGCTCGACCCCCAGGTCCTGCCCGAGGCCTTTGAGGGGCGCAGCGGCTACCCGGTCATTACCGGCGACTACGCCGGCGCGCCGTCCTGGGGCCGCCACCCGGTGGTCGTGGGCACGCCGGTGGGACGCCCGACCCCCGTCTTCACCAAGCTGGACGAGTCCGTGGTCGACACGGAGCTGGCCCGCTACGCGGACTTCCTGCCCGACGACGTCACCGGCGCCTGAGCGGGCCGGGGATCCGGGCCAGCCAGGGACCGGGCCAGTCCGGGGCCGGGCATGCCGGTGGGCGGGACCGGTCGCCTGGTGCCGGGGCCAGCCGGTGGCCGGTCGCCTGAGCGGGGCGCCGCGCGGGGACGGTCCGGAGCGGTACCCTCCTGGACGACACCAAGGACCAGGTGACACAGTGGCTCCGGGCCCGCCGCGGCGGACCAGGGCGGCGCCACCGGGCCCGCTGGCACGGACACGAGGAGGAGTGATGAGCGCAAGGCGTGAACGCAGCTGGGTGGAGCTCGACGCCGTCGCGCCCCTGGCGGGGCGCGTCACCGACAACCACACCCACCTGCCGGTGGCGGGGCTGGGGGACACCGGGCCCGGCAGCGACGCCCCTCTGGACGCCGCCGCCCTGGTGACCCGGGCGGCGGCCGTGGGCGTGGCCCGGCTCATTACCTCCGCCTGCGAGCTCCCCACCTGGTCCGGGACCCTGGACATGGCCCGCAGCCTGCGGCCGGTGCGGGCGGCCCTGGGGGTCCACCCCAATGAGGCGGTCCTCCACGCCGGGATCCTCGAGACCGGCCCGGACGGGCTGGAGCACGTCCCGGGACCGCACCACGAGATCCCCCTGGACGAGGCCATGGGCCTGCTGGAGACCGCGATCCGCTCCCACCGGGAGCTCGTGGTGGCGGTGGGGGAGACCGGCATGGACCTGTTCCGTACCGGCTCGCGGGGGGCGGTCGCCCAGCGGGAGGCCTTCCGGGCCCACATCGCCCTGGCCAAGGAGCTCGACCTGCCCCTGCAGATCCATGACCGGGACGCCCACGCCCAGTGCGTGGAGATCCTGCTGGCCGACGGCGCCCCGGCGCGTACCGTCTTCCACTGCTTCTCCGGTGGGTCGGCCCTGGCCGCCGCCTGCGCCGAGCACGGCTGGTACGCCTCGGTGGCCGGGCCGCTGACCTACCCCTCCAACCGGGGGCTGCGCGAGGCCCTGGCCCTCCTGCCCGACGAGCTGCTCCTGGTGGAGACCGACGCCCCCTACCTGCCACCCGTCCCGTGGCGGGGCCGGCCCAACGCCTCCTACCTCATCCCCGCCACGGTCAGGTTCCTGGCCGCTCAGCGCGGCCTGGACGAGGAGCAGGCCTGCCAGCGTCTGGAGGCCACCACCACCCAGGTCTACGGCACCTGGTGAGGCCGGCCTCGGTGCCTGTGCACCGGCTGCCTACCGTCGCCCCACCCCGGTGCCCGTGGCCTGCCGGGCAGCGTCACCCCTGTGACGGGGCCTTGGCATTGTCCCTGGTCCGGGCCGTTTCGCACGTGCTGTACCTCCTATGCGTTGTCGGACTCGCGTCTAACAGGTACTCTGGACCGGACGCTGTCTCCTGTGGAAGGTTTTGACTAGTGGGCAGGCACGCACAGACAAGTTCCCTAAGCACCACCCTGATCGAGCTCGGTTCCCTCGCCTCCCGAAGTGTTGCGGCTGCTGAGAACGCAACCCACGGCCGCCGTCGCGCCGAGGGACGGGCGAAGACCTCTCTGTCCCCCATGATCTACCGCGCCGGTGGGACCGCCGCGGTCCTCTCCCTGGCCGTGTCCGGCGCCGCCTACGCCGCCGTGCAGGCCGGGAGCGACGTGATCCAGCCCCTGGGGGCCAACCGCGCCGCGCTCGCGGCCATCGGCACCAGCGGCACCGACTCCGACTCCGGCTCCTCGGCCAAGGCGACCCAGGACCCCATGACCGTCAGCGGCCAGTCCACCTCGGTGACGACCCTGACCCAGGACGAGGTCCAGCCCCACCAGGTCGTCACCCGGGAGACCAAGGAGCTCCCGGCCGGGGAGACCAAGGTCCAGACCGCCGGGGTCGACGGGGTCGCCCGGGTGACCTACCAGGTCACCTGGGCCGACGACACCGAGATCTCCCGCGAGGCGGTCTCCCGGGTCGTCCTCACCCCGGCCGTGGACCAGGTGGTCCTGGTGGGCACCGGCACCGCCACCGAGGTGGCCCTGGCCCAGGCCGGTGACGGCAAGACCCCGGAGTCCGCCCAGGCCGTGGCCAAGGTCCTCATGGGCTCCTACGGCTGGGGCGAGGCGGAGTACTCCTGCCTGCACAGCCTGTGGACCCGGGAGTCGAGCTGGAACTACCAGGCCAAGAACCCCTCCTCGGACGCCTACGGCATCCCCCAGTCCCTGCCCGGGGACAAGATGGCGTCGGTGTCCTCCGACTGGGCCACCAACCCCGTTACCCAGATCACCTGGGGGCTGGGCTACATTGCGGGCCGCTACGGCAGCCCCTGCGGCGCCTGGGCCCACTCGGAGGCCACCGGCTGGTACTGAGCCGGCTACCAGGCTGCCACCAGACCCGCCCGATCACCTGCTGCCGCTCCGGCGTCGACGCCGGACCGGGCTGGTGCCAGCGGGCCCTGGCGCCCCGGGCCCCGGTGGGTAGGGAGGCGTGGACGCAGTGACGCCGGGCACGGAGGCCGTCGACACCTCGCGCACGTCGCCACGCCGTACACCGTACGTGATACCCGGCACGCCTATGAGCCCCTGGCCGCGCTCCCAGGATCCGGGACCGACCCGATATGACGCCGTCGGGCCCGGGTGGACCCGCCGACGCGGACCCTGGGAATTCGCTGAGGGGTGAGCGATCTCCTGGCGCGTGGCGGTGGATCTCCGCTACCGTGGCGAGCAGTCACCGACGGAAGGATGTCCCCAAGTGGACCACCACCAGCACGGAACAGCCACCCAACCGACCGCTACCGAGGAGGGTCTTGAGCCCGGTGCGCGTGAGCGCCACGCACACCTCGCCCCCTCCGGGCTCCTGGCCACCCTGACCCCCTCCACGCTCCTGCGTGCCGGTGCGGTCGCCGCGGTCCTGTCCATTGGCGTCAGTGGCGGGGCCTACGCGGCCATCCAGCAGAACGGCCCGGGCGAGGGCGCCAACGGCGCCGCACCGCTGCCCGTAGGCGCCTCCCTGCCTCCGGTGGGCGCCACCGGCACCCCCAGCCCCGCTGCTGACAGCGACGACACGGCCACCCCCTCCGCCGCCCCCACCGAGGACACGGGCCTCACCGTGGACGGCCAGGCCACGACCGTGACCACCCAGACCCTGGACGAGACCCAGGCCCACAGCCGGGTGGAGAAGGAGACCGACACCCTCCCCAAGGGGGAGACCAAGGTCGAGACCCAGGGCGTTGACGGGGTCACCCGCACCACCTACCGGGTCACCTGGGCGGACAACACCGAGATCTCCCGTGAGGCCGTCTCCACCGTCGTCGTCACCAAGCCCGTGGACGAGGTCGTCCTGGTGGGCACGGCCGACCCCGCCCCGGCGCCCGCCGCGGCACCCTCCTCCTCGTCGAGCTCCTCCTCGGACTCCTCGGGCACCGCCGCCCCGACCCCCCAGTACGCCTCCGGCGGCACCACCGCCGGGGACGCCCAGGCGGTCGCCCGGTCCATGATGGGCTCCTACGGCTGGGGCGAGGGGGAGTTCTCCTGCCTGGTCAGCCTGTGGAACCGCGAGTCGGGCTGGAACTACCAGGCCGAGAACCCCTCCTCGGGCGCCTACGGCATCCCCCAGGCCCTGCCGGGAAGCAAGATGGTCTCGGCGGGCTCCGACTGGGCCACCAACCCTGTTACCCAGATCACCTGGGGGCTGGGCTACATTGCGGGCCGCTACGGCAGTCCCTGCGGCGCCTGGGCCCACTCGGAGGCCACCGGCTGGTACTGAGCCGCCCGGCCCCCGCTCTACCGCCCTGCCGTGGCCCCGGTAGTCTGGGGGCATGCCCGACCCCTCCGACGGCGCCGCCCGGCGTCGCCACCCCACCTCCGCCTGCCCCCACCGGGAGACGGCGGAGGCAGGCCGCCTGCCCCCGGTCAGCCCTACCTGGCTGCGTGGCCTGGCCGCCGCCCTGGGCTTACGGCCCACCAAGGCCCTGGGGCAGAACTTCGTGCACGACGCCGAGGTCCTGCGCGGCATCGTCCGGCACGCGGGCGTCCGGCCAGGGAACACCGTCCTGGAGGTGGGCCCCGGCCTGGGCTCCCTGACACTGGCCCTCCTGGCTGCCGGGGCGCGTGTGGTGGCCGTGGAGATCGACCCCGTCCTGGCCCGCGCCCTGCCCGCCACCGTCGCCGACCGTATGCCGGAGGCCGCGGGCAGCCTGAGCGTCGTGCACGCCGACGCGCTGGGCGTGACCGGCCCGAAGTCGCTGGGCCTGCCGCAGGGGGCGGACCTGCCCACCCTCCTGGTGGCGAACCTGCCCTACAACGTGGCCGTCCCCGTCCTCCTGACGCTCCTCGAGGCCCTGCCCTGCCTGGAGTCGGCCACCGTCATGGTCCAGGCGGAGGTCGCCGACCGCCTGGCCGCCGCCCCGGGGTCACGCACCTACGGGATCCCCAGCGCCAAGGTCGCCTGGTACGCCTCGGCCCGCCGCACCCTGACCATTGACCGCACGGTGTTCTGGCCGGTCCCCCACGTGGACTCCGCCCTGGTCGAGCTCACCCGCCACGCCCCCCCGGCCACCCGCGCCCCCAGGGAGGCGGTCTTCGCCGTCATCGACGCCGCCTTCTCCCAGCGCCGCAAGACCCTGCGCCAGGCCCTCGCCGCCCTGGCGGGCTCCCCGCAGCAGGCCGAGCAGGCCGCCCGGCAGGCAGGCGTCAACCCGCGCGCGCGCGGCGAGACCCTCGACGTCGCCGCCTTCGCCGCCCTAGCCGAGGCCCTGGGGACCCGGGCCCGGCACTCCGGCGGGCGGGCGGGCAGCCCGACGACGGAGGCCGCCTGCGCCCCCGGGTCCGGGACCCGGCCCGCCCCCGCCGCCTCGCCCCGCGCCCCCAAGGAGAGACCATGAGCTACCTGCGTGCCGTCCCCAGCGACTCCGACCTGCCCAGCCGCTCGGGCAGCGCCGCCTCCGTGCGTGTCGAGGCCCCCGGAAAGGTCAACCTCTTCCTGTCCGCGGGCGCCCCCGGCGCCGACGGCTACCACCCGCTGACCACCGTCTTCCAGGCGGTGCGCCTCATTGAGACCGTCACCGCGCGCCGGCAGGCGGCGGACGCCATCGGCGCCATCACCCTGACCCTGGAGGAGCCCGACCCCGCCGTGCCCACCGGTGAGGACAACCTCGCCGTGGCCGCCGCCCGCCTCCTGGCCGCCGCCACCGGGGTCACCGAGGGCGTGGACCTGCTGGTACGCAAGCGGGTACCGGTCGCCGGCGGGATGGCGGGGGGCAGCGCCGACGCCGCGGGCACCCTCCTGGCCTGCAACCAGCTGTGGGGCACCGGCCTGGCCCTGGACCACCTCATGAGCCTGGCCCGCCACCTGGGCGCCGACGTCCCCTTCCCGCTGCTGGGCGGCAGCGCCCTGGGCACTGACCGGGGCGACGAGCTCAGCCCCCTCATGACACGCGGCACCTACCACTGGGTCCTGGCCCTCCAGGACCGGGGCCTGCCCACGCCCTCGGTCTTCCGCCGCCTGGATGAGCTGCGCGGCCCCGGCGCGGCCCTGGCGAGCCTGGAGGCCCCTGCGGCCCCAGCGGACCTGGAGGCACCTGCGGGCCCGGAGGCTCCGGCGCTCCCGGCGGCGTCCACGCGGGACGTGCCCCCGGCGTCGGGCCTGACGCCGCAGCCCGATGCCAGGACCAGGGCGTCGGCCCCCGACCCGGTGCCCCCCGCCCTGACCGCCGCCCTGCGGGCCGGGGACGCCCACGCCCTGGCCCAGGTCATGCGCAACGACCTGGAGGCTGCCGCCCTGGACCTGCGCCCCGAGCTCGCCGACGTCATTGACGTGGCCCAGGCCTCCGGTGCCCTGAGGGCCATGGTCTCCGGCTCCGGGCCCACCGTGGCGGCGCTGGTGACCGACATGGCGACCGCCCAGAGGGTGTCACGGGCCCTGACCGCCTCCGGGGTCTGCTCCGGCGTGCTGCGCGTGGACGCCCCCGTGGCTGGGGCCAGGGTGGTGGGCTGATGGCGTACCTGCTGGGTGTGGAGGGCCTGCGCGTGGTCGTCGGCTCGCGCATCCTGCTTAACGGCGTCACCCTCGGCATCGAGGACGGCACCCGGGTCGGGGTCCTGGGGCCCAACGGCGCCGGGAAGTCCACCCTCCTGCGGGTCCTGGCCGGGGCCCGCCACCCCGACGGCGGGCGTGTCACCCGCACCGGGGGCGTGCGCCTGGCCATGCTCAGCCAGGCCGACGACCTGGACGCGGAGGCCACCGTGGTCCAGGCGGTCCACGGGGACGTCCCCGAGCACACCTGGGCCTCCGACCCGGCGGTCCGCGACGTCCACGCCGGGCTGCTGGCGGACCTGGACCTGGGCGCACGGGCCGCCACCCTCTCCGGGGGCCAGAGGCGCCGCGTGGCCCTGGCTGCGGTCCTGACCGCCCCGGCCGACGTGGTGGTGCTCGACGAGCCCACCAACCACCTGGACGTCGAGGGCGTGGCCTGGCTGGCCCGCTACGTCGGCGCCCGGTTCGCGTCCCGGCGTGCCCGTGGCGCCCTGGTCGTGGTCACCCACGACCGCTGGTTCCTGGACGCGGTGTGCACCAACGTCTGGGAGGTCGTCCCCGGCGTGGACCCCGGGGGCGACCGCCCCCAGGTGGCCGGGAGGGTCGAGACCTACGACGGCGGTTACGCCGCCTACGTCCTGGCCCGGGCCGAGCGCTCCCGGCAGGCCGCCCTGGCCGCCGGGAAACGGGCGAACCTGCTGCGCAAGGAGCTGGCCTGGCTGCGCCGGGGCGCCCCGGCACGCACCTCCAAGCCCCGCTTCCGCACCGAGGCCGCCGAGGCCCTCATTGCCGATGTGCCCCCGCCCCGGGACACGGTCCAGCTCACGGCCATGGCCACCGCCCGCCTGGGTAAGAAGGTCATTGACCTGGAGGACGTGTCCGTGCGCTACCTGGCCGGTGACGGCTCCGCACTGACCCGTGACGGCTCCGCACTGACCCGTGACGGCTCCGCACTGACCCGTGACGGCTCCGTGCTGGCTCGTGACGGCTCCGCCCCGGGTGGCGCAGGGGTACCGGGCACCGGGGCCGGGAGCCGGGCCGGTGACGGCGGGACCGGCGGGGCCGGGCCGGGTACCGAGGTCCTGCGCCACGTCACCTGGCGCCTGGCACCGGGGGAGAGGGTCGGCGTCGTCGGGGTCAACGGGGCGGGCAAGACCACCCTGCTGCGCCTGCTGGAGGGCGTCCAGCAGCCCACGGAGGGGCGCGTGGTGCGCGGCAGGACCGTCAAGGTGGCCGCCCTGTCCCAGTCCACCCACGAGCTCGACGCGCTGGCGGACAAGCGTGTGGTCGAGGCCGTGGCCATGGTCGGTGAACGGGTGGTCGTGGACGGCAAGGAGCTGACCGCCGCCCAGCTCGTCGAGCGCCTGGGCTTCACCCGCCAGCGGGCCTGGACCCGCGTGGGGGAGGTCAGCGGCGGTGAGCGGCGCCGCCTCCAGCTGCTGCGACTGCTCATGACCGAGCCCAACGTGCTCCTGCTGGACGAGCCCACCAACGACCTGGACACCGACACCCTGGCCGCCGTGGAGGACGTCCTGGACTCCTTCCCCGGCACCCTCGTGGTGGTCTCCCACGACCGCTACCTGCTGGAGCGGGTCACCGACCACCAGGTGGCCCTCCTGGGCGACGGGGGCCTGCGCGACCTTCCCGGCGGCGTCGAGCAGTACCTGGCGCTGCGGCGCCAGGAGTCCGGTGGCGTGGCCCGCGGTGGGGGCGGGGCGCCGGGACCTGGACCGGGCAGGTCCCGCAGGGGCGGCGGGCGCGACGGTGCGGGCCGCAGCGGGCGCGACGGTGCGGGTAGGGCCAGCGGGGGCGCCGGGGCCCTGGGCGGGGCCGGTGCAGGCGGGCTCACGGGAGCCCAGCACCGGGAGGCCACCAAGGCCCTGGCCCGCCTGGAGCGTCGGGTGGGGAAGGCCGGGGACGCCGTCGGACGCCTTCAGGCCCGCCTGGAGGAGGCTGCCGCCGACCCCGCGCGCGTGGGCGAGCTGGCCCGTCTGGGGCGTGACCTGAGCGCCGCCCAGGCCGAGCAGGCCGCCCTGGAGGAGCAGTGGCTCCAGGCCGCCCAGGCCCTGGAGGACTAGACGCCCCGCGCCCGCCCCCTGGCCGCCGCCTCGCGCTCGCCACCCCGGTGCGGCGGGCGGGCGGAACCGTCTAGAATCGCCTGGCGACGCTGACACGCGTCCTGTCCGCCTGGCTCGTCCCCGGAGAATCACGTGAAGACCCTTGTCGTTATCCCGACCTACAACGAGGTCGAGTCCCTGCCGGGCGCCCTGGACCGGGTGCGCCAGCACGCGCCCGCCGCACACGTCCTGGTCGTGGACGACTCCTCCCCGGACGGAACCGGTGCCCTGGCTGACGAGCGCGCCTCGCGCGACGACCACGTCCACGTCCTGCACCGCAGGCAGAAGAACGGCCTGGGACCGGCCTACCTGGCGGGCTTCGACTGGGGCCTGAGGGCCGGCTACGAGCTCCTGGTGGAGATGGACGCCGACGGCTCCCACCGCGCCGAGGACCTGGTCCTGCTCATCCAGCGCGCCGAGATGGCCGACGCCCCGGACCTGGTCATCGGCTCACGCTGGGTGGCCGGCGGGGCTACCCAGGGCTGGAGTGCCCGGCGTGTGGCCCTGTCCCGCGCCGGGAACCTCTACGTCAACGTGGTACTGGGCACACGTGTCAGGGACGCCACCGCGGGCTTCCGGGTCTACCGCGCCGACCTCCTGCGACGCCTGGACCGGAGCCAGGTACGGGCCCTGGGATACGGCTTCCAGGTCAATATGACCAAGGTCGTGGAGGACATGGGAGGCCGGATCGTCGAGATGCCCATCACCTTCGTGGAGCGCCAGGCCGGTCAGTCCAAGCTGAGCGGGGGCATCTTCACCGAGGAGCTGGCCCTGGTCACGCGGTGGGGGCTGGCCCGGCGCGCCCACCAGGTCGCCGCCGCGGCCCGGCGCGCGTCCTCCCGCCTGCGTCGTGGCCGGGGGTGAGCGGCGTGGCAGCCCCGAAGCCCCCCTCACAGGACGACGGCGGGGGCACGAGCCTGCGCGCCGTCGCCCAGCAGCTCAAGCACCGCCTCCACACGGCTCGGGTGCGCCTGGCCGCCCGGCGCCTGGCCAGCGCCCACGACCGCGTCGCCCGTAGGGCCCAGGCGGTCCCCTACGTGTGGGACCGGGACCGCTACGACGCCGGGATCGGCCACGCCGCCGACTCCAACTCCTCGACCTTCGTGGTCAACCACCTCTTCTGGTCCCTGCCCCAGGCGCGCGACGCCGTGCCCGCGCTTCAGGCCCCCAAGGTGCTCTGGGCCCTGTGGACCGGGGACAACCCCGTCACCCCCAGGCGCCGGAAGAGCCTGGACGCCCTGGCCGCGGACAACCCCGACCTGGAGATCAGGGTGGTCACCCCCGCCAATATCCAGGAGCACGTCGTCGCCGACCACCCGCTCCACCCGGCCTACGAGCGGCTGTCGTACATGCACCGCTCGGACTACCTGCGCGCCTACCTCATGCTGCACCACGGAGGGGTCTACTGCGATATCAAGCAGTACACGCGGCCCCTGTCGGTCCTGGTCGACCAGCTCAACGCCGACCCGGACCTGTGGGCCTGCGGGGCGGCGGAGAGGGCCCCCGAGCACACCGGGCCCGCCTTCGGGCCGCTCGGGCAGGACCAGCGGCGCTACTTCCGCCAGGAGCTCTCCCAGTTCTGCTTCGCCTTCAAGGCCCGCACCCCCCTGGCCGTGGAGTGGGTCGCCGAGGTCGAACGGCGCCTGTCCTACTTCCAGGACCTGCTGGAGCTGCAGGAGACCAGCCAGCCCTACGGCACGAACCCCGACTACCCCGTGCCCTGGAGCGCCCTCATGGCCTTTGTCTCCACCCCCCTGAGCCTGAAGTACCACGACCACGTCCGCGCCGACCCCACCGTCCAGATCGACTGGCAGCCAGGAGGGTACCGGTGAGGCCGCGCCCGCCCCGAACCACCGACCGCCCAGGAGGAACCATGAGCAGCACCACCATGCTGTACGTCCAGCCGCAGGGCCACGGCTGGGGCCCCGTCAACACCATGGTGCGCCTGGCCGCGCGCCTGCTGGAGGCCGACCTCATGGTCGTCCCCGACACGCCGCTGGGCCAGGCCGCCAAGCTGCGCCTCCTGCTGCCCCGGATACGGGGACGAGACACGCTCCTGGTGGTCGCCGCCGTCCCCGAGCACCTCAACGCCGTCCTGTGCGTGCCCGGGCTGCGCCACCGCTTCGGGACCGTGGCCGGGTGGGTCATTGACTGCTGGTGGACGGACCGGGTCCCCGTCGCGGTGACACGCGGGCGGCTCTACGACCGCCTCCTGGTCACCGAGAAGGGTGTGGTCCCCCACTGGCAGCAGGCCAGCGGGCTGCCGGTGACCTGGCTCCCGCTGGGCACGGACGCGCTCGCGGCGTGGCGGCGCCGCGTCGTCAAGGACGACTCCGGTCCCCGGGGCACCGACCCTGTGGGCGTCCCCGCGGACGGCTCCTGGGACGGGGGCCGTCCGGTGGACCTCCAGCGCATGGGACGCCAGGCCCCCGCCTGGGACGACGACGCCGCCCTGGCCCGCTGCGCCGCCGACCACGGGCTGGTCATGGGCGCCCGCCCGCCCTTTGGCGCCACCGCGGCGGCCTCCTACCGCAACGTCCTGGACTCCTACCGCCGGGCCAAGGTCGTCCTGGCCTTCACCAACCTGGTCTCACCGGCCGAGTACACCCACCCCACCCGCGAGTACGTCACCTCCCGGTGGCTGGACGCCCTGGCCGGCGGTGCCCTGGTGGCGGGGCGGCGTCCCCGTGAGGAGGGCAGCGACGAGCTGCTGTGGGAGGGGGCCACCGTGGACCTGCCGGTTGACGACCTTGAGGCGGGTATGGTCCAGCTGGCGCTGCGTCTGGCCGACTGGTCGCCCAGGGAGGCGCTCGCCCTCCAGGTCGAGGCCCTGCGCCGCCTGGACTGGCGCCTGCGCCTGCGCGTACTCGCCACGGAGCTGGGCCTGGAGTGCCCCGCCCTTGCGCGCTCCGAGCACCACCTGGCCGCCGCCCGGCAGGAGGCGGAGCGTGAGCTGACCGCTGCCGGTCAGGAGATGGAGCGTAAGGTGATTGCCGCCTTGGAGAGGTCGGAGCGTGAGCTAATCGCCGTCCTGCAGGAGGCTGAGCCTGAGCTGGACGCCGAGCCGGAGGGGGAGCGTGAGTCGGCGGCCGCCCGGCAGGGGGCGGGGCCTGAGCTGGCTGCCACCCAGTCGGAGGCTGAGCTGGACGCCGAGCCGGAGGCTGCTGAGCCGGAGGAGGAGCAGTGAGCACCCTGCCCCGCCTGTGCCTGGTCTCGGGTGCTGACCGGATCCGCTACCGCTCCCACGTCAACCAGGCGGTCTACGCCCAGGAGCACGGGTACGACTACCGGTTCGACCTGGGGGTCAACCTCGGCGGCCTGCGCAGCCACTTCGACATTAAGCTACGGGTGCTCCAGCGCCTCGGACCGCTCTACGAGTGGGTGATGTGGATCGACGACGACTGCTGGTTCACCGACTTCCGCCCGGGGATCCTGGAGGCGGTGCTGGAGGAGGCCACGGAGCGCGACGCCGACATTGTCATCGCCCGGGGTGCCCGCGAGCCGCGGGGGTTCTCCAGCTTCCTCAACTCCGGCGTCATCCTCCTGCGCCGCAGCCAGGCTGCCACCAGCCTCCTGGAGGGGGTGCTCACCGAGCCCATTGACGACGTCGAGCGCTGGTGGGATGAGGAGCGCCTGGGTATCTTCACCCACGGCGACCAGGACCAGATCGTCAAGGTCCTCCACGACCGGGACCTGCTGGGGCGTACCTGGCTCACCGCCCCCCAGCGCCTCAACTCCCGCACCCACCTGTACACCGCCTCCGCCCAGGACGCCCTGGTCTGCCACTTCGCCGGCCACTACGACCGGGAGCTCTCCGTGGCCTACTTCGCCCGGGACTACCACCTCTCCCCGGACCTGCTGCCCTGGGAGGTGGCCAGGAGGTACGGCATAACCACCCGGCCCATGAGCCCCGCGGAGATCCGCCTGCGCCAGGAGCGACGTGACCTGCGCGGACGCCTCAAGCCCTACCTCAAGCCCCTGCGCGACCGGCTCCGCGAGGTCAGGCGCCGCTGACGCCGTCGGCGTGCCCCGGGTCAGCGGGCCGGGGGCGCCGGCCCGGAGCGCGGTGACGGTGCCGTCGGGGTAGACGACCAGGCAGCGGACCGGGTGCGCCGGCCTGGAGGGGTGACGCCGTCGGCGTGCCCCAGGTCAGCGGGCCGCGTCCCCCGCTGGGCGGCGGAGCCCCAGTGACCAGGGGGCGAGCCACCTCACCGGGACCGCCACCGCGTGGCACACCCCGACCGTCACCAGGGCGACGCCGAGCGCCCACAGGCTGGAGGGGACCGGCCAGGCCTCTGCGCCGACGCGCCCCAGGACCATCTGGAGGGCGATGACCACGAACTTGTGCAGGCACAGGATAATGAGGCTGTCGCGGCCCACACGCTCCAGCCACCGCCCCCAGGGACGTGGCAGGGACCGGGCCAGGAGCACCAGGCCCCCGCTGCCCGTGAGCGCGCCCAGGAGGAAGAGGGGGTAGCTCTCCCCGTAGGCCTTGGTGACGTAGTCAACGGGGGACTGGCTGAAGGCGATGAGGGCCGTGGCCGCCCAGCAGGCGGTCCCGGCGGCGGCCTCCAGCCAGGGGGGCGTGGACGGGTGGGACCGGCGCCTGGGGACGTCGGGTAGGGCAGGTGCCCTGTGGCTGGTGGAGGCCTGGCCGCGGCCCGGGGCACGCCTGGACGCCGGTGCGGCGCGGCGCTCGCCTACCTCCCCCGCCAGAGCGGGTGGGGCCAGGACCTCCGCGGCCGGGTCGCCGACGCGCGCCTCCCCCGTCGGGGCCAACGCCCCCGTGCGGGTGGATCCCCTGGTGCGTGTGGCTTCCCTGGTGCGCGTGGATCCCCCGGTGCGCCCGGCCGCGGCACCCAGCAGAGGCCCGCGCAACCACGCCCCGATAAGGAAGAAGGGCATGAGCACCACGACCCGTTCCAGCGACCAGGGCAGGGCCGGGGTGGTGCGGGCGACCGTCCACCAGGACAGGCCCACTGAGGCCAGGATCCACACCGGCAGGGGCACCCGGGCCAGCTCCACCCCCAGGCGCTCCACCCCGGTGGCCAGCAGGTAGGCCACCGTAATGGCCGGGAGGAACCACAGGGGCTTGTTCCAGTCCATGAGGTGCTCGGAGGGGTTGGCCCACACGATCCCCCACAGGTCCTGTGACAGCGAGGTCGGCCCCCGGCGGTGCAGGATCTGGGCCGCCAGGCCCCCCACGACGTCGAACAGCACCACGCTCACCAGCGCCCAGGTGAGGTAGGGCACCAGGATGGTGCGTACACGGCCCCGCAGCCACGCGGTCAGGGAGCGTCCTCGGGTGCGGTGGACCAGCCCGGACAGGAGGAAGAAGGCGGGGACGTGGAAGGCGTAGATAAAGGTGAAGGCCGTGGGGTGCCCGTCCCAGGGCAGGTAGGCGTGGCCGATGACGATCATGAGCATGGCGGCGCCCCGGGCGACGTCGATCCACGGCACCCGTCCTCCGACGCGCTCGGGGCCGGCGTGCCGCGGCTGGCTCATCCCTGGTCTCCCGGGTCCGTGCCGCGGGTGCGCAGCACCGGTCTGGGCAGGATCCCGCGCAGGCCGTTCCAGGCCAGGTTCACCATGTGCGCGGCCACCTCCTCCTTGCTCAGCCTGCGGTTCTCCAGCCACCACTGGGAGGGCAGGGCCACGATCCCCACGAGCATCTGGGCGTACAGGGGCGCGGTGCGGGGGTCGAGCTGGTGGGCCTTGAAGTGGGTGGCGAGTATGCCCGAGACCTGCACCGCCAGGTCCGCCAGCAGCGTGGAGTAGGTGCCGCTGGAGCGGTCGTTCTCACTGGAGAGGATGCGGAAGCCCTCGGTGTGGTCCTCGATGTAGGTCAGCAGGGCCAGGGCGGCGTGCTCCAGGATGACCGACGGGGAGGCGTCGGACTCCAGGGCGCCGGTGATGGCGGCGTAGATGCAGGTCAGCTCACGGTCCACAATGACGGCGTAGAGCCCTTCCTTGCCTCCGAAGTGCTCGTAGACCACCGGCTTGGAGACCTTGGCCCGGGAGGCGACCTCCTCGATGCTGGTGGCGTCAAAGCCCTTCTCCGCGAAGAGCCCCCGTGCCACGGCAATGAGCTGCTCGCGCCGCTCTCCCGCGCTCATCCTGGTCCGCTTGCTCGCCATGGGAACCATTGTGCCGTCCTACGGCGTCCTTCAGCCGACCGGGGGCACCGGCGTCGCGGCCTGTCTGCGCACCCGGCTGCCCGCAGCGTGGTTCACCGGGACGTACGCTGCCAGCCCCCGGGACCCGGCCCAGGAGTGGCGCAATGGCGCGGACGTACCTTAGCCGCGGGGGACGTACGGGCAGCTGGACCAGGAGCGTGGTCTTGTCCGCGGACGTACCTCAGTCGCAGGAGACGTATCTTTAGGGTACGTCCCCCACAACTAAGGTACGTCCCCTATAACTAAGGTACGTCCCCCGCGGCTAAGGTACGTTCCCTATAACTAAGGTACGTCCCACATGTTCGCGCGCCGCAGGAGGTGTTAGGACTGCTTGTAGCGGTAGACGTTCGTCTCGCGCAGTTCGAAGCCCGCCCGGCGGTAGAGACGGTTGGCGGCCTCACGGCTGGGACGGCTGGTGAGGTCCACGGTACGGGCGCCAATACTCGTGGCGTGGGCGACGGCGGCCTCCACCAGGGCCTGCCCGGCGCCCCGGCCGCGGGCCTGGCCGTCCACGACCACGTCCTCGACCCAGGCGCGCAGGCCCGTGGGGATGGTGAAGGTCGCCAGGGTGAGCATGCCCAGGATCGGCGCGGCGGCCCCGGCAGCAGTCCCGGCCCCCTGGGCACTCGGGCCGGCCTGGCTGGCGGCCCCTGTCGGTGCGTCGGCGTCGGGCCTGAAGACGAAGAGGAAGACGCCGGGCTGGGCCACCAGGTCCGCGCACTGCTGCGCGGTCAGGGCCGGGGCGGTGCGGGAGAGCTGCGGGATGAGGCGCTCCATTGCCTCGACGAGCTCGGGGGTGGAGGAGGTGACCAGCTCAACGCTCATGACGTGCCTTTCGGATGGGGACGAACGCACCTACTGTTCCACATCCCCGCCCCGGCCGGTGGGGCGGAGGCGCGGGCGTGGCGCCCGAGGGCCAGACCACATGCGCGGCGTCCAGGATCCCGCAGGTCTCGACGCGGGGGAGTGCGCCTGCCGGTCGGGCTACCCCGGTGCCCCTAGGTGGCGGGGTCCGTACGAGGCCGTGGTCACCCGTGAGATGCCCGAGCAGCCGGTGCCCCTAGGCGGCGGGGTCCATAATGGCGGCCTGGACCAGGGTGGTCCCGGTGGCCAGGTCGCGCAGGCGCAGCACGTAGGGGTGGTCCACGACGAAGTCAATGGGCTTGCTCTGGTCGGGGGCGGCCCCGGCCGTGAGGCCCACCTCCGTCAGGGCGGCGGCGACGGTGCCCTCCTCGTCCACCAGGAGGCGCACCTGCTGGACCACCTGGCTAATGGACAGCCCGAGGGCGATCCCGTCCAGGCTGGAGGTGTCCAGGCCCAGCGCCTTGAGCATCTCCAGGAGCTCGACGGGCCCGGAGGTCAGGTCGAGCTTGGGCAGGACGATCCTGACCTCGTTCTGGTCCGAGCCTGCCGCGGCCTGGTCCAGGGCGGCGGAGGCCTGGGCCCAGGTGGCGGGGGGCAGGTCGGCGGGACTGGTGCCCTGGTTGGGCAGGACGACGTCCATGGCCAGGCCCTGCCCGTCGAGCTCCCCGCCCTGGTAGCCCAGGCGTACGGCGGCCCAGCCCTGGCCGTAGGCGTAGGGGATAATGCGGGTGCCGTGCATGAACTTGGTCTGGGTGGTGGAGCCGTCGGCCCGGGTGAAGGTGCCCTCCCTGGTGTCCTCGGCCTTGAAGGGCGTGTCCCACTGGGCGGCGAAGAGCAGGGCGTTCTGGAGGACCAGGGCGGTGTCGCTGGTGACCTGGACGCCGGTCTTCTTGATCAGCCCGGCGGTGTTCTTGTCGGCCCACTTACTGAGGTTGTCCGCCAGGTCGCCTAGGGGGACCTTCTCGATCTGGGCGGAGAACCAGCGCAGGACGGTGTCCAGGTAGGTCTGGCTGACGGTAAGGTCCTTACGGTCGACCACGACCACGTGGTTGGCCACGTGCACCAGGGGCGTCTCAGGGGGCTTGCCGGGGTCGAAGCCGTCCAGGGAGCGGTCGTTGCGGTTCAGGGCGGTCTGGACGGCCGACCAGGTCTGGTCGCGTTCCTGACCGCTGACTCCCAGGAGCTTGTCGTAGCCCTGGGTGGTGGCGTCCGTGGCGCCGTCGGCCACCAGGGCCAGCGCCAGGGCCAGGCTGAGCGGGGAGGCCAGGGCGTTGGTGCCGGGGCTCTGGGTCAGCAGGTGGTTCAGGAGCTGCGCCCCCAGCTCGTCGCAGGCGGTCACGGCGTCGGCCAGGGAGGTGCGTACACTGTCCAGGGACACGGTCTCACGGGTGACCGTGGAGGTCAGGGGCGTGCCCGTGGCCGAGGAGGAGCACGAGGCGAGGAGGGCGCTCGCCGTCGGGGCCAGCGCGGCCAGGGCCAGGAGGGAACGACGACTCGGCTGGCGTGTGTGCGGACTCATACTAAGAGGCTATCAGGAGACTGGTGTCACTGGTACGTACCACCCCGGGCCTGCCCTCCCCGTTCTTCCCCTCCCGCCCCCTTCCGCGAGAACGGTACTTATTCGTCGTGAGAACGGTACTTGTTTGTCGTGAGAACGGTACTTATTGCTCGTGAGAACGGGGGCGCGGGACCAACCTGGGTGTGTCAGGAGGTGGTGGGGTCCATGACGGCGGCCTGGACCAGGGTGGTCCCGGTGGCCAGGTCACGCAGGCGCAGCACGTAGGGGCGGTTGACGATGAAGTTGGTGGGATCGTCCTGGACAGGCGCGCACCCATCCATGATTGCCGCCTCCGTCAGGGCCGCGGCGACGGTGCCCTCCTCGTCCAGGATCAGGCGTGTCTGCTGAACGACCTGGCTGAGGTAGAGCCCCGGGGCGATCCCCTCCAGGCCAAAGGTGTCCAGGCCCAGGTCGTGGAGCAGGCCCAGCAGGTCGGTAGGCCCGGAGACCAGGTCCAGCACGGGCAGGGCGATCCTGACCCTGCGGTAGTCCGGGCCCTTCATCCCCGGCCCGGCCACCTCCGCCCGACCTGGACTCGTGGCCTGGTCCAGCCCAGCCACCTCCACCCGACCCACCTCAACTGCCCGGTCCAGCCCAGCTGCCCGGTCCAGGGCGGCGGAGGCCTGGGCCCAGGTGGCAGGGGGCAGGTCGGCGGGGCTGGTCCGCCGTCGGGGCAGGACGACGTCCATGGCCAGGCCCTGCCCACGGGGCCACCCTCCGCCCTGCCCGTCCTGGTAGTCCAGGCGTACGGCGGCCCAGTCCCGGCCGCGGGCGTAGGGGATGGTGCGGGTGTCGTTCATGAACTGTGCCCGGGTGGTGGAGCCGTCGGCCCGGGTGAAGGTGTCCTCCGCGGTGCCCTCGGCATTGAAGGGCGTGCTCCAGCGGGCGGCGAAGAGCAGGGCGTTCTGGAGGACCAGGGCGGTGTCGCCGGTGACCTCGATGCCGGTCTTCTTGATCAGCCCGGCCGTGTGCTCCTGGGCCCAGGCGCTGAGGTTGGCTGCCAGGTCGCCTACGGGGACCTTCTCGACCTGGGCGGAGAACCAGCGCAGGACGGTGTCCAGGTAGGCCTGGCTGACCGCCACCTCCTCACGGTCGACCACGACCACGTGGTTGGCCACGTGCACCAGGGGCGTCTCAGGGGGCTTGCCGGGGTCGAAGCCGTCCAGGGAGCGGTCGTAGCGTCCCAGGGCGGTCTGGACGGCCGACCAGGCCCGGTCTCGGTCCCGCCCTCCTGCTCCCAGGAGGCGGTCGTAGCCCTGGGTGGCGGCGTCCGTGGCGCCGTCGGCCACCAGGGCCAGCGCCAGGGCCAGGCCCAGGGGACAGACCAGGATGTTGGTCCCAGGAGCCTCGGCCATGAGGTGGCCCAGGAGCTGAGCCCCCAGATCGTCGCAGGCGGCCACGACGTCGGCCAGGGAGGTGCGTACGCTGTCCAGGGACACGGTCTCACGCGCCACAGCAGAGGTCAGGGGCACCCCTGGTGCTGACGGCAGACGCGGGCAGGCCTCCACCGAGGGACGGGAACGACGGGGCCGCGTCTTTTTCCAGGTGCCGGGCACCGGGAGCAGACGTGTGCGCAGTCTCATAGCCGGAGGCTACACCCCCACCTGGGCACCCGGAGCTGGCGCGTGGGGGTCTGCCCGCACGTCCTCTCCCGTGACCCCCCACCTGGGCACCCGGAGCTGGCCGACCTCGGCCACGCCCACCGAGGACTCCGTCCCATCCCCGAGAGCGCCGGGAGCTGGCCGGGCCCTCGGTAGGGGCATCGCCCCTGGGCCCCCACCCTTGGGAGCACTGGGAGCTGGCTTTTCGGGGTCTAGTCGCCCACTACCCTGGTTGCCCACCCCTGAGAGCGCCCGGAGCTGGCCCCTGGTGGGCGCCCCAGGCCGAGTTGCACATTCTTTTTACAATCAGCGATCAGTAAACGGCTTAATCACGGGGATTCATCAGGCAGCTCGGGGCCCGGAAACCAGGATGAATGTGCAACGGCGCCCGAGTTGCACATTCATCCTGCCCACCTCCGCCTCCCGGGCCGGGAAACCGTTGGAATGACGCCACTGGCTCGCCACCGGCTCCAGGATGAATGTGCAGGTGCCGGTGACGGACGGCCGAGGAGCGTCGAGTACCCTGTGGGGCAGGCCGAACGTCCCAACTTCGCCAAGGAAGGCAACCATGACCGACGCCGCCTCTGTCACACCCGACCACACCGCCCCAGCCACTCCCGCCCCAGCCACTCCCGCCCCAGCCACTCCCGCACCGGCGGCCCTCACACGGGCCACCCCCACGTCAGCCGCCCCTGCACCTGCTACCCCCGCACCGGCCACCCACGCGCCAGCCGCTCCAGCCACCTCCCTCCCGCCCGTGCCGACCCTCACCGAGGTCCGGCCCGTACCCGCCACCCCGGCCGTGCCCGTCCCCGCGCCGGTCCCCAGCGGGGCGCCCACCGTCCTGCCCGACGAACACACCTACACCGCCGACGAGCTCTTCTTCTCCACCACGGACTCCGCTGGCCGTATCCGTCGCGCCAACGCGATCTTTATGCGCCTGTCCGGCTACCCGCGGGGGGCGCTGGTGGGGCGCGCCCACAACGTGGTGCGTCACCCCGACATGCCCGCCGGGGCCTTCCGCTCCATCTGGGAGGACCTGGAGGCCGGGAACGCCGCCAGCGCCTACATCACCAACCGCTCCTCAGACCGCGGGCGCTACCGGGTCTTCGCCACCATCGTCCCCAGCGGGGACGGCTACCTCTCGGTGCGCACCCTGCCCATGCTCACCGGCCTGCGCGACGCCGTCGAGGCCGCCTACACCCGCGTCCGCGAGGTAGAGGCCGCCTCCGCCGCCTCCGGCTCCACCCGCCGGGAGGTCGCCGCCGCCGGGCAGGCCGCCCTCCTGACCGAGCTGGGTGCCTTGGGCTACCGCGGCACCGTGGACTTCACCCGTCAGACCCTGCCCGCCGAGGTCGCCGCCCTGGTCGCCTCGGGGGTCAATATCCCCCGCCGTCCTGACGCCACCGGGCCGGTCGCCACCATCCTGGCCCAGATGGACGGGATCGAGGAGGGCACCGCGGGGATGGTCTCCCTCCTGGACGTGCTCGCCCGCCTCGTGGGGCTCCTGGGGCGTCGCGCCAGCGCGGTCACCGCCCTGTCCGACCGCCTGGGCCGCTTGCGCGAGAGCCTGCGCGGCGTCGTCGCCGACGTGGAGCGCCTGGCCCCGGGGGAGGCTGACGCCGTCCGTCTGCGCTACCGGCAGGTCGACTCCCTCGTCCTGGAGTGCTTTGAGGAGCTGCGCCCCCTGGCCGGGCAGATCACCGAGCTGCGTGGGGACGTGGACTCCGTCCGCTTCGGCATCGCCCTGACCCGCCTGCACAACCTGGCGGCAGGGTTCTTCGCCCTCCAGATCCTGGACGGGCAGGACGCGCTGGAGGAGAACGACGCGGTGGGCTCCCTGGCGGAGCTCGTCTCGGCCCTGTCCGACGGCGCCGCCAGCCTGACCGACCGGCTCGCCCTGCTCGATGCCCGCCGCGAGCTGGTCGGGGGTGACCTCGACGCCGTCGCACAGGCCCTGACTGCCACCCACGCCCCGCTGCTGGACCTCCTGGAGACGGCCGCGCGGGCCGGTGCCGGGAGGTGCCAGAGCGTGGACGCCGCTCGGGCCCTGCTCGGTGACGGCTTCCCCGAGGCGCTCGACCTGGCCGACCTGGCCGGTGCCGTGCGCGACCTGGCGGTCCCCTACGAGGCCGAGGATCTCCGGGAGAGGCTGCGCCAGGTACGCGAGGCGCTGGCCGAGCTCTGAGGGCGTCCCAGCCCCTCCCCGCGAGAACGGTACTTATTGCTCGCGAGAACGGTACTTATTGCTCGCGAGAACGGTACTTGTTCAGGGCTCCCGTCTCACTCGCCCTGGGCCGCGTGGATACCTGGGTGGGCCGGGGTACGGCCGTGGGTGGGTCAGCACTCACCCCGGACTGCCTGAATATCTGTTAAGTGTTGGTGATGACTACTTGGGTGAGTAAATACCTACTGATCATCTATACATATATGGCAACCTATCAGGTACTGCTCTGGACTGTATTTTGATCTGTGTTAAGGCCGCTAAGACCCTGACCAGCTGCTGCCTCGGGCCGTGTGGCTGTGCCTTCTGGGGCTGAGGGAGGGGCCGTTCGGGCCAGATGTCGGTGTCAGTGCGTGGCCGCGCCTTTGGGGGCCGAGGTGGTCCCGCCCGGCTCAGGCCACCCGGCTCAGGCTGCCCGGCTCAGGCCGCTTAGCCCTCAGGCTGCCCGGCTCTCAGGCCACGGGACCGCCCGGCGCGGCCACCACCGCTCCCGGACCGGCCCAGCTCGACCAGGACCTCGGCGTGGCCGGTGTGGGGGAACATGTCGAACAACCGTGCCTGTCTCACCCGCAGCGAGGGCATGGCCGCCAGGTCGCTGACCAGGGAGGACGGGTTGCAGGAGGAGTAGAGGACCCGCCCCACCCCGCTGGCCTCGATACGCTGCGCCAGGTCGGGCCCGATCCCGCGCCGGGGAGGGTTGACCACGAGCAGGTCCGGCACGCTCCCGGACCTCGGGTCCAGGACCCGGGCGTCACCGGCCTCGAACCACACCCGTCGCGGGTCCAGGCCCATGAGGCGGGCGGAGGCCTGGGCCCCGTGGATGGCCGACGCCGAGAGCTCCACGCCGCGTACCTGCGCGCCGTGCAGGGCCGGGTGCGAGGCCAGCGCCAGGGCGAAACCGCCGACTCCGCAGAAGAGGTCCCACAGGCGCAGGGGGACGGCGCCCCGCTCGCTGCTGGCACCAGCCCGCCCGGCACCGGTTCGCCCACCGGCCCACCCGGCACCAGCCCGTCCGGCGTCGGCCCACCCGGCGTCGGCCCGCCGCCTCGATGCCCACTGGGCCGCCCACTGACGGGCGGTGGCGTAGAGCTCCTCGGCCACGGCGGTGTTCGTCTGGAAGAAGGAGCGGGTGGGCAGCAGCAGGGGCAGCACCGTCTCCTCTGCCTTCCTGCCCTCCGGCCGTCCGGGAACGTCCTGCGCCGGTAGGAGCAGGTCCATCTGGAGGCGGTCGGACATCCCCTCCGCCAGCCCCAGGAGGATCTCCTCCTCACCCTCCAGCACGGCCTGGCGGACCGGCTGGATATTGGCGCTCATGACCTCAAGCTGCGGCAGGGCCCGGCGGATCCGCGACAGCGCCCGACGCAGCGTCCCCACGTGCCGATGGGAGCGCAGGACCCAGCGGACCATGAGCGCCCCCGTCGGCGAGGCGGTCAGGAGGAGGTACTTCAGCTCCCCCCGGTCGGCCGCAATGTGGTAGGGCTCCAGGCCGAGCCCGGTAACGAGCTGGCCCAGGACCGGCAGCGACTCCTGGATCGCGTCCACGTGGAGCGGGCAGCCGCGCAGGTCCAGACTGCCCCCGAAGCGGTCGGCCAGCCCCAGGACGGGGGCGGACACGCTCCCGGAGACCGCCATCTTGGCCTTGTTGCGGAAACCGGTCGGGGCGCTGCCAGCTGGCGGGAGCCAGGTGTCACGAGCGACCGGGGCGGGCCCGTCGGCCAGGAGGCCGGCCACCTGCGCCTGCTTGGCGGCCAGCTGCTCGGGGAGGGGACGCGCCAGGTCCGGGCAGGAGCGGCACGCCCCGGCGTCGTGCAGGGAGCAGGCCGTCCGTGAAGGCGCCCGTCGAGAGGGGGCCGAGCGGGCACGGCCCGCCGTCGGGCGTGGTGGGCGTCCCATGCGTCTCCTGTCTTCCTGGGCTGTGTGCCGGTTGTGCGAGGCTGCCGACGGCGTCCGGCGCGGGGCCGGACACGCCCCTCGCCGAATCTTATGTAATAAATATCACTTATATGTCTGTAGGGGCGGACGCCGCCGCGACCGCCCCAACCGACCCAGAAAACCCCGGCCGAACCCAGGCCCCAGAGCGGTGGCCCGGAGGTGCTTCGCAGACGACCTGGACGGCAGTATCCTGCTGTGTGATTGTGGAGAGGCTGTCCTTCTTGGTGGAGTCGTCCGGTGTGTTCCGGGATTTATGGATCATTTTATGCGGGTGTGATATTTCTATATTATTGTAGCGAGGGTTTCTAACCTTTGCGGTCGATCCGGGTCGAGGCGATGGATACATGCCTGTGTCCAGTGGGTACGCGCTTGCACCCGCCGGAGAATATGACGAGGCCCGCGTCCGAGGTCTACCTCGGCCCGCGGGCCTTCGTCGTCGAGGGGCTCGCTCCCGGGTTCCCATTCCTGGGGGAGCTCCCTCCTTCGCCAGAACGCTCCGTGCGGGCTCCCTTGGACCCGTACAGTGCTCGGTCAGGGTAGGTCGTCGGGTTCCCCAACCCTCGCGACCCGTTCCGTCCGGCGGCAAGAACAATACAACGCCTCCTGCCTGTGAGAAGACCCTATATATGCCTGGGAAGCTGCTGGGAGATGGGGGGTGAATGGGCTCGTTCGGCGGGTGACCAGGTACTGAGCGCGCCTCCTGCCTGTGAAAGGCGGCAGACTGGGGCCATGAGTGAGCCCATTATCACACTGTCTGACCCCTCCGCCGTGCCCGACGACGCCCGGACGGGCCCGGCTGCGGCCGACGGCCCGGTCGTCCTGCCGCGCACGGGCATCGGGACGGACGTCCACGCCTTCGCCGCGCCGGACTCGGGGACACCCCTGCGCCTAGCGTGCCTCGAGTGGCCCGGTGAGGTGGGGCTGTCGGGGCACTCCGACGGCGACGTGGTGGCCCACGCCTGCGCCGACGCCCTCTTCTCAGCCGCCGGGCTGGGGGACCTGGGGAGCAACTTCGGCACCTCCGAGCCCGCCTGGAGGGGGGCTGCCGGAGCGGTCCTCCTGGCCGAGGCGGCACGACGGGTGCGCGAGGCCGGCTTTGAGATCGGCAATGTCGCGGTCCAGCTCGTGGGCGAGCGGCCCCGGGTGTCCGGCCGCGCCGCCGAGGCCGGTGCGGCCCTGAGCCGGGCGGTGGGCGCCCCGGTGTCCTTCTCCGCCACCACCACCGACCACCTCGGGTTCCTGGGGCGCGGGGAGGGGCTCCTGGCGGTCGCCACCGCCCTGGTCTACCCGGGATAGGCGGCCCCCGCACCCGCCAGGTCGGCCCTCGCCCTCAGCGCCCTCCTGGCCGCCGTCGGCGGCGGCCCCCGCACCCGCCCCGGGACCGGGGGGCGCATGGACGTGGGCCGCGCCCTGACCTAGCGCCCCCGCACCTGCCCCGGGACCGGGCCGCGGGGGGCGGGTATGTTTGGGCCGTGAGTGATCTCCAGCCTGGCATGCCGTCCCTGCGCCTGTACGACTCGGCCGCCCGCGCCGTCGTCCCCCTGGCGCCCACCGTCACGCCCGGAACGGTCACGATCTACCTGTGTGGTGCCACCGTCCAGGGCTCCCCGCACATTGGGCACATGCGCAGCGCCATCGCCTTTGACGTGCTGCGCCGCTGGCTGGAGCGCTGCGGCCAGGAGGTGCGCCTCATCCGCAACGTCACCGACATTGACGACAAGATCCTGGCCAGGTCCGCGGCGGCCGAGCCCCCCGTGCCCTGGTGGGCCTGGGCCCAGCGCCACGAGCGCGAGTTCGACGCCGCCTACCGGGCGCTCGGCGTGGCCCCGCCCACCTACGAGCCGCGCGCCACCGGGCACGTCCCGGAGATGATCGACCTGGTGCGGCGCCTGCTCGACGCCGGCCACGCCTACATCGGCGAGCGCGGCAACGTCTACTTCTCGGTGGCCTCCCTGCCCGACTACGGCTCGCTGACCAACCAGCGCCTGGAGGACCTGGCCACCACCGAGGACGAGTCCCAGATAGACGACGACGTCGAGGCCGACAAGCGGGACCCGCGCGACTTCGCCCTGTGGAAGACCGCCAAGCCCACCGAGCCGGCCGACGCCGCCTGGGACTCCCCCTGGGGGCGGGGCCGGCCCGGCTGGCACCTGGAGTGCTCGGCCATGTCCCGCCGCTACCTGGGTGACGAGTTCGACATCCACGGCGGGGGCATCGACCTGCGTTTCCCCCACCACGAGAACGAGCAGGCCCAGTCTCACGGCGCCGGCTGGGGGTTCGCCCGCCACTGGGTCCACAACGCCTGGGTGACCGTCAAGGGCGAGAAGATGAGCAAGTCGCTGGGCAACTCCCTGATCGTGGCTGAGCTGCTGAGGACCTACGACGCCGCCGTGCTGCGCCTGGCCCTGGGCACCGTCCACCACCGCTCCACCGTGGAGTTCTCCGAGGAGACCCTCGCCGACGCCTCGGCCCTGTGGAGGCGCCTGTCCTCGGCGGTCGTGCGGGCCCTGGACTACGACGGCACGCATGCTGTTGACGTCCCGGCCGCCGCCCTGCGCGAGCGCCCGCTGCCAGGGGCCTTTACCGCGGCCATGGACGAGGACCTGGGCCTCGCCGGGGCCATGGCGGAGGTCCACGCCGCCCTCAAGCGGCTCAACACGGCCTTCACCCCGGGGGACGACGCGGCCAGGCCCCTGACCAGGGACGAGCTGGAGGCTCTGGGCACGCAGCGCACGGAGGTCACCACCGTGGGCGACCTGGTGCGTGAGCGGGCCCTGGACCTGCGCTCCATGCTCGACGTCCTGGGCCTGGACCCCCTGTCCGCCCCCTGGCGCGACACCGTCCTGGGCCCGGGCTCCCGGCAGGGGCAGGACGCCGCGCTCAAGGCCCTGGGCCAGCTCGTCCAGCACGACCTGGACGAGCGTGCCCAGGCTCGTGCCGCCAAGGACTGGGCCCGGGCCGACGCCCTGCGCAGCAGGCTCGCGGCTGCTGGCGTCGTGGTGGAGGACTCGCCCGCCGGGGCCCGCTGGCACCTGGCCTGAGGCCCCGGCGCCCCGGGGCGTCACCAACCAGCCACGACAAGGAGATCAGCAATGCCAGGAAACGACCGCCCGCACGGTGCCCGACGCAGGCCCGGGAGCAAGAAGGGCCCTACCAAGGGCTCGGGAGGCAACCGTCGCCAGGGCCTGGAGGGCAAGGGCCCCACCCCGCGTGCCGAGGACCGCGTGGGTCACCCCAAGGCCCGGGCGAGGGCCCGCGCCGAGGCCCGTGCCGCCCAGCCCACACGGGCCAGGCAGCTGGAGAAGATCAGGCGCCGCTTCGGCGTGCCCGAGGGCCACGAGATCGTCTGCGGACGCAACGCCGTCGCCGAGGCCGCCCGCGCCGGTGTGCCCATCTCCCGGGTCTTTATGGCCGTGTCCGCCGAGTCCGACGACCGCCTGGGGGCGGTGGTGCGTCGCGCCGTCCTCGTGGGGGCCCCTGTCCTGGAGACCACCAGGCTGGACCTGGAGGCGCTGACCGAGGGCGCCGCCCACCAGGGCGTGGCCATTGAGATCCCCGCCTACGAGTACACCGACGCCGACCTGCTGCTGGAGCGTGCCCGGGCCCTGGGGCACACCCCGCTGCTCGTGGCCCTGGACCAGGTCACCGACCCCCACAACCTGGGGGCCGTGCTGCGCAGCGCCGGGGCCTTCGGGGCCGACGGCGTCATTATCCCCGAGCGGCGCAGCGCCGGGGTGAGCGCGACGGCGTGGAAGGTCTCCGCCGGGGCCGCCGCCCGCGTGCGCGTGGCCCGTGAGACCAACCTGGTACGCACCCTGGAGCGTCTCAAGAAGGAGGGCTGCTTCGTGGTCGGGCTCGACGGCGGGGGTGAGACCCTCGTGGAGGAGCTCACCCTGGCCGACGCCCCGCTGGTGGTGGTCACCGGGGCGGAGGGGACGGGCCTGTCCCGCCTGGTGCGTCAGACCTGCGACGTCATTGCCTCCATCCCCATTGCGACCAGGGTGGAGTCCCTCAACGCGGCCGTGGCCACGGGTATCGCCCTGTACGAGGTGGACCGCCTGCGCCGGGCCGCGCAGGCCGGAAGCTAGTGGCCCGCCCTGGGGCCGAGTTGCACATTCTTTTTACATTCGGCGATCATAAAACGGCATGATCACGCGGGTTCGCCTGACGGTGCGGGTGCCGGAGACAGTGATGAATGTGCAACAGCGACCGAGTTGCACATTCATTCTGCTCCCGACCTCCGCTCAGGGGCGTAGAACGTTGGAATCACGCCAGTGCCCTGCCAGCGCCCCCGGGATGAATGTGCGACTTCGCTCGGGGCCGCACTGGCGTGAGCCAGCCTCAGCCCGGGACCGCTCCTGACAGGACCCCGGCGCTGGCGGGCTTCGCGGTACTGGCCCGGTGCCGGCGCGCATGGTACCGGCAGCCTCCCAGCACCAACGGGCTCCTGTTACCGGCCGTAAGTGGTCGCCCCAGACCTGCGCCAGCAGCCTGGCGGAGGAGGTGGGCTCCCGGCGTCGGCCCCCTGAAGACGGCGCTCGGGGCGCGTGGGCTGCCGAAGTGGCGTAGAACCTGACACAATAGGCCCAGTTACCTGACAGACAGGAGGGCGTGCATGTCCGCCACCGAGGCCAACCAGCGCTGGAACCGTACTGAGGGTGTTCTCATTGCACCCGGGACCACCTCCGAGGAGGTCGCGGCCGTCCTGGACCAGGAGCGGGTCCTCGCCCGCCTGGAGTGGTATCCGGCTACGGAGCACCTCCTGTCCCTGACGCTCCTGACCGACGCCGAGGGCCGGGTGGCCGTCACCCCGCCCGCGCGTGGTGGTGTCGTCGCGGGCCTGGGGGTCTCCGAGCTGACGGAACGCCTGGCCCGGCACTTCCACGCCGACGCCGTCATCGGCCCCGCCTCCTTCCACGACCTGCCGCGTGAGGCCACCCACGACGCCGTCCGGGAGCCTGACCCGGCCACCCTGCGCGCCGTGGTCGTCTCCCCGCTGAGCGCCTACACCGTCCCCCTGCAGTCCACGCTCCTGGAGCGGCCCCTGGCGGTGGTCAGCCTGCCCGCCCTGGACCGGCGCGTGGTCATGTACACCGGTGAGGGACTGGACCTGGGTGCCCTGGGCTGGGACGAGGAGTCCCTGCCGGCCCTGGTCCTGGAGTCCCAGGACGGGGACCTGCGGGTGCGCGCCGTGACCACCGGGGACCCGGACGACGACGCCGTCTACTCCTGGGGCATGCGGTCGCGCTACGTCTGGGGCGGCGTCGAGCAGCCCGGACCGGCCCTGCGCGCCCGGGCCGAGGAGTTCCTCGCCGACGTCACCGACGCCTCCGCCATTGCCGCCGCCGTCCCCGGGGCGGACGCCCAGGCGGCGGCCGAGGCCCTGGCCACCCCCGGTGAGGACGGCCTGCGTGCCATGGTGGAGGCCCTGGGCCTGCCCGCCTGGGTCGAGGCCGTGCTCTCCGGGCGCCTGGCCCCCGACGAGGTCCCCGGTGCCGTCGTCCACGAGCCCAGGGGCCTGTCCAACGCGGTGGGCCGCAGCGTGGGCATGATGCTGCGTGACCCGGCGACCCCCGGCTCGGCCTACGTGCGCGGCTACGTGCGTACCGTCACCGAGATGCCCTGGCTGGTGCGCCTGGGTGCCCTGGCCGGGGTCGGGCTCGGTGGCCTGCTCATTAACCGGGCCCTGCGTCGGCGGGCGCGTACGGGCGAGCTCCCCGTGGGCATGGTGGTCGTCGGCTCCCTCATGGTGGTCAACTCCGTGCTGGAGGCGTCCATGGCCTCGGTGACGCGCCACCGTGAGCTGCGTCGGCGGGCCGACGAGGAGATGGCGCTCGTGGCCGAGGAGCTGGGGGCCTGACGCGCCTGTAGGCAGGCCCGAGGGGTCCACGGGGTGGCGGACTGCACAGGAGCAGGCCTGCCCGGGCCCCGGCGTCCCGTGCTGCCACGGCCGCAACCGCCTGGCCGTCCGACAGGCCCGGGGCCCTGGACGGCGCGACGGGCCCTTCGGTGGGCCCTCCGGCCGGGCTCGCCCCCGGCCTCTGGCGGGACCGGCGCGGACCAGCGGGACCGGCGCCTCCTGGCAGCACCCGGTGCGGGCCAGGCCCTCCGGTGGACGGATCCCTCCTGGTCAGGGGCGGTACCCGGAGCCCGCTACACTGGCCACCTGGCAGGAGTGCCAGTTCCTGTCGCGGTGAGCGCCGTCGCCGGGCCCAGGGGCGGACGACGTCGTTCCCGCCTTCCCCGAGCACGACAGGAGACCGCTGTGCCTGCACCTACCACGCCGTCCAGGAGCCGATCTCGGGGGTGGCGTCTTCACGGCGACGGCCGTTCCATCGCCCCCGGGGAGGTCGTGGCCCCTGGCGAGCGCCTGACCTGGCCGCGCACGATCGGTATCGGCGTCCAGCACGTGGTCGCCATGTTCGGCGCGACCTTCCTGGTGCCGCTGCTGACCGGCTTCGACCCGGCCACCACCCTGTTCTTCACGGGCCTGGGCACCCTGCTGTTCCTGGGGGTCACCTCCGGGCGTCTGCCCTCCTACCTGGGCAGCTCCTTCGCGCTCATCGCCCCTATTGGCGCGGTGACCGGCTACGTGTCCGGGGGCGGCGGCACCCTGGACGCGGCCAAGGCGTCCCTGGCCCAGGGCGGGATTATCGCCGCGGGCGCCACCCTGGCGGCTATCGGCCTGGTGGTGACCCTGGTGGGTGCCAGCTGGATCGACCGGCTCATGCCCCCGGTGGTCACCGGCGCCATTGTGTCCCTTATCGGCTTCAACCTGGCTCCGGCCGCCTGGACCAATGTCAGGAGCGCGCCGGTGACGGCGGTCGTCACTATTGTGGCGATCCTGCTCATTACGGTGCTGTTCAAGGGGATTGTGGGGCGCCTGGCCATTCTGCTGGGTGTCCTGGTGGGCTACGTGACCGCCTGGGTGCGCGGTGAGATTGACTTCTCCGCCATCTCCCACGCCGGGTGGGTGGGTGTCCCGACCTTTAGGGCCCCCGCCTTTGACGTGAGCCTGCTGGGGCTGTTCGTGCCGGTGGTCCTGGTGCTCGTCGCCGAGAACGTGGGGCACGTGAAGTCCGTGTCGGCCATGACCGGGGAGAACCTCGACGACGTCACCGGCCGCGCCCTCCTGGCCGACGGCGTGTCCACCGTCCTGGCGGGTTCCGGGGGCGGCTCGGGCACCACGACCTACGCGGAGAACATCGGGGTCATGGCGGCTACCCGCGTCTACTCCACGGCCGCCTACGTGGTGGCCGCCCTGGCCGCCCTGGGCCTGTCCATGCTGCCCAAGTTCGGGCAGGTCATTGCCACTATCCCGGCGGGGGTACTGGGCGGGGCCGCCACGGTCCTGTACGGCATGATCGGCATGCTGGGTGTGCGTATCTGGGTGCAGAACCGGGTGGACTTCTCCGACCCGGTCAACCTCAATACCGCTGCCGTGTCCATGGTGGTGGCGGTCGCCAACTACACCCTGGTGTGGGGGCGGATGAGCTTTGAGGGGATCGCCCTGGGCAGCGGCGCGGCGATTGTGGTCTACCACGTCATGCGCTGGATCTCCCGCCTGCGGGGCACCATCCTGGAGCAGGCCTCCCCGGCCTCCGCGCCCGCGGGGACCGAGCTGGAGGGGCAGGCCTACGCCACGCGGCGCAAGGCGGTCACCGAGTAGGGCCCGGGTGCTGCCGCCCCGCCTGCGGTATGCGTCAGGCGCGGGCGGCGCGGCCGACGGGCATGGCGGGCGTGGTGGCCGAGGAGCTCAGAGCTGCAGGTCGCGCAGGAGCTCAGCGGGTGGCAGGGTGCCGTCAACGACGTAGGCGCGGAAGATCTCGGCAGCCTCCTGGCCGCTGAGGACCTCCTCGGGGTGGAGGCGCAGGGTAATGCGTCCGTTGTCCACGGACAGCTCGTTCCAGGCGTCGGCGTCGGCAACGGGGATCCGGCTGACGGCGTAGTGGTTGAAGCCGGTGGGGCTGGAGACCCGGACCTCGACGGTCATGGCCGTGGCTGACCCGGCGCACTGCATGTAGTTGGAGGTGGCCAGGTCGTCGGGGTCCTCCTGGGCCAGGTCCATGACGTCGTCGGCCAGGGCCCGTGCCCCCAGGGAGAAGCGCCGTTGGCCGTCGAGGTAGCCGGGGTGGGTCAGCTGGTTACGCAGCTCGTCGGCGACCCGCTGCGGGCTCACGGAGGAGCGGTCGTGCTCGACCCTGGCCACACCCACCTCCCAGGTCATGAAACGGCGCGCGGCTGCCTGCCGGGCGGGCTGGCTCGGGGTGCTCTGCGGCGGCGCGTCGTGCATGTCCATATGATGACGGTAGCCTGCACCTATGAGTTATGACATCCTCGTCTTCACCCCTTCAGCGGTCAGCGATGACGGGCTGTCGGCATGGCTGACCGAGCAGGTGGAGGGGGGCGACGGCGACTCCTGCGACCCGGCGGTCACGACGCCGGCGCTGCGGGCCTTCTATGAGGACATGCACCAGATCTTCCCTCCGGTTAACGGCCCGGACCGGGTCGATGAGGAGGTGCTGGGCGACCTGCCGGCCACGGACTACAGCTTTGGCCCCAACCACGTCTATGTCAGTGTCTCCTGGGACGGCGCCGCCAGGGCCGTGGCGACCGCAGAGACCATCGCCCTGCGTCACGCGGTGGCCGTGAGCCGGGTCAGCGAGGACGGCTCGGTCCTGCGGCCCTGAGACGGGCGCGTGCTCGTCCCTACGGTATTCCGGTGCTGACGGCCCGGGCACGTGCTCGTCCCTACGGTATTCCGGTACTGACGACCCGGGCACGTGCGGGTCTTGCTGGGGACCCCCGCACCTGGGCGTCCGGGGTCAATGACGACCCGGGCACGTGCGGATCTTGCCGACTACATGGCCGCCCAGGTCCCTGTCATGACGGCCCGGGCAGGGTGCGGCGGTGGGGTGTCGAGGTTGACACCCTTGTAGTGCCTTAGATCACATCTACCGGGTCCGTCGAATCCGTTGACAGGGTGTGTGTTCTGGGCTACTTTATGTAGTGGGTCGCTTGGTGGTCTGTTCCCTGTTTGTCTTCTCTTTCCTCGTTCCCTAATCTCTTGGAGGTTGCTGGTGGTGGATCTGCATATTGTCGACGGTGACCTGGAGAGGTTACGTGACCAGGTGGGCTGGATCGGGGAGGACCTGGGTGGCCTGGAGACGGGTGTGGTGGGGCGTGTCGCCTCGGGTGTGCCCGGTGCGCGTGCCTGCGGGGCCTGTGCTGCGGCCTCCGGTGCGGTGGGGGACTGGCTGAGCGGCCTGGAGGGCCGGTACGGGGCCGTGTCGGCCGGGGTGCGGGCCATGGCGGCTGCCTACCGGGCCGATGACGACGCCCAGGCCGGGGCCCTGGCCCAGGCGGGAGCGGGCCTGGGCGCGGGAGCCGCCCTGGGCGCGGGAGCCGCCCTGGGCGGTGGCCTGGTCGGTACCGGTGTGGGGGAGGGCGGTCCTACCGGTGGTCCCGCCCCCGGGGAGGCTCCTGGTGCGGTGGAGGACTCCCCCGGGGTGTCCGAGGCCTTTGAGCGGCTGCGTCAGAGGCTGGGGTGAGACGCGGTGGTCGCGTGGTCTGACGTGTGCCTGTGGGACGCGGGGGTGCTGGAGGAGGCGTTCTACGACCTGCGGTCCCTGACCCGTAAGGTGGACCAGGCCCTGGGTGACGCCCAGTCGGCTGAGTGCCAGGTCCTGTCCGAGGGCCAGGGCGTGGAGGCCGCCCGGGGTGCCTTGAGGGAGTGCAACGACTCCTGCGCGGACCTGGTGGAGGCGCTGCGGTCCCTGGCCCGGGGGGTGGACGAGGCCGCCCAGGGCGTGGCCGAGGTCCGGCGCCGTGTCCTGGCCTGCCAGGACTACGCCGCCTCCCACCCCCTGGTCACCCTCTGCCCCGACGGCGCCGTCACGCTCAGCCCGCAGGACGGCACCGCGGCGGGGCCCGGGCCGGGCGGCCTACCCGGTCGGGCCGCCCTGGAGGCGGCCCAGGCCGCCGCCCAGGCCCAGGAGCTGGCCATGATGGTCCGCGACACCACCGCCTACGCCGACCAGGTCGACAATGACCTCACAAACGCCCTGACCAATATTGCAGCAGCAGCCCCACCGCCACCACCACCCAGTCCCGGCCGCCCGACCACGGCCTATTTCGTCACGATATTTCTTCTGGGCCTCGGGCCCGCGTTCTTACCCCTGCTCAAGTACGTGGACATATTTCCTAAACATCCTCTTATTCTTAGAGGGCACAGGAGGCCCGGGCGGAAGAGTTTCGGGGGCCCGGGGCTCGGCAAGCCGGTCCCTGGTGAGCACGCGAATATGCCCGGCGTTGACGCCTGGGACTACCAGGGCGACTCCGAGTACGAGGGGTCGGGCCCCTATGCGCAGCGTCCTTCTGACCCGGTGGACCACTTCGTTCACGGGTGCGCTCTTAGGATCGCTAAAGCGCTCACCTTCACCCTGCCGGACGCCTCGAAGAACCTGACCCACTACCTCGACAACACCGGCACCCCGCAGGACGTCGACGTGGACCGTATGCTGCAGGACCTTCCCGACCTGCCTGTTAACGCCAGGAATGCCGCCGAGAAAATGGCCGCGGAGGCGGTGGAGGCCGCTAAGACCTCAGGGGCTACCGGCCCGGTGACCTACCCCTTCACCACCCCGTGGGAGCCGGAGCACGCCAGTCGGAGCGAGAGCATGAACTGGTTCCTGGCCCTGGGAGGTTACCAGGCCTGCACGGAGGGTACCGTCACCGTCTACCCGCCCGACCCAGCCAACGGCAGACCCGACTGGACCTACAAGTACGACTACCGCGTCCACGTGGCCGACCGATACAACTGGGACAAGGGGAAGGACACGGATGTCGGTGGCGTCACAATAGGTGACGATCAGATGCGGGCCCTGCACCAGGCCGGACTGGCCCAGGAGTACGACGTAACTGGTACGTCGTCGGTTATGAGCGGGGAGGGGTAGAGTGTGTGTAAGAGGTTCCTAGTGGCCTGGCGTGTGGTGGTGGTCGTGCTGGCCTGTGCCTGCCTGACGGCCTGTTCCCTGTCATACCCGGGTGAGGTCAGTGGTACCCCCACCATACAGAAGGGTGCCCCCTACCCGGCTGACATGGAGCACCTGGACCAGATCCTCACCGTCGGTAGGGGCCCCCACGGGCGGAAGGGGCAGGAGCTACCTGAGGGGGCCCAGGTGGTCTCGGTCGCCCCGGCCCTCAACTTCGCGGCAGACTTCCCCGGCGGCTGGGGGTACGTCATAGCCTTTACCGCCACCGAGGAGGCCATACGCGACTACGTCACCAGGAATACCGGCTTCAACGGAAAGTACATTGACAACAGTCCGGCGGCGAATCCGGAGAGCAACAGGTTTGAGGATGTTGACCTCAGTGGTATTCAGAACCCCTGGTCAGCAGGATTCGGGGATGTGGTTCTCCTCCTGGAGCGTCCCCTGGGCCGCGGCTGGCTCATTGTCTGGGGCGGCCGCCGCTGACGGATCAGACATACCAGGCTGGACTGGCTCGGGAGTACGACGTAACTGGTACGTTGTCGGTTATGAGCGGAGAGGGAAGTGCGTAGGAGAGTTTTGGTGGCCTGGCGTGTGGTGGTGGTCGTGCTGGCCTGTGCCTGCCTGACGGCCTGTTCCCTGTCCCGTCTGGTCGGTGTGCCAGCGACCCCGGCGACCCCGGTGGGAACGTCTACCGTGCAGGAGGGTGCCCCCTACCCGGCTGACATGGAGCACCTGGACCAGATTCTCACCGTCGGCAGGGGCCCCCACGGGCGGAAGGGGCAGGAGCTACCCGAGGGGGCCCAGGTGGTCTCGGTCGCCCCGGCCCTCAACTTCGCGGCAGACTTCCCCGGCGGCTGGGGGTACGTCATAGCCTTTACCGCCACCGAGGAGGCCATACGCGACTACGTCACCAGGAACACGATCGCCTCTGGTAAACTTATTGACAACAGTCCCGTGACGAGGCCGGATGACGAGGATCTGGTCGAGATTGGCGCCGATAATATCACGCGCCCCTGGTCGACAGGCTTCGGGGACGCGGATATCGTCCTGGAGCGCCCCCTGGGCCGCGGCTGGCTCATTATCCGCGGCGCCCCCCGCTAACAGATCATGTGCACCAGGCCGGACCAGGGGACGTTCGGCCGCCTAAACCGCGGTGGATTCCTCTCCGGCGGCGCGCCCTTGTCAGCACAAGCGCAGCTCACCCCTGCAGGTCCCGACGGCGCAGGGCACCAGCGGCTACCACCACCAGGGCCAGCGCGACCAGCAGGCACACACCCGGGCCCACCCAGGCGTCGGCCTGTCCCCACAGGCCTGTCTGACCGGGTAGGTCGGGCCTGTGCGTGAACGGCGAGAGGTTGAGCAGCCACCGAGGGGCCCGGACCAGGGGGCCGAGCACCTGGAGGACGGCGACCAGCAGGAACAGCCCCCACCCGGCTGGGCGGGCCAGGCGGGGCGCCAGGGCGCCCACGGCCAGGACGACTGCCCCCGTGAGCAGCCCGGCCGGCCACGCGGACAGGGCGCCCACGGCTACCGCACCCACCAGGTGCCAGGGCGCGTCCGCGGCCGGGGAGCCGTGCGCGACGAGCCCGGGTACGGCGCTGGCGGACAGGGCGGCGCCTACTGCTGCGAGCATGGTCCCGGTACCGGTGACCACCACGACCACCCGGCCTGCCAGCCACCGTAGCCGGGAGACAGGAGCAGCCAGGACGGTCGCGGTCCGTCCCCTATCCTCCTCGGTCACGCTGCCGGTCGCGAGCGCGACGGCGCAGGCCCCGGTCAGGAGGCCCCCGTAGCCGATGAGGAGGGACAGGTAGGTCTGCACGGTGAGCTCACCGCCCACGAAGTCCTTCATGAGGGGGTTGGTCTGGAACATCTCGGCGAAGGTGTCCTCGATACTGGGGGCGAACATCCCATAGCAGACGCCGAAGAGCACACCGCCGAGCGTCCACCACCACCGTGTGGGTGCGCAGGTGCGCAGGGCCAGGGCGACGGCACCGTGCGGGCCGGGGCGGTGGCGCCCGTTGCCGCGGCGTCCGGCCAGCAGCCCCTGACCCAGCTCGCGTCGGGTGTGCAGGTGCAGCCCGGTGCCTACGAGGACCGCCGCGGCCAGGGCCAGGAGGGCCACGGGCTCCCAGCGCATACCGGTGTAGGGGCGGGTCTGCTGGACCAGGCCGACGGGGGTGAGCCAGGACAGGAAGCCTACCGAGCTGTCTGCGTCGCCGATGCCACGCAGCAGGAACCAGGCGACCGCGAGCAGGCACCCGCTGCCACGGGCGGCGCGCGCGGAGGGTGCCAGGGCTGCCAGGACGAGGCCGGCACCCCCGGATACCAACCCGGTCAGGACCAGGGTCAGTCCCATGACCAGGGAGTCGGCCACCTCAAGGCCTCCGCCGAGCGCGGCCAGGGCGGGGAGCAGCCCGGCGGCCAGGGAGGTCAGGGTGACGCAGGTCGCGGCGGCGCGGGCGTTCTCCCCGTGCCTGACGGGTGCGGCGTGCAGGAGCTCACCGGGACCGTCCTCCTCGTCCCCGCGGGTGCGCGCCACGCTCATGAGCGTCCCCATGAGGCAGGTCACCGTGGCCAGGTAGCCCAGGACCGCGCAGGCGAAGAGGGCGCCGAGCGTGGGGTCGGGGGCCTCCAGCCCGTAGCCGGGTCCGGTGAAGACGATACTGGCGGGGGTGGTGTACGTCAGCGCGGCGGTGGCGCGCTCCTGGGGTGTGGTGTACATGCTGGTGAAGGCCACCACGCAGTACAGGGACAGCAGTCCCGTCCCGAGGGCCCAGGCGAGGACGCTGCGCCGCTCGCGTCGCAGGGTCAGGCGGGTCAGGGGGGAGAGCATGGTCACTTGGTGACCCGTCGTGGCGGAGAGGCTCGGGGCCGCGCTCATGACTCCGCCTCCGTGCTGGTGGCGGGGTCGACGGCGTCCTGGGCACCGGCCCTGCGGGTGGCGTGGACGGTGCTGCCCTTGGGCCTGGTGGCACCAGGCCCGCCGTCTCTCAGGGCGGCGGTGTCGGGCCTGGCACCCTCCCTGCGACCCGGGGTCGCCTCAGGCTCGCTCAGGTCCTCCTCGTAGTGACGCAGGAAGAGCTCCTCCAGGCTCGGCGGGGTGGCGGTCAGGGAGCGTACGCTCAGGGCGGTCAGGGCGCTCATGACCTGCGGGCTGCAGGCGGGGTCCAGGCTCAGGTCCACCTTCCAGACGTCGCGGTGGGCGTCCCCGTCCCTGCCCTTGTTCCGGGCTCCAAGGGGGCTGGAGGTCAGGTCGTGGACACCTGCCAGGGTGGTCAGGGCGTGCGGGTCGTGCTCGACGACGGCGTGGACGCGGGTGCGCAGCAGGGAACGGATGTGGTGCAGGGAGCCGTGCTCCACGGTGCGTCCGGCACGGATAATGGTGACGGTGTCGCAGAGGGTCTCCACCTCGGACAGGATGTGGCTGGAGAGCAGGACGGTGGTGCCCTGTTCTGTGGCCTCGACCACGCACTGGCGGAAGATCTCCTCCATGAGGGGGTCCAGGCCGGAGGTGGGCTCGTCGAGGACGAGGAGGTCCACCGGCTCGCTCAGGGCGGCGATAAGGGCGACCTTCTGCCGGTTGCCCTTGGAGTAGGCGCGCACCTTCTTGCTCGGGTCCAGGTCGAAACGCTCAATGAGCGTGGCGCGACGTCGGGCGACCTCCTTGCCCTGGGCCCCGGGGCGCCGTCGGAGCGAGGCGAGGGCCTCCAGGGTCTGGCTCCCGGTGAGAGAGGGCCACAGGGCGACGTCGCCGGGCACGTAGGCCAGGCGCTCGTGGAGGGTGACGGCGTCGTCCCAGGGGTCGGCGCCGAAGAGGCGGGCCCGGCCGCCGTCGGCGCGGATCATGCCCAGCAGGATGCGCAGGGTGGTGGACTTGCCCGCGCCGTTGGGGCCGAGGAAGCCCGCCACCTCACCGGGGGCGACGCTCAGGTCCAGGCCGTTCAGGGCGCGGGTGGCGCTGGCGCCCCGGCCGAAGATCTTGACCAGGCCCCTGACGTCGATGACGGGGGCAGGGCTGTTGGGACGGGTCTGCCTGGGCTGGCTGGCCCGCGGTACCGCAAGGGGTTCCATGATTCCTCCTTAAGGAAGGTCGGACGGGAAGGAGTGGGGGTCGTGCGACGGGCCGGGGGCGGGGACGTCGGGGCCGGCCCTGGTGTCTCCGGTGGGAGGGATCGCGGCGTCGGGGTCGGCTGACGTGGCCTGGACGTAGTCGGTGTAGAGCCCGGGGTCGGTGAACAGGGGGCGGGAGTAGAGCTCGGCGGTGACGGGGCCGTAGCGTTCCATGAACTCCCGGATGGCCGACTCGATGTCGCCGGGCTCGGAGGCCTCGTAGCGCAGGAAGAGCAGGATTGCGCCGAACCCGGCATAGAGCAGGTACCGGGCGCGGGCCTCCTCGTCGTGGGAGGGCGTCACGGCGCCCGCCTTCACGGCGTCGGACATGTAGGAGACGGTGTCCCCCACGAAGAGGTCCATTAGGGCCGTGGCGAGCCCGCCGCCCTCCATGAGGGAGCGCATGGCGTAGGCCGTGGCCGGGACGTACTCCTCGACCTGCGACATCTGGGTCATGAGGTCCGTGGGCCCGCCGAAGTAGGCCGAGGAGCGCTTGACCTCCTCGGTCAGGCGCAGCACCTCGGCGTCGCAGGCTCGGCGCAGGCCGTCCTTGGAGCCGAAGTGGTGGGTGATGAGCCCGGCCGTCACCCCGGCGTCGGCCGCGATGGCGCGCAGGCTCACCCCGAAGCCGTCGTGGGCGAACCGCGCGATGGCGGCGTTGCGGATGCGGGCGGCGGTCGTGAGGTCGGAGTCCCGGGGTAGCGGCGTTGAATGCACGGCCAATATGCTATACAAGTGTTTAGCTCGGGGCAAGGGGGTAGACGTGCACGCCCCTGTGCCGGGTCGTGGGCGTTACAGCCGGCTGTGGCTGCGGACGGACCTGGCACAGGGGCGTGCACGCGGGAGCGGGACTCAGGCGGGGCCCCGTGGTTGGTGAGATCTCGTGGTTGGTGGGGCCCCGTAGTTAGGCGAGGCCTCGTAGTTGGCAGAGCCCCGTGGCCTCCTGCCTCTACTCGTCGGCGTCGGGCATGAGGATCCAGGCTGCGGCGTAGGCCACCCACATGGGCCCCGGGAGCAGGGACAGGGCCAGGTAGCCCAGGCGCACGAGGGTGGGGCTCATGTCCCACGACTGCGCCAGTCCGCCGCACACGCCGGCCAGGAGACGCCTGCGGGAGCGGCGCGGGAGGTTCATGCGCCAGGACTCGGTGCGCTCGGAGAGGGACGGGCCGCCGGGGTACTGCTGTGTCATGAGGCCAGTGTGCCGAGCCGGGACCGGACCGGGTATCAGGGACCACCCTGAAATCACCCTGATCCTGTCGGCTCGCCTTGGGGGCGGCCCGCGGGGGGCTGGCGCTAAGGACGCAGGCGGTCCACAGGGGGCGGAGGTCTATGGGCGCCGCTCCCGGCGCGCGGCGCGTAGGCGGACGCCGCCACGGGCTGGCCGGGAACCCGGCCGTTCCCGGCGCGTAAGCTCAGGCACTATCGGCCAGGCTGGCCCGCATGATGGGGAGGCCAGCCCCGGCGCGCGTAGGCTCAGGTCATGGTGACACCTGACTTCATCCTGTCCCTGCGTGCCAAGATCGGTCACGAGCAGTTGTGGCTGCCGGGGGTCAGCCTCGTGGTCCTGGACGACGCCGACCGGGCGCTCCTGGGGCGCCGCAGCGACAACGGGATGTGGGCCGTGGTCTCGGGCATCCCTGAGCCGGGGGAGCAGCCGGGGGAGGCGGCCCTGCGCGAGTGCGTCGAGGAGACCCGGGTGCGCCCCAGGATCCTGGGTGTGGCCCAGGTCCGTGCCGAGGAGCCCTTCGCCTTTGCCAACGGGGACCGGGCTGTCTTTATGGACATCTGCTTCGTGGCGCGGGCTGACGCCAGCCAGGTGGCCGCCGCGGGCGTGGGGGATGAGGAGTCCACCGCCGTGGGCTGGTTCGCCCTGGACCGCCTGCCCGAGCCCCTGACCCGCACCACCCGGCGGCGCCTGGCCGCGGCCCGGGACTGGCTCGGTGACGGGGTGACGCGGTTCGACTGACGGCGCTGGCCCGGCCTTAAGGCAGCTCTGCCGCGGGGCCAGCCCGGGCACCTCGGCTCGCTCCGGCGCCACGGTGCCGCCGGTACGCGAGCCGGGTCGCCTCGGGAGCCGCCCTCGGGAGCCGTGCCGCGAGTTGCACATTCTTTTTACAGTCGTCGATCAGTAAACCGCGGGATCATGCGGATCCACGAAACTGCGCGAGGCACAGAAAGAGGATGAATGTGCAACGCGGTCGTCGTTGCACATTCATCCTGCTTCCTGGGTCTGCGTCGTCACAAGGATCCGCGCGATCCCGCCACTTTATGATCGTGGATTGTAAAAAGAATGTGCGGTGCTCAGACGGCGCGGTAGTTCTGGGAGGCCAGGAACCAGGCCTGCTGCTCCAGGCGGCTGGTGTAGTCCTCCAGGATGCCGGAGGAGGAGGGGTCGGCCTCGTCCACGGCGTCGTGGATGTTGCGCAGGGTGGTCACGACGGCGTTGATGGCGGAGACAATGTAGTCCACGGCGTCGGGCACCAGGACCAGCTCGGCGGGGGCCTCGGGGAGCGTGGTCTGCGCGGACACGGTGGCGGGACGGCCGTCGGGGACGGCGTTGACGGCGCGCAGGCGCTCGGCCAGCTCGTCGGAGCCCTCGCGGGCGATGTCCACGACCTCGTCGAGGTTGAGGTGCAGGTCGCGGAAGCCGGCGCCGACGACGTTCCAGTGGATCTGCTTGCCCACCAGGGACAGGGCGGTAATGTCCGTCAGCGCGCGCTGCAGGTCGGCGACCAGCTCGGGGCCGGCGGTGAAGGTCGGCAGGACCGGGGCGGTGTACTTCTTGCTCATGTGCTCTACCTTAGTGCTAGATGGCTTAAAGGTCTAATGTTTGTGGTGTTGTCAACAGTTGTGACGTGGTTTGAAATGACTTACCTCAGGCCCGGACTAGCCCGCTGCTCGCCCTACTGGCCTCCTCGGCCTCCTCGGCGGCGATCTTGGCCTTGACCTCGGCCATGTCCAGGCCGCGGACCTGCTCAATGAGGGAGTTCAGCGCCGAGGCGGGCAGGGCGCCGGCCTCCCGGTAGACCAGGACGTCGTCGCGGAAGACCATGAGGGTCGGGATGGAGGAGATGCCCAGGGCGCTGGCCAGGCCCTGCTCGGCCTCGGTGTCCACCTTGGCGAAGGTGATGTCCGGGTTGGCCTCGGCGGCCTTCTCGAAGACCGGCTTGAAGCGCATGCAGGGGCCGCACCAGGAGGCCCAGAAGTCCACGAGGGTGATGCCCTCGCCGCGGACGGTCTTGTTGAAGTCCTCGCCGGTGATGTTGATGGCGGCCATGAGGGTCCTTTCCAGGAGAGTCGGTAGCGGCTCGTTCTGTGCGCCAGGCACAACCACCGGGACCCAGGTCCTATTCCGGGTGTCCCAGGGGTGGGGCTGTGGCGTGCCCGACGGCACGGGGCCGGAGGCCGGGGCCTTGAGGGCGGACGAGGCCCCGGGCCCGCCTGCGCCCGGCGGCGTCGGACGCCCTGCCCGCCCGCGGCAAACCGGGCCCCGTCGCGGACGACCCGTCCTTGCAACTGACAGAGGTTGTCGTTATCATCCCTGTGCCCCTGAAGTTAGCCTCATCTACCTAACCTTGGAGACCCCTGTGCTTATCTCCCGCCGTTCTGCCCTCGTCTCGGCCACCGTCCTGGCCGGGGCCGCCCTCGCCGCCTGCGCCACGGACAAGACCAGCTCCGAGAAGGGGACCGCCGGCTCCACCGGCTCCACCGGCCTGACGATCGTGGCCACCACCGGCTACCTCGGGGACGCCGCGAGGAACATCGCCCCCGACGCCACCGTCACCGTGCTCGTCGGTCCCGGAGGGGACCCCCACACCCAGGAGCTGACCACCAAGGACACCCAGGCCATTGAGCAGGCCGACGTCGTGCTGTGGACCAGCCACGACATGGAGCACAAGATGATGGGCCAGCTCGAGAAGCTCGGCGACAAGCAGGTCGCCGCCGCCGAGGCCATCCCCGAGGACATGCTCCTGCCCTGGGAGGAGGACGGCAAGATCGAGGGGCACGACCCGCACGTGTGGAACTCCCCCGACAACTGGAAGTACGTCGTCACCGCCTGCGCGGAGAAGATCGCCCAGATCGACCCGGACAACGCCGCTACCTACAAGGCCAACGGCGAGGCCTACAACGCCAAGATCGACCAGGCCAAGGCCGAGGCCCAGACCAAGTTCGACACCATCCCCCAGGAGCGGCGCGTCCTGGTCACCGGCCACGACGCCTTCAACTACCTGGGCAAGACCTACAACATCGAGATCCACGCCACCGACTTCGTCTCCTCCGAGTCCGAGATCTCCGCCACCCAGATCGAGGAGCTCGCCACGCTTATCGCGGACAAGAAGGTTCCCACCATTTTCCAGGACAACCTGAAGAACCCTGAGGCCATTAACCACCTCAAGGAGGCTGTGGTCGCCAAGGGCTGGAGCGTTGAGGTCTCCGACAAGCCGCTCTACGCCGACTCCCTGGGCGAGCAGGCTCCCGTAGACACCTACCTGGGTGTCTTCGCCTACAACGCCGACACCATCGTGGCCGCCCTGGCCACAAAGTGACGTCGGTGGGCCACCCGCGTACCGCGAGCAGACCCGTGCACGACGTCACTACCCCCTGCCAGGTGACCGGCCTGAGCGTGGCCTACCACGACCGCCTGGCCCTCAGGAACGTCACCCTCGACGTGCCGCCCGGTGCGGTCATGGCGGTCCTGGGGCCCAACGGCGCCGGGAAGTCCACCCTCCTGAAGGCCATGATGCGGCTCGTCCCCACCCTGACAGGGAGGGTGCGGTTCTTCGGGCAGGATCTTGCCCGTTCCCGCAGCCGTGTGGCCTACATGCCCCAGACCGCGGAGGTCGACTGGGACTTCCCCACCACGGTGCGCGACGTGGTCACCATGGGCACCTACGGGCACCTGGGGTGGTGGCGCCGTCCCGGGGCGGCCCAGCGCGCCGTCGTCGAGGCGGCCCTGGAGGCGGCTGGCATCTCCGACCTGGCCGGGCGGCAGATCTCCCAGCTCTCCGGGGGGCAGAAGCAGCGCACCTTCGTGGCGCGCACCCTCGCCCAGGAGCCCGACGTCTACCTCATGGACGAGCCCTTCGCCGGGGTGGACGTCGCCTCGGAGCGGGCCATCGCCAGCGTGCTGGACTCCCTGCGACAGGACGGGAAGACCATTGTGATCGTCCACCACGACCTGTCCACGGTGCGGCGCCTGTGCACCCACGCCCTGCTCCTGTCCGAGGGGGACGTCGTCAGCGTCGGGACCCTGGAGGAGGCCTTCACCCCCGAGCACCTGCACCGGGCCTACGGGCTGGTCGACGAGGCCCTGCACCCCCAGGAGGAGCGGTGAGCGTGCTCGCGGCGCTTCCCGAGCTGGTCGGGCCCGGTCAGCTGCTGGCCAGCTACACCTTCCGCACCATGCTCCTGGGGACGGCCGCCGTCGGGGGCGCGGCAGGCCTCCTGGGCTCCTTCCTGTACCTGCACAAGCAGTCCCTGGTCTCCGACATTATCGGGCACGCCGCCACCCTGGGGGTTGCCGGGTCCTTCATCCTGGCCACCGCCGTGCTCGGTGTGGACGGACGCTCCATGCTGGTGCTGACCATTGGCTCGATCATCGCCTCGACCTGCGCCGTCCTGCTGGCAAACTGGATCGCCCGCCACTCGCGGGTGGGCATGGACGCCGCCATGACCATCTGCCTGGCACTGTTCTACGGCTCGGGCATGGTGCTGCTGCGCGTCATCGTCCACTCCTCCCTGCCCAACCGGGGCGGGATCAGCCACTACATGTTCGGCAACGCCTCCACCCTCACCAGTGCCGACCTGGTGACCATAGGCGGCTTCGGCACCGCGGCCCTGCTGGTGGTCCTCCTGGCCTGGAAGGAGTTCAAGGTCTTCACCTTCGACCCGGTCCTGTGCCGCACCATGGGATTCTCCCCCACCGTCCTCGGCCCCCTGCTCCTGGGCACCGCCACGGTCGCCGTGGTCATCGGGATCAAGGCCGTGGGGCTCATCCTCATGATCGCCTTCGCCATTATGCCCGCCGCCGCGGCCCGCCAGTGGACGCACCGGCTGTGGTCCATGGTGACCCTGTCCGGCGTCATCGGCGCCCTGTCCGGGGCCGTGGGCTCCGGCCTGGCGGTCAACCTCGGCAAGGTGCCCACCGGGCCCGTGGTGGTCCTGGTCCTGACCGTCGTGCTCGTCGTCTCGCTGCTGGCCGCCCCGGAGCGCTCCGTGCTGCAGCGGCGTCGGGCCCTGCGCGCCCAGCGCCGTCGGCTCCTGGCCCAGGCGAAGGGGGAGGAGTCCTAATGCCGTTCATTGTCGCCGTCGCGCTCCTGGCCGTCGTCACCGCCGTCACCTGCGCCCTTCCCGGCACCTTCCTGGTGCTGCGCCACCAGGCGATGCTCGTGGAGGCCATGTCGCACGCGGTCCTGCCCGGGATCGTCATCGGGGCCATCCTGTCGGGCACCACCCACTCGCCCCTCATGGTGGTGGCGGCCTCCGCCATGGGGCTGCTCGTGGTCCTGGGGGCTGAGCGCCTGCGGGCCAGCGGCCTGGTCGCCGGTGACGCCGACCAGGGGCTGGTGTTCCCGGCGCTGTTCGCCCTGGGGGTCATCCTGCTGTCCACCACCCTGTCCGAGGTCCACATTAGCGAGGACACGGTCCTGACCGGGGATCTCAACCTCATGGCGCTCGCTCCTGAGCACGTGCTCGTCGCGGACGGCGCCATCGACCTGGGGCCGCGTACCATGTGGCGACTGCTCGGCGTGTTCGCCATCACTGGTGTCTACGTGCTCGTGTCCTTCCGCACCCTCAAGCTCTCCACCTTCGACCGCGTCACCGCCTGCACCATGGGGCTACCGGTGCGCAGCACGGATCTGGGGCTCATGGCACTGGTGTCCCTGACGGTGGTGGTCGCCTTTGACGCGGCCGGGGCGATCCTGGTGGTGGCCCTCATGACGATCCCCCCGGCCACGGCGCTGCTGCTGGCCCGTACCCTGCCCGGGGCGGTCCTCCTGAGCCTGGTCATTGCGGCGCTCTCGGCGCTGCTGGGCTTCTGGGTGGCGCTCCAGGCGGACCTGGCGACATCCTCGACCATGGCCGTGGTGGACGCCCTGGTGTTCCTCGCGGTCATGCTGGTCACCCGGCGTCGTCCCCGCCTCGTCCTGCCTGACTCCAAGACAGCTGGTGGTGCCCGGAGCGTGTGACACCCCGCCGACTCCGGGCCCCTCGCCGCGTCGGCTAGATTGGCGCCGTGGAGCCTGCGGACACGCCCTCTGAGACCCCGTTCCTGGACCGGCTCGCGTCGGCCGACCTCACGGCCCGCGAGCGCGACGTCGCCTGCTTCTACGAGGACCGTCTGCCCGGGGCCGCGCTGCTCAACCTGGAGGAGGTCTGCCAGGGCGTCGGCGTCTCCTCGGCCACGGTGGCCAGGTTCGCGCGCAAGCTCGGCTACGCCGACTTCCGGGACATGACCCGCAGCCTGCGTACGCGCGTCCGCCACGACCTCTCCCTGCCGGTGGAGCGGCTCCGGCGGCTCGGTGACGGCGGGGAGCCCGGGCGGGCGGTGCTGGGCCACCGGGCCGCCCTGGCCCAGGAGGCCGTCTCCGGGGTCCTGGCCTGCGTGGACGATGAGGTCCTTGGGCGCGTGGGCGCCCTCGTGGCCGACGCCGACCGTCCCCTGTACCTCGGTGCGGTGGCCTCGGGTCAGCCTCTGCTGCACTACTTCGGGCTCCTGCTGTCCTACCTGCGCGGCGGGGTCACCGTCCTGGACGGCACGGACCGCTGGGCCCACGCCCTGGCCGGCCTGGACGCGCGGGCCGTGGTCCTGGCGGCCGCCTTCGACCGCAGCCCGGCGCCGGTCGCCGCCCTCCTGCGCCTGGCGCGCGAGCGGGGCGCCACCTCGGTGCTGCTGACGAACCGGCGGGTCGGCCCGCTGCCGCCCCTGGCCGACGTCCTGCTGGTCACCCCCTCCACCGGCCAGGACGCCATGTTCCGCACCCGGGTCGGCACGCTCGTGGTGCTGGAGGCGCTGCTGGACTCCGTGGCCGCCGTGCACCCCGAGCTGCGGCGGGCGGCGGCGGTCGAGGAGGTCTTCACCGCCCTGGGCGGCTACATCACGTGCTGACCGGCCCGGCGGGCACCCAGGTTCCGCCCAGGTACCGGAAGTAACTTCTCTCGAGGTATCAGGCAGTGGGCGTCAGTTGACTGACGCTCCTGATGTCACCAGCACCACCCCGGGAGAGCACATGCGCGCCAAGCCGTCCGTCATTACCAACCCCCTGACCAACCGCGGTACCGCCTTCACGCTCGAGGAGCGCCGTCGCCTGGGCCTGGTCGGCCGCTTCCCCGCGGCCGTGGAGACCCTGGACCAGCAGGCCGCCCGCTCCTACGCCCAGCTGCGCTCCTTTACCACCGACCTGGACAAGTACGTCTTCCTCGACCAGCTCCACAACCGCAACGAGGTGCTCTACTACCGGCTCCTGACCGACCACCTGGTCGAGCTGCTCCCGATCGTCTACGACCCCACCGTGGGGGAGGCCATTAGGAAGTGGAGCCGGGACTACCGTCGCTCCCGGGCCGTCTACCTGTCCGTCGACCGTATCGAGGACGTGCGCCCCTCCTTCGAGGGGCTCGGCCTGGGCCCCGACGACGTCGACCTGCTCGTGGTCTCCGACGCTGAGGAGATCCTGGGCATCGGGGACTGGGGGGTCAACGGCACGGACATCTCGGTGGGCAAGCTCGCCGTCTACACGGCGGCCGCCGGCATCCACCCCGAGCGGGCCGTCGCCGTCAACCTGGACTGCGGCACCGACAACGAGCTCCTCCTCAACGACCCCGCCTACCTGGGCAACCGGCACGCGCGCGTGCGCGGGGCGCGCTACGACGCCCTCATCGACGAGTACCTGGCGGTGGCCAGTGAGCTCTTCCCCAACGCGCTGCTGCACTTCGAGGACTTCGGGCCGGCCAACGCCCGCCGCATCCTCCAGGCCAACCGCGAGAGGTACCGCGTCTTCAACGACGACATGCAGGGCACCGGCGCCATTGTCATGGCCGCCGTCGTCTCCGGTATGCGGGTCACCGGCCAGACCTTCGCCGACCAGCGCCTGGTGGTCTACGGGGCCGGGACCGCGGGCACCGGTATGGCCGACCAGATCCACGCCGGCATGGTGCGCGACGGCCTCTCCCCCGAGGAGGCGACCGCCCGCATCTGGCTCGTGGACCGGGCGGGCCTGGTCACCGACGACATGACCGACCTGCCCGACTACCAGCGCGCCTACGCCCGCCCCGCCGCCGAGGCCGCCGACTGGCAGCGCTCGTCCCGCGGCGCCGTCGAGCTCCTGGAGGTGGTGCGCCGCGCCCGCCCCACCGTCCTCATTGGTACCTCCACCAACCACGGGGCCTTCACCCGCGATGTCGTCGAGGCCGTGAGCGCCGGCGTGGAGCGTCCCATTATCCTGCCGCTGTCCAACCCCACCGAGCGCATTGAGGCCATGCCCGAGGACGTGGTCGCCTGGTCAAGGGGGAAGGCCCTGGTGGCCACGGGCATCCCGGTGGTCCCCTTCGACTACGAGGGCACGACCTTCACCATCGGCCAGGGCAACAACGCCCTGCTCTACCCGGGCCTGGGGCTGGGCGTCATTGTCTCGGGGGCCTCGCGGGTCACCGACGGGATGCTGCTGGCCGCCGCGCGGGCCGTGGCCAGCCAGGTGGACCCCACCGAGCCCGGCGCCTCACTGCTGCCGCCGGTGGAGAACCTGCGGGCCTCCTCGGCGACCGTCGCGGTGGCCGTGGCGCGCCAGGCCCAGGCCGACGGCGTGGCTACCACCAGCCACGACAACCTCGTCCAGGCGGTGCAGGACGCCATGTGGCAGCCGGCCTACGGCGAGCTCGCCTGACGCGCGGGCCCGGGTGGGGCGCGGGGGCCGTCGCGCCGTCCCCGGGACCACCCCTCGGTCCGCCTGCGACTCCGCTCAGTAGTAGCGCCACTGCCGCATGTCGCTGTTGTAGCGCTCCACAATGCGCGGGTGCAGGAGGGTCGAGGGCTCCACCTCCGGGGTCCGCGCCGGGTCCTGCACCAGGATGAAGTCCAGGAGCCTGTGGTTCTGGTAGTCCAGGCCCGCGGGCAGCGGCTGGCTGGCCAGGGCCTCGGGCGCCGTCGTGGACAGCACGAAGCCCCACTCACCGAAGGAGGGTACGTTGACGCTGAAGGGGACCACGGTGCGCCCCGGCTGGGCGGCGCGCACCGTGCTCGCCACCGTGGCGAAGGCCGACGGTGAGAAGTAGGAGGAGGTCGCCTGCGTGACCATGACCCCCTTGTCGGTGAGGACCTTCTCCGCCTGGGTGTAGAACTCCTGGGAGTAGAGCTTGGCCAGCCTCTCGTTGGAGGGGTCCACCAGGTCGACGAGGACGGCGTCGTAGCGTGCGGTGGTGTCGAAGACGTACTGGAAGGCGTCCCCGTTGACCACGTGCACCCGGGGGCTGGACAGGGAGCCGTCGTTGACCTCCCGCAGCAGGTGGTTGTCGCGTGCCAGCGTGGTCACGGCGGGGTCGATGTCCACCAGGGTAATGTCCTGGACGCTGGGGTAGCGCAGGACCTCGCGCGCCAGGAGCCCGTCCCCGCCCCCCAGGATGAGCACGTGGGCGGGCCCCTCCACGGAGGTCAGTGCGCTGCCGGCCAGGGTCTCGTGGTAGCGCCTCTCGTCCAGGGAGGAGAACTGCAGCTGGTTGTCCAGGTAGAGCCGCAGGTCGGCGCCGTACTTGGTGATGACGATCTTCTGGTAGGCGGACTGGTCGTAGTAGATGACCGGGTCGCGGTAGGTGGCCGCGCCCACTGAGTGCTCCAGCTGGTTGGCCCCCAGGAACAGGCCGGTGAGCGCCACCAGGGCGGCGACGGCGGCCGCCAGCGCCTTGCGGGAGCTGCGCAGCTGGACGAGCATGAGCACGGCCACGAGCGTGTTGACGGCCCCCACCAGGTAGGCGCCCCGCATAAGACCCAGCTGGGGCAGCAGGAGTAGCGGGAACACCAGGGAGGCCACCAGGGCCCCGAAGTAGTCAATGGCGAGAACCCGGCTGAACAGCTCCACCGAGGAGCCCCGCCCGAAGGCGGCGAAGGTCTTGACCAGCAGGGGTATCTCCAGGCCGATGAGCACCCCGATGACCAGGCTCATGGCGCAGAACACCACCCAGTGCAGCCGGGTGTAGCCGAAGGCCAGGTACAGGACGAGCACCGAGTTGCCGCCCACCAGCCCCAGCGCCACCTCGTTGACGGCGAAGCTGGTGGCGGGCTCCCAGCCCAGGTGGTTCACCAGCAGGGAGCCGAGCCCCATACCGAATAGGGTGACGCCTGTGGCCAGGGAGAAGCTGAGGACGGAGTCCCCGACGAGGTAGGAGGCGGCCGTACCCAGGATGAGCTCGTAGATGAGCCCGCCCACGGCCACCAGGGCCGCGGCCGCGAACAGCGTGGCGTCCTCACGCCGACGGGCCCCGGCGCGGCTCACGGGCGACCTCCCGGCAGGGGCGTGCCGGGGCGGGTGGGGTGGGCACGGCAGGGGCCCGCCTCCTCGCAGGCAGGGGGCTTGATAGCACCAGGGGCGCCGTGGGCGGTGCGCACGGCCGACGCCCCCGGGGTCGTGGCTGAGGCGGTCAACTGATAATCGTCCCGGCAATAATAATGGCGATGGCGATCACCGTGCCGGCGAACGCCAGGCCCAGACCGGGGTTCTGGTCCTCAATGAGCTCGCGGCGCAGGTCCAGCTTGAAGACCACGTTCACGACCCAGGCAAAGAGCATGAGCAGCACCACCCCTATTACCGCGTAGACCACGGTGCTCAGGAGCGGCTGCCAGGCCAGGCCCGCAATGTCCGCGGACTGGGTGGGGGCAGTGAGTGGGCGCATGCGGGCTCCTTTACTTTCCGACGCCGCCCCCGCCGCCCCCGTAGGGGCCGCGGTGACGGTAGCTGCTACTGCTGCAGTCCTCCTTGGTGGGGTCGCAGCGATTGCCTCTTGTGGCGCAGGTGGCCATGACCGAGATGACGACGGCGATCACGACGACCCACAGGAGCAGGTACCAGGCCCTGGCGGAGCCGCTCGCGTGGATGACCCGGCCGAACCGGCGCCTCTGCTCGGCGGAGGAGACGGCTCGCTTGCGGTAGGCGCGCAGCGGGCGTCCCGGGCAGTTCTCGAAGGTGATCTCCGTACCGCCCTGCCCCTTGGTCCGGACGGTCACGTAGATCATGGACTCACCGGGGGAGGCGGGGTAGGTGGTCCGGCCCATGACCTTCTCGATGTAGCCGAGCCCGCGCTCGGTGACCACGGCCTGCTGGCCCGCCATGGTGCCGGTGAGTGTGACGTACTGCCCCACCTGGAGCCCGACCGGGTCAATGACGTCCGTCGCGGGCAGGAGCTCGTAGAGGCTGGTCTGCCCGGAGTCGTGGTCCACCTCCACCCAGTACTCGTACCGGTTGGGGCCGACCAGCTCCCACTCCTCCCAGTAGTAGAGCTCGCCGTCCTCCTCGTCCCACTCCTTGTACAGCAGGCACGCCTGGGCGCGCAGTCCCGGCTCGGTGCCGCCCAGCACGTCACCGATCTTGAGGTTGGCTTTTGTGTCCGGTGTACTCATGCTGTTACCTCATGAACCACAGGAGGATCTTAATGACCCGCGCGACGGACTCGAAGACTATGTCAATAATATTGAAGAAGGTGTTTGAGAAGAGGACCCGGCCGAACCGGCGCTTCTGCTTCCGGGGGGAGAGGACCTGCCTGCGGTAGGCGCGCAGCGGGCGTCCCGGGCAGGACCTGAAGGTGAGGCTCACCCTGTCCCCGCCCGTGGTCCTGGCGGTCACGTAGGTCACGGGCTTGTCGGGGGTTGCCGGGTAGGTGGGCTGTCCCGTCACCTGCGAGACGCGGCCGAGTCTGCGCTCGGTGACCACGGCCTGCCGGCCCGCCATGGTGCCGGTGAGCGTGACGTGCTGCCCCACCTGGAGCCCGGTCGGGTCAATGACGTCCGTCGCGGGCAGGGGCTCGTAGACGCTGGTCCGCCAGGAGCCGTGGTCCACCTCCACCCAGTAGTCGTGGCGGTTGGGGCCCACCAGCTCCCACCACTCCCAGTAGTCGGACAGGCTGGGCTCCTCGTCCTCCTCGTCCTCGTCCTGACTCTGCGCGTGGAGCCTGGCCGCCCGGTTGAACTCCTCGTCCTCGTCCAGCACCCGGTACAGCAGGCACGCCTGGACGCGCAGTCCCGGCTCGGCGCCGCCCAGCACGTCACCGATCGCGATCTTGGCCCTGGTCGGGGACCCGCTCACAGGGACACCACCGTGCTCGTGACCTCCTGGGCGTCAAAGGCCCTGGTGAGGACGTCCGCGACCGCCGTGACGGCCTCCTTGCTGGCGGGTGAGCAGCTGGTCGCCGTGACGTAGGCGCCACCCGCCTCCGGCCAGGTGTGGGCGGCCAGGTGGGACTCCGAGAGGATGAGGGCCAGGCTGACCCCCTGGGGCGTGAACGTGTGGTGGGCGCAGGACAGGACGTGCAGCCCGGCGGCCTGGGCGGAGTCCTGGAGGGCCTGTCGCACGGTGGGCAGGTCGTTGAGCAGGTCGGGCCGTGCGCCACTGAGCCGGTAGCTCACCGTCCATACCTCCGCGAAGTTCATGGGGGCACCCTAGCAAGTGTGGCCGACGTCGGAAAGAAGGCTGGACGGCGCCTGGGTCAGCCGAGAAGAGCCAGGGGGAGGACGGTGGGGGCGCCGTCCAGGTACTCGCCGGGGCCGGCGGCGACCGCGGCGGCCACTGCCGGGTCGTCGAGGCGGACGACCCGGCGGACCCGTCGCTGCGCCGTCTCGGTCTTGCCCACGGCCCTCGCGCCGTCAACGGCGACGGCGCGGGCCGCGGGGAAGAGGTCGTCAAGGACGTCGTCCAGCGCCCGACGAAGATAGGACATGGGGCCAGTCTACGGTAGGCAGACCCCTTCTACTGAGCAGAACGCGAGGCTCCTACTGAGCAAAACGCGAGGTCCTTACTGAGCAAAACGCGAGGTCCTGCCAGCGGGTGCTCAGGAACGCAGTTCGGCGGCCACCAGCTCGGCGAGCTGGACGGCGTTGAGGGCCGCGCCCTTGCGCAGGTTGTCGCCCACCACGAACATGGACAGGCCGTGACCGGGGGCGTAGGCCTGGTCGGCGCGCAGGCGGCCCACGAAGGTCCCGTCGCGCCCCGCGCCCTTCAAGGGGCTGGGAACGTCGGCGTAGGTGACCCCGGGGGCGGCGGCCAGCAGCTCGCGGGCCCGCTCCACGCTGATCTCGCGGTCGAACTCGGCGCTCACGCTCAGGCCGTGGCCGGAGAACACCGGGATCCTCACGCAGGTGCCGGAGACCGCCAGGTCGGGGATCCCCAGGATCTTGCGGGACTCGTTGCGCAGCTTCTGCTCCTCGTCGGTCTCCCCGCTGCCGTCCCCGGCGTCGGAACCGGCCCAGGCGACGGCGTTGAAGGCGATGGTGTCCACGTAGACCTGCGGCGCGGGGAAGGTGACGGCGCGACCGTCCAGGGCGAGGCCCTCCATGTCCTGATCGGCGGCGGCACGCACCTGGGTGGCCAGCTCGGTCACCCCGGCGCGCCCGGAGCCGGAGACGGCCTGGTAGGTGGAGACAATGAGGCGGACCAGCCCGGCCTCGTCGTGGAGGACCTTGAGGGCGGGCATGGCGGCCATGGTGGTGCAGTTAGGGTTGGCGATAATCCCCTTGGGGCGCTCGGCCAGGGCCTCGGGGTTGACCTCGGCCACCACCAGGGGGACCTGCGGGTCCCGACGCCAGGCCGAGGAGTTGTCCACCACCACGGCGCCGGCCGCCGCGAAGCGGGGTGCGTACTCACGCGAGGCCGTCGCCCCGACGGAGAAGACGGCGACGTCAATGCCGTCCAGGTCGGCGGTGGCCACGTCCTCGACCTCGATGCGGGCGCCGCGGAAGTCCACGACCGTCCCGGCGCTGCGGGACGAGGCCAGGAGGCGCACGGCGCGCGCCGGGAACCCGCGCTCGGCCAGCATGGTCCGCATGACGCGGCCCACCTGCCCTGTGGCGCCCACGACGGCGACGGTGACGCCGTCGGCCTGCCCGGTGAACGTGTTGACGGTGTTGCTCATCGTCCGGTCCCTCCGTACACGACCGCCTCCGCGGAGGCGGCATCGAGGCCGAAGGCGGTGTGGACGGCGCGTACGGCCTCGTCGAGTACGGCGTCGTCCACCACCACCGAGATGCGGATCTCGGAGGTGGAGATCATGTGGATATTGACCCCGGCGTCGCTCAGGGCGCCGAAGAGCTTGGCGGACACCCCCGGGTGGGAGCGCATGCCCGCGCCCACCAGGGAGAGGATGCCGATGGCGGGGTTGAAGTGCAGGGAGCGGAAGCCGAGCTCGCCGCGCGCCTTCTCCAGGGCCTCCATGGCGGCCGCGGAGTCGCCGTCGGGACAGGTGAAGGAGATATTGGTCAGTCCCGTGCCCTCGGCGGAGACGTCCTGGACGATCATGTCGATATTCGTGTCCTGTCCGGCCACGATCGCGAAGATGCGGGCGGCGGCGCCGGGGACGTCGGGGACGCCCACGAGGGTGATCTTGTCCTGGCTGCGGTCGTGCGCGATTCCGGTGATGACAGGGGCTTCCACGTGTTCCTCCTTGGAGGTGGGGCGAGGGCGCGAGCGGGCGCGGTGGCTGATGGCGGACATGTGGGAGTGGTGCACCGAGGGGCCCGTCGGCGCGGCCGTGCCCTGGGGGGCCACCACCCGCCCGGTGACCGCGTCGACCTGCGGCCGGACGGCGGGGTCCGCATGGGAGTCGGGGGTGGTGGAGGCGGGGGTCGTGCCTGTGGCCGGGGTGCTGGTAGCTGGGGCGCCGGTGGTGGGAGTGCTGGCGCCTGTGGCCGGGGCGGCGGCAGGCGTGCTGGCGCCGGCCGCCGCCAGGGCCCCGCCCGTTCCCAGGGAGGGGGCTAGGGGCGTGGAGGCGACGTCGTCGTCATCGGCGGCCGGGATGTAGGGGGGGACGAAGGGGCCGCTGCGGCGGCCGTCGTAGATCCAGGTGCCGGTCTTGTCGGAGAAGGAGGAGCGCACGTGCAGGGGCACCCCGAAGCGGCGGGCGTACTCCACGGCGCGCAGGTGGAGGATCTTGGCGCCGTGGGCCGCCATCTCCAGGGTCTCCTCGCTGGAGAGGATCTCGACGCGGCGGGCGGTGGGCACAATGCGCGGGTCGGCGGTGAACAGGCCGTCCACGTCGGTGTAGATCTCGCAGACGTCGGCGTTCAGGGCGGCGGCCAGGGCGACGGCGGTGGTGTCCGAGCCGCCGCGGCCCAGGGTGGTGACGTCCTCGACCTCGTTGATCCCCTGGAAGCCGGCCACGATGGCCACGGCCCCCATCTGGATGGTGCGGGCCACTCGCTCGGGGATAACGCCCACGATGGAGGCCCGCCCGTACCTGGAGTCGGTCAGGACCCCGGCCTGGGCGCCGGTGTAGGCGCGGGCGGGGACGCCGAGCTGGCTGACCGCCATGGCCAGCAGCGCCATGGAGATGCGCTCCCCGGCGCTCAGGAGGATGTCCATCTCGCGGGCGGGGGCGGCGTCGGTCAGGGCGTCGGCCATGTCGAGCAGCTCGTCGGTGGTGTCACCCATGGCGGAGACCACCACCACGACCGTGTTACCGGCCTGGCGTGTGGCCACCACCCGCCTGGCGACACGGCGCATCGCCTCAATGTCACTGACGGAGCTACCGCCGTACTTCTGCACGACCAGGGCCATAGGCTCTCCTCATTGCGGTTCTGGGGGGTCCAAGGCCCCGGCTGCGGTGCCGCACCGGGGCGTCGCCTGGCTGGCGGCGGCCCACACCGGCGTGACATCGCCGCCCAGCATACGGATCCGCGGGGGCGGTGGCGAAGCGAGGAGCCTGTATGAGACGGGGTAAACGGCCAGCGGCCGGTGGTACGGGCCCTGGCCTCCCCGGGCCGTGGCGTGGGCTTGTCTTCCCGACGCAGGCGCCAGCGGCCCCGTCAAGGCCTCTCCGGGCCGTGGCGCGAGCCCCCAAGTGCCCCAGAGCCCCTAAACGCACGACCGGCCTCCCCGGGACCCGCGGCACAGGTACCCGTTGGCCCGTCACCATATCGTCCGGACCGCCTGGCCTCCCCGGGCCCGTGGCGTGGGCGGTCGGCACGTCCCACCACCCAGCCTCCGAGAAAGCTTCTGTCGCTCCTAACCCACCTGGCCTGGGACGTCCTTCCGGGTGCGGCTCCAGAGGTCGTCGGGGGCAGGCGGGTGGCGTGGCAAGGTGCTGGTGCGGTGCGCCCGTATGGCGGCGGTGTGCCCGACGCTGGGGGATTGGGTGCACAAAACGGGTACATAAAAGGGTGTTCCCTACAGAGGGCGGGCGGAGTAGGCTCTGCGTATGGTTCCCCGACCCGGCTATGACGCCTCCCGCCCGGCTCCTGCAGGAAGATCCTCTGAGAGGCCGCAGACCATTGTCCCGCCCGTGCTCTACCTGCCGTGTGCAGGCCCGCCTACGGAGTGGGGAACTGAGGTTGAGATGCGGCGTACCAAGGACGGGCGTGTGGCTCTCCTGGCGTACACGGCCCTGGACCGCCTCATCGACTGCCTGGGTCCGGACCAGCCGTGGATCCTCTACCACACCGAGCACCTTAAAGAGATCGGAGCCGACCAACCCTACGAGGTTATCTACCTGGACCTGCCTGTACCCCAGGAGCTCTGGCACTCAAAGAGTGAGAATGAGGTGAGACCATGAGCAGGCAGCTGGAGGTCGACTACGAGAGCGCACGAGAGTTCGCCCGACACCTGGATAGCGCACAGACGAATCTCGAAGCTGCTGCGCCTACAATGCCTTCCAGAGTACTAGCAGGTGATGGGACAGCATATATCGTAGCCCAGATTAGCCGTTTCTCGGAGGCGGCAGAACTCTTTGCGTCCTTGGCGGGTCAGACTTCAGGTTTGGTTCGTAAGGGTATTGACCAGTTTGTCGGTGTTGACCAGGAGATTGCCGACAGTCTTTCCGTCTTGGCTAAGGAAATGGAACAATGACAGAGGTTAGCGCTTGTTTTAGACAGATTGACACCGATATCGACGCCAATGAAGAGGACATTCACAACGCGGCTTACTGGCTGGATAAGCTGAAGAAAGGTTTCATAGAGGCTGAAAAAGACATGAACGTCAGCCGTCGTTCTCGGATGAGAGTCTCTGGGAAGTTCGGGGACACGATCCGGTCCATCGGGGACGATCTCGGATCCGCGTGCGACAGCGCGGAAGACGACCTTGATGACGTCATTGACATTATTCGATCCTGGGCGGACCAGGTCAAGTGGCGCAAGGATGATATGGCCGACTGCCGAGACGAGGCTACAGACGGCGGCCTCGTAGTTAATGATATGATTATCGAGTATCCTGTCGAGGTCCAGCCCGCAGGAGACCTTCCGCGCGGGGCCACACGTGATCAGAAGAAGGAGTGGCAGAAGCGTAAGGACGCGTATCAGGACTACCTGGACAAGGTAGAGCTCTTTAATGATCTTGAGACGGAGGTTAAAGACATACGTCAGAAGCTCACTGACTGGGTTGCCAAACATATGGTCATAGATGAGGCAAATGAAGGTAGTTGGGTGATGGTCCTTGCGAAAAATTATAAGAATGATGCGTTCTGCACCGCACTGGGACTGTTTTCTTCCAGAGTCTATGAATGGCATCTTCGTGCTTTGGCTGCCGATGCGACGACTAAAAAGATGATCGAACGAGTGCGGGCAAAATCGCCTAGCCCAAAAGTGCGATCGGGAGAGTGGGCTCCAAACGAAAAGAGTATCGAAAAGCGAACTGCCGTTTCGCTTAAAGCTCAAGCTGGAAAAATAAAGGAAGTTGCTGGTCGTATCGCAAACCCTGTGGGAGTCGTGACGTCGTTAGTCTTTGCTGGTTATAGCATTTCTCAAGGAAGTTCCCCGTCTCGGGTCACTGTTGAAACTGGCGTTGCGATAGCAACAACTATCGGTGTGGGCAGCGTTCTTGTGACAGGCTGGTTGCCTGCGCTTGTTGCTACTGGAGTCGGTACTGTGGCTGCGATGGCTACGGGGTGGGTTTATGAAGAAGTCGTTCCTTTGGAGGTGAGAGAGTGGATAGATGAAGGCATGGAAGATGTTTGGGACTGCATTTCTGATGGAGCTGAGTCGGTTTGGGATGCAATATTTGAGTAAGATCAACAATGTCGATGGCATTTATGCACATTTATTTTAAGGTCGCACACATTTGTGAGTGCCCCGCGCCCTGCCGTTTTAAACTTAGCTCGGACAAGTAGATTGCAGTAACGCCTTGGAGAAATCTTAATGTTAGAAGAATATGAACTTATATGGCCTTTTTGGCTGAGGAGCAGACGCATTGGGACCTGCGCCGAGGCGGATCGAGGGCGACGTAAGAATACAATGATATTCTCCGGGGGTGCGGCGTTATCGTCCCCGCTTCTTCTGCTGGCCGTGCTAGAGGATCCAGTAATACTCTTGGCTTATCTTCCTCTGGGCGGGCTGTTCACGATCTATGCGGTGTCGCTGATCCGTTTGAGACACTATATGAGGGCAGGACGCTCTCTGTGGTCGGCGACTGAAAGTGGAGTCGTCATGGAGGTGCCACGGGAACTGATAGTACTTGACCTGGCGCCGTGGGTGATGTATTTGTCATTTGCTTTCTCTGGCGCGTTCGAAATGATTTGCAGCGATTATCTTCCAGGATCTTTCCTTGGCGTCGCGTTCGTACTGTCTTCCGTGGGCGCTGTACGTTGTTTCTGGAGGAGTCTGCCTGCGAGGGAGCGCATCCTCGTTACGGGTGAGGGAGTTCGGCTTACCCGAATCACGGGACAAAGCAGTTTCATTCCCTGGTCGCAGAAGCCCTCGGCCTCGCACGTAAACGGCGGGGACCTGCTTATTAACACAAAAGGAAGAGTTGATGAGATGCGGTTCCCCATGTCTCTCCTTCCAGTGTCGTGCCGTCAGTTCCAGCGTCTGCTGGACACCTTTTCTCGCAGCGTCTCAAAGCGTCACCGACTTGACGGACCATACGCTCTTCGAACGGTCCTGGACGTCCTGGAGCCCACCGAGGAGGAGTACTCCGACTCCTCCTGGACCTGGGCGCGTCCTGACACCTCTCGCGACACCGTGCACAATACCGGAGTGGAGTAGGCTCTGCGTATGGTTCCCCGACCCGGCTATGACGTCTCCCGCCCGGCTCCCGCAGGAAGATCCTCTGAGAGGCCGCAGACCATTGTCCCGCCCGTATGTGGGCTGGATGTCGGGAGGGGGTCGTGCTGAAGAAGAAAACGAATAAGGTGTTAACCTGTGGCGAGTTTGATCGCAGGCGCAGAAGAGGGCTAATATCGTGTCGTGTTACGGCGGCTCTCAGCTTTCTGGTTGCCTGCCTGTTCGCACTGGGCGTGTACTACATACTGGTTATCAGCTTGTGGGCTGGCATAGCCTTTTTGTCATGCAGCGTGTCACTGGCCCGAGTCAGGTCGTGCCTGCTTGGAGGCAGGCGTCTCTGGCACGCTAATGCCCTGGGCGTGGTCATGGAGGTTCCTCGCGATCTCGTTATGCGGGAGCTGATCGAGTGGGTGCTTATGACGCTCGGTATTCCTGGGGCGGTCTTGGTGCGTGCGTTGGGAGGGAATGCGGTTGCCGTAGGCTTTTTCGCTGGTGCTGGGATCTACGGTTCCATGCACATTGTGAGCATTCTCTGGAACGGAGGCATGGAGGTAGAACGGATTCTCCTTCACGATGAAGGCGTCCGCTTTACCTGGGCCACTGGCGGGCACGTATCCATTAGCTGGCTGCAGAGGCCAGCGGTCATTGGTGCCAGCTGGCAAGGCGCTCTTATCGAGGCAGCATACTACCCCGGACGATTGGAGTTCCCCATGGGCTATGTGCCGATGTCGTGCCGTCAGCTCCAGCGGCTGCTGGACGCCTTCAGCAACGACCCTGGACTGCAGGCGTCTTTGAGCAGTCCGGAGGCCCTCACCGCGGTCCTGGACGTTCTGGAGCCTACCGAGGAGGAGTACTCCGACTCCTCCTGGACCTGGGCGCGTCCTGAGGTCTCGCAGGGTGGCGCGTGAGGTCAGGGCGTGGGTGATGCCAGGGCTCACGCGGCCAGGCGGGTCTGGTGCGTCCTGCGAGGAACATTGGAAGGTAGTCCAGCCACACTGTTGCGGGGTTCTTGAGGAATCTTCATGACAGAAGGGCCCGCATGGCCTTTTTGGCTGAGGAGCAGGCGCATTGGGACCTGCGCCGAGGTGGATCGAGGACGACGTAGGAATACAGTGATGTGCTCCGGGCTCGCGGCGTTATCGGTCCCGCTTCTTCTGTTGGTCGAACTAGGGGCTCCATCGATACTCTTGGTTTATCTTCCCCTGGGCGCGCTGTTCGCGATCTACGCGGTGTCGCTGATCCGTTTGAGACACTATATGAGGATGGGGCGCTCTCTGTGGTCAGCAACTGAAAGTGGGATCGTCATGGAGGTGCCACGGGAATTGATAATACTTGATCTGACGCCATGGGTGCTGTATGGGTCGTTTGCTTTTTGTGGCGCGCTCGAGATGATTTTTGATGATGACCTTCTGGGATTTTTCCTTGGCATCGTGGGCGCACTGTCTCTCGTGGGTGCTATATGTTGTTTTTGGAGAGGTCTGCCTGCGAGGGAACGCATCCTCGTTACAGGTGAGGGCATTCGGCTTACCCGAATCACGGGGCAAAACAGTTTCATTCCCTGGTCACAGAAGCCCTCGGCCTCGCACGTAAACGGTGGTGAACTGCTTATTAACGCAAAAGGAAAAGTTGGCGGTATGCGGTTCCCCATGTTTCTACTTCCGGTGTCGTGCCGTCAGTTCCAGCGTCTGCTAGGCACCTTTTCTCGCAGCGTCTCAAAGCGTCACCGGCTTGATGGGCCGTACGCTCTTCAGACGGTCCTGGACGTCCTGGAACCTACCGAGGAGGAGTGTGCCGACTCCTCCTGGACCTGGGCGCCTCGTGACGCCTCGCGGCACCGTGCGCAATACCGGAGAAAGTGGTGGTGAGGTTATGACCGGGGATCTGGTGGCAGCTGCGCCGAGGCGGCGCGCTCGCCCTGCAGCGATAGGAGCCTGTGTTGTTGAAGAAAGATGACGAGCTCTGGGCCTGCGATAAGTATGACCGTAAGCGTGTCAATACTTTGACGATATTGCGCGTCATGACGGCTTCGTGTTTTCTGGGCGCGCTCCTGTCAGCGTTCGGGGCGTACGGGATAATGATTATCCTCCTGTGGACCGGTATCATCTTCCTGGTCTACAGCATCTCATTTGCCCGGATCAGGTCGTACATACGTGAAGGCCGATGCCTCTGGCGTGGCACAGATCGTGGTGTGACCATGGTGGTTCCCCGGGAGATCATTGTCTGGGAACTGGTTCCGTGGGGGCTCATGATGCTCGGTCTTCCAGGGGCGGTCCTGATTCACGCCCTAGGGGCTCCCGCTGTTTCCGGAGGAGCTGTCGGCGGTGCCGGAATCTGCGGGTCAGTATATCTTGTGCTTATGTTCCGGGAAGGGGGGCCGGAGGCTGAGCGTATCCTCCTTGACGGCAAGAGGATCCGTTTTACCCGGATCAATGGCGAGCAGGTGTCCTTTGACTGGTCCCAGGAGCCGGTCGTCCAGGGAGGCAGAGGGCCGTCCCTTTTTATCGGGACAAGCGACCTACATGAGGGTTGGCAGTTCCCTATGGCCTACGTGCCGGTGTCGAGCCGTCAGATCCAGCGTCTGGTGGATGCCTTCTCGCCCCGTTCCTCGAGGCAGTGGCGACGTCGGCTTGACGGGCCGCACGCTCTTCAGACGGTCCTGGACGTTCTGGAGCCCACCGAGGAGGAGTACTCCGACTCCTCCTGGACCTGGGCGCCTCCTGAGGTCTCGCAGGGTGGCGCGTGGAGGCCGGGACGTGGGTGATGCCAGGGCTCACGCGGCCAGGCGAGGCCCTCAGAATCTGGGCGACAGGAAGAGGAAGTGATGCCAAGGCTCACGTGCTCAGGCGGGCCCAGTGCGGCCTGCGGAGAACATTGGAAGGTGGTCCAGCCACACTGTCGTGGGGTGCTGGAGAAATCCTAATGTTAGAAGAATATGAACTTATATGGCCTTCTTGGCTGAGGAGCAGACGCATTGGGACCTGCGCCGAGGCGGATCGAGGGCGACGTAAGAATACAATGATATTCTCCGGGGGTGCGGCATTATCGTCCCCGCTTCTTCTGCTGGCCGTGCTAGAGGATCCAGTAATATTCTTGGCTTATCTTCCTCTAGGTGGGATGTTCACGATCTATGCGGTGTCGTTGATCCGTTTGAGACACTATATGAGGGCAGGGCGCTCTCTGTGGTCGGCGACTGAAAGTGGAGTCGTTATGGAGGTGCCACGAGAATTGATGATACTTGATCTGGCGCCGTGGGTACTGTATTTATCATTTGCTTTCTCTGGCGCGTTCGAAATGATTTGCAGCGATTATCTTCCAGGGTCTTTCCTTGGCGTCGCGTTCGTACTGTCTTCCGTGGGCGCTGTACGTTGTTTCTGGAGGAGTCTGCCTGCGAGGGAGCGCATCCTCGTTACGGGTGAGGGTGTTCGGCTTACCCGGATCACGGGGCAAAGCAGTTTCATTCCCTGGTCGCAGAAGCCCTCGGCCTCGCACGTAAACGGCGGGGACCTGCTTGTTAACACACAAGGAAGAGTTGATGAGATGCGGTTCCCCATGTCGCTCCTTCCGGTGTCGTGCCGTCAGTTCCAGCGGCTGCTGGACACCTTCTCTCGCAGCGTCTCAAAGCGTCACCGACTTGACGGACCATATGCTCTTCAGACGGTCCTGGATGTTCTGGAGTCCACCGAGGAGGAGTACTCCGACTCCTCCTGGAGCTGGGCGTGTCCTGAGGTCTCGCAGGGTGCCGCGTGAGGTCGGGGCGTGGGTGATGCCAGGGCTCACGCGGCCAGGACGACTCCACTGGAATATAAGTGCAATCGATTTTCCGGAGACGGGTTTAGAACCGCAAGTCTTGAGACCCTGCGTGGTAGGATCAGGGACATTATTAAGGGCCCCGCAGGGCCGGTGGCGATCCAGCCCCTGGAAACGTTGCAACCACGCGCCTCCCAGGAGCAGGGGTCAGGGAGCACCCCGCACCGCTAGGTGCATTAAGACTCCATGATAGTAACCTTTCTGGTTGTAGGGGTCGTCAGGGAGCACCCCGCACCGCTAGGTGCATTAAGACTCGGGAGCACTGCCAGGATCCGCTCGGTTGGAACGTCAGGGAGCACCCCGCACCGCTAGGTGCATTAAGACCCCCCGGCCCGGCGCATCCACGCGCGGGCACGGGCGGTCAGGGGCCACCCCGCACTTTTGCGTCACCAGCTCACCACCTCACGGGCGGACCACGGTGACCAGCTCAAAGGGCTCGAACAGGCCGGGACCTAGTCCTCTGGCGGCTACCACGCACAGGGGAACATTTTGTGCAGAGCGGGACGTTTTGCGCACAAAGTGACCTGGATTGGTTACTTTGTGCGCAATCGGTTACTCTCTGTACAAAATGTTCTCCTGTGCACAGAATGTTCCCCTACACGCAGTTCTCCGTAGTGCTCCGTATGCTGGTCCCCTCATCCGTGGGAGCATGGGTGAATGAGAGCGCCCGTTCGCGCTGAGATCAATGCCGGTCCCCTTGGTCGTGGGGCGGGGTGTGCCCTGCGCCAGCCCGGCTGCCCTTTCGAGCTGCCGCGGTACGTGGCAGGGCGCGCCGGGCCAGCTCGGTTGCTCTGGTTAGCCTGGTTGGTCGGCCAGCCAACACCAGCTCGGCTGGTCCGGCTAACCTGGGGGCATGCTCGTCGCCTTCTCCGTGTCCCCCACCACTACCGACGCGCCTGACGGCTCGGTGTCCGAGGCGGTGGCCCGGGCCGTGCGCGTGGTGCGCAGCTCCGGCCTGCCCAGTGAGACCACCTCCATGTTCACCACCATTGAGGGGGAGTGGGACGAGTGCATGGCGGTAGTCAAGGCTGCCTGCCAGGCCGTGGCCGAGGTGAGCCCCCGCGTGGCCCTCGTCCTCAAGGCCGACATCCGCCCCGGCTGGACGGGACAGCTGAGCGCCAAGGTCGAGCGGGTCGAGGCCCGGCTCCGGCAGGACGACGTCGACGGCGGAGACGCCAGCTGAGGCCCGCCAGGCGCTGCAGGGATCCCGACTGTCCCGGGGTCACCCCCGAGCAGGTCCGGTAAGGCCCGCCAGGCGCTGCGGGGACCCCACCCCCGGGCCCGAGGCCCAGAGGCGGTTCTGAGCGGACGGCATGGCGTAAGCCTCTGCTGTCCTCATGGGACGGGGCGCGGGACGCCTAGCCGGGCCACCGAGCTGGGTACACCAAGATCCGGGGTACCGAGCCGGAGCACCGAACCGGGTACACCGCGAGCCGGGCCCAGGGCCTGGGTGGTCAGGACCCAGGGGCCCACCGAGCCGAGCGCGCCGAGCCTGGCGCTCGGAGGGACTCGGGTGCGTCAGGCAGCTGACCGGGAACGTACTATCGTCACTATGTCCGCCCTGTACGGCCTGCCCCATGTCCCGCCGCACGTCCCGTCGGCCGGGTGCACGTGGGAGGACCGCCGCCAGCACCGGGCGATATGGGTCTTCGCGCTGCTGTCCCTGGCGACCGCCATGGGTGCGGCCCTGGCCTGGTGGGCTGGTGCGGGCGTGCTCCTGGTCGCGGTGGTGGTCTGGCTCGGCTGCCTCTGCGGGACCTACCTGCTGAGCATGGTGCGCCTGCGCCGCTGCCGCGCCCGGGGGCGTACGGCCTGGACGGCGTCGCCTGAGGGCGTGAGGATGCTGGGCTCCCGTGAGCTCGTTGCCTGGGGCCTGGCCTTGAGGCTCATAGCAGCCCTGGCGCCGCTGACCGTGCTTGCGGCGCTCCTGGCCGGTGACCACGTGCCGGTCCTGGCCGGGGGGCTGATCGGGGCCCTCGGCCTGGAAGCGGCCTTCTACCTGGTGAGGATCATCTACCGTGGTGGCCCGGTACGACCGGGGATCCTCCTGAGCCCCATGGGGGTGCAGGTCACGCGCACCGACTCCTCCGGCGACTTCCTCCCCTGGGACCGGGAACCACGGGTGACGGCGGTCTCAGGGCGTGTGCGCATTGAGTCCCAGGGTCGTGGGCCGGTGCAGTTCTCTGTGTGGTACTCCCGGTCTCCTGCCGGCAGCTGGAGCGGCTCCTGGGTGCTCTTGGCAACCGCCCCGATATGCAGGCGCGTCTAGGCGGCCCGGAGGCGCTCGCCATGGTCCTGGGCGTCCTGGAGCCTACCGAGGAGGAGTACACCGACTCCTCCTGGACCTGGGCGCGTCCTGACGCCTCGCAGCGCCACACGTGAGGCTGTCGCAGCCCTGGATGGCCTGGAAGAGCCCGCCCTGGTCGGGATACGTGAGCGCCTGGTGGTCAACGGTCTCTGCGGGCAGGCGGTCCACCGCCTCGTCCGGGGCCGGACTGGCAGCCAACGGCCTCCGCGGGCAGGCTTGTCCACAGTGCCCTGACCGAGGCCGGTGAACGGGCCCAGGCAGTCCAGGACGCCGTGGAGCAGTGCCGATGGGCCGGTGCGGCCAGGACCATGGCTAGCAGGCTCTTGCCGAGTTCGCCCACTTGCTGGCGGGCCGGGCGGCCTGAGCCTGGGCGTTACCGGCCTGGGGCTGGACGCGCCTTCGCGTATATGAACGCCGTTTCGTGCGTGTGAACGCCATTTAGCGTATGTGAACGTCGCCTTAAGTGGCGTCCATATGCGTGGGAGCGCGTCCACCGGAGCCAGAGCGCGTTTACTTACACGAGAGCGCGTTCACCTGGGTCAGGGCTGATCAGTACCCAAGCGGGCGACGCCCAGGGCAGGCAGGAGGGGCGGGCCCGTCAGCCGGGATCAACGCAGCCGTGGCGGGCGGCGCCCGGGGTAGGCAGGACGGGCAGCTCCCGGGGGCAGGGCTAGGCGTGCATCCCTACCAACCTGCCTAGAGACAGTCGAGGGCGGCCCCGGGCGGGGTTAGGTCTCGCCGGGGCTTTATTCTGCGGCGGCGAGGAAGGCGGGGCGGACTCCGGGGCAGGATTAGGCGGTCTCGCGGCGCCGGGCGCGGGTGGCCAGGTCCTCGGCGGTCAGCGGGCCCTGCGTGGTGCCGGCGGAGCCGTCCGCTCGCACCCAGGAGACACGCAGGGCGTCCTTGCTCCCGAACCGGGCCAGGTGGATGCCGATGACCTCCTCCAGGTGGGCCAGGTGCTCCTCGTCCGAGCTCAGCCTCAGCACCAGTGTCCCGGGCTGGCAGGACAGGTCGCAGACCCCGGTGGAGGTCCCGCCCCGGTTCATGTCCAGGCTCCCGGTGGACGACGCCTCGTCCCAGGCGGCCGAGATCTTCCGTCCCATGTGGCTGGTCAGCTGGCGGCCGTAGCGGGCGGGCCTGTCCGTCTTGACGTGGGCGGTGGAGACGGCGGTCAGGGAGGGCGATATCATGGGGCCAGTCTCCCACTCTTACTGAGGTGAGCCTTATGTGATCCGTGGTGCCAGGTGCGCGGCCCCGTGGCCAGCCCCGGCATGGACGGTCCCGCCGCCAGCCCCACGACGCCCGCGCGGCCGGCCCCGGCCCTGGACGGGAACCGCGGTGGCCCGACGTGGAGGGCGGCGCCGGGCTCGGTCTGGCCCCGGCATGGACGGTCCCGGCACGGATGCGGCCCGCGGGGAAGCAGGCCGGGCACAGGAGCGTGTCGAAAGCCGGTCCCGGCATGGACGGTCCCGCCGCCAGCCCTACGACGCCTGCGCGGCTGGCCCCGGCACGGCCGAGCCTCGTCCCCGGCCCCTACGACACCTGCCCGCTCGACGAGCCCAGGGCAGACGCAACGCAGGACCCCTACGACACCTGCGGACAGGTCCTGTACGTAACCTGTTCTCTCCGGTAGCATCTTTTTATGAGTGTTGAGGTCATCAACGTGACCCGTACCTTCCGCGGCGCCCCTGCGGTGCGGGGCCTGAGTGTGTCCGTACCCAGCGGCGCCGTCACGGGCCTGGTGGGTCCCAACGGCGCTGGCAAGACCACGCTGCTGCTCATGCTCGCAGCCCTCCTGCGCCCCGATACCGGGACCATCCGCGTCAACGGCCTCGACCCGGTCACCCAGCCCCGAGAGGTCCACCGCGTCGTCGGGTGGATGCCGGACAGCTTCGGCACCTGGGACTCCCTGACCTGCACCGAGATCCTCCAGACCTTCGCCGTCGCCCAGGGGGTCGAGACCCGGGAGGCGGCCGGGCGCGCCGCCCAGATGCTGGCCGTCGTCCACCTGGAGGACATGGCGGCCGCCCCCGCTCGGGTCCTGTCCCGGGGCCAGAAGCAGCGCCTGGGCCTGGCCCGCGCGCTCATCCACTACCCCAGCGTCCTCCTGCTCGACGAGCCTGCCGCCGGGATGGACCCGCGCTCACGGGCCGACCTGCGCCAGCTCCTGCGCTCGCTGGCCGACGGGGGCGTCACCGTGCTCATCTCCAGCCACGTCCTGGGCGAGCTGGAGGAGATGATCGACGGCGCCGTCTTCGTCTCCAGGGGCCAGGCGCTGCGCACCGGCGAGGAGGACGAGGCCCCCTCCCGCACAGCCCCCTACGGCCTGGGCCAGGGGTCGGGAGCCTCGTCCTCCTCGCCGGACGCTGCCGGGTCGGCCCCACCCGGCACCGCTCCCGCGGAGCCGTCGGCAGGCTCGGCCTCAGAGGGCGCGTCCCTGGGCCAGCCCGGCCTCCCTGCGATCGGGGTGCCGCCCGTACCGACCGTGGTCCCGGTGCGGCCGACCTCGGTGCGCACTGTCTGGCGCATGAGGATCCTGCCCGGTGAGGACTCCCACGCCGCCATGAGGGCCTGGAGCCAGGGCGACCGGACGCCCCTGAAGGAGGAGGACCCCGAGTCCTTCCGGCTGACGGTCCCCGACCAGGCCGCGGCCTGCGCGATCCTGGGTGAGGCGGTACGGGCCGGAGTCAAGGTGGTCTCCTTCGCTCCGGTGACCGGGCTGCTGGAGGAGACCTACCTGTCAATGGAGGAGGAGCGCCGATGAGCTGGTCAGGGATCCGCACGGTCATGGTGCTGGAGCTGCGTCAGCGGGTGAGGGCCACCCGCTGGAAGGTCATGCTGGGGATCTGGGCGCTGGTCCTGGTCCTGGTGTGCCTCGGGCTGACGTCGCTGCTCAACCCCGGTGATGGCTACGACTACGCCTCGGAGGCCCTGTACAACTTCATCCTGTGCTTCGTCCTGGGGATCGGTCTCATTGTGGCCCCCACCCTGTCGGCCATGTCGGTCAACGGCGACCGGGCGGACGCCACCCTGGCCCTGCTGCAGGCCACCATGCTGCGCAGCCGGGAGATCGCCGTCGGCAAGCTCCTGGCCGCCTGGGTGGCGGCCGTGGCCTTCCTGGCGGTGGCGCTGCCCTTCCTGCTCGTACTGACCCTGGCGGGTGGCGCCTCGTGGCTCGCCTTCCTGGGGCACGTCCTGGTGCTCGTCGTCACCCTGGGCTCGGTGTGCGGCGTCGGGCTGGGCCTGTCCGCCATGACGGCGCGGACCTCGGCGTCGGCGGTCCTGTCCTACCTCGTGGTCGTCATGCTGACTATCGGGACGCCCCTGTGCGCGCTCATAGCCTCCAACTCGGTGACGACGACCCAGACCCGCGTTGTCTACCATATAGACTACGACAAGTCCGACAACAACCGCAGGGTGTGCAGGGAAAAGCCTGAGGTCGACAGCCGGGAGGTCGTCCACGGCGAGTGGATCTGGTGGATGCTCGCGCCCAACCCCTACATTATCCTCAGTGACGTCTCAGCGCGTGCCCCCCTGCCGAAGAGCGAGTACAGGTACGGAGGGAAGTCCTTCCTCGAGGCCTCGGGGTGGGCTATGGACGCAATGCGTACGCCTGAGCCGAGAGAGATTGTCATCAGGTACTGCGAGGAATCAAGTAAGAATAAGAATGAGTCCGACCGACGTAGTCGCGACGAGCTGCAGCACCTGGCCTTCTGGCCCGTGAGCCTGCTGGTGCTCCTGGGCATTGGGGCCGGGGGCGTGTGGACCGCCTCCCGCCGCCTGGACGTCCCGGTAGGACAGCTGCCCCAGGGGGTGCGCCTGGCCTGAGCGACGCAGCCGGGGCTGGTCGCGGCCCTGCTGCGTGGCCCCACCCTGCGCCGCCGCCTTCCCTGCCTGGCTCCGGACAGTGGTGCCGACGACGGGGTGTGAGAACCTGCAGGGAGTGCGGGACCGCTCAGCACCAGGTGGCGTGCTCCACGTCCACGCCGTGGGCGATGGCATTGGCGTTGACCACCTGCTGGAGCCAGGCGGCTAGGCCGGGTGCCTGGCGGTCGTAGTGCGCGGCGAAGCGCGGGTCGGCGGTGTAGCCGCGGGCAATGAGGACCTGCTTGGGGTAGGTCACCGTGAACCACTGGCCCAGGTCGGCACGGTGGCGCTCGGCCAGGGCGTTGGCCTCCTGGCTGCCCGGCTCCACGCCACGGGCCATGGCCGCGACGAGGTCGGCCTCCAGGGCCAGCGTCCGGGCCTTGACCTGCTCCCAGTCCTCACGGGTCATGGCGGCCTGCCGGGCGGTGGCCTCAGCCCACTCCGGGGTGTCCCCCCAGCGCTCCTGGGCCTCTGCGACGTACTGCGGGCTCCAGTCCGTCCCCAGGATCTCGGCCTGCTCGGCAGGGCTCAGGGGCCCGGACCGCGGTGAGGTGCCTACGGTGCTCAGCGTCCTGTCAATAAGGGTGTCGACGGCGCGGACCATCCGCATGGTGCGTGAGAGCTGCTCGGTCAGGAGGTCGCGCTGGCGCCTGAGGTGGGCCAGCGCGTCCGTCCCCGGGTCGTCCAGGAGCTCGCCGATGCAGGCCAGGGGCAGGCCGGTCTCACGGTAGACGAGCACCTGGTGGAGGCGGGTGACGTCGGCCGGGGAGTAGAGCCGGTAGCCCGACCAGGAGCGCTGGGAGGGGCGGACCAGCCCGATGGTGTCCCAGTAGTGGAGTGTGCGCACGCTCACTCCCGCGAGGGCGGCGACCGCCCCCACGGTGAGGTCGGGAGCCTCCCCTGTGCCAGCGGCGTCCTGCCCCCAGGCGACGGCGTCGGGTGCCTCCGGACGGGCGTCGGTGCGTGGGTGGTCTGTCCTGCTCACGGTCCCAGCGTCTCTCATAGGCGGGACCATGGGGCCTCACGCCGCGTGAGGGTCAAGCAGGACGATAGCTGGCGGCCGCTGGGGGTCCTCACTCCACGCGACGGCGTCCCTCGAAGGCGCGTCCCAGGGTCACCTCGTCGGCGTACTCCAGATCCGCGCCCACGGGCAGACCGGAGGCCAGCCGGCTCACCGGCACCTCCAGGGTGCGCAGCATGCGGGTCAGGTAGGCCGCCGTCGCCTCACCCACCACGTTCGGGTCCGTGGCCAGGATCACCTCGACGACGTTCCCGCTGCCCAGGCGTGTCAGGAGCTCCCGCACCCTCAGGTCGTCGGGCCCCACGCCGTTAATGGGGTCAATAGCCCCTCCCAACACGTGGTAGAGCCCCCGGTACTCCTGGGTGCGCTCAATGGCGACAACGTCCTTGGGCTCCTCCACCACGCAGATGACCGAGGCGTCCCGGCGCGGGTCCTTGCAGACGGCGCACAGGGTGTCCTCGGCGATATTGCCGCACTGCTCGCAGAATCGCACCCGGGCCTTGACCGCGTGCAGGGCGTCCACCAGCCGCTCCACGGCCGCGGAGTCGGAGGACAGGACGTGGAAGGCCAGGCGCTGGGCGGTCTTGGGGCCGATCCCGGGCAGCTCGCCGAACTCGTCAATGAGATCCTGCACGGCCCCCTCGTAGATGACTGGCATTAGCGTCCTTCCTGCGTCACGGTGACGTTCTCAATGACCGTGGCCCCCAGGAGGCGGATGACCACGTCCAGCCCGACGGCGCCCGCCTCCTCGGCGTCCTCGTCGTCCTCACTGGGCACGTCGTCCTCGAGGGCGACGACGGAGCGCGCCCCCCGCCGGCCGGGGCGTGACTGGCGTGCCGCGGCCCGGGCGGCGCGCTCGGCGGCGCTCATGTGCGCGCTCGGCGGGGATGTGCCCGCCTCCGGCGCCGGTCCCTCGGTCCTGCCGGGCTCGGGCACGCCGTCGGGGAGGCTGGCGGGGGCGTCCTCGTCAGTGCGGCCCGAGTCGGCCCGCTGGGGGGCGTCCGGGTCCGGGGAGGCGTCCGGGCCGTCCCAGGAGACCGGGGCCAGACGGCTTACGGGGCTCGGGGCCGGGTCGGGAGCGGGCAGGGAGGGCAGGGGGTGCAGCCGGTGGACGGTGGCCAGGTGCGGCTCCTGCTGGGTGGTCGGCTCGGGGGGTGCCTGCTCGACGGCGGGCCCCGGATCCCAGGCGACGGCGGCGCGCTGGGGTGAGGTGTGGGGTGACCAGGAGCCGGGCCGGGGGCCGGGGGCCGAGGCGGTCGACCCCGCGGTGGGGGCCGAGGCGGCGTGCGCCGAGGTGGAAGGGGCCGCCGGGGTGACGGCGTGTGCTGCGGAGGGGGTGTGCGCTGAGGCAGGAGGAGGTGCTGGAGATGCAGATACGGGTGATTTAATAGGTTGAGACAGGGATGGTGTCTCAGAAGCGTCGGTATGCACCGATGGTATATGGTCTGTGGCGTCGTGCCCGGTGGTGGTGGGACCTTGGCCAGGAACGGCCACCGGCCCCCAGCCGTCCTCCTGGGGGGCCGGTGAGACCGCCTGGGCCGCCGCTGGAGGTGCTGGAGTGGCCTCCCAGGAGGAGGTCGGTGAGGCCGCCTCCGGGTGAGGTGCTGGAGGGGCCGCGGGTGAGGCTGTCTGGAGGGCCGCGGGTGAGGCCGGGGGAGAGGCTGGAGGGCCCGTGGGGACAGGCTGGCTCGCCAGCCCCGCAGGACTCGCGACAGCGGTCGGCGGCTGCTCCTCGTAGTGGGCGAAGGGGTCGGCCTCCTCGCCGGCGGCCCCGGGCTCGGGGCGGGGGCCACCGCCTCCGGGACTGATACCCCCGCCTCCGGGGCCACTGCCTCCGGGACCGCGGAAGCGGCCGGGGCCGTCCCCCGGAGACCTCCCGCCGGGCCCACTGGGACCTGCCGGCCCGTCCCCTCCGGCCAGGACGGCGTGGACCTCCACCCTCAGGCCGAGGGCCTGGTGGATCGCTGCCGCGAGGATCGGGCCGTGGCCGCCGTTCTCAAAGGCGTTGACCAGCCCGGGGGCGGTGAACAGGACGGTGAGGACACCCTCGTGGAGGGGGCCTGGCTGGGCGTTGGGCTTGACCAGGGCCCAGGTGGCGCGGCGGCTCCGTCTGGCGGAGTCCAGCACCTCCTCCCAGCGGGCGCGCAGCATCTCGGCGTCAGCGGCACCTGGGCCGGTCGGCCCCTGCGCGGGCGCCGTGCGCTGCCCCTGGTGCTCGCCCCGCCGGAGGGCCGGGTCCGCGGGCCCGCTAGCAGCTGGCAGCCCGCTAGAGGTCGCGGTCCCGCCAGCAGTCGGAATCCCGCCGGCAGCCGGGAGCCCGCCGGAGGCTGGAAGCCCGCTGGCAGCCGGGTGCCCGCCAGGGGCCGGGGGCCGGGCCCGCGGGCCCGGCCGGTCCTGGTAGGTGGCCTCCAGGGGCCGCCCCTCCTGGGGGGACTGCCAGCCCTGCGGGGCTGCCGGGGCTGCCGGGGGCGCCCCCTGTGCGGCCTGGGCGCCGGGGGCCGCCTGCGGGCCGGTCGCGCGCCGCTGCTCGCTCGCCCCCTGTGCGGCGTCCCAGTCAATGCGGGTAGGGGAGGCCTCGGGCCGCCAGGAGGCCGCCGGTCCCGTGGCGCTGGCGGAGCGCTGGGCGATCTGGGCCGCCCGCGCCCGTCCGGAGGTACCGGCGGGGCCTGCGTCCTTGCCCGCGCCCGTCCCGGTCCTGGCGGGCGCGCCGCGTGTCCCCGCAGCCCCGCCGGCCGGGGCGCCCGCTGCCTGAGCGCCCGGGGCGGGCTGGGCGGGGACCAGCAGACGGGCCATGAGCAGCTCCAGCTGGAGGCGCGGTGAGGTGGCGCCCACCATCTGCCCCAGGGCCTGGGCGGTCATGTCCGCCGCCCGGGACAGGCCGGCGGCGCCGATGGTGCGGGACTGAACCTCCATGCGCTCCAGCTCCCCGGGCGGCAGGGAGCCCAGGGCGGGCCCGGCCTCCTCCCCGGCCAGGGCGATGACCAGCAGGTCCCGCAGCCGCGTCAGCAGGTCCTCCACGAACCGGCGCGGGTCGTGCCCGGAGGTGACCACCCGGTCCACCACCCGGAAGACCCCGGCCCCGTCGGCCGCCGCAATGGCGTCCACGCAGGAGTCCAGCAGGGTGACGTCGGTGTAGCCCAGGAGGGCGACGGCGCGCGCGTAGTCCACGGTGCCCTCCGTCGCCCCGCCCATGAGCTGGTCCATGACCGACAGGGTGTCACGCACGCTGCCGCCGCCGGCACGCACCACCAGGGGGAAGACCCCGGCCCCCACGCTCACGCCCTCGGCGGAGCACAGGTGGCCCAGGTACCCCTCCAGGACGTCGGGCGGCACCAGGCGGAAGGGGTAGTGGTGGGTGCGTGAGCGGATGGTGCCGATCACCTTCTCCGGCTCGGTGGTGGCGAAGACGAACTTCACGTGCGCCGGGGGCTCCTCGACCAGCTTGAGCAGGGCGTTGAAGCCCTGGGCGGTGACCATGTGGGCCTCGTCGAGGATAAAGATCTTGTAGCGGTCCCGCGCCGGGGCGAAGGCGGCACGCTCGCGCAGGTCACGGGCGTCGTCCACGCCGTTGTGGGACGCGGCGTCGATCTCCACCACGTCCAGGCTCCCGGGGCCGCCGGTGGCCAGGTCCCGGCAGCTCGGGCACTGCCCGCAGGGGGTGTCGGTGGGGAAGTGCTCGCAGTTCAGGCAGCGCGCCAGGATGCGGGCGCTCGTGGTCTTGCCGCAGCCGCGCGGGCCGGAGAAGAGGTAGGCGTGGGTAACGCGGTCGGCCCGCAGCGCCGCCATGAGCGGGGCGGTCACGTGCTCCTGGCCGATCACGTCCTGGAAGGTGTCGGGGCGGTAGCGGCGGTACAGGGCGGTGGTCACGCCCCGAGCCTAATCGGCCGGGCCGACGTCGTGCGAGAACGCGCTCAGGGGCCTGCTGGCGTCCGGCCTCCTCCCGGGGCACCGCCTACCTGGTTATCATATTAAACAATGCTTCTCGTTCCCATCTCATCATTTTGAAGTAGTATCAATATATTTTCCAAATGTTCGCGCCTGCTAGGAGTGATTCTGCGTTTCTTGGTACTAAGACGTTTGAGTACCTCCAGAAACAGGTCGTCCTTGGAGATCCAGGCGGGGCTGGCAGAGCGGACCTGGGCCATGAGGGCCACCAGCTCACGGGGGTGGATGTCCTCGATCCGCTCCACGTGGTCCAGGGCGTTGCGCCGCCAGGGCGGTGCCGTGCGCACACTGTCCATGCTGGCCCACACGAAGTCCTCCTCGTCGACGTAGGCGAAGGCGCTGCCCAGGATCCGACGCACCTTCCGCTCGCGGGAGGCGAATACTGGCGACAGGTCAAAGGCCCAGCAGACCTTGCGCACGAGGCGGGGGTACCTCAGCGGCGACTCGACGGCGCAGATCTCCTTGGCCACCCTGATCACCTCGGCACGGGCCTGGGGGTCCTGCCCCGGCCCCGCCTCGGCGCGGTCCAGGACCTTCCGGGGTCGTACCTGGGTGCGCCTCCACGCCACGTACTCCGGCACCCGGCCAGCCGGTGCCGCATGGGCAGAGGCAGGACCGAGGGCGTCGGGGCCGGTGGTAGCCGGGGTAGTGCCGACGGCGCTGCCCGCCCCGGCCGGTGGGGCAGCCGGAGCGGCCCCGGTGGTGTCCGCCCTGGTAGCGTCGCCTGCCCCGGCGGCCGCGCCTGGCCCGGCGTTCCCGGTGTCCGCGCCTGGCCTGGTGGCCCTGCCCGCCCCGGCGCCCCCGTCCCACCCGACCGCCGCCAGGAGCCGGTCGGTGACGGCCCGGCTGTCCCTGACCCACTCCGGCATCCAGATCCGTTCGACCCGCTCCCACCCCATCTGCCGCAGCACGTCGACCGGGAGCAGGTCGCGGTCCGTGACCGTGCCGCGCTGGTTCCACTCGTGCCCGTCCAGGAGCACCGCCACCCGCGGCCGGTCGGGCTGGTCAGGACGGGCCAGCACGAGGTCGACCGCGAAGGACGAGTGCCCGACCCCGACGTGGACCGTCAGCCCCCGTGAGCGCAGCGCCTCGGCGATCTCGTGGCGGTGCCAGTCCACGGGCAGCGCGAAGGCCGGGGAGGACAGGCAGGGCGGCACCCCGCCGTCGCGCGCCAGCTCCAGGTAGGCGCGCAGGTCCTTGAGACCCTGGTGCCTGGAGCGCTCAGCGTGCAGGTCCTCGGGGTCGAAGCTGGAGAAGACCAGGACCTGCCGCCGCGCCCGGGTGACGGCCACATTGAGGCGGCGCTCCCCTCCGGCCTGGGACAGGGGGCCCAGGCTCAGGGGTACCCTGCCGCTGGAGTCGGCCGAGAAGGTCACCGAGAACAGGATCGTGTCCCGCTCCTCGCCCTGCACGTTCTCCAGGTTCTTCACGAACAGCCCGTCGGGCTCCTCCAGGGCCCTGGCCACCCGGTCGGCGTCGGGCCCCTCCCGCAGGAAGCGCTCAATAAGGTCCCTCTGCGCGGCGTTGAAGGTGATGACGCCCAGGGAGGGGGTGCACTCTGAGGCCCTCAGGCGCAGGAGCACCTCGTTGACGATCTCCCGGGCCTCACGGGGGTTGGTCCGCGGGCGCGCCTGGGGGTGGTGGTGGCGCTCCTCGGGGCTGATGTAGGTGCCCTGGACGCGGCGCAGCGAGATCCCGTACCCGTCCGGGGAGTCGTCGGGCCGGGCGGCCATGGCCAGCGGGCTGGGGAAGGAGGCCAGGGTCCCGTCGTAGTAGCGCTGGTTGGAGAAGGCGATGAGCGACTCCACCCGGCTGCGGTAGTGCCAGCCGAGCCGGTAGCTGGCCACCCCGCCGTCCAGGCACCGGGTGAGGACCGAGGTCTCGTCCGCCACCTCCCCGCCGGCGGCGCCGCGGGGCCTGGCGGTGGCCGTGGGCGGCATCTGCCGGGGGTCGCCCACAATGACCGCCGAGCGCCCCCGCCCTATGGCCCCCACGGCGGCGGCCACCCGGATCTGGGAGGCCTCGTCGAAGACGACAATGTCCACGTACCGGCGTCGGGCGGGCAGGAAGTGGGCCACCGAGTCGGGGGAGGCCAGGATGCAGGGCGTCAGCGCGGTGACCAGGTCCCCGTAGGCGCCCATGAGCTCCTGGATGCTCATGCCCTTGCGGTGGAGGATCTCCTGACGCAGCTCCTGGGCCCTGCGACCCGCCTCGGCCAGCACCTTGTCGCGACGCCGGGCCACGGCGGCCAGGGCCTCCTGGCTCAGGGCGGCGCGCACCCGGGCCTGCGCCTGACGGTAGTCCTCCACCAGGTCGCGGTGCGCGGCCGGGTCGAAGGAGTCGAGCCCGGTGCGGTGGGAGAGCTCCTTGAAGAGCCTCAACGTCTCGTCCTGGGGGCCGTCCGCGCGGGGGGCCACCAGCCGGGCGCGGGCGTCGTAGTAGGAGCGCACCGACCCGTTGGGCCTGTGCAGGGCGGTCCGGTAGCGCTCCAGCTGGGAGCGCAGTGCCCGGAGGCGCTCGCGGTCGGCTGCCAGGCGGGCCGCGTCCACGGTCCCGGGGTCCAGGCTGTAGGCCGTGCGCAGGGTGTCGCGCACCTCGGCGGACCTGACGCTGTTGTCGTGGAGGTTGAGCAGGAGCGGGCCGATGCCGGTCTCCTGGCGCAGTCGGCGGGCAACGACGTCGAGCGCCGACTGCTTCTCCGCCACGAACATAATGGTCTTACCGGTGGCCAGGGCCCGGAAGACGAGGTTGGCGACCGTCTGGGACTTGCCCGTCCCTGGCGGCCCCTCCACCACGAGGCTGTGCCCGGTCACGGCCTCGGCCACGACCCGGGCCTGGGTGGCGTCGGCGGTCAGGGGCAGGTCCTCGACGACGGCGTCGAGGCCGGGCTCGCTGGCGGGCACCCCTGCCGGGTCGACGAAGTCGTGCCCGGGGGCCTCAATGAGGTGGGACACCAGCGGGTTGGCGGCGAGGGTGCGCCAGGAGTCCTCCAGGTCCTGCCACATCCGGTAGGGGGAGAAGCGGAACAGCCCGAGGTGGACGGTGGGGGCGAGGGTGACCTCCTTGTCCTTGTGCGCCTGGTGGAGCCTGAGGCGGATCGCCTTCATGGTGGCGTCCACGTCAATGCCGTGCCTGTCCCGCTGCGGGTTGACCAGCTCGGTGAGCTCGATGCCGGTGTCGGCCTTGAAGCGGGTGACCAGGGAGTGGTTCGGGGTGGAGACCACCGTCTCGTCAGGGGTCAGGACGTAGCCCTCCTCGGTGAGGCCGAGGGTGACCGGGATGAGGATGAGCGGTGAGCGCACCTGCTTCTCGGACGTCTGCCACCTCAGAGTCCCGATAGCCAGGTAGAGGTTGCTGGCCCCGGTCTCGCTCATGGAGCTCTGGGAACGGTCCGTGAGGGAGGCGAGGACGGGCTGGTAGTGCCTGGTGGCCAGGTTGACCTGCACCGTCCTGTGCTCGGTGAGCAGGGTGGTGGCCAGGGCGTCTGCCTGGGGGGTGCCCTGCCGGACGTCCGAGTCGGCCGGGACCAGGGCGATAAGGTCCTTGGCGTTGACCCGGTCCTCCAGCTGGCTGACGAGGTGCCCGGGCATGAGGAGCTCGACGACGTCCTTGGGCATATTGCCGGCAGATGGAATATTGTTATTGTATGATGGAATATGTATAAGAGGATTGTATGTGCTCAGATCGAGGAGGCTCTGCTTCCACTCCTCGACGCGCTGAGGCACCGGGCCGGTAGCCGTGGTGCCGTCTGGGCCGGGGCCGGTCGGGCTGGTGTTAGCGGGGCCTGAGCCGCCTGGGCTGGCCGGGCCGGGACCGCTGGGGCTGGGGGCGGGTCCGGTTGGGCTGGGGCCGGTCGGCTGGTCCGCGGGCGCGGCCCCTGGGCGGGCGGGTACCGGGGTGGGGGTGCTGGTGGGCGCCGGGACCTGCGTCGTGGGGTCCTGGTGGCCCGGATCGGGTTGGGGGAGGATCCTGCCTGCCCGTGCGGCGCCGATCGAGACCGTGAGCGCGAGGTCCGCCGGGGTGAGGACCGTCCTGGGGCCCTCCTGGCTGGGCGCGAGGTCGTTGAAGGCCAGGAGGGCGGGGTCAATGAGCTCCACCACGCCCCGCTTGACCAGGTCGATGACCGCCTCGGGCGAGGAGGCCGCCACTGCCCCGGCCTGGCGCTGGTAGCCCACGAGGACGTGCGTGGGTGTCAGGAGGAGCAGGGCGGGTACCTCCAGGTGCTCCAGCACGCTGGCGATGAGGACGGCCAGCTCCAGCGTGCTGCCCCGACGCAGGTCGAGCAGGGAGGCGCCCGGACGTATGGGTAAGGCCACGCGGTCCCACGGCGCGGGGGGCTGGGTGGCCCGGAGCCCGCGACGGTGCAGGGCTGCCAGGACGGCGTAGACGAGGGCGTCGGCCTCCTCGGGTGAGCCGGGGCCGCTCGGGGACGGGGTGGTGGCGCGTGGCGTGTTGGCCCGTGGTGGGCTGGCGGGACTGCCCGGGCGCAGGCGCCCCAGCACCTCGGCCGCCAGGGTCCGGACGGCGGACTGGGTCGGCTGGACGAAGGTGGCCAGGGCGTCCCCGGCCCACGTCGTGTCCCCGGCCAGTATCCACCGCCGGGGAGGCAGGACGGTCAGTGCGCCGGGAAGGCGGGTCACCGAGTAGCGGGTCGCCTGGGCACGGGTCGCCGAGGGGGCTGGTCCGGCCCCGGGACGCGGCTGGGCTGAGGCCTGGGGCCGCGCGTCCAGCGTGACCTGGATGCGGGCGCGCCCCTCCCGGGTCACCCGGAGCAGGCCTGCCCGGTTGAGGGGCAGGCGGCGGGTCGCCTTCAGGACGGGGTGGCTGGCGGTGTCCCACGTCAGGTGCCACGGCTCGGTGAGCTCGTACCCCTGCTCGTGACGGATCCTGAGCGTGACGGCGACGGTGCGCGGCAGGCGGCTGCCGAGCGGCCTGCCCGGGGGCGTCGCGGGGTGGGAGCGGTTCAGGCCGGTCGCGCCGCGGGGGCGCCCGGGTACGGTGGAGCGGTCGGACGGCGGGGTGCTGGGCGTGCCGCCCGTGTCCTGGGCGGCGGGCGCGGACACGCGGACGGTCATGCTCAGTCCCCGGCCCACCACCGCGTGGGCGTAGCTAATGACGGGGGTGCACCAGGCCTCGACCACGACGTCCTCGAACGGGTTGCCCCAGGGGCGGGAGGGGGCCGGTGACGCCGAGGGGTGGTGCGGTCTCGCGGTGGCCTGGACGGCGCCCGGCCCTGGCCGGGGCGCCTCCGTGCGAGAGGGCTCCATACGGGGAGCACCTGTAGGGGTGCGTGTGCGGGGTGTGTCCGTCGGGTGCGGCCAGGAGGTCTTCTGCTGGGTACGGTCGGTGCGGGGCGGTAGCTGAGTGCGGTTAGTGTGGGGCGCTACAGGAGGGGTGCTGGCGGAGCGTCTGAGCGTCTCTGCAAGCTGCTCAATTGCGAGGACACCGTCCGGGACGTTGACCATGGTGAGAATCTCTTTAATAAGAGTAAGAGTCGTCTGAGCCTGGTCGTAGGTGAGTGGTAGGCCGTGGTCTATGTCATGGAGGTGCTTGCGTGCCTCACGCAGCTTGCTGCGCAGGTCCATTCTCACCGGTCGTCGCGAGCCGTGGGGAGGGTCAATGAGGAGGTCCAGCTGGACTGCCGCCTGGGAGAGCCTGAGGGGCTCGGCGTCGGCCCCCGTCCGGTACCTCAACCGGGTCAGCGCCGCCTCACCGAGCACCTTGCGGGTGTAGGGCTCTAGGTGTGTCGGGAGAATGTTTTTGAGTCCCGTGGCAACGATGTCATTAAACTTCATAGACGTTCTCCGCCACGTCACCAGGGTCTGGGGACTCCCGCCGCCGTCGCCCTGGCGGGGCGAGGGTAGCGACGGCGGTGCGGTCCGGAGCGGTGGCGCAGTGAGATGTGTGAGAAGGTGCAGGAGTGCGGCCGGGGTTGGGACCGGCGGTGAGTCAAGGACCCCCCGTGCACCCGCCAGAGCCCGCTTACCCTTGCTACCTTCCGGTCCTGGGGGAGTTCGCGAGATAACGCCGCACGAGGGGCCGGGCAGCAGTGTACCCGACAACGGCTGCGGTGCCGAATCGGCTGGTGGGGCGGTGCGGGCGCGGGCGGATCTCGGTCGCCAGGGTCAAGGTGGCGTCCCCCAAGAGGTAGCCGCGGGGAAGGTCTCGTCGTGTTGTCTCGGCCACTCTGGTATCCGTGGGGCCGCCGCCCTAGGGTAGGTAGACCACCACATCTAGGAGGATCCTCATGACCACGACGACGGCATCCCCTACCCCACCTTCCCCCACCCAGCCGACCACCCCGGCCCTGCGCCCCCCGGTCGGTACTAGGGAGCAGGACCTGGCGGAGAAGGCTAGGAAGGCCCTTGAGGCCCGGCGCCTGGGCGCCGAGCTGCGTCGGGGCAGGCGGAAGAGTTTTCAGCCTGTCGTCGGACGCATCTGATGACCTCACGCACCCCCCTCGACACGAGAGACTTGCCGCCCGGGGGCGACGCCGGCATCTGATTCGGGACGCACTCACCGGGACGCCTCTTGCGTCCCGTACTGGTGGGAGGGGTGCCCTCGTGGGTGGGTCTCAGGCGGCCGGATCGAGGTGCTGGTCGAGCTGCGGGGCACTGTGTGAACAAGGACACAAAACAAGGCCCCGGAACCGTCGCGGTCCCAGGGGTGGCGGAGGATGGGGGATTCGAACCCCCGAGGGCTTGCACCCAACACGCTTTCCAAGCGTGCGCCATAGGCCACTAGGCGAATCCTCCAGGCGCCCCACGACGCCGTGGCGTCGTGCAACGGAGTAGGAATATATCGGACAGCCATGCCCGGGCGCCACTCGCTTAGAGTGACGTGCCTCACTGTTGGGTGGGTGTGTGCCCCTGTCTGTCGTGTCTGCCCAGGTAGCGCCCAGGTGTGGTGCCTGCCTCGGGCCGGTGCGCTCCACGTCGGGCTAGTGCGCTCCTCGTCGGCAAGCCGCACGGGCCCGGCGCTCCTTAGGGCAGGTCCGGCACCGGCACTGCCGTCAGCCACAGCCCCCGTTCTCACGAGCAATAAGTACCGTTCTCACGACAAATAAGTACCGTTCTCGCGAACGGGGGTGGGACGGGGTGGGGTGGAGGGCTCAGCGGGGGCGGGAGCGGGCCACCTTCCGGGCCCGCTCGGCCTCGGTGGCCAGGTCCGCCCCGCCAGGCAGGGCCACCGGGACCTGCGGCTGGGCCGGTACCCACTCGACCCCGGCCCGCGTGCAGGCCTGCTCAAGCAGCCAGTCGGCCACGGCGGGGTTCTTGGGCAGGAGGGAGCCGTGCAGGTAGGTGCCGATGACGTGGTGCACTCGCGCCCCCTCCGTACCGTCCTTGCCGTTGTTGCCGTCCCCCTGCGTGACCCGCCCGAAGGGCCGGGCCCCCGGTCCCAGGGTGGTCAGGCCCGAGTGGTTCTCGTAGCCCACCACCGTGCCCAGGTCCGTGGACAGGGTGATATTGCCGATCAATCGCCTGGGGCCGCCCACGGTCTCGGCGTCGATAATGCTCACCCCGGGGATCTCGGCGCCCTCGGAGGTGGTGAACCGGTGGCCGAAGAGCTGGTAGAGGCCGCAGATGACCAGCATGGGCAGGCCGTCGGCCGCCCAGGCCCGCAGGTCCGCACCCCGGGTGACGAGGTCCTCCTTGATCTTCTCCTGGCCGGAGTCCTGTCCGCCGCCGCCCACCAGGAGGTGGACGTCGCCAGGCAGGCTGTCACCTGGGTCGTAGGAGAGCAGCTCGACGTCGTACCCGCGCCACTGTGCCCGGCGCGTCAGGGTCAGGGTGTTGCCCCAGTCGCCGTAGATGTTCATGTCCCGGGGGTAGAGCTGGAGGATGCGCAGCCTGCCCAGGGCGGGGCCGTCGGTGGTGTGCTCGTAGCGCACGGCGCCGGACGCGCCGCCACTGGCCTGGGGGGTGCTCACTTCATGACCTCCTCGACGTCGGTGATCTCGCCCAGCCGGGCGCGCAGGGCCAGCATGGCCGTGTAGGTGGTGAAGATCCGTACGGGCCGGTCGGCCTGGCGGGCGGCGGTACGCACCCGCTCCAGGGCCCTGGACAGGTCCGGCTCGACGGCGGCGGCAGGCACCTCGTCGTAGGCCAGGCGCAGGGCCATGTCCCAGGCGCGTACGCCGGTGACCACCGCGACGCCCTCGGCCCGCAGGGCCGAGAAGTCCACGTCCCACAGCCAGGACATGTCCCGGCCGTCGGCGTACTCGTCGTTGATGGCGATCATGACGGTCTCGGGGCCGGGCGCCGTGGCCGCGGTCAGCAGCCCCATGCGGAAGCCCGCCGGGTTCTTCACCAGGCTCAGCTGGACCTCCCGGCCGTCGAGGTGGAGGACCTCCCCGCGCCCGAAGGCCGCTTGGACGTGCGACAGGGCCCTCAGGGCCGCCGGGACGTCGGCGTCCTGGCCCAGCACCTCCAGGACCAGGGCCAGGGCCGCGCAAGCGTTGAGCTGGTTGTGGATACCCGGGATGGTGAAGGTGACCTCGTGGGTGGAGCGGGTGCCGGACGCGGCGGAGGTGCCCGGTGTGCCGGGGGCGTCCGGGGCCTGCGCCACGTGGGGTGCCAGGGACAGGACGGCGTCCTGGCCGTGCAGGGACTCCAGGAGGACGGTGGCCTGCCCGCCGGGGGCGGCGTCGGTCAGGGTGCTCACCTGGCCGGTGCGCAGGTCGTCGTCGGACAGGAACAGGGAGCGTAGCGCGGGCCCGGCGCCGAAGGAGGCGACGCGCGCCCTGAGGTCCTCGGTGAAGGCGGGGGCGGCCAGGCGGGGGTCGTCCGCGTTGACCACGACGACGCCGGTGGTGGCCTTGGCCACCGTGTGCAGTAGGGAGGCCGTGTAGTCGATCTCGCCGAAGCGGTCGAGCTGGTCGCGCATGACGTTGAGCAGGAGGCATGCGCGTGGGCGTACCGCCCGCACGAAGTGGACGGCGTGGGCCTCGTCCAGCTCCAGGACGGCGATGTCGGCGTCCAGGTGGCCGGAGGCGTCCACCTCGGTGAGCAGGGCGGCCAGCACGCCGCGCACGAAGTTGCTGCCGGTGCGGTTGGTGAAGACCCGCAGGCCCGACGCGCGCAGGAGGTCGACCACCATCTTGGTGGTGGTGGTCTTGCCGTTGGTGCCGGAGACCACGATGACGCCGTGGGGCAGGGCCCCCAGTGTCCGGGCCAGGAAGCCCGGGTCGGCCCGCTCCATGACCAGGCCGGGGAAGGCGGTGCCGCCGGAACCCCCGCCCCGCAGGCGGGCGGCGAGGCGCGCGGCGCGTCCCAGGGCCACTGTGGCGCGCGAGCGCGGTGAGTGTGCGGTCATGGTGGTCCCCTCGGTCAGCGGCCTGGACGGAGCCGAGTATAGGGAGGAGCGGGGGCGCGTGGTGGGCAGCGCGGGCGCGTGGCGGACTCAGCTGCGGGCGGTGAGCGCCACGGCGGCGCGGTCCTGCCCGATGCGGCGGAGGCCGCTGCCAGGGAGCTGCACCTGGGTCTTGACGGCCTCTTTCTGCGGGGGCTCGTCTACCCGGGCCTGCAGCTCTGCGGGGGGCGTGGAGCTCCTGCGTCACCTGCGTGATCATCTGGTCCGGGTGCCCGCTGGCCTCGGGGCAGGTTCTGGCCGGTAACGGGCGTCAGGGCCTTTCAAGGGGCGAGGAACCTGCTGACTAGGTATCCTCGGGAGTGAGGGGAACCCGGTGTCGACCGCACCGGTGCGGGGCACGGCTACTGCCGCACCCCGCACCGGCTGGTGTCGGTCCTCTCCGAGTGGTTCTCCCCGTGTGCCACGGTGACCGCTGCGCGGGGGACGCTCAGCAAGTTCAGTGAGCGGTCTGCACCACGACGTCAGCGAAGCCCTTGACCTCCTCCGCCGTCGACCCGGAGACGTAGATCACAGTGAATGCCTTCTGGGCGTTGGGCAGGATGAGCATGACGCCCTTGATCGTCTTACCTGCCTGGGTCAGGGTGTAGGCGCTGCGCACACCCTGACCGTTGGCGGTCTCGACGGTCTCGTAGGAGTCCAGCGTCGCGTTCTGCTTCTGGAGCAGGGACTCGACCGTCTTCTGGTCCGGGACCACAGAGGTCGGGACGGTCTGCTTGGCGACATTGAGGTTGGGGGTGATGCCGGCCTCGTCCGGCGCCTGAGCCATGACAAAGAGGTCGAGCTGAGCGAGCAGGGTCTTTATCTGGTCGACGCTCTGGTCCACGTTAGAGGCGAGCTCCTCAAGCTGGCTGTCGGAGAGCTCTCCGAGGTTCTCCCAGTCCTGGGGGACGGCGAAGGTGATCTTGGCGGTAGGAGCGGTGACCTCCTTGTAACCGTCGGGGACCGTGGTGCCCTGGGCGGCCGACGTCTTCATGTCGGGTGCGGTTGACGTCTTCGTGTCGGGTGCCGCTGACGTGGCCTCACCCTGTGCCTGCTGGGACGTGCTGGTCCCGGGGGTGGAGGTCTCCTTGGCTTCCTTGGAGTCGGAGCCGCAGCCCGCCAGGGCCAGGGAGCCGGTGAGGACGAAGACGGCGAGGGTGTTACGGAATCGGGTACTCATATGACCTCCTCGGTCGTGGTGCTACCCGGCGGGAAGGCGGTTGTAGCCGTCGGGACGGCAGGGGTGGTGGGGTTCTCCTGCTCGCGCATAGTAACGGACTGATGACGACAAGAGCCAGTTGCCTCGTGGTCCAGTGCGTCATGCGGTGGTTAAGGAGGCGTCCTGACCTGCGTCAACGACGGTCAGGGCATGGGTTCCCCGAGGTGCCGCGCCCGGCGACACGGGACACGCACGGCACTGGCTGGGCCGACGTCGGGCCTGGGGAAGGGGGTGGGGAGTCGCTGGTGCCGGGGCGGCGGTACGTGCGCACCGGCCCCTGGTGGCAGGGGCCGTCCAGGCCAGCTGGGTGCGAGCGTGTCCGCCCGGGTGCCCCGCCCTCAGCCGGGCCTGCCGGGCGGTGATAATCACCTGCTGGCGCCATGTGGCTCCACACCTTGCCAGGTCTGATGATAAATGTCACCTTGCTCCTGGTTCTGGGCGTGTTTCCTTACTTGTCGCGGTCGAGGGTCCTGGCGAAGACGAACCCCAGGGCGGTGGTGACAATGAGCTTGAGGGTGTCTACCGCGCCCGAGAGCAGGTCGGACTCCCGGGGGAAGAAGTAGCCGACCAGCGCGAGCACGGTAATGAGGAACACGCATGATCCAATAAGCCATTGGGCAAAGTTCAGGCGTTTGATGGAGATGTGCTCGCCCAGGTTCTTGGGCTCGTAGCCTCTTGGTGCCATCTTCGCTGCCGGCTCGGGCACCGTCGCCGCCCTGGCCTCACCGGTCCGGCCGTTTGGTGAGGTAGCGGGCTGGAGGCGTACGTCCTCCTCTCCCGAGATGACGGGTACCGCCTTGGGCTTCTTCCTGCCCTCGGCCGCGGTTTTCCCTTCCTTGGTGCTCAACAGGTGAGCCCTAGGTCGGCCAGATAGGTCCTGTCCGCAGTGATCTCGTCCGGGTCAAGGACGTCGCGGTCGTCCTGGTAGGCCTTGTACCAGGCGGATCCTTCTGCGTGCGTGAGCTCGGAGAGATCGATGGCGCTGCGGCGTTTGGTGGCCTCCCAGACCTCGTCGAGGCAGTCACGCAGGTCTGCGTCGGCATCCTCGTCCACGACGAGGGCGTTGCCGGCGGCGTCGCGTGCAAAGCGTCTAATGCCCTTCTTGGCAAAGGGGCGGAACTCGTCGTAGGCGGAGTAGGCGACCGGGCCGTACGCCCAGGTCTGGAACCGCTCGGCCAGGAGCTGGGAGCCTGTGCGCTTGGCGTACTGGGCGGCGGTGAAGTAGAGGATCTTCTGGAGCTTCATGGGCGAGATGTAGCGACGCTCGCTGAAAGACCGCATTAGGATATTGTTGGCCAGCATTGTGGGGCTGTAGGCCATGACGGTTCACCTCGCTCCTTCCTCTCCCCGGTGCTCCGGACTCCGGGCACTGCCGTCTGGCGGGGCGCAGCCTGTGGGGCGGAGGCTGGTTCCCGGGAGGAGCCTGGGTAACACCTGTACCAAGGCTAACCCACAAGGCGTGCTTGTTATTCCCTCTACGGGCAGGTTTTGTCAGGATGCGCGGCTCCCGTCCCGTCGCCGGTGCGCGGCCCTGGTGGCGCCTGACTGCAGGCCTGCTGGTGCCAGCACTCGGCTCCTCTGCCGCGGACAGGGGGCGGGGAGAACCGTCGCCCCTCTGCCTCACGAAGGGGCTGCGGCATGAGCGACGTCGGGAGCTGGTCCGGGCTGGCGCCCTGGGGAAGGGGGTGGGGAGTCGCTGGTGCCGGGGCGGCGGTACGTGCGCACCGGCCCCTGGTGGCAGGGGCCGCCAGGGGCGCGTCGGTGGTGCTGTAGCGCCTCTTGTCGCGCAACAGGGCCGTGGTGCCACCTCTGGGCGCGCACCACCGTGAGTGCCAGGCCAGCTGGGCGCGAGCGTCGCCGCCCGGGTGCCCCGTCAGCCGGGCCCACCGTGCGGTGATAATGATAATCACCTACCAGTCGGGGTGGCGGGATTTGAACCCACGACCTCTTCGTCCCGAACGAAGCGCGCTACCAAACTGCGCCACACCCCGTGTTGCAGCGCGCCAATACTAGCGGCACGAGCGCGCTGTTGCGAAATCCTCCGGCTGAGTCCTGCGTCTCACTCCTGGCTGGTCCTGGCCTTCTCCTGGCCCTCACCCGGCTCCTGGGCCGGCACGAGCGTCAGGAGCGTGGCCTCCGGGCGGCACGCCAGGCGCACCGGTGAGAACGGGCTGGTGCCCAGGCCCGCCGAGACGTGCAGGAACAGTCCGGGCTGCGGAAGTGGCCCCAGCAGGGCGCGGTCCCCGTGGACGCCGCGCAGGGCGTCTCCAGGCCAGGTGGACAGCCCGGAGGCCCGACGGCGGTCCAGGTCGCAGTTGGTGACCAGGGCCCCGACGCCGGGCAGGCAGATCTGGCCACCGTGCGTGTGCCCCGCCAGGACCAGGCTCACGCCGTCGGCCGCCATGGTGTCCAGGACCCGCGTGTAGGGGGCGTGCGTCAGCCCCAGGCGCAGGTCCTGTCGCCGGGCGTCCTGGACCGCGGGCAGGCCTACCGCTGCCGCAGGACCCCGGTGCGCGCCGGTAGTGGTCCTGGCGGCCCCGCCGCTCGCGCCGGGGGCGGCGTCCGCCCGGTGGCGGCCCCGCCCGGAGGCAGGGAAGACGTCCCGCTTGGCGTGGGGGTCGTCCACGCCCACCAGGTCGATCCGCCGTCCGCGGACCGTCAGGCTCCCGCGCGTGTTCGTCAGGTCGACCCACCCGCCCCGGGCCTGGATGTCGTGGACCTCCTGCCAGGGGAGCTCCTGGATCTCCGCCTGCTTCTCCGGGGAGTCGGCGGTGCGGGGGTCGCGGCGCAGGTAGCGCGTGGGGGGCGGAAGACCGTCGTGAAGTAGTCGTGGTCGCCCATGACGAAGGCCCCTGGCAGGTTGAGGAAGGGCTCCAGGGCCCGCTCAAGGGGCTCGACGCCGGAGGCGAAGGACAGGTTGTCCCCGGTGTTGACCACGACGTCGGGACGGGTGCCCGCCAGTGAGCGGACCCAGGCCACACGGGCCTCGGTGTGGTCGGTCAGGTGCAGGTCGCTGAGGTGGAGCAGGCGGATAGGCTCCTCGCCGGGGGCCAGGACCGGGACCTGGATGCGGCGCAGGACGTACCAGCGGGCCTCCAGCAGGCTGTAGCCCAGGGTGACCGCGCCCAGGCCGACACCCAGCCCAATACCCCGCGCTGTGATACCTGCCACTCTGCTCAGGGTCCGGCCGGGGCGGCGAGCGTGGGGCGCGGCCCGGCGGTCACTGTCCGCAGGCGTGCGCCCCGTACCAGTACCCGCCATCTCAGCTGTCCTCCTCGTTGCGCACGGCCGGGACGGTGCCGACGCCTGCCAGGCCCCCACCTCCTGAGGTGCCGCCTGCGGAGAGCTCGGTGGTGCCCGCCGAGACGCTGCCGCTCTCCTGGCCTGACGGGGTGGCGCCACCGGTCGGCGTCGTGCCGGTGGGTGCACCGGTCGGTGCGCTGGTGGGCTGGATAATGTCAGCGGACGGGGTGCTGGCCTGGAGCGTGGCCTCGAAGGTGCCGCTGGTAGGCGCCTCGGTGGCCACGGAGGTGGCGCCCCCGGTGGCGCTGCCCGGGGCCGGGGTGGTGGCCTCGCTACTGGCCTCGTGCGTGGTGCCCTGGTCGCTGGTGGAGCCGCTGCCCGCGGTGTTGGAGGCCCCGCCGGCGCCCAGGCCCACCTGGTTGAAGGCCTGGGCCGGCTGGCCGGCCAGGGCGCTGTCCATGTAGGTCTTCCACAGGGATGCCGGGGCGTCCGAGCCGTACATGGTGGAGTAGTAGTGCCCGCCAATGGTCTGGTGGGCCATGGTGTAGTAGCCGTCGGAGTGCCCCAGCCAGACGGCGGTGGAGAGCTGGGGGGTGAAGCCCACGAACCAGGCGTTGTCCATTTCCTCGGTAGTGCCGGTCTTGCCCGCGCCCTGGCGTCCGGCCAGGGCGGCGTTGGGGGCGGTCCCCTTGGAGGTCAGCACATTGGTCAGAGTGAGAGCCACCTGGTCGGCGGCGGTGGCCTCCAGGGCCTGGGAGCAGTCCGCGCTGGGTACCGCCATGTCGTTGCCGGAGGCGTCCTTAATGGAGTTAATGGCAATGGGCTTGCAGTAGACGCCGTGGCCGGCGAAGGTGGCGTAGGCGTTGGCCATGGCCATCGGGGTGACCTCCTGGGCGCCCAGGACGATCGAGGGACGGGCCTCCAGCTCGGATCCGTCGGTCTTGGTCACCCCCAGGGTGGCGGCCAGCTTGGAGACGTCGCAGATGTCCAGCTGGGCGAGCATTCTGACGTAGCCCACGTTAATGGACATGGCCGTGTTCTGGATGACGTTGTGGGTGCCGCCCTCGCTGCTGTTGGAGTTTCCCACCTTCCAGTTCTCACCCGCCAGCCGTGAGCCGCAGGCGGTGAACTGACTCATATTGAACACGGTAGGGTCGGTGTTCATGGAGGCGTAGCCCGACTTGTGCTGGGCGTACCACTCGGCGAGCACAAAGGGCTTGAAGGCGGAGCCGGGCTGGAATCCGTTGGATCTCAGGCCCCCGTGCTTGGCGTCGGCGGCGAAGGAGATCTGGGTGGCCGAGGGGTCGGACGCGGTGGAGTCGCCGAAGTTGGTGTTCTGCGCCATCGCCAGGATCTTGCCGGTGCCCGGCTCCACCGAGACCAGGGCAGCCTTGACGTCGGAGGGGTCGTTGGTGGGGACGTAGGCCTGGACGGCGGAGTTGGCGGCACCCTGCTTGCCCCGGTCCAGGGTGGTGGTGATCGACAGGCCGCCGCGCAGGAGGAGCTTGCGCCGCTCCGCCAGGGAGGCCCCGTAGAGGTCGGAGTTCTCGATCTCGCCGACCACGTAGTTGCAGAAGTAGGCCGCGTCCCCGGCGGTGCCGCAGCCGCCGACCTCGTTGGTCACGTGCAGCATGGAGTCAATGGTGGTGGCCACCCCGGCGTCGTGCTCCTCCTGGGTGATGAACTGCTCCTCCAGCATCTTCTCCAGCACCCAGTCCATGCGTTTCTTGGCCTCCTCGGGGTGGGTGATGGGGTCGTAGGCGCTGGGGGCGTTGGTCAGGCCGGCCAGGAGGGCCGCCTCGGGGATCGTGAGCTCCTTGGCGGAGTGGGAGAAGTAGTGCTGCGCGGAGGCCTCCACGCCGTAGGTGGAGGGGCTGAAGGCCGCGATATTGAGGTAGCCCTCGAGGATCTTCTGCTTGGCGTCGGGGTACTTCTGCTCCAGGGTCAGCGCGTACTTGATCTCCCGGAGCTTACGGGCCGTCGTCTTCTCCGTGGCCGCCTTCATGGCCTTCTTGTCGTTGGACTGGGTGGCCGCCTCCACCAGGACGTTGCGCACGTACTGCTGGGTGAGGGTCGAGGCCCCCTGGGTGGAGCCGTCGTTGCTGTTGGACACCAGGGCGCGCAGGATACCGGTGGGGTCAACGCCCTTGTGCTGGTAGAAGCGCTTGTCCTCGACCGCGACGATCGCGTGCTGCATATTGATGCTGATGTTGTCCAGGGAGACCACGATGCGGTTCTCCGCGTAGAACTGCGCGATCTCGGTGCCGTCAGAGGCCTTCATGACCGAGATCTGGGAGGGGGACAGGATGGTGAAGTCCTCGGGGAGCTCGTCGAAGAACTCCTTGGAGGCGTTGGTGATCGCCGAGGTCGCGCCGACGAAGGGAGCTGCGAAGCCCGCCGCCAGGATGCCGCCCGCCGTCGAGAGGAGCAGGAAGACGAGCACCAGGGACAGGGCCTTGACCGGGCTGATGGGGCGTCGCGAGGAGGAGGACATGCCTCCAGCGTACGTGGAAGGTGGCCGGTAGTGCTGTGAGGTCGCCCGGTGGCGTCGCGGGGAAATCGTCCGGGGCGTCGGCGTCCGGGGTCAGGGGGCGACGGCGGCGGGCACGGCGCGGCGGTCGCCGGACCGGGCCACCCGGGGCGGGACGCCGGGCGGGCGGCCCGGCCCCCCGGCCGTTTTCCCGCGCGGTTGCGGGGATGGGCGGGGTGCCCGGGTGACGTGGCGGCGGTCGCGGCGCCCCTGTGCCAGGGGCCGTGGCGGCCGGGGTACCCCCGTCGTCGCGGCGGCGACCGACCGGATGGCGGATTTTGTGCCGGGGACCATTGTGATCTAACGTCTATGTGATGCGGCTGACAGTGGCTTCGATCGTAGAGAGGGGTAGAAGTTATGGTGAGTGACCCAACCTGGGCAACGCGTGCGGCCTGTGCCGGAATCGCGCCGGACCGTCTCTTCGGGAAGGGGGCGGAGCAGCGGGACGCGCGCTCGATCTGCTTCAGCTGCCCGGTGCGCATGGAGTGCCTCATAGAGGCGCTGGAGACCGAGTCCGTCTTCGGTGTCTGGGGCGGGCTGACCGAGCGTGAGCGACGCGCCCTGGTGCGCAAGTACCCCGACGTCACGGACTGGTCGGCCTGGCTGCGCCAGGTGGACAACGAGACGCTCGCTGAGCTGCGGGCCCGGCGTGCTCCGCGGATCCTCGCCCGCACCCGCTGACGCCCGTAGGGTGGGGGCATGACTACCTGGGAGTACGCCACCATCCCCCTCCTGACCCACGCCACCAAGCAGATCCTCGACCAGTGGGGCGCTGACGGCTGGGAGCTCGTGCAGGTCGTCCCCGGGCCGACCGGCTCGGAGAACCTGGTCGCCTACCTCAAGCGCCCCCGCGCCTAACGCCTCGCCGTCGTGGTCGTGCGCCTGCCCGGTGCGCGACCACGAGGGGCGGGCACGCCTGGCGACCTGCGACGACGCGGACCCGGGGCGAGGTGCCCGCACCCGACGGGGGAGGAGGCGGGCGGTGCGACCACACGTGTTCTCTGCTAGAGAACTTAGGTCCTAAGGCCTAATTTTAGACCACTTGTCCTCCGATCAGCTTTCTCTGTCAGAGAACGACTCATGCGGCTCCGGCCCCTGCGAGATGCCGCCCCTGGTGAGGGACCCCCGCACCGGGAGGCCCTCACCAGGGGCGGGCGGACCGGGCAGGTCGCGGTCGCCAGGACCCGGTAGGCCGGGACCTGGCTGACGGTGGCTCACGCCGGCCTGCCCGCCCCTGGTGAGACCGGAGCCCGGAGTCAGCGAGCGCGGCGGCGCAGGCGGTCGACGTCGAGCAGCGTGACGGCACGGCCCTCCAGGCGGATCCAGCCGCGTGAGACGAACTCCGCCAGCGACTTGTTGACGGTCTCCCGGGAGGCGCCCACCAGCTGGGCCAGCTCCTCCTGGGTGAGGTCGTGCGGGACGTGGATGCCGTCGTCGGTGGTGGAGCCGAAGCGGTCGGCCAGGTCCAGCAGGGCCTTGGCCACGCGACCTGGGACGTCGGAGAAGACCAGGTCGGCCAGGGCCGTGTTGGTGCGGCGCAGACGCTGGGCCAGGGCGCGCAGCATGTCCTTGGCCAGGGCCGGGTGGGTCTCGATAAAGCTCATGAGCTGGCCGTGCTCCAGGTTGAGCAGCTCGGTGGGCGCCACCGCGGTGGCGGTGGTGGAGCGCGGGCCCGGGTCGAACAGGGTCAGCTCGCCCACGATCTCGCCGGGGCCCAGGACCGCCAGCAGGTTCTCGCGGCCGTCAGGACTGGTGTGACCGAGCTTCACCTTGCCCGACACGAGGATGTAGAGGCGGTCGCCGTCCTCCCCCTCGTTGAAAAGGGTCTCCCCGCGGCGCAGGGTGGTGCGCGACATCATGCTGCGCAGCTCGTCCTGCTCCTCGTAGGTCATCCTCTCAAAAAGGGGGATACGGGCGATGATGCTGTCTTCCACGAAGGACCTCCTGTAATGATGGTCGGCCAGCCCTGCGTTAACGGGCAGCCC